>CAXTYC010000003.1:0-274128 GCA_964248365.1 uncultured Chroococcidiopsis sp. | reverse complement strand
AAAGCTTTCTTACGTCAATTTTATCCAACCAACTCAAAAATGGTTGATATTTTAATTGCGACGGCGCTTGATTTAGTTAATCCCAAGCATTTAAAAAACTAGTTAATAAATTGTTATTCCTGTACCTCATAAACTTGCAATTTGCTATAATTACAAAAAATGTGAGTATTGCTATACAAATTTATACTACTATAATAGCTTATTTGATTTTACAGCTAATAGATATTCCGCAAATATGGGGAAACAAACTACTAGATAAATTTAGCTATCTTCAAGCATATATGTGTAAAGAAATCAGTTATGTGCATTGGATGGAAAGTATTCTGTCGGGGTAAGCATTTTGACGATATCATAAGTCGTGTTACTTAAAATGTAAAGTTAAATTGCAGCTTTGAACATTTCTGAGCAAGAACTTCATAGTATTGGAGTGAAAATCACTCAAGGAGCAGATTTCAGTATTCATAAGCGACACCAAAAAAGTTTTGATATCAGCATCAAAACTACAAAAGCAAGATTTCATGTCAAGAGCGTTCATCATGACCGCTCTGAAAAATCATGGACTTTTCAAAAAACTGATCGAGCTGTTTATCAACCAGAGGATGATGAAATTTTAGTTTTTTGCATAACTTATCCTACTTATGTTGAAATAGTGGGAGCTTGTAAAGCTGTTGAGGCTTCGGATTTTTATGCTCCACCTGGTAAATCAGAGTTATCTGAAAGTAAAGAGTGCTTGTATTTTACAAACGACCCTGAAAAGTTTAACGTTCCAGAAGTAGGTCATATTCTCCAATCCTTAGACTCAGTTTTGAAGGTTGTTAGTAGCACTAGTATAAGCAAACTAAATTCATCTAGAAGAACTTGTAATCGTTACGCTTGGAAAGAGTTTTAGTAACAGGTAGGGTAAAACCTTTTACAAAAACGCTTCCAAACAATCAAAATACGTTGTGAGCGATCGCCTCTTATTGAGCAATCTAATATTAATAGATGTAATAGCTGTAACAAACAGAGGTTGCGACCGCCCCTTCTTTTCACGTCAATATAGGAACATTTAGGTACTCAAATTCTCTCAAAGCTTTAAACACTCATTTCTAACATTCGTTGTAGTGGTCGCAGAGCTGCTAAACGGATTTCCTCTAACATCGTAATCTCTGGAGTACGATTTTTCATTGCCCTATAAAGCTTTTCCAGGGTATTCAACCGCATGAAAGGACATTCATTGCAATTGCAATTGTTCATTGGCGGTGCTGGAATGAAGCGTTTGTCAGGCGCTTCTTTTTGCATTTGATGAATAATACCTGACTCGGTAGCAACTATGAAACTATGAGCTGAGCTTTTCTGGCAATACTTTAGCAAAGCAGTGGTAGAACCAATATAGTTTGCATGACGTAATACAGATGGTTCACACTCAGGGTGAGCAAGCATAACGGCTTGTGGATGTTGAATTTTAAGCTGGACAATCTTCTTTTCTGAGAAAGTTTCATGCACAATACAGCTGCCTTGCCATAGTAACAAGTCTCGCCCAGTCTGTTCACTCACGTACCGCCCCAAATTCCGATCTGGAGCGAAAATAATTGGTTGGTCTAGTGGAATTTGACGCACAATCTGAACAGCATTGGAACTAGTGCAGATAATGTCACTCATCGCCTTAATTTCAGCCGTACAGTTAATGTAGGAAATCACCAGATGGTCTGGGTGAGCTGCCTTAAAAGCCGCAAAATCCTCTGGAGGGCAACTATCTGCCAAAGAACAACCCGCCGCTAAATCTGGTAACAGCACCAACTTGTTAGGGTTGAGAATCTTCGCTGTCTCTGCCATAAAATGAACGCCTGCAAAGACAATTACATCAGCATCAGTCTTAGCCGCTTGTTGGGAGAGTCCTAACGAGTCGCCAATGTAGTCAGCAATATCCTGAATATCTGGGTCTTGATAGTAATGTGCCAGAATCACTGCATTCAGTTCTTGTTTGAGCTTTTGAATAGCTTCAAATAAGTCTATAGGTGCTTGTGCGGTTCTAGAAGAGTTTCTTTGGATAAATGCAGCGGTAAACACAATAAGGATCTACCTGAAGTTAGAAGTTGTTGTATTGTGAAATTATAGTATTTTTTACCAAAATTGACAGGAGGGGAATCCGATGTAACCCTAAAAAATGAAGCGGTCCTTCAAAATAGATCACCCAGGTTGCCAACAGATAACTCGAATACAAGGCGAAGCCGCCACACCCTGCCGGAGGAAGCTCCGGCACAATGGCGGCTGCCCTCATTTTTTAAGACGGAAAACCAGGGGAAGACAAGAGATTTCTAGTCAGAGAAAAACCCTAGGGTAGTGTCAATTTTGGTCATGCTTTCCTATGCTGGAGAAAGACGGCAAGGAAGATGGCATGACCAGTCAGAGAAATCATCAACAAACGATCGCAATCGCAGTTATTGGGGACATCCATGATCTATGGGAAGCCGAAGACGGCGTTGCCCTGAAGAAGTTGGGCATTGATTTAGCCTTATTTGTAGGAGATTATGGCAACGAATCGGTAGAAGTTGTACAGGCGATCGCCTGTATCGATATCCCTAAAGCAGCAGTTTTCGGCAATCATGATGCTTGGTACACAGCCACAGAATGGGGTCGCAGAAAGTGTCCCTACGACCGGAAAAAAGAAGACTGGGTGCAGCAACAAATAGATTTATTAGACTCAGCCCATGTAGGATATAGCAAGCTAGATTTTCCAGATTTGAATTTAACAGTTGTAGGCAGTCGTCCCTTTAGCTGGGGTGGATCAGTTTGGAAGAATGAAGACTTCTATCAAGAACGCTTTGGGGTGACAAGCTTTGAAGAGTCCACAGCGCGAATGGTAGCAGCAGCAAACAGCACAGCAGAGGAAACAGTAATTTTTCTGGGTCATAATGGTCCATTGGGATTAGGCGGTTGCCCTGAAGATCCCTGTGGCAAAGACTGGCAACCGCTAGGCGGTGACTTTGGCGATCCAGATTTTGCTGATGCGATCGCGCAAACAAGGGCTGCTGGGAAAAAGATTCCCTTGGTTACATTTGGTCATATGCACCATAAATTAAGACATACTCAGCAGCATCTACGCAAGGCGATCTATGCCAGTTCGGAAGGGACAGTTTACTTAAATGCGGCGAGTGTGCCTCGGATTGTGGAAAAGGAAGGCGATCGCCTGCGTAATTTTTCCCTCGTCACTCTGCAAGCTGGTGTTGTCTCCCAAGTCTCTATGGTTTGGGTAGGCAAAGACTTTAAAGTTGTATCTAAACAAATCCTTTACCAACAATCCAGTTCAGTAGTGCAATCTGCATAGAAATATGATATAATGTCCTTCTGTTAGATTGTTTAAATAGCTAATAGCTAAACGCTAACAGCTAGATTGGAGAGGTGGCAGAGTGGTCGATTGCGCTTGACTTGAAATCAAGTGAACCGCAAGGTTCCGTGAGTTCGAATCTCACCCTCTCCGTTTAAAATTTGATACCAATAGCCTTAAAAAGTAAAATAGCTGTTTGCAAGAGCTGCAACGCCGCATAAATTTACATTATTGTACTAGTGTTACTTTCTCTGTATCTAGGGGCTACAGCAAGCGTCTTTATTCTACTTTTGATAGTTGGTAGCCCTTCAAATCGCAGATGTTGTAGAGCTGTTATAGCAAGACGCATTAAGATTAGGACAAGTAACCCAGGGTTAGTTGTTGATCTTTAAGGCGCATAACATGAGCTAATAGCTAATAGCAAATAGCGCGCCCGCTATAATAGATTAAACGATACTTTTGTAGAATAGAAGAATTTAACTGTTGAGCGCTCGTAGTATTTTTTCTAGGGGAATTACTACCAATGGTTGATCTATGCTTTTCGTAACTTTAGAACAACCCGTTGAGCAGTATATATTTTTGGTACTTCCTAACCTGCTGTAAGAATATCTTACCTACCAAAAAACGTGCGCCAAATGTCTTGATAGGAAACTATTGAGTGGTTTAACCGTGTTGCCGAGCCTTTACAAGTAGCACTTTCACATCGAAAATGCTAGCTGATGGCGATATTCTCAAACAATATGTGCAAAACCTAATCACTAGACCTGCTTTTTGGCGAACGTCTGTTGACTTTTACGGTTTTCTCTAACAACTGTGTGAGTGTCACAAGTCTCGACTCAACGCCATAATGCCTCTAGCACTTGGTCAAAATTCCGGTGATATACCTGTTTTTCATATTCAAACTGTTCTTCTGCCGTGCGAACAGAGTTTTCTAAGGTTTGTTTTTGAATGTAAGCCATCAAGGGGCGACGAAGCCGCTCATAGTTCTCTAAGGCGCTCTCAATAGCTTGTGTATTATCCCAATCCTGCATAGAGCTGATTTTAGCGATCCTCGTTGCGATCGCTAAAGCATCTTCCAATCCTTGATTCGCCCCTTGAGCCATAAAAGGAGGCATCCCATGTGCCGCATCACCGACTAACACTACTCGCCCTTTACTCCAAGGAGGTGGCATGAATAAAGCATCATCTTGTCGATGCAAGCAAGCTGTAGAAGGAAAGCGGATTTCTTCTGAAAGTGTCGCACGATGAATGTAGTACGGACGGGATATTAAATTAGCTGAATTCGCCAGCCTGACAACTTGCTTTAGGCATTCAGGAAAGTCTGCTTGCTCTAGCTCCTGCACCGCTTTATCAATTAATTTACTGCCCGACTCCTTCAGAACTGACAACGGTAAAGGAAGATGCAAAATATACCCCAAAGATCCATCAGGTCGATGAATTAAAATTAACCTGGGCTTTTCCTCATTAGCAGAATCTTTAGGGGGGCGATCGTTCACGACCGTTACTATGGGTGAATTGCTAAAAAACTTCTCCTGAAGTTCTGTCATTAGCCCGTCTGGAACCTCTGTTAGTCCCATACATCCCACAGCAGCAAACCCAGAATATTCTGGCAGGGCAAACGTTTGGTAGGGGCAATCACGGTATAGCCGACGGCGAACTTGAGAGTTGATCCCATCTGCTCCAACTACTAATTTGGCATAGAACGAGTGTTTGCCCGATTGTTGAGACGTTGGCTCAGATGGGGAGAGTTTATCCTGTTGTGGACTCTCTATCCATTGGGCATAAGGGTTGGCTTCTGTCCCGTTTTCAGATATACAATCTACGCGAACACATCCAGCATCAAAATCATCGACCACATCTACACAACGATGGTTGGCTCTGACTTGCTCATAGGGAAGTAGATTTCTGAGGGTGGTCTGCAAGTTATACCAACTAATAGATACTCGACCTTCGCCATACTTTTGTAACCAATCATCGTATTCCAAGGAGATTGATTGTATTGGTTGCCCCTGCAAATTTACCCGCACCCATTGGCGTGAAGGTGGCGCTGGTTTTTTCTGTGTTGCTTGGGTTGTTTGATTATTAGATGGCAGTGAACCCATCGTCATTCCTTCTTTCTTGACGGCTTCATAAGCCGCAAAATTCAATGCTTTTATAGCTTTTAATCCATTGGGAAGAAGATCTATTACTTGCCCCACCTGACGAAAAGCCCTCGTTTGATCGATCAGGAGAATATTATCAATGCCGCGCTGACGTAAGCCAATAGCAGTAGCTAATCCAACAGGTCCAGCACCAATCACTACTACATCATAAATTTCTAGAGATGAAGAGGAGCCTAATGGTTCAGAAACATCAATATTGGTCGGTGGATTAATCTGCATAGTTGCCGTTGATGAGTTAAAATCTAGAGCAGGTAAGATTTGCAGTGCTATTTGGTACTTTAAATATAATAAAACTATTGACAGAAAAACAATTATATGAATATACCGCGTGATTTCCTGTGAGCGCTAATAGCTACAAAAATAATTCCAAGTCTAGCTTGAAGGCAACGTCCTGATCGGAAACTAAAGTGCCAGTTTCGGAAACTATGAGTGCCAATGCGCGGAAAATCAAAGCAAGGGAAAACAGCCCTTACCGCTGCAAGGAGCATTCATGCATACAAATTGTCTATTTGTACCAAGTAAGTCCTACATAATAGCTGGCGTTGCACGCTCATAACGTCTTTTAGAAGTTATGCGATCCCACTAGCGACTCTAGACAAACGGTTAGTAAATATATCTATAACTTCTTTCAATAAACCTATACTCATCAAGCCACAGCAAAGGTTGTTAAGTAAACTCAACTTGCCTGCATTATCCTAGCAGTATGATAAGTTACACTTGGAGGTCAAGCGATGGCTACCCTTTATGTACGAAATCTAGCTGATGACTTGTATGAACGGCTGCAAGAGTTAGCTAAAGTTGAAAACCGTTCAATTAACGCTCAAGTCATCACTCTATTGCAACAAGCTTTGCCACAACAGACACAGGAAACGGAAGATCAAAGGCGAAAGGATGTACCAAAACTTTTAGAAGAAATTCGTCTTCGGCGCGAACAGCGTTCAGCTGATATTGAATGGCCCGATAGTACGGAACTAATTCGAGAAGACCGCGCACGATACGATGACTACTGCTATAAGATGCGTGGTAAATGGTAGTGTAGGCATTAAGCAATTTATCCCCGATCCACTATCACCTAAAGTTAATCAGCTGTTTGCTTACCTGTCATATCCACAGACGAAAATATTTGTACCGGACTTGTTTTACATTGAGTGTGCTAATATTCTTTGGAAATATGTCCGTGCCAAACTTTACGCTGCTGCTGATGTTCCCGCAGATTTAGCAACGCTCAAAGCTTTACCTTTGCGGGTTGTCTGAGCAGATGATCTAATGGCAGATGCAGTTAGTATTGGGTTAGCTCATGGAATTTCTGCTTATGATGCTAGTTATGTCGCTTTGTCAAATCAAGTAGGTGCTACGCTGCTAAGTTTAGATCGAAGGCTAATGAATGCTTTAGCTAATACTACTTACAATGTTTGCTTGTTTAACAACTTTGAAGTTCCGCCATTATCGTCAATTTAGGTTTTAAGATTAAGCGATCGCCCCACATCTGCTTTAAACTCCACTTCAGACAGGATTATTAGTAAACTGCTGAGCATAAAATCGCGCATACCGTCGCTCAAGCGCCAACAACTCGTCATGAGTGCCTGATTCAACAATACGCCCCTGTTCCATAACTAAAATACGATCAGCACCTCGCACAGTAGCTAAGCGATGGGCAATAATAAAAACTGTGCGGTTGTACATCAGCCGTTCTAAGGCTTCTTGCACTAGTGCTTCTGATTGTGAATCTAAGGCACTGGTAGCTTCATCTAAAATTAAGATTCTGGGGTTAAGTAAAACAGCCCTGGCGATCGCTATTCTTTGTCGTTGTCCACCAGATAAATTTACCCCTCTTTCTCCTACCCAAGTATAATAACCATCAGCAAACGAGCTAATAAATTGATCGGCATTAGCAATTTTAGCTGCTGCTTGAACTGCTTCTAAATCAAAATCAGCTTGTCCAAAAGCGATATTTTGCGCGATCGTACCTGAAAATAAGATCGTTTCTTGGGGAACAATCCCAATCTGTCGCCGCAGACTCTTAAGCTGAACATCTCGAATATTAATACCATCAATTAGAATCTCACCTTTGTGAGGATCGTAAAACCGAGGTAGCAGGTTAACTAATGTAGTTTTTCCTGCACCTGAAGTCCCCACCAAAGCTATTCTTTCTCCTGGTAGTGCTAGCAGATTTAAGTTTTGCAAGACTGGTTGACTGGGTTTGTAGCCGAAGCTAACGTGACGATATTCAACTTTACCCTCTGCTATAGGAAGAGCGATCGCCTGAAGTTTTTCTACGATGATAGGTTTAATCGCCAATAATTCAAAAACTCGATCTACAGATGCCTCCCCTTGTTTAAACTCGTTATAATTGTTAGTAGTAATATTAATCGGGTCAATTAACAGCAAAGCTGCGGCAAGGTAGCTGAAAAACTTCTCTACTGTTAAGTTGCCTTGAGAAATTTGCCATGCCCCCACCAACAACAGAAATAGTGCGCTGATGGCTTCCAAAAATCCTACAATGGGAATCTGAATTGCTTTGAGCCTTTCAGCTGAGTATTTTGCTTGCAGACTTCGTTCCGCCTCATGGCTAAATCTGGCAACTTCGTAGTCTTCTGCAACAAAAGCTTGTACCAAGCGAATACCACTGAAAACTTCCGTCAGTAGTGCTGACAAATCCGACACCTGATTTTGGCTGCGACGAGAAATCTTGCTTAACCTTTCGCCAAACCAGCCAATCAAAACACCCATTAGCGGTGCTACTATTACAGTAGCGAGTGTCAGTTGCCAATTTAGATAAATCATGTAAACAGGAATTGCCGCCAGTTGCAAAACACACGGGATAAAGTCGTGAAAGAGTTTATGCACTATCTCTCCAACTCGATCAATATCTTCCGTTAGTCGGTAAGATAAATCACCTGCTTTTGCTGTTTCAAAATAGCTAAGATTCAGCTTTTGTAAATGGGTGTAAACTCGCTGACGTAGATTAAAAGCAACTTTCAGGGCAGCCAGTGCCATGAATATATCTTGCACAGCTTGACAAATGCCTCGGACAAGAAATACTAAGGCAGCCAAACAAGCTATAGAGGCGATCGCTACTACATTACCTTGTCCAAAAGGTGATGCTAATCTACCTGCAAGATTGATTAGCGCTAATGTCGCCAGTACATATCCTAAGATGCCAACAAATCCCTTGGTGATAGTTTGCCAATGGGGTTGGATATAAGGAAGTAATTGCCAGTAATTAGAACGAACTTTCAACTTTTTCTACTTGCTCTATTCTCTTGAATCAGATGTATAATAGAGGGAACTAAAGAAATAACAATAATTAATAAAATAATTGGTAACAAATACTTATCAACCTGTTCGGCAGGAATTACTTTTCCCAAAAAATACCCCAGTAGCGTTATTCCAACTGTCCAAATCAAACCGCCGATTAGGTTGTAAAACATAAACGTGCGATAATGCATAGAACCAATACCTGCAACAATTGGTGCAAAAGTACGAACAATTGGCATAAATCTAGCTAGCACGATCGCTTTTTTACCATGCCTTTCATAGAAATTTTGGGCTGTAACTAAATGTTTTTTATGAAACAGCCAAGAATCTTCTTTTTGAAATAAACGCCGTCCAAATTTGTGACCTGTGAAGTAACCCAAATTGTCACCTAGTACAGCACCGACAAAGCAGCCAAATATAAGAACCCGAATGTCAAGCCCTGTAAGTTCGGGTTGGGATGCCACAAATCCAGTGGTGAACAGTAAGCTATCTCCAGGTAAGAAAAATCCCACTAACAGCCCTGATTCAGCAAACACAATTGCCCAGATTAATAAATAACCTAATGTTGGTCCTAGCGTTTGAATTAATTGTCTAAGATGTTGCGTATCAAAATGCATAAAAAAATCTCCAAAAGCGAAAAAATACTTTATGTGTTTTCCAGCCGCCCTACCGCCGCATATTCCGTCTTACGAGCCATAGAATAAAAGCAATGACTAGAGTAGCAAGTACGATTTTGGAAACAGGAGCCAGGTATTCATCTACAAGTTCATAATGATCTCCCAGCACATACCCCGCGTAGGTAAGTAAGCCAACCCACAAAAATGTTCCCAGTGTTGAATACAGCAAGAACGGCACTAAAGGCATCCGACTAATGCCTGCTGGTAGTGAAATTAACGTGCGTACTCCAGGAACTAGGCGACAAATAAACACAGCTTGACCACCACGCCTGTCAAACCAACGCTTCGCCTTTTCGATATCTTTGCTGGATATTGTCAACCACCTGCCGTATTTGTCTGCCAAACTTTTTAAACGCACATCGCCCAAGATTTGACCTGCATAGTACCAAGGCAATGCCCCTAATACAGTGCCTAACACACCTGCCAAAACTACCAGCCCAAAATTCAGCTTACCCTGCGCTACGGTAAAACCAGCCAGGGGCATGATTAGTTCCGAAGGGATGGGGGGAAATATATTTTCTAGAAACATCAACAGCCCAATTCCCAAATAGCCCAGGGAATTCATGATGTTCGTTATCCATTCAGCCATTGTCAATTTTGGATTTTAGATTTAAAGATTTAAAGATTGGATATTTCTTGTTTTCAGACTGAAAGAGCAAATGATTTATCACAAACAAACACGCTAAATGTAAGGTGGGCAATGCCCACCCTACAAAATCTTGCTCGATTGAGAGAACCAAAAAAATTAGGTTCCAGCAGTCCAAGAGTTAATGTATTCAACTTGGTCTGGTGTGAGAGAATCAATGCTGATTCCCATTGCTTGCAGCTTCAGTCTGGCAATTTCTTGATCTACCTCGACTGGAATCGAGTGCAAACCAGGTTCTAGCTTGCCTTTGTTTTTCACTAAATATTCACAAGCTAAAGCTTGGTTAGCAAAACTCATATCCATAACGGCACTGGGATGCCCTTCAGCTGCTGCCAAGTTAATTAACCGTCCTTCACCCAGTACTACAACTGATTTGCCATTTGGCAGCTGATACTGTTCGGTAAAGGGACGCACTTGCTTAACTTCTGTGGCTTTTGCACCCAAAGATTTTAGGTCAATTTCAATATCGAAGTGTCCAGAGTTGCAGACGATCGCACCGTCTTTCATCACCTCGAAATGCTCAGCGCGAATTACGTGCTTATTACCTGTAACAGTGATAAATAAATCTCCCAGAGGCGCAGCTTCAGCCATCGGCATCACCCGAAAACCATCCATTACGGCTTCAATTGCGTTAACAGGATTGATTTCAGTTACAATTACGTTAGCTCCCAATCCCCGCGCCCGTTGGGCTGTACCTTTGCCGCACCAGCCGTAACCTGCAACGACAATTGTTTTCCCTGCTAGTAGAATATTGGTAGCGCGGATAATACCATCTAGGGTTGATTGACCTGTACCGTAGCGGTTATCAAAGAAGTGTTTGGTGTCAGCGTCGTTGACGTTCATAGCGGGGAATGTCAGTACCCCGTCTTTCAACATTGCTTGTAGCCGCACGATACCCGTCGTTGTTTCTTCGGTTGTGCCGATTAGATCAGCAACTTGGTGTTGTCGTTGTTGGATCAGGGTAGCAACTACGTCACTACCATCATCGATAATTACATTGGGTCGGTGATCGAGGGCGATTTGTACGTGCTTGTGATAGGTAGCGTTGTCTTCGCCTTTCATCGCAAAGACAGGAATTTCATGATCGGCGACAAGGCTTGCAGCTACATCATCTTGAGTTGATAGAGGGTTACTGGCAATGAGTATAGCGTCAGCACCACCAGCTTTGAGAGCGATCGCCAGGTGGGCTGTTTCTGTAGTTACATGACAGCAAGCTACCAACCGAATTCCAGCAAAGGGTTTTTCCTGGGCAAAGCGATCGCGGATTTGGCGTAATACAGGCATCTCGCGTCCAGCCCATTCAATCCGCTGCTTACCTAAAGGAGCTAGAGAAAGATCTTTGACTTCGTACTTTAATTTGCTAGAAGTTGCGGTCATGTAATAAATTCCCTAAATCATTAATCTAAATGGTCTTACTTAGCTTAACTGCAATCTTGTGATATGTGAAATTTATGGAGTAAGTAGACAGTAGACAGCAGACACAATAATACTTGGCTCGTGCGATCGCAGCCATTGTCAAAACTCGTCGCACTTCATCACCATGCCAAAACGACTGAGGCTAAGACTAAGCGCCCCAGCCCAGTGATGCTCTCTTGTGTTTGGTAGGAGTGCCTATCCAACTTTTTGGGGCGGATTTTGTACTCAACTGCCTAACCCTAGATAACTATTTATCCTACCTACCTTGACAATTAAATCAAAATATGCTCCACATCGTGAACCTAATGAGGGATTCTTATCTAGTCTAGTTATATTGCGATCGCCTAGAAACTACAAAATCAACCCTCACAAGCTATGCATATATTCGAGTAAAAGCGATCGCAAAAAGCTCTATACAGTCAGCTAAACAATCTCAAATTCTAGCTGATGACTTTTGAGAAAATTGTGGGTGAAATGATCCACTACATTTGTATCACTCAATTCTAAATTATAAAAATCTACAAACTCATGGTCAAAATAGGGTCCCCCGTGCCAAGTTCCTAATTCTAACTTAATAAAACAATTACCTGGAATGCGAAAAGCCGCAATATCTTCTAATTTTGGCTCAGCATCATTATTCGCAGGTGCAACGGCAATTAACCAATCTTTACCTTGCAAAGAACCTAAACATTGAGTGCATTTTACATGGCGAGTGATGGTGTGAAATTTACGCCCTTTGTGGTGCAACCGCATGATGTAAAACCGAGGAATTCCATTTTGCAAGTTGAGTCCCGCATCTTCAGTATCATAAGGTTTGCCATCAATACTGGCAAAAATCACTTGCCCATAACACTGAAAGTTTTCTGGTGTTACCAATTGAGCTTGCAATTGTTGTACTGTCTTTGGGGTATTCATTTTGAATTGACGAGCAATTAAAATGTTTTATTTATCAAGTATACTAGATATAGTAAATAATTAATTATGATTTTTAAAGGCTCTAGGTAAGCAGAATAAAAAGATAAGTTTATGTGATTTTGATAAACTTATTGAAATATTCCTAGACGCTACGTTCGGAGAGGGAGAAATCTGATTTATTTATATCTACCCTTGTGCGATAGTTGGATGATCTACGACAACTCTAGATCGTTTCCCTGTTTAGTAGCTGAACGCATTATTAATCAGCAGCATATAATTTATGAAGATGAGATTTGGAGCCAAATTACAGAGGGATGAAATGACTGAAGAAGAGGTGAAAACTCTGCACAGCAAAATTGATGCTGGAGTAAAAGCAGCGATCGCCTAAGATTGAAAGACACCGCAAGCTAGGTGAATCTATTAGCATTATGCAATACGGGAAGGTTATTACTTTAACTGCCCAGGAGATCCCAACGACTCAGATCCAACAAAAGCCTGAAAATAACGGTTAATGAGTGAAGCTGTTGTCGGTGGTTGTGGCGAGTGCGATCTATATATTACAAATTTGCTAGTAGGGGCGGGTTTACCAAAAAACTCCATTCTAAACAGATGTTTAGAGTGAACTCCCCCTTACTTAAATTTTGAGAGGACTAGGTATGGGAATAGAAGCAGAATTTAAGCAAGTATCTCCCTACCTACTGGAGAAGCTAAAAAAACATCCAGATTTTGTTGAATTATTTTTTGATGCCAAATATTTACCTGACTCACCATTTTGACATGAATTTACGATTAATGCAGATGATCCTGATGATGTGGAGTGGTTTGATGAGTTCACATTATTTGCAGCAGAAACATTAGATAAACTAAAGTCCACGAAGCTAGAAGAATTTGAAAAGCTAAAAGCAGACATTCGTCTCATTCTTACCGAAGGGAAAGACAAATATTTAGACATTGATAAAACTTGGAAAACAATACACTTTTTACTTACAGGATATGATTACTCGTTTATTCCACCCTTTTTAATCGGTGAGAACGAAGAAGATCATTTACCTTCCATCAACGCTGTACTAAGCGGAACAGAAATAGAACATTATGCAACTTATGAAAAAGTACGATACTTGTCAGCTAATGAAGTTGGGCAAAGCGCCGACGTATCAACATTTGCCCACGCAAATATTAGCGAAAGGTTAAAACAAAGAGGCTGGAAAGAAGAAAGCTATAATTATTTATTCGAGTATACTTACAATCCACTTGTAAGATATTACCATGATGCTGCCCAGAAGGGAAATGCTATGTTTCTATATTTAACTTAGATAACCAGGCGCGCACTTACCAGTTACTCAATACCAGTTACCAACTACCAGTTACCAACTACCAGTTACCAGGTTAATGAACCGCTGATCAATGTATAATAATCGTCCGTGACAAATCTTTGATTAGCTAAAGAATAATCATTCTTTTTTCTGGCAGTTGTAAGAAAATATTAAGTTAGTCAAATTATACGTGCGGAATATGAGAGTAAGTACTAGTAGTTATTAATATAGCATTACAATTTATACAATTATTTTCCCTCGGTGCGTCTGGTGGTTCTCCTTGTTCACATGACAAGTACCCATGAAATGGGTAGATGTTCCTATTGATGAACGCTGTCTTACTACATATTTGCGTATTTGGAGATTTTATTCCATGAAAAAATTCACGTCTAAAATTCTACTTGCTCTGCTGGTAGCATCAATGTTTGTCTTTGTCATTACATCCAAAGTTAGTTTTGCTCACACTCCCGATCCCGATATTGTTGCCAAGGCGCAAATCTTTGGTCCAGATATTACGGGAGAACTAAAATTAAAGCAAGGTAAAAATGGTATTGTCCTAGTCGATGTTGCCCTGCGGGGAGATCCTACAGTCCTCACTCCAGGGCTTCATGGCATTCACATTCACGAAAAAAGTATTTGTGAGGAGGATGCACAGCCTCGATTTACCACTGCTGGCGGACATTTCGACCCAGGTCCGTTTGGTAATTCTACCCCTGTACAAGACAACCATCCCTACCATCTAGGAGATTTACCCAACATCGAAATAGATGAGCGTGGCGAGGGCAGACTAGCAACTGTTACTAGCCGTATCACTCTTGATGAAAGTCCTGTCAGCATATTTGATCAGGACGGCAGCGCCATTATCGTACATCAAAACCAGGATGAAATGGTAGCCGGAGGCACGGCTGCACAGGCAGGAGGAGGACGTTTAGCCTGTGGCGTAATTGAACAAATCTGAAGGATTTTCGGAAGTCAGGAGTCGGAAGTCAGGAGACAGGAGACAGGAGTTGTGGAGTTGTGAAGTTGTGAAGTTGTGAATAGTTAATTCCTCAGCTCCCCCTGCTCCCCCTAGCCTCTAGCCCCTAGCCTCTAACGAGTGCCAAACAAGCGATCGCCTGCATCCCCTAGCCCTGGCACAATGTACCCATGTTCATCCAAACGCTGAGCAATTGCTGCGGTATAAATTGGTATATCAGGATGTTGTTCATGAAAATGTTTAATTCCTTCTGGGGCTGCAAGTAAGCAGATAAACTTGATCGACAGGGGGTTGGTAGTCTTGAGCCGATCTACAGCTGCTACAGCCGAATTGCCAGTAGCCAGCATCGGATCGACTATCAACATATCTCGCTTATCCACATCATGGGGAACCTGGAAATAATACTCGAGTGCAATCAATGTTTTAGGATCTCGATATAATCCAATATGCCCTACTCGTGCTCAAGGGATCAGTTCGAGCATCCCATCCAATATTCCCTGCCCCGCTCTTGGGATAGAAACAATCACCAATTTCTTATCAGGAGCCAGTATAGGAGCATTTATTC
The DNA here is from genome assembly GCA_964248365.1 of uncultured Chroococcidiopsis sp. Classification (GTDB taxonomy): domain Bacteria; phylum Cyanobacteriota; class Cyanobacteriia; order Cyanobacteriales; family Chroococcidiopsidaceae; genus Chroococcidiopsis. Next base: position 258,893 of record CAXTYC010000003.1, on the reverse strand, counting down.
CAGCTACTGGCGTAGTAATTGGTTCATCGTTGAGCGGCAGATTTGGTGTCACTTCATAAGCCAACAACAAGCTAATCTCTTTTAACAGCGCCCGAAATTTCACCCTCCTGGTTTGGCAACGGCGCATCAATGTCAACTTATGCTGAACTAATGGATGATCGATAACAGTGACTTCAGCTTTCATCTGATAAATAAACTTCTCGTTAAAAGATTACCTATTTTTCCCCCCTCCAGGGGCAACAATGAATATTTTTTTGATGCAACATAAGTAGTTTTTCACTTTAGTGCTATTTTTTACATTTATTTATTCGGTAGCTTTCCTGCCACTGGTAGTCAATTTATCCTTTCAAAAAGCTGACAAAGCAAAATAGATATTTTTGATTTGAAGTACAAAATAATACTTAAATTCTAGGGCATTACTGAAAAAAATTAATTACTCCCGCCGCCATCAAAAAAGAATATTTTTGTGTTACAATAGCATTCACTTTTGAAATAATCTAAATTTTACATTCGCGTATAGTTATGTAATAGTAGTAATTTTAGTTTGGGGCTATTAAAAATAAATCTTGTTAATAAATGTGGGTTTAACTTACACCCATTTGGGTCAAAAGTCTACTATTTTTCTATTCAAATTTTCAGGGTATAATTTGCTCAATCGGGGATGGAGAAGGCAATGCATTACTTACTTTTATTGGATTGTATAGTAAAATATTCCAACAAATTCTAGCAGCAATCATTACATTATAGGCAATAGCAATTATTTTTGGAGAGCGAAAGTAGAAAAATATTACTAATTTTATTTACTTGACTTTAGAGTAGAAATGTGTAATCACAATTACACATTTTACACTTAATGTTTATATAGCTTTGCTGTAGTAGCATTTGCCAAAATTGGTTTTATGAGTTACTTCAGTTTATGTAAAGTAATATTAAGTATTGCATTATTCTCCGGTAGGAACCTGAGAAATAAATAGAGGTTCACCAGTTTACATCTGGCAGTAGAACCAAAATTTACAGTGCTTAACTCGAAAATCATATTGATATGCAAGTTGAGGTCTAAAAAGATATGTGGAAGACAACTTCCCACAAATGTAAAAATAGCTTCCTCAGTTGCAAAGGAACAAAACCACTAATGTCAGGGTATCGGTGAGATTGCCGGACAAAAAGAGGTAGAAGTTTAATCTCTATGATTTCATGGGTTTCGTAATGAAATCGAAAAGTGCTACCAAAAAGAGTAGGTGGGACAAATGCAAGTTTTCATGCAAACTGTACAGCCGGGATTGGAGGAGTGCCATCTCATGAGCTTGGCAGCAGATTTAGCGCAAGATTGGCGATCGCGTCTCGCTTGTGAGTGTCCAGAACAAAGTACGGCAACCAGGGAGAGTATCATTCGGTGGCTTGTTGGTAACGACATTGGGCGTTTAGAACAAATGTCCGCAGGGGGGGTAGAAATTATCCAGCAAGCGATGGCATATCGTTACAATATTTTACGGCAGCGTTACCTGGGAGCAACGCCTGCAGGAGCTTATCGCCATTTGATGTCACGGCTTTTGAGTTCAGTGCTGCTGCGGAATAAAATCCGTACAGGAGTTTCCCTGAGCCGCGATCGCCACCGGATGGTTGGGGATGTATTACAAGAAGTATTACAAGAATTACTGCAAAGCGATCGCTATATGCAACAGCAGTTGGCATGGATTGCCAAGTGTACCAATGATGCCAAACTGCGTAATGCCTTGTTGCTTGCTAGTCTGGAAGAGTATTGTTTGCGTCCGATTCGGAATCAACCATTACTGGTTTACCGCTTAGCTAATTACTTACGTCGTACAGGGCGGGGGGGAGTAACTCAAGTACCTACCAATGAAAGAGTGCGCCTAGTCTCAGAAGAGATCCTGACTGACGAAAGTGATAGCCCCCTAAGCTTGCTAGATAACCAAGCGACGGCTGAGTATCAAGAGAAACAAGCACAAGAAGAACAACTGGCACAGCGGCAGCGGGTAGAACAGGAATTTGCCAGCTATCTTGCTACCACTATCGGATCACACGCTGTACAGTGGCTGAAGCTATATCTTCAAGGCAAGTCCCAGGAGGCGATCGCCAAACGGTTAAACTTATCAGTACAGGAAGTTTACCGACTGAGGGAAAAGATCAGCTATCATGCAGTACGGGTGTTTGGGCTGAAACATCAACCCGAATTAGTTAGTGACTGGTTAGGGACTTCGTTGTTAGAACACAGCTTTGGGCTAACGCCCCAACAGTGGCAGCAATATTGGACGCGATTGACTCCAAAACAGCAGCAAGTAGTTGAGATGAAAAAAGCTGGCAAAAATAATGAAGAAATTGCTCTCGCTTTGAACTTGAAGGCTCATCAAGTTATGACCCAATGGAGTAGGCTTTATTCGACAGCCCAAGAAGTTAGAAATCAGGGGTGATTAAATACGCGAATTTTAGATTTTAGAGGCAATTCATAAGGTAGGCATAGCCCTAGCGAAGGCTAAAACTACCAAACGGTGAGTTTTAGAAATTCAAATGAACTAAAAGAAATTCGCGTATTTCGAGATGATGATTTTTTTCCTCACCTCTGGCTCAAATATTCCTCTTGTGGTTCCACTTCTGGTTTACTCGTTGCTCTTAAACATTTTGTAGCATAAAGTAACTTTACTATATGTTTAAAAAAAATTTACGTGTAATTACTTAAACCGGAGTATAATATAATTATAAATATATGAAATTATACAGTTTATATGATATATTCACAGTCCCAGTTGGATGATGAGCAAGCGATCGGTCAGTCATTGCCGTCAAACGCTCTAGGGCCAAAACCCTTGCCCAATTATGAGCAAATATTTCGACTGATGGACAGCATACTGTCCTTTGAAGCTTGCTTGTATCACCAGGTTTTGCCTTTGGCTTTGTCAGCCAATCGTTTAACACTGGGTATGGTAAATCCAGAAGACACTGCTGCGTGCGAGTATGTGGGGCGGATTTTGTCTTATATGAATTATGAGCTACTAGTTCAGCCTATAGAAGCCCAGGAACATAAAGCTGTGCTTAGTGCATACCTCAATCCTACAAAAGCAACCGTTCCTATAACTGAAAAATTACACTCTCTTGACGCAGGAAATGGGGCAGCACCTTCTGCCGCCACGCCAGAAGAAAAGCCAGACCTAGTAAGCCCACATGACAAACCTACTTTTATTTTGGTTGAGCGAGAAGATCGGGCAAGTTTAAAGAACAACCAGCCAAAAACTCCTCATCCCTCCCCTGCACCAACACTTTCCCCAGCCCCTGAAAATAAAATTACCTCGCAATCCAACGCGGGGGCTGCTCAAGCTTTACCTGTGCTGTTAGTGCAAGCCAGCCATCAGTCTAACTCGGTGGAAGTACTGAAAACCTTGCCTGCAAAGAAATTATTGCAAGAATTACTGGCGCGGGTGCTGGAAAAAGGTATCGGTCGGCTTTACTTTGAGCAGAAATCGCCCCAGCGAGGTCGGATTGTTTGTAGTCAGAATGGTAATTTGCAGTGTGTATTGCCAGACATACCCATGCAAGTTTTTCAAGAGCTGATCAATGAATTGAAGCAGCTGACACACCTGCCTTTAGAGCCAGTTAAAGAAGTATTACAAGCAGAGATTGAACGCTTCTATCAAAAAGAACGCTTATTACTACGCTTGCGAGTAATGCCTGGAAAGTATGGGGAACAAGCTACCTTGCAAGTGTTAAGGGGAGAAGCGAGGCAGTTTTATCAACAGCAGCAATTAGCTTCTTTGAGCCGAGATACTTTGGCGATCGCAACTCAACTTCAGCAAAAGTTGAGTCAACTGCGATCGCGTGTCAAACTCAACCCTAGCGACCATTCTGAGCGTTACGAGTCTCTAATGGCTTTGAATCAAGTACTGGAGAATGTAGAGCAACAATTGGAAAAGCTAGAAAAATTTCCCAACGTGAATTAGAGGCTAGGGGCTAGAAAAGTATGAAGTATGAAGGATGAAGTGTAAATTTTTATCCTTTATCCTTTATCCTTTCCCCTTTTCCCTTTTCCCTCTATTGAGTTGTTAGATTGTCTTTAAATCCAACAACTAGACACTATCAATGACTGAAGCAACCTTAACTCAAACGAGTCGCCCCGCTAGCATCTCCCCGACAATACATTACCAAGTGTCAATGCCCCAGCCCCAAACTCATCTATTTGAGGTGGTTTTGTATTTGCAAGGCTGGAAAGGGCGGGTTTTGGACTTGAAGCTGCCAGTTTGGACACCAGGGTCTTACCTGGTGCGCGAATACGCTAAGCACCTTCAGAATTTTTCAGCTGATGCTGGAAAACAGTCTTTACCTTGGCGCAAGCTAAGTAAAAATCATTGGCAAGTTGAAACATCCGCCATAGCTCAAACGGATACTGATGCTTCAATTACTGTGCGATACCGTGTGTTTGCCAACGAGCTATCAGTGCGGACAAATCACCTGGATGCCACTCATGGATATTTCAACGGCGCAGCTTTGTTCTTTAGAATACCAGAACTGGAACAGCAGCCAATATTGGTGACAATAGTGCCACCAAAACCAGAATGGCGGATTACTACTCCCTTACCAACAGTTCCAGAACAACCTAACACATTCCAAGCAGCAGACTTTGACACTTTGGTGGATAGTCCGTTTGAGATTGGTTGTCAAGAGTTGCATCAGTTTGAGGTATTGGGTAAATCCCATGAACTCGCCATTTGGGGAAAAGGCAATGTTAACCCCGCTAAAATGATTCCAGATATACAGAAAATTATCGAGGTAGAAGCTCAGCTATTTGGTGGTTTACCTTATGACAGATACATATTTCTGCTGCATCTATCATCTACGGGTAATGGCGGCTTAGAACACAAGTATGCTTGCTCTTTGAATTATCCCCGCTTTGGGTTTCGCACTGGGGATAAGTACGATCGCTTTATGCAACTGGTGGCACACGAGTTTTTTCACCTATGGAACGTCAAGCGAATTCGTCCCAAAGCCTTAGAAGTGTTCGATTACGACTGTGAAAACTATACACCATCATTGTGGTTCAGTGAAGGTACAACAAGCTATTACGACTTGGTGATTCCCCTACGAGCAGGAATTTATGATGCTAAGTCTTTCTTGAATAATTTGGGTAAGGAAATTACCAGGTTTCAAACAACACCAGGGCGACTAGTCCAACCGCTGTCTGAGTCAAGTTTTGATGCTTGGATTAAACTGTATCGACCAGATGCTAATAGCGGTAATTCCCAAATTTCCTATTATCTGAAAGGGGAAATGGTGTCGTTGTTGCTGGATTTATTGATTCGGGAACGGCATCGAAACTCGCTTTCGCTTGATGATGTAATGCGTCAGATGTGGCAGCAATTCGGGATAGCAGAAATTGGCTTTACACCAGAACAGTTACAGGAAGTAATCGAGTCAGTCGCTGGTATCGATTTAGATGATTTCTTTTCTCGGTATATTGATGGCACACAGGAGTTACCTTTTAATCAGTACCTCGAACCTTTTGGCTTGCAGCTGGTGGATGAGTGCGAGGAAGAACCTGTACCGTATTTGGGTGTGAGAACTGCGGTGGAAAATGGACGTGAGTTAATTAAGTTTGTCGAGACAGATTCACCTGCTCATCAAGCGGGTATTGATGGCGGGGATGAGTTACTGGCGATAGATGGTGTGAGGGTAACAGCTCAAAATTTGAGCGATCGCCTGCGAGATTACCAACCTGGCGACACGATCTGTGTTACAATTTTCCACCAAGAAGAACTACGCACATTGGCACTTACCCTAGCTGCCCCACGTCCTAGCCGCTACCAAGTGCTACCTGTAGAGCATCCTACCTCTACTCAGAAACAAAACTATCAAGGGTGGTTAGGAGTCAGCCTGTGAAGTATAGCAGGGAGTAGGGAGTAGGGAGTAGGGAGTAGGGAGTAGGGTAAAGAGGTATTGCGGTAAAGGGTAAAGGGAATTCATAATTTCTCCTCTGCCCCCCTGCCCCTCTCTCCCCCCAATCCCCATCCCCTTCGGGGACGGGGACTCCGAGTCCCCCCTGCTCTAATTGGATTACCGTAACGCCCGTCTTACGGCAGTACTAATCAGGTCTACTATAAAAGTCAGACAGATAAAACAGATCACAGTTGTTACCACACCTTTATAGTCAAAGCTGCTTAATTGTTCTGTCAACAGTCGCCCTAAGCCACCAGCACCAACTAAACCTACTATCACTGTGGCACGAAGGCAGACTTCCCATCGGTAGAGAATGTAAGCGAAAAAACTAGGTATAGTACCAGGTAAAACACCATATAGTAAGGCAGAAGGGGCTGTTGCTCCTAAAGCTTTAAGCGATCGCAGTGGTTTTTCATCCAAATTCTCTATTACCTCTGCCATTAAACGACCCAGTATACCTAAATTATGTATACCCAGCACGAAAGATCCAGGTAGAATCCCAGGAAACAACACAAATAAAAAAATCAACGCCCAAAAGACTTCAGGAATAGCCCTCGTAAACAGCAGTAATATTCGTGTGAAAATTAAAATGTTATTCCCAAAACACGATTTTGATTACCGCCTGTATCTAAAATTCCTCCTGGCAACAAAAAGTTATTAGCAGCTGGAAAAGAAAGTAAAATACCTCCTAAACCAGCAATGGCGATCGCCAAAATTGACATAGCTACTGTTTGAGCCGAAAGAGTGAATAACTGACTTACTTGACTAACATCTGGTGGAAAGGCATCTTGTATCACTCCTACCAACAATTGAGCCGTGCGGAATGACCAAAGTTTACCGAAATCCGCTTTAACGTACCAGAAGGAAAATATTATTAAAACAAATGTAGTAAATAGAGGGAAAAGGGAAAGGGTAAAGGGTAAAGGTAATTCGTAATTTCTCCCCTGCCCCCCTGGGCTAAAGTGCTCCCCTGCCCCTCTGCTCTCTTTTCCCCGCCCATAAAGGTTTAATACATTCAAATCCAAGCGACTGGGAGCGACTAGGCGACGGCGAAGCACCGCACTACAAAAATCAGTGCTACCACTCAAGATTACTAGAGCAATCATCAATGTCCACACCTGCTCATAGCGTAGAGATTGGAGACTTAGGAGAAGTTGATAACCCAGTCCACCAGCACCGATAATACCTAGTACCGCAGCAGATCGAATTGAGCATTCAAACCGATAAAAGCTGTAAGAAAGCAGATTGGGAAAAGCTTGGGGAAGCAGGCTGTAAGCAAAAGCATTTAGGGGTGATACACCACTATTAAGCAGTGCCATCAATGGTAGCCTGGGTGTTTCATCCAAAATCTCTGAAAAGACTTTAGCAGTAATTGCCCCAAATGGAATGGCGATCGCCAAAATGGCAACCAATGGATCAAGACCAAAAATATTTATAAAAAACAATCCCCAGATTAGTTCATGAATAGCTCTAGGAATTGCCAACGCACTTCGCAGTGCTAGCCAAATAATGCTGTAACAAGTTTGAAACCTGCCTTTACTAACAGATTGCCACCAAACTTCTGAAGACAGAATACCCCCAACCAATCCAAACAGCACACTGAAGAATGTGCCGCATACAGCATATGCTAGGGTTATTAACGTAGCATCTATTGTCAGTTGCAAAAATTCCGGTGCAAGGTAGGGACGAGTAGCAGCCACCACAAAGCGCAGCACCAGAGGAAAGCCACCCTCGTTGATTAAATCCCGCTCCCATAAACGGGCTGTGTTCAACGCCCAAATCAAGGACGCGACAAATAGCAAACTCCATAGGGTACGCCAGTTGAGTAGAGAAGGGCGCTGATAGAAGTTAATTGTACTGCTACCAAATGTCTTCAAATTAGATATATGCTATCCATAAAGTTCGGCTCAGAGCAAGCCCGAAAACGAACGCTCATAACAGCACTGTCATTTTTCAAGACATATTGAAAACAATATCAAACAAGCTCCCTGAGTGACGGATTCAGAGAGCTTGATGAAAAAAACCTGATAGTTAATTAAATTGCACACCGCAGCCGCGCAGGTGCAAGCACGAAAAACTTAAGCTTGTCGTGAGTAGTACTCAACTACTAGCAGTTCGTTGATTTGTAGTGCTACCCATTCGCGCTCAACTAAGCCGTTAACCTTACCTTCCATCTTATTCTTGTCAAATTCTAGATGGCTGGGCAAGTTTGCCAACCCTGGGTATTGTAAATTGGTTTCTACTAACTTGCGCGATTGTTCGCGGTTTCTGACAGCGATCACTTCTCCAGGTCGGCACTGATAGCTAGCAATATTAACCACGCGACCATTAACCATTACATGACCATGATTGACTAGCTGACGAGCTGCTGGGATAGTGGGAGCCATCCCCATGCGAAAGACGGTGTTATCTAAACGCATTTCCAGCAATTGTAGCAGCACTTGTCCTGTAGAACCAGTAACTCGTCTGGCTCGACGAACATAACGTAGCAACTGCTTTTCAGTCAAGCCATAATTGAAGCGTAGTTTTTGCTTCTCCTCTAGACGGATAGCATATTCAGAACGCTTTTTACGGTTCTGTCCATGCTGACCTGGCGGGTAAGTGCGTCTGGCATTTTTACGGGTTAATCCTGGTAAGTCGCCCAGGCGACGGACAACCCTCAGTCGTGGTCCTCGATATCGGGACATTCAATTTCCTCTTCTAATCCTTGTCAAACTTCTCCAAATATTCCATTATAAATCTAAATTGAGGAACTGGATCTAGAAACTGGGTATTTAGACGAGCTAGAAGAGAGCACTTTAGCAGGGGAGCAGGGGGCAGAGGGAGAAATTATGAATTACCTTTTCCCTTTTCCCTAGCCTCTGGTTCCTCTGGTTCCTCTGGTTCCTCTGGTTCCTCTAGTTCCTCTGGTTCCTCTAGCAAGAGCGCCCTTTTCTAGTTAAACAAATTGGTGTTAGGAAGAACTAATGTAATGCTGACAAAAACAAGAGTTAATCTATATACGTCAAAAGCTCATAGTGCAAGTTTGATTCACTTAGCGGCTAGTGGCTTGGCTGTTTCTGGATTATTGGGAATTAGTTTCCCAAGTCTTGCTGCCAATATTCCTACTTCGACTAACAGAAATGCATATCGGCTGTGCGCCAGTCGCCTAGCAGGTACGGGGGTATCAGCACAAGCGGCAACAACTGCTTGTGCAGGAGCGCTCAATCCACCAGATGTAGCCCGTTGTGTAGTTCAGATCAGAAGGCAAACACAAATCGCCGCCGGACAAGCTTTGGACAGTTGTAGACAAGTGCGACGACCAATTGATTTATCTAGATGTGTAGTTGGCATTAGTAACAACATACAAGGGCAAGTTCCTGGCGTGTTGGATTACTGTACTCGCAGCCTTTTACCAACGCAGTATGCTGAATGTGTAGTGGGATTAGGGCGGGAAATAAAGCTTACTCCCAACCAGGCTTTGGAGACTTGTATTAGTTCAAGCGATCGCCCCCTTGAGTTCTCACCCAATTTCATCCCGCGAGAACAATTTCCACCAGATCAGCAACTCACTCCTACACCGACTCAACAACTGAACCAAACACTGCCACAGCAGCAGCCTTCCCCCGCACCAACTCAACCACCCAATCAAACATCTCCGACTCAACCACAAAATCAAACACCAACCACACAGCCTTCCCCCGCACCAACTACCCCCTAGTAAGCTGTGTTACCTCTAAGACGCCTGTGTTGGCACTGGGGGAGCAGGGGGACACTTTGGCAGGGGGCAGACTAGCCTCTCGCCTCTGGTTCCTCTCGCCTCTAGCCCCTAGCCCCCCTATTAACCTCTAACTGCGATGAGGGATGGCAAGCAAGTTATACAGAAATTATCTCTAGTTGAGTAGGATTTACAAAAAACAGTGGGTATAGATACCGAGATTAAATTGCTCGTGCTAGATATTGATGGCACGATCGCAGGATCGTCTAATCAAATTAGCCCAACGGTAAAACAGGCAATATTGGCAGCTGCTCAGACAGGTGTACAAGTGGCGCTTGCTACGGGACGGATGTATCGTTCTGCTTTACGCTTTTACCAGGAAATCGGCTCTACTTTACCACTAATGGCATATCAAGGAGCTTGGATTCAAGATCCTGCTACCCAGAAAATGCATCGACACTGGACTGTTGACAAGCAAAAGGCTGGGCAGCTACTAGATTACTTTGAGCAACCTTTGTTGCGATCGCTGCTTTCGATTCACTTTTACATTAACGACTCTTTGTATGTCCGCGAATTAACTCCCCAAACACAAATTTACTCAGAACGCTCTGGAGTCGAAGCTATACCCGTTGGTGATTTGCGTCAAGTTCTAGCCGATGAACCCACAAAAATCCTAGCTCTTAGTGACGACACCACGATCATTAATAATTTACTGTGTGACCTCCGCCTGCAATACACACCAGCTGAACTATACCTAACAACATCGGTTGCTACATTTTTTGAAGCCACTAACCCCTTAGTCAACAAAGGAACTGGCGTACGTTACCTAGCCGAGGAACTGCTTGGGATTAGTGCAGCTAACGTGATGGCAATTGGCGATAACTTCAATGATTTGGAAATGCTCGAATATGCTGGAATTGGTGTAGCGATGGGCAATGCCCCAGCCGATGTACAAGCTGTTGCCCAGTGGGTAGCTCCTAGTGTAGACAAAGATGGAGCAGCAGCAGCAATTGAAGAATTCTTACTTGCATAATAGCTACCGCGCAGTTACCAGTTACCAACTACCAACTACCAACTACCAGTTACCAAGCCAGCTAACAGCTAATCGCTAATAGCTGATAAATCAGAAAGGACACCGACGACTGGCCGTGTTTCGTCTCGGTGTCCTGACTGGTTCGCTCCTCACACCCCCATACTATATTTGAACTTTTCTGATTTGTCACCCCCCTTTGAAAAATATCTACCCAAAGATAGATAAGTGCTTAAAGTTCGGATGGAGCAATGATCCCCAGCTGATCTTGCAGCAATAAACGTAAAACTGATTGGGTAATCAAAACCAAACCTAATCTTGCTTGAGCTAGATGGATATTTTGGCTTTTTACCTCGCCCCAGATACGGCATTGACTGTAGAAGGTTTGAAAAGCTTGACTTAAATTTAGTGCTGCTTTATGCCAGTTGATCGGTTGACGGGAAGGACAGGGGCAATAGAGATCATCTAAAATTGTCAACAGCTGGGACATCAAAGCCCATTGGGCAGGATGACAGGGGCAAATCTGCTCACAGTTGAACCAAGGAATAGGGTTAGGGCTAATAGGCAGCCACAAAGCCGATTTGGTATCAGAATCTACCCGCTGGAGATGAATTAATTTTTCTGTGTGAGCTAGTTGCAAAATTGAGCAGCAACGAGCATGAGTATATTGAAGCTCGAAGTCCCCCAAGTTCCCCCCTCCTCCTTGTCTTTTCAACAAAGGTGGTGCTTGAGTCAGGTGTTGCAACAGGCTTGCTAGGTAAGACTGAGTTAATTCTAAATAAATCCAACCAGGCTCAACGACTTGGACGGTAAAATCTTGCCCATCTGTTTGGCACAAAACAAGCTGGGCTAAGGCGGTGGCGATTTCCCCTGGAGGCTCGTTGAGAGTTTTACTTAGCTGTTGGGCGATCGCGCAAACATATAAAACTCGACCAGCCTGTTTGGCTCGTTTGAGCGAAATGTGGCTTTTTAGCAGCAGGTCTTGGCCACACTCACCAATGTACAAATCAAGCGCCGCTTGCAGGCGATCGACCAAAAGCTGCTTGATTGCTAGATACTTAACCGACGACAACTGGTAATTCACAGCCAATCATGAGGGTTAGAAAAACCAGAGGAACCAGAGGAACTAGAAGAAAGCATGGGTATCCGTCCTTCGAGAGAGTTCCCAATCTAAAATCTCTGGTCTCCAATATCGCCTTGCCTCTCACTAAAAAGGTGAGATTTTACTATTAGTCCATCCCCTGCTTGGGGATTTGCCCTGGACATACAAATTAAGTACTCCAGTTTAGCCAGCAAGATGAATTGCCCTACCTACTAGTTTTTTGAGATAGCTTAACGGCATTAATGCCTCCAAGGAAAATACCCCTACCCTTGAGCAACTTCAACCGTAATTCTACTGAAAAATTACCAGTCTTTTCTAAGCGAGCTTAATTACTTAAGTAAATTCACAGTGTAAATATCCTAGATTGTATGTTAATCAAACATTCATGGCACAATTTTCCTCGCCCCCGTACAATCATTAAAGAGGGGATAACTTGCAATTGCCTTGTTTAATTGTTTACACTATCTGTTGTTTTAAGATTGAGTTGTAAGAGTGAAAAAAAAAATACAAATATGGAAAATTTAGTAGATAATTAAGTGATTTTAAATACTAGGATCATTTTGTTAGACCATTAAAAGAAATGTAGAGCTTAGCTCACGAAAGTAGCCACCAATTTCCACTGTTTTGAGAAGTGAAGTTCAAACAGCTTGGATACTGGCAACGGCTGCGCTTGTTGTTGACGTTTTTGTCTATCCGCCAACCGCTTCCATTATGCATTCCCCATCCGCTTCTCCAGAGCCACAAAGACCATTTTTAACTTGGCAACGGATTCTAGACTGGGCGCAGGAACACTATCGGGTTCGATCTTTTAGCAAAGATGAGCGAATTCCTGCTCGACCTGGACTGCTGTATTTGGTGCAAAGAGGTGCTGTGCGACTAGTGGGTACTGCTCAAATTAGTGCTACTAGTCAGCTAGCATCTCGACGCATTAACAGAACACCAGAAGAAGCTTTTTTAGGCTTCGTTGGTGCAGGACAGCCGTTTGAAATTGTTGCCCAGTCTCCATTTACACTGCAAGCTCATGCCCATGTTGAGCCAACTTTGGTAGTGTGGATGTACTGGCATGACTTGGACAACTGGCCCCACTTCCGGCGAGAAGTTCTAGATGCCTTTCGCTATCAGCATCAGCGTAAACTCCTTTGGTTGAGTGCCTTAGGACAGCGACGGACGATTGATCGACTGTTGGGATTTCTAACGCTGTTAGTCGAAGAGTACGGAGAGCCATCAGTTAGTGAAGAAGATCCAGAAGTTTTGCGCGGTTATTCTTTACCATTTACTCTCACCCACGCTCAAATTGGTAGTGCCATTGGCTCAACCCGTGTAACTGTAACTCGTTTAATGGGCAAATTGCGTCAACGCGGTTTACTGATTACTCAGGAAGATAATCTGATCTGTTTACCAGCAGATTCTATCAATAGACCTAGTTAATATTTGTTAGTGGCATGGTATGAGATTTACCGAATTCTCACAAACCCAGCCCCAGCAATCAACGCCTGTCCCTGTTCTGTCAGTAGCAAGTTGGCATAAGCCTCCCCAACTTGCTGCTCAATTTGACCATTCTGTTTGACTACAACAAACAAGTTGCGCGTAATTGGGTACTGTCCTGTTTGAAAGGCTTCTATATTGAGTTGATTGCGTTGACCTGGACAAAGCGATCGCCCGATAAAAGGCTCCAGGTAGGGTGGTACAAATTTACCAGGCTGGCGACCAAGCGGCAAGGGCTTAATTGTACATTGTGGTACAACTTCCGGTGCAGAGGCATAGTAGATTCCACCTGGGTTACTAGCCAGTTTTTGTAAGGCTTGGGTTGTGGTAGCAACAAACTCCACATTAGCTGCGAAAGATTGACCTGCAAGGATGTCTTGAACAAAAAGTTCAACTGTACCGCCGTCACTGATGGGGCGGGAATAAGGCTTGATTGGCACATTAGGACCACCAACTTGTTTCCAGTTGGTGATCTTACCTGTGTAAATTGCTTTGACCTGTTGTAAAGTTAGTCCAGGGATATTTAAGTCGGGATGAGTGGCGATCGCTAACCCATCAATCGCTACCGGAATTTGTTTAAGCCCAAAACCCCGCACAAGGGCGCGGGATAATTCCTCGTCAGACAGCGGTCGAGAAGACTGAGCAAAGGTAATTTTACCTTCAATTAGCATCCGAATGCCACTGTTAGAGCCAGGAGCAACACTGACTGGGTCGACATAGCGCAGATGAAATCCTGGTTTGGATGCTTCTATCTTCGGATCAATGGCTAATCGAATCGGAGCCCATGAGGTACTGCCACCATAATTAAATAATCCATTAGGAACATTTTGTACAGAGGCAAAATTTAAATTGCTCGATACTTGGGGTAACGGCACAAAGTTAGAGTTACTAACACTAGGATTGCCAATAGTAGGAGGCACAGAGTTTGTAATTCCTTCTAGGTCAACACGAGATTGTCTGGTCAACCACCAGAAACCGCTAGCCAATAACCCAGCTGTAATCAAAAGGGCTAAGACTAAAACAGCTGTTTCGTTTTTTTGAGACATAGCCGATTACCGCTTTTGCGGAAAATTATAAGCCCTGTGCTGTATGCAACGCCTGTTTACTGTTTTGTACAATTCCTCGCTCTTGGAGTGAAAAACCGCAGGATAATAACGTTTACCCATCTCAAACCATTGCTGTATAGTTAGATGTTGAGTAACTAATTTTACTTATATCATCAGTAGTTGCCTTTTAGAAAACCTCAGTGGCACCTGTGGGATTGCCAACAGAAGAGTTTGCTAACCCTCGTTCCTACGCTTACGCCTTGAAACCAAAAAATAGAGAAGAGGCTCATTTAAATACTGGTACAAGATATGAGTTGAGCATAATCTCTTTTTAATCTTATTGAAATAAAAAATCTATAACTATTTACGAAGCATTTACTTGAATAAGATTACATACACCAATGGGATAAGTTTGATATAAAACGTTAAAAAAGTTTATTTCTCCAAATCTAGCAATCCTAAATAATTCGTGAATCTTTCAAAGTGGTTGTATGAGTGTCCTTTGCCTTTGCGTCCTTTGTAACTACCAAGGACATGATAACTTTCTAGCAGTATTTATGGCTCAAATAGGATTGCTATACAAGGTTTAGATATTCTACATTAAGACTAATCAAGGTTTTTGTGTTTTTGGCTATTTGTACGAGTGTACGACTGTCTTTTGTTCAATACTAATGACTCTTGACTAATAACAAATGACGCAAGACACCCATCACAAAAAATCTATAATGCAAATCGTAGATTAGCTTAGCGACTTTGGTGTCTATAAAAATCATCACAGTAAAACGCCCACCCAATTCCTAAGAGACTTGTTGCCAAACCTGCAATTAAACCTGTAACTACCCATCCAATTGGTTTTAACCAATTGGTTATTTGACTAATTAGAGCGGTGATTGCTTTGGCAGTAATGAAAGCCGTTACTACGCTAATCACAGTTATAAGTCCCAAGTCTAATAAATTTCTGCGCTAGCTCTTCGTCAAAGTAAATATCCCAGATTACTGTACACATAGCCACATCTGCAACTGTTAAGAAAATTTGTTTAGGAATCTCCATGTCTGGTGTAGGGGCAGCTGTAACAACCCCGCTACTGCTAACCGCAGCCAAGATGGCGAGAAAAACTTGTTTTCTTTTTTGGCGCAAATTACTCAGAGAAAATCTCCTCTAAATCTATCAAATTTATGAGTTTGATTAAACTAAAAATCAACAAAAAGAGTAGGAGCTAAGCGCTTTGATGGAGCTATAATTTAAAAACAATTATTATGGTATTAATTCAGTAAAAATCATAAGTTTGAGTTGATATATTTCTAGTTTTAATTAATCTAATAATTGGGCATAACTGCTTTCTCCTCTTTCCAAAAAACGTACTTAGAAAAGGGATACACGGTTTAAGTACGAGTAGTTTCTGATACATTGAAGATGATTCTTAGGTTGCTACTCATTCAAAAGCATTTGCCACTTCCCTTAAACGGAAATGCCAAATGCCGAAACTGTGATGTGGCAGAACCTAATGATTTATGAAGCACAAATAACTCGATAAAAGCCGCCTAAAGAGCGCAAGTTATCAGCAATCCAATTACAACCAATGTTTAGGATAAGATCTCCCTGGCATCAAGTTATTAAAAGCTACGGTACAAAGTACTAAAATTACAGAACCTGCTAGGACAGGAGTTAAAAGAAAGCTCCAATGGGCTTTACTCATTACTCCTACCAAAGCAACAGCCCCACCAGGAGGATGTAGAGTTTTTGTTAGTTGCATCACCTTGATAACAGTGGCGACGGCTAAAGCCATTACCCAAGGTTCACAAACCAAATAAATGCACCATAATCAGGCTGACTAAACCACCCAAAAAATTACCAACAATACAATTGCGTGGTTGAGCCAAGGGGCTATCGGGCGCAGCAAATAGCAGTACAGCAGCAGCAGCTCCAAACGGAGCCGCAATCAAAGGATAACCGGAATCGGCTGTTAGATAAGCCAATGCTGCAATACCGATGAAACTACCAATATAGGAAAACAAAATTTGTTGTAGTGCAAACCTGGGTTGATATTTTGCACTACCAGAAATTCCAGCCAAACGTTTTGTTAGTTTTGCCAGAGTATTTCTATAATTCGCTCTTGGTTTAGAGGTTTTGGGTTGGGCGGTAGGGTTTTTGATTTGAGATAGTTCGCCTGTGAGTGCATCCAGTTGTTGCTGTGGTTCTTTTAGCTGCTGTTGTTGTGTCTCTAGCTGCTTTTGGTACTGCTGAAGTTGTTGCTGCTGATTGATGATTAATTCAAACCAAGACATTACTTCCGGCACTTGTAATGGAGGGGTGATAGCTTGTGACTCTGAAGTGTGGTTAGTAATATTTTTCATGATTTAGTAGCTCGTTGTGTATGTGAAGATGCTATGCGTGTTGGTGTCGCAGGTGTTTTGCCTACCTAATTACTTGTAGTCAAGCATATTAAAATGCCCTCATTCTAAGCGGATGAAAAGATTAAGTAAGTGACTTTAGCTTGAAATAGCACCCAAGTTTGTAATTGATTCATGATGGAAATAATTTGCTCGAACACCATTTTTATTTCTGCAAGTAGCACAAAGATTAACTAACTTTATTAATAACTAAAGTTTTTTAGAATAGTATATTTTATTCGAGTGCTGTTTTTAACTATTTGCCTCGATTTAATAAACCTAATATTTTCCCCTAAACTGGCTTACAAGAGCAAATAAATAAAGAGAAAAGTTTACAAATCAAAGGTTTAAACTCAGCTTTGCATTGATAGCGTAGATGCAAAATCTCAGTTGAATAATCAAGATCTGCTAAAACTTCTTGATGTGGTAGTTGTCATTAGTCATTTGTCATTGGTTGTTAGTCAATAGTTATTAGTCATTCGTTATTAGTCGTAGCAAGGATTTAACAGATACTCAATTGGGCAACAGATAACCCAAATAAGCCCCCACGTACAGAAGTAGGTAGTCGGAAGCCTAATAGAAGTATGAAGTAGAAAGTTAGAAGTATGGAAGTCGAAATTACCTTTTCCCTTTGCTTCCCTTTGCTCCCCTTTGCTCTCTTTTCCCTTTTCCCTAACTCAAAGGACAAAGGGCAAGCACAATGGAAGATTCACGCTCCAAAAGAGTTGCTATATAGCTATTTTTTTGTAATTTCCAATTAGCAGAGTAACAATTTTTAATTAACCAAAGTTTATCCAATTTTTGTGTATACCTTTACTGTTTTTTTAAGTAAATGCGATTAAATAAATATGTAGACGCATTTAAAGTATCTAGAGCAACTAAGTACAGGAATGCATAGTTAATCGGACAGAGATTGACAGTGCAGATATTTAGTCTTGATTGGTCTGATTTTTACAAAATGAAAGGTTGCAAACTGACAGTAGTCTTACCTGCCGATCTTGCACCTGTGGGATTGCTACCTCTTTCCCGCCCAAAGAATACATAAGTTTTTAATGAACCGCAGAGGACACAAAGAACACAGAGAAAAGATAAAGTTAGATAATCTTACAGTGGGAAGAAAGTAGGAGAAGAGCTAGCTAACCCAAGTGACAAGGAACCTAGCCTCGGAACCAAAAAATAGAGCATCCGCTTCATTTAAATACTCGTGCAAGATATGAGCTTACTTGCGTTCTTTAATCGGCGTTGCCTATGTATTCATGGTGTTGAGATTACGCTTATTTTTGTTGTTGAAATGAGCCTGAACTCCAACTGATCAATACAGGAATAAAATTCTTTAAATAAGATTTACTTTCTTAACTGAACGGTACTAATTATACAGTATTTATTTACTGCACTGTGGAAGGTTTGTAACTTTAAGGTTAAGAAGTTTGAGCCTCGTATTAATAACTTACCAAACTCAATTTCCTCGCTTATGATTGAGTAATCATTCATGTCAAGAACTCAAAAATATATTTGTAATTACTTGGTAAAGTAATTGAACTAAAATGTTGGTAATAGCAATAAGTATTTTTTGGACAAGTTTGGGTGCAATACTATTAAGGTTTCATTTTGTATCATCGAAATTGCCTAAGCTAATCGGTCGCAGTCTATATTGGCTAGGCTTTCCAGTGCAAATTTTTGCGCTTGCTCATAATTCAAATTTTGCTAAAGCTATTTGGGTTCCTCCTTTAACTACAATACAAGTGTTGCTATTAGGTTTAGTGTTAGCAAGCTTGAGCTTGTACTATTTGAAGCCGCTTGCCTACCACTTGCTCAATAATAAAATATTAGATAAAGTTTGCCCAACAAATCGCTCTAGTCAGGGCAGTTTTATTTTAGCTTCAATGTTGGGCAATACTAGCTATGTAGGGTTAGCGCTCGTTCCTACTTTCGTTAGTAAGGCTTATTTAACTTGGATTGTGCTATATGGCGTTGCCCATAATTTGCTTGGTAGCTATGGATTGGGAGTTTTTCTTGCTAGCTATTTTGGTCGTTCTGGGCGGGGAAGCCACTGGTGGATTCAGCTGCGCGACATGATAAGTGTACCCTCACTGTGGGCATTTGCGATTGGTTGGTACAGTCGCAACATCCAATTTCCTGAATCTATCGAGTCGGGATTACAGACTTGCGTATCATTTGTAATTCCTAGTGCATTTTTGCTTATAGGAATGCAGCTATCGCAATTTGAAGGAATAGGAAGTTTGTATAGCGCTTTAATTCCTACTACTTTAAAAATGGTTGTTTTGCCAGGAATAGCAGGATTAGTTCTGACGATTCTAGGGTTTTCTCATGATGCTCGCTTAGCTATGGTTTTAATGTCAGGAATGCCTACTGCCTTTGTCAATGTAATTTTGGCGGAAGAGTACAACCTCGATCGCCAGTTGGCTACTAGCAGCATACTCCTTAGTACGTTAATGTTGCCGCTAATGATTCCTTTTTGGCTAGCCTTGTTTGGCTAAAATACTTCTAAGGCTCAAATGGCACAAAATCGTAGCCTGTACCAGAGCTATTACCAGGCTGAACTCTGACTAAAATGCCTTTCATGTTGCGATCGCCTGATGGCAGAAACTGAACTACTCCTGTTGCACCTTTAACTGAGAAACCTGAATTAGACAGTGCTTTTTGCAGTTTCTCACGATTTGAGCCAAACTTTAGCCCAGCAACAATAGCCCCCGTCGCATCATATGCCATAGCAGTACGCCAACTCCCAGAAGCACCCCAAAATCTTTTGGCATTAGTGGGAAAAGAACTCCCAGCAATTGCCCCGCGATGCCAAGGTACAGACAGCACCATTGAGTTTATATCTGCTTTACCCTCCTGTAAGGTTTGGAAAGTATACATTGTGTGACTACCAAGTAGCTCTAGTCGCCCTTTATTTGCTCGTGCTACGTCTACGGCTTGATTAATTTTGTTTACCGAGGGAGCTAACAACAGACTTTCTGCGCCAGCACTAACAGCTTGTGAGGGAATGTCATTAGGATTGAAATTTGGAGCGGAAAAATTACAACTTATGTCGATAACTTTACCGCCATAATCAAATAAAGCCCAATTAAACTCGTCTTGGAACGACTGACTAGCTTCAGCTTGCGTATCAGAGCAAATAGCAATTTTAGTTTTGTGGGCAGAATTGACGGTATAACGAGCAAGGGCTTCTGCGATCGCTCTAGTATTGGGGGTAGTACGAAATATATAGCTACCAACTCCAGATAAGGCACGGGCAACGCTAGTAGGGGAAACCATCACCAAACCGCCCTGTTGATACACCATAGCAGCAGCAATCGAAGCATCACTAGAGTTATGTCCTACTACTGCCAAAATACTAGAATCTTTAACAAACTCAGTGGCAATTTGTCTAGCAGTGGCTGGATCATTATCATCATTAGCAATTTCAACCTGAATGAGCTTTCCACCAATACCACCACTATGATTAGTTTCGTATTGAGCCTGAGCCACGCCGCGCAAAATTTCTCTTGCTACATTTAGGTTGCCACCAATAGGCACACTAACGCCGATTTTAATTGTGTTACTAATTGCCGCCGCCGCCGCATTTTCTAGATAAATCCATGTTTCTGGATCGTTACGATTTATTCGCAAGGATGAACTGAATTTCTCCACAGCAGTGTTATAGTCACCAGAGCCAAATGCTTGCACTCCTGCCTGTTTATCTGGGTTATTATCTGCTGTTACTAAAACTTTATTACCTAAACTAATTCGTTTTTGAGTGGCTGGATTTTTGTTTACCCCAAATAAACCATTGTTGCCAATTCGTTGTAACCCAAATTGTGGAGATAAATTTCCCCGATAACTCAACCAAAAAATTAAAGGTCCTATCAAACAAAGGGCAATTAAATATAAGATCAGGACTGCATTTTTTTTTCTTTGTAACATAATCCCTTTATAAACCTAAATAACAAAATGAATAAAGATAAAACGAGGCTCAACTATTAAGCTTACAAGCAGCCACGCGATCGCCTTCTGTAAACGATTAGCCACGCCTGGGAGGGCAAATAAATTTAGGTAAAGTTATTATTTATAAAAGCTTAAGTATTTTTGTTTCAAACTTCTGCTTTAAAAGCAAAAGTTGAAAGTAATAAATACCATATATATAAAGAAATAAGTTACCGCCCTTCTAGTCAGAATCCAACCGTGAAATCACGGAAAAATTTCAAATACTTTATCTGCTTTCAGTAAAATTGCGTACGTAGTTGTACTGAGTTATAAAAATGACTACAAAGCAATTAGCTATTAGCGGTTAGCTAGCGGAAAGTCGGGGTAAAATACAGTTGGGGTTCCCCCAACTGATCCCGAACTTTCCAAGACAATTGTCAGAGGTTCAGGTTCTCCTTAATTTATCACTGGAAAAATAAAAAATGTCGCATAACCAATATTTCAGGAACTCGAATTTATCCGTACTCTTTCAGCTAAAAGCTAATCGCTTTTAGGTGTTCAATCAGTGTCCTCTGAAATAAACTCCCATTTGATTGCACTAACTCTGACGTTCGACCTGAGCAAAGTGATAAATTCTGACAAAATAGCATCTTGGCGACCATCACAGATAAAATCTGCTTTAATTTCTACCTGAGCTAAATTGTATATATTCTCAAGATCGATATTTTTAATAGACAAAGCAGTTAACACCAGTTCCTTGCCTTGGAATTGTTCTGATAGCAAATTGCGTACAGTAGCTTCATCTTCATAAGGACAGATCATTCGGCAGCAATAGCGGGCTTCTGGTTTTGTGTGAGTGATTAATTGCTCATCAAGTTGTTGAAACAATTGTACTAGCGGTCGCAGTAGTAGGTTAGCTCCCACGACGGCTAAAGTACCAAAGTAAGCTTGAAAGAGTAACCCACAACCTACAAAAGTGCCAACAGCTGCTGCACACCACAAGGTTGCTGCTGTATTTAGTCCACGTACACTAGTTCCTTCGCGGAGAATCACGCCGCCGCCGAGAAAACCAATGCCAGATACTACCTGGGCTGCAACCCGCGTTGGACTTGAATCACCAGGAACCATAGATGACATCATGACAAACATGGCAGCGCCGATGCATACTAAAACATTGGTTTTGAGAACTGCCCTGGTTTTCTGCCATTGTCTTTCTATACCAATGGCTGCACCCAGAATAAATGCCAGTAGCAAGCGGATGAGGAAATCTGCCCAAGTCATTATTTTCTCTCATGTTGCCAAGATTGCTATTGTCGCACTGGAACAAAGTCATATCTAGTACTAGAATTAACACTGGGAACAATTTTCACTAGCTCCACTGGTGCATTGATATCACCCGAAGGTAAGAAGCTAATAGTGCCAGCAGCTCCGGTTGTAGAAAAGTTGGCATTAGAAAGAGCTTGTTGTACCCCAGTGCGAGTTGGAGACTTCCCGATAGCTGCAATCAAAGCTTTTGTTGCATTGTAGGCAAGGGCGGTACGCCAGTTTACTTCAGCACCCCAAAGCTGCAAGGATTGACGGACAAATTCTGAGCCTGAATTGGTGTCAATATCCCAAGGAACTGCTATCACCATATCCCTAGCTGCATCTCCCCCTACTTCCAAAGTGGTAGTGGTATAAAGAGCATCACCGCCCAATACTTTTAGCCGTTTTTGGTTTACTTGCACGATTTGTAGGGCTTTGTCTACGATTACAGTATTAGATCCGGTGTTAGGCGCTAACATCAAAACTTCTGCCCCTTGCTTGATGGCAGATTTAATACTGCTGGCTGCGCTTAAACTGGGATCTGACAAATCAAACTCACCTTTTACCTGTCCTCCTCCCAGTAACACAGCCGCAGCGAACTCGGATTTTAATGACTGACTGTAGGCACTTTGAGGATTGAAAAAAACAGCTGCTTTTTTGAGTCGCAGCTGATTCAACATATAATTGGCTAAAGCCCTAGCAGCTATATAATCACTGGGAACTGTGCGAAAAATGTAGGGGCTAATGCCAGAAAGTTTAACTGAAGTACTGACTGGGGAAATTGCTACGAGTTTACCAGAGTTATAGATTGGGGAAGTTGCTAAAGTCACTTGACTAGCCCAGTGACCGACTACACCTAAAACTTCGGGATTGTTAACTAAAGCGGTGGCTACCTGTTTTCCCTCGTCTTCTTGATTGTCGTCGTTAGCGATCGCCACTTTCAATGGTACGCCATTAATTCCCCCATTACTATTAATTTCGTTTTGCGCCTGGGCAACGCCGCGTAAAACCTCCATACTGCCATTGGGATTTGTCCCCGCTGGTACAGATGTAGCGATTATATAGCTTTTTTGATTAGCAATTTTGGCATTATTGAGGTAAATTAATGTTTCTGGAGCGTTGCGATTTTGTTTTAATGCTTGTTGCAAATTTGCTACAGCAAGGCTCCACTTTTGCTGGGATATCGCTTCTAAACCAGCTTGTTTTGCTGGACTAACTTGACCTGGAATGAGAGTTTTTTCGCCAAAACTGATTACTCCTTGTATTCCCGATAGAGGGCTAGCTGATGTAGGGTTGGTATTAGGTGGTGTTGTTGGGGACTGAGCGAATATAACATTTTTGAATAGCCAAACTCCACCACCTACTAATCCCAATGTGATTAAAAGTGCCAGAAGTAAAATAATTGTTTCTTTTTTTTGGGTCATATAAATCGCTTAAATGCCAAAACTTAGTTAAAGAATTTGGGAAAGCAATTTGTAAATTAGTTTAAATAAAGCGGTCAGCGCGATCGCAACTAGTCCAGATACAATTGCCAAATATGCTACTACAGTGATTGTAAGCCCAGCTTGTAAAACTGGAACTAAAAAAACAATTACTAAAGAAATACTACCAATAATCAATAAATCTATTTTTTCAATCCAGCGGCGGTATTGAGCAAAAATCAGACCGCCTAAAATCAGTGCAGCTATGGCAAAGCTGATGACTGGTTTTGATAGTAGCCCGTAAAGGGCGATCGCAATTAAACCGCCTTCAAATCCACTAAAAGCAGCCCCAGATAAAATCTCTAGGGTAGAAAAAGTTGGTCGGGGAGATGAGCGCGGTGTGATTGGTGGTGGCTGCCCTGGGTGCGGTGATGGTATATTAGGCAAATTGAGCGCTTTCATCACCTCTGTCGCTGATTGAAAGCGTTGTTTTGGCTCAAGGGATAACATTTTGTTTAAGACATTGGCAAGCTTGTCACTCACCTGAGTATGCGAACGCCACTTCCATTGATTACGACTGACATCAAACAGTTCTGTTGGTTTCTTACCAGTAAGTAAAGTGACAATAGTCACTGCCAAAGCATACAAATCTGTAGATGGGTATATTTCTCCCCCAGCTACTTGTTCTGGTGGTGCAAACCCCATCGAATAAATTCCTGTCGAACCAGAAATAGTTTTTCCGGCTGCACTTGTCACTTGTTTTACTGCACCGAAATCTAGCAAGTAAAGCTTGCCATTGCGATGACGCATGATATTAGAAGGCTTGATATCTCGATGAATAGAGCCATGCTCATGCACAAATTGCAAGACGGGCAAAATCGCTTGCAGCACCTCTAATACTTCAGATTGGGAAAAATTCCCTCGAATTGCTAGTTCCTCCTCCAAAGTTTGTCCGTTAATAAATTCCTGTACCAGATAAAAAAACCGTTCCTGCTTGCCCGGTTGCCAACTTGATACAGTTAAGTCAAAGAAAGCTAACAAATCGGGGATTTGGTCGTGTTGATCTCCAAGCTGTTCTAAAGCTGCTGCCTCGCGTTCAAATAGAGTTTGAGCAGTTGCTAATTGGGTGGAACTTAGATCGCCAGTGGGTTTGAATAGCTTCACTACACACTCACGCATTCCAGGGGTGTAGCGATCGCGTGCCAAAAATGCCGCGCCAAACCCCCCTTGCCCTAACAACGCCTTGGGCAGATAGCGCCCCTGTAAAATCAGGGGCATACCGCAGCAGGTGCAATACTTCTGCTCCACAGTCCTCAATGTGGCGCTATTATCTAAATCAGCAAAATAGTTTTGCGGACGGGGGCAGCCTGGACGTGTGCAGTAAACTTCCATAGGTAGGAACTAGGGGCGAGCGTGAAAGCGTTCTTGAGCTAGGGGGAATAAGAACAATTACGAATTACAAACCAGGAATTACGAATTATTACCCTACTCACTACTTTTCTTATTATTTTGAGATTAACCTTCCTCCTCATCTGACGTTACCGCATCGATTGAGTCCTTGAGTATGGGTTGAGACTCTAATATCTCCTTGCCCCATCCTGGGGCGGTAAATTGAGGTAATATTTCTCGGATAAAGGCATCTGCTGCCTTAGAACGGTAACGGTTGGGGTTAAAAATTACCCAAAGTGTGCGCTTGACGACAACACCTTCGATCAAAGAGCGGTGCAATACACCCATTTGTAGCTCTTTAGCGATCGCACTGACCGAGACAAAAGCAGCACCTAAACCTGATTGCACTGCATTTTTGATTGCCTCAATCGAATTGAGTTCCATTTCAATTTTGAGGCGGCGCGTATCAATATCACAGCGAGTCAGTACAGCGTCAATCACCTTGCGGATAGTCGATTGGGAATCAAGAGCGATAAACTGTAGTTTATAAAGGTCATCTTTTTGAACTGTCTCGGCTTTAGCTAGAGGATGCAAGACGGGTAAAATCAGGGCAAGTTCATCTTCAGCATAGGGAATGATTTGTAGCGATTCGTGGAGTTCAGCCGGAATTTCGCCGCCGATGATTGCCAAATCTACCTGTCCATTTGCCACACTCCAAGCAGTTCGGCGGGTAGAGTGAACGTGCAGTTGGACGGCTACATCAGGATATCTTTGCCGGAATAAGCCAATCATACGCGGCAAAAGATAGGTTCCTGTAGTTTGAGAAGCACCTACAATTAAAGTACCGCCTTGGAGATTTTGTAAATCCTCGATCGCACGGCAAGTTTCCTGGCACAAGCTGAGGATTTTTTCGCCATAACTGAGCAGAAGATAGCCTGCTTCTGTCAGCTGCGCTCTACGTCCGCCTCGGTCGAATAAAGGGACATCTAGCTGTCGCTCTAAGTTTTGCACTTGTAAACTTACGGCGGGTTGTGAGACATAGAGACTATCAGCGGCGCGCTTGAAGCTCCCTTCAGCCGCGATCGCTTTGAGAATCCGTAACTGATCTAAAGTGAAAGGTAGGTCAGACATACAGCTAAATCCATAAATAAGAAAGGAGACGTAAAACGCTGCAAACAGTAGCAGGCGGCTATTGAGTGATTTGTTACCTAGACAAGCAAAAGGGTTTTACTCGTATCGCAATTGACACTATCACAACCTTCGTGACAAAGTCTCCTGAGAATAAATTGTGATATGGGTTGTACAGTAAAAAAGTTTCGTTAAATTACTTTTTTTATAAAAAATGAGTTTTAGCCAGATAACGCCCAGCCATTTTGTCATGCTGGGTCTTTTAATCGGGTTTGCGATCGCTCACAGTGGGTTAGCTTCCCTACGCGCTTGGGCAGAAAAATACATTGGATCACGACTCTATCGCATTTTATTTGCCCTCGTCAGTCTGCCTTTGGCTGTTGTGCTAATTATTTACTTCATTAACCATCGCTACGACGGTGTAAGGTTGTGGCAAGTGCAGGGCATCCCACTCGTGCAGACAGTTGTTTGGATACTATCTGCCATTTCCTTTTTATTTCTTTATCCTGCCACATTCAATCTGCTGGAAATTGCCGCCATCCAAAAACCCCAAGTCCATCTATATGAGACAGGAATTATTCGCATCACTCGCCACCCCCAAATGGTCGGACAGATTATTTGGTGTATAGCCCATACACTTTGGCTAGGAACCAGCTTTACCCTTGTCACCTCAATTGGTTTAGTGTTGCATCATTTATTTGGGGTTTGGCATGGCGATCGACGCTTAGCATACCGCTACGGTGCAGCATTTGAAAGTGTCAAGTCTCGTACTTCCATTACTCCATTTCTGGCTATTATTCAGGGACGGCAAACATTAAAGTGGCAAGAGTTTCTTCGCCCTGCTTATCTGGGTGTCGCCCTCTTTGTGCTGCTCTTGTGGTGGTCGCATCCCCTTTTAATTGGGGCAACTAGCCTCGTCAATTGGTAGACAGGAGGTGAGGAGGTGAGGAGGTGAAAAGGTGAGGAGCCAGAAGTCAGAAGTCAGAAGTCAAGAGGTGAAAAGTCACAATTGCTGAATTCGGAATTAATGATTCTCCCACTCTCCCCCTCCTCTTACACTCGCCCCTAGCCCCAGCGCCCCTCATGATCCCCATTCACCAAGCTCTTTAAATAATCAATAATTTTACCTGATTAATTGATCCCAAATCGATGTAGCATGATTCACAATAGCGTTCAGCACTTGTGCAGTCAGTAGTCAGTGGTCACGTAATCACAAGTCATTACTCACTACTGTAAGAGCGCACCGCCGTGCGCTCTTACTACTCACTGTTTCAAAACC
Organism: uncultured Chroococcidiopsis sp.; assembly: GCA_964248365.1. Taxonomy (GTDB): domain Bacteria; phylum Cyanobacteriota; class Cyanobacteriia; order Cyanobacteriales; family Chroococcidiopsidaceae; genus Chroococcidiopsis. Next base: position 231,753 of record CAXTYC010000003.1, on the reverse strand, counting down.
AACAAAAAGCCAGCCCCAGCTAATAGCTCAGGGAAGCGATCGCCCTTGTTTGATAGCAAAATCAGATATATCTCCCTAGAAGAATCATGGTGTTGTCAGTTAATGAGCGGACGTTTACTCAAGAAGTTTTAGAATCGCCGACTCCTGTTTTGATTCACTTTTGGGCGCCTTGGTGCGGACTGTGCCGACTAATTGAGCCACTGCTGTCAGAATTTCACACCTATAGCAGCGACTACATCAAAATAGTAGGTGTTAACGCCGACGACAATTTTAAACTGTCCAATGCTTATCGACTTACAACCCTGCCAACGTTAATCCTAATTGAAAACGGCAAAGTGCGGCAGCGACTAGATAGCTTTAAGGGTCGGGATGAATTGCGACTATTTTTAGGAGAAATCAAACTGGGCTATACAGAGCCAAGTCCCGCTAATTCAATCAGTCCAGCCAATTCATCCCATCTTTCCAAAATGAGGAGGGGCTAGGGGCTGGTGACTAGTGACTAGTGGAACTAGTGGCTAGAACAGAGCAGAGGAGGCAAAAGTAGGCAAAAGGAGGCAAAAGGGAGAAAGTGCATTTAAATTTCTTGATTTGAAAGCAAGGATATGGTAATAGCCACCCCTTCAACTCACCCAGCTCACCCAGCTCCCCCAGCTTTTTTCTAGCCACCAGTTCCACTGGTTCCACTAGCTACTAGTAAAAATAAAGTCATATTGAATTTTCCCCACCTATATTCAGTCAGGTGGGGTATTTTATGAGAAAAACCTTGTGTCACAATTGTTAACAGTTTGATCAAGGCGAGAGCGCGATTAGCTTATAGGAGTCCCGCGTCATTTGTCAATAACAAAGGACACGAGGACAAAAAGCTAACAGCGATCCGCTTGATTAAGTTAAGAAAAAGTACTCAAAGTAGGCGAAGCGTGATGGAAGCAATCTATCAGTATGCCTGGCTGATTCCGGTATTACCTCTAGCTGGGGCGATGCTGGTCGGTCTGGGGTTAATATCGGCAAATCAGGCGACGAACCGCCGGCGGCAATTGAATGCTGTATTTATCGTCTCTCTTTTAGGAGCGGCGATGACTCTATCTTTTGCACTACTCTGGAGTCAAATTCAAGGACACGCGCCCTATACCACAACAATCGAATGGGCAGCAGCGGGAAATTTCCACTTGAGCATGGGATACGTCATCGACCACCTAACAGCGATGATGTTGGTGATTGTAACGACGGTGGCTTTTCTGGTGATGGTATACACCGATGGCTACATGGCTCACGACCCTGGATACGTGCGCTTCTATGCCTACCTAAGCTTGTTTAGCTCCTCGATGTTGGGTTTAGTGGTTAGCCCCAATATCGTGCAGATTTATATTTTTTGGGAACTGGTCGGTATGTGTTCGTACTTACTGGTTGGTTTCTGGTATGACCGCAAGTCAGCGGCTGATGCTGCCCAAAAAGCATTTGTGGTGAACCGAGTCGGTGACTTCGGTTTGCTATTGGGTATTTTGGGGCTTTTCTGGGCAACTGGGAGCTTCGAGTTTGAAGTGATAGGCGATCGCCTACAAGAGCTAGTACAATCAGGCTCCCTGAGCAGTTTTCTAGCCGCTTTGTTCGCCGTATTAGTCTTTTTGGGTCCCGTAGCCAAATCAGCCCAATTTCCGCTTCATGTCTGGCTACCGGATGCAATGGAAGGTCCCACCCCCATTTCAGCCTTGATCCACGCCGCAACAATGGTGGCAGCAGGGGTATTTCTGATTGCTCGGATGTACCCACTGTTTGAAGGTGTACCAGCGGCAATGAATATTATTGCCTTTACTGGTGCATTTACAGCCTTTTTGGGTGCAACGATCGCAATTACCCAAAACGACATCAAAAAAGGATTAGCTTACTCGACGATTTCTCAGCTCGGTTACATGGTGATGGCAATGGGTGTAGGCGCTTATAGCGCTGGACTATTCCATCTCATGACCCATGCTTACTTTAAAGCAATGCTATTCCTTGGCTCTGGATCAGTGATTCATGGCATGGAAGCAGTTGTCGGACACGACCCAACTTTGCCCCAGGATATGCGGCTCATGGGGCAATTGCGTAAGTATATGCCAGTTACGGCAATTACCTTCTTAATTGGTTGTTTGGCAATTTCAGGGATACCGCCTTTTGCTGGCTTTTGGTCAAAAGATGAAGTTCTCGGCGCAGCCTTTGCCGCTAATCCCTTTCTCTGGGCTGTAGGTTGGCTAACGGCAGGAATTACAGCTTTCTATATGTTCAGAATGTATTTCTGCACGTTTGAAGGTCAATTCCGAGGAAATAAAACTGAACTTCGGCAGGAACTCAAGTCAATAGACCTTGGAAAAGCCGTGAGAGTGGTGTCACCAACCCCTGCCTTTGGTCCTGGGGCAATGGATACCAGAGAACTAGCGGCAACCTCGCCCTCACATGACAGTCACGGGCATCACAGTGAATATCCTCATGAGTCACCTTGGACGATGACTCTACCGTTGATGTTGTTAGCAATTCCTTCAATTTTGATTGGTTTGGTGGGAACACCTTATGCCAACTACTTTGAGGAGTTCATCTATCCACCTAGCGAAACGGCGGCGGAAGTGATGGAAAAAGCTGCCGAGTTTAATATGTCAGAATTTTACGTTCTGGCGGGTAGTTCGGTAGGAATTTCCCTAATTGGGATTACCCTAGCTTCGCTGATGTACTTGTGGCGCAAAATTGATCCTAGTGCGATCGCGCAGAAAATTAAACCACTCTACGAGTTGTCTGTTCATAAGTGGTACTTTGACGATATTTACGATCGCGTATTCGTGCAAGGTAGCCGCCGCATAGCCCGACAAGTAATGGAAGTAGACTATCGAGTTGTCGATGGTGCTGTTAACTTGACAGGCTTCTTCACTTTGGTAAGTGGCGAAGGCTTGAAATACCTAGAAAACGGTCGCGCTCAATTTTACGCTCTGATCATTTTCGCCGCCGTACTGGGCTTGGTGGTTGTTTTTAGTGTGACATAGGCGATTTTAGATTTTAGATTTTAGATTTTGGATTGGGGAAAACTTGTCAGAACAAAAGATGTTAAAAGTTGACGAGTAACTCTTTAATCCAAAATCAAAATCCAAAATTGACGTAGCTTTAATCTAAAATCCAAAATCCAAAATCCAAAATCGTATGGCTACATTTCCTTGGCTGACAACGATAATTCTGTTCCCCATCGCGGCATCGCTGTTGATTCCGTTTATACCAGACAAAGACGGCAAGACAGTGCGCTGGTATGCCTTGATTGTAGGGCTAATTGATTTTGCCTTCATCGTCTATGCTTTCTATTCCGGTTACGACTTGAATGATTCAGGTTTGCAACTGTTTGAAAGTTACTCTTGGGTTCCGCAGCTAGACTTGAATTGGTCAGTGGGTGTTGATGGTGTATCGATGCCCCTAGTTATCCTGACTGGGTTTATTACCACCCTGGCGACTTTGGCAGCATGGCCCGTCACCCTAAAGCCTCGGCTATTTTACTTCTTGATCCTGGCAATGTATGGCGGTCAAATTGCCGTCTTCGCTGTTCAGGATATGTTGCTCTTTTTCCTGGTTTGGGAACTAGAACTGATTCCCGTCTATTTGCTGCTGGCAATTTGGGGGGGCAAAAAGCGCCAATACGCAGCGACGAAGTTTATTCTTTATACCGCAGGCGGATCGCTGTTTATTTTGGTAGCTGCCTTGACGATGGCGTTTTACGGCGATACAGTCACATTTGATATGCGATCGCTTGCCGCTAAAGATTACGCCCTCAATTTCCAACTCTGGGTTTACGCTGCCTTCTTTATTGCCTACGCTGTCAAACTCCCCATCTTCCCCCTCCACACCTGGCTACCAGACGCTCATGGCGAAGCCACAGCCCCAGTACATATGTTACTGGCTGGAATCCTCCTAAAAATGGGCGGATACGCTTTGATTCGCATGAATGTAGGAATGCTACCCGATGCGCACGCCTTTTATGCACCAGCGTTGGTAATTCTGGGTATAGTAAATATCATTTATGCAGCCCTGACATCGTTTGCCCAGCGCAACTTGAAGCGGAAAATTGCTTATTCTTCCATTTCCCACATGGGGTTTGTAGTAATTGGTATTGCTAGTTTCACCGATTTAGGCTTAAACGGTGCGATGCTGCAAATGATTTCTCATGGAATGATTGGGGCAAGTTTATTCTTCCTAGTAGGAGCAACTTACGATCGCACCCATACCCTGATGCTAGATGAAATGGGCGGCGTGGGGCAGAAGATGAGCAAGATTTTCGCCATGTGGACTACTTGTTCTATGGCATCTCTAGCACTGCCTGGAATGAGTGGATTTGTGGCAGAGTTGATGGTGTTTGTTGGTTTTGCTACCAGCGATGCTTATAACCCTACTTTCAAACTAATTGTAGTCTTCCTGATGGCAGTTGGTGTCATCCTCACGCCGATTTACCTGCTGTCAATGCTGCGAGAAATTTTCTACGGACAAGAGAACAAAAAATTAGTTTCTCACGAAGCATTAATCGATGCAGAACCGCGAGAAATATTTATCATTGCCTGTCTGTTAGTACCAATTATTGGGATTGGTTTGTATCCCAAAATGCTGACTCAGGTGTACGATGCCACTACTATACAGCTAACGCAGCGTATACGTGAATCAGTGCCAACATTAGCCCAAAAACAGCAAGTACCAACAGTATCTTTCCTAGCTCCAGAGATTGCTGCTAATAACTAGTGCCGATAACTTAATAAATATTAGGGCAGATTTAGAAATCTGTCCTTTTTTTGGCGATCGCGCCGCTCAACCACATACACATAATTGCAGTATTGTCAAGCTTTAGTATGCCACCCATGCCCACCAAATCTAATAATGGTGCGCATGGGTGGCATACTAGAAATTTATTATTGTTTATTACGAGTCGCCCTGGCTGAGAACTTGTAAGTCTCACCATGACTCAAGTATCTAACTTTATGTTCCAAACCTGCTGCTGTCACTGCTTTCATAAAGTCTGACAACGGTGACTTGAAAACAGTGTAATCATTGTAATGAATAGGTATTGCAGTTTCGGGAGCAATAATCTGAATCGCCTGCACTCCTTGCTTTGCATCCATAGTCAAGACAACTCCAAATATCTTTGTTCCTCCCAGGTGTAGCAACGCTAGGTCAATATCAGGATAGCGTTTGGGAATCTCCTTCAATTGGTCATATAGCAGCGTATCGCCAGTAATGTAGAGGCGAAAAAGATTTTCTCCTGTAGCTTGCCCAAACTCTAGCATACTTCCCATCACAGGCGGTAGCAGGACATCCAGAATACCAGGTCCATGTCTTCCTGGCATAGAGCTAATGCGAAGTAAGCTATTACCTTTGGTAACAGTTAGCGTTTCCCAGGTGTTGAGTGCTTGCGTTGAATTGAAACCTTTCTTTTTAAGTTTCTCTGCTGCATGAGGTGTGGTGACAATTGGCAAGTTTTTGTCGAGTTTTTGCTCTACTACGCGGTCAAAATGATCTTCGTGCATATGGGACAGCAAGACAAAATCAAGCTGCGGTAACTCTTCCATTTCTATGGCTGGATTCGTCTTCCGAGCCGAGCGGATACCGTAATGTAAATGCACATGATCCCCTTTATGTAAAAAGTTCGGATCAGTGAGAATCGTGAATCCTGCGTAGCGCAAAAGCACAGTGGCGGTTCCAATAAAGAAGATTTCGCCCGTTTGAAAGTCAGGTCTTCCACCATCTGTAGGTAAGACAAGGGTTTTTGCTTCCATAATTCACCTTTCGACACTTCCCTGTTGGAACCGCACCACTACACAGTTCACCCAACTTAGAAGAGGATATGTAGTGTTGATCTACTAGCTCATCGCAGTGTTTTTGATCATTCATCATCCTAGAGGTGTATTGCTTTTAAGGCTTAACTCAGATCTTGCACCTTACCCTATCCGCCTAGAACTTAAGTTCCAGGCTAATTACTCAAGTGCGTTTAAACGCACTCGCACTCCTCAAACAGTAGCCAGTCGGATTCATCCGAAGGAGGCTGTAAGCTGAGGAATGTATGCCTTGGCGGACTAGACAGACGTGGTGCAAGATGTGAACTTAATGTAAAAGCGATCGCACAACCAATTCAATCTTGCGATCGCTTCTTACATTACTCAAAATTTGATTGCTCTAATCGATTTGGGGTAATTCAATGTAAAGATTAATGGGTACTAATCGTTTGCCTTGTGAGAATCAATATCAATACCAAATTTCTTGGTAATTGTTTCTATCACCTGTTCCTCTTCTTTTGTAGTTACTCCGTCTAATTGAGCAATTTTGTCACATTGAGCCAGCAGTGGTATAGCAAAATCACGGTTGATTTGATTGAGTAATGACTCTAAAGATGGTGGCGATTTGATATTAGCAGCAATTCTCTCTAAAGAAGCAGGGCTGAGGTTCAAAGTTTGCAAAAGGGGCAAAATCTGTTCCCATGTTTTACCAGGATTACCAGCCAAAACAACGTGAACTAAAATCTGATCCATGACAACTTCTTGAGCGATCGCCACTTCTAAATATTTCTCACTTTCTGCCTCACAAGCAGCTAGTGTCGCCTCAGAAGTCAGCCCATTGAGTTTTGCTTCGTAGAATCGACACGCTCCTTCTCCTAGTGCATACAGCATTGCTGCATTAGTGCTAGCACCAATTACAGCTCCTGCAACAGGTACATTTCGCAGAAAACCTAGTCCTGCCTTAATAGCGCACCCGCCACCGAATGCCAAACCAAAAATCGCTATAACTTCGCCCTTTCTCGCTGGCTGTTGTAAGTCAAGTTCATAAGCACAGGCAATTTAATAAACCATTTCCGCTTGTATTGCAGTAGTGGTAGTCAAATCAACCGCAAGCAAGGCAGAGGCAAATCCAGGTAATAGACTACTAGCTAGTCCCGATCCTCCTACATAGATAGACTTTTCTACCATCAGACGATGAGCAATATCACTCGCCTGTTCATGAGGATATTTTTGCTGTAGGTTTCTGACATGAGTTTCTGCTTTAACAATATCTACTTGATCTATGATTTTTAACAACCAATCCACCTGCAAAGTTTTGGTTAGCTGTTGTAGCTGAGGGCTATCACCAACCAAGCCCAGCAAATGCCCTAATCCTTCCGGTGCTTGAACAGCAGCCCCCGCGATCGCCCCACCAACACCTACAGCTGTGCCAACGACTGCCCCACCTGCCCCGACAGCAGCACCGCCAATGGCTCCGGCAGTTCCTACAACTGTTCCGGCAACCGCTCCACCTGCCCCGACAGCAGCACCCCCAACTGCGCCTACAGCCCCTGCTACTGCTCCAAAAATTGACCCCCAAATAGATACTTCCTCAGTCTTTTGAGCTTCTTGTTTTTGAGGTTTAGCTTGTGCCACTTGTGCAGATTGTAATGAATGTTGCTCTTGCTCTAGATCTGGACTAGGTATTAAGGATTCAACTTCAACAGCCGCTTCAGTTTTTAATGAAAGCGAGTTTACCTGTTCCTCTAAGTCAAACTCGTGTTGCCAATCTGGGAAATCTTCGCCTATCTGTCGTCCGTATATTTTGACTTTTTTGCAAGATTGGATATTTAAAGTAACCAACTGATTGCGCAGCGGGACTACTAGATTTTGATCTGGAACTTGGGCTGATTCCAGCATAATTTGTAAGCAAACATCCTTAAGAACAGCTTTGGCAGTGATTCCTTGAGGTTGTAAAGATTCATTCAGCAAAAGTGCGATCGCATTTACATCTGTCTGCACGAGTTCTTTAATATTGGGCTGAGTCATAACCGTAGATCTGGGGATTATCCTTTTACTTTTAGGATTCCCACTGACAAAGGCTATTTAACTATTAAGCTTCTTACAATAGGGCGGGTTTATTGCTTTTAACTCGTTTTTTACCCAAATCTAGGTTAATTCACATCTTGCACCACGTGTCCAAGTCCGCTAGGGAATAAATTCCTCGGCTTACAGCTTCCTTCGAATGAATCTGACTAGCTACTAGACTTCTTGCATAGGGAGAATTGCGCGAGACTTTTTGCCTCCGAACGATCGCGGCTTTGCGCGGACACTTTACGTGGGGTCGGGGGGGGGTGTCCAAGTCTATTGCGCGAAACAAAAAAAAAGACTTTTGCAAGAGGTCTACTGTTTGAGGCAACCAGTGCGTTTAAACGCACTTAAGTTATTGGTTCCTTGACATTAATTTCAAGGCGGGTTTTGGTACTGATTAAGAATGCTGCAAGATCTCAATTAAACCCGCCCTTACATCTGAGGAGTTCACCTATATATAGCATCAGCAACTCGGCTAACATCCCGCATTTGAGTGACATCATGCACTCGTAAGATATCAGCACCACTAGCTATCGCTGCACTACAAGCCGCTGCTGTTCCCCAAATTCGCGCTTTTGGAAGTGGTTGATTTAAGATATGACCAATGAAACTTTTGCGAGATGCTCCTACTAAGATGGGGCAGTTGAGTGAACGAAATTCTGATAGACGGCGAATAATTTCTAAACTCTGGTTGTATTTCTTGGCAAACCCAATACCAGGATCAATAATGATTTTATCTGGGTGAATTCCAATTGCGATCGCATCAGTAATCCTACTTTCGAGAAACTGATAAATTTCGCCAATTAAATCTTGATAATGGGTTAGCTGCTGCATTGTTTGAGGTGTACCTCGAATGTGCATCAACACAATTGGCACACCCAAAAGGGCTACAGTCGGCAACATTTCAGGGTCAAAAGTCCCCCCAGAAATGTCATTAATTATATCCGCCCCAGCAGCAACAGCAGCCTTTGCGACAGCTGCCCTAGTTGTATCTACTGAAATTGGTACTGAAATATTTGGTCGTAGCAACTGCAAGACGGACAGCACTCGCTCTAGTTCTTCTTCCAGAGAAATTTCAACAGCGTCAGGTCGCGTTGACTGTCCGCCCACATCAATTATGTCTGCTGCTGCTATAAGCTGCTGCGCCTGCACTAAAGCCGCATCTGGGGTGTTGAACTCGCCACCATCGCTAAAGCTATCAGGCGTTACGTTCAGCACTCCCATGAGATACGTGCGCTTTCCCCACTCAAAGGTATGTCCTCGGATTACTAGGGGATTTTTGATTTTAGATTTTGGATTTTGGTCACGCAAAGACACAAAGGCGCAAACAGAGGAACTTTCTTCAACCCAGTCCGATTCCTCTGCCCCTTGCGCCCCTTGCCCCTCTGCCCCCCTGCCTCCTTCATCCTTCATCCTTTATCCTTTTTGCCTTCATTTATAGTTGACAATGCGAGCGAAGCTGGCGGGTTCTAGGCTTGCTCCACCGACTAAAGCACCGTCGATTTCTGGCTGAGCCATGATTTCATCAATGTTGTTGGGTTTAACGGAACCGCCATATTGAATTGACACGTTAGGATTAGTTAGCTGGCTACGAATTAAACCAATTACGCGGTTGGCTTCTATTGATTCGCAAGTGTCGCCAGTACCAATCGCCCAAATTGGTTCGTAAGCAATTACTAGGTTTTGCTGATCGACATCTACCAGATCTTTTTCTAATTGCATCGAGATCAGTGCTTCGGTTTCACCTGCATCCCGTTGTTGTTTGGTTTCTCCCACACAAAGAATTGGGATTAGTCCATAACGCTGAGCTGCTTTTAGCCGCCGATTAACAGTTTCATCGGTTTCCCCAAAGTATTGCCGTCGTTCACTGTGACCGACAATCACATAGCGTACTCCTATTTCTTGCAGCATGGGACCTGAGATTTCACCCGTGTAAGCTCCATACTCTTCCCAGTGGATGTTTTGCGCGCCTAGCTGCACGATCGCCCCGTGCAAATTCTTGGATAGGATGCTTAAAGCAGTGAATGGAGCGCACAAGACTATTTCCCTTTCGGCGGGTGTTTCCTCTAGGCTGGGTAGAAATCCCTGTAAAAATTCTTGGGACTCTGCCTGGGTTTTGAACATTTTCCAATTGCCAGCAATAACTATTTTCCGCACAGGTGACTCGATCTTTTCTTAGAACACTACGAAATGTAAACAATAGTTTAATGCTTTAGGGGGTCGTTTGAGGCAAAAGGGCTTAAATCAGCGAGCGCGCTGTTAGCTTTTAGCGATTAGCTATTAGCTATTAGCTTTTAGCTGTAACTGGTAACTGGTAACTGGTAACTGCCTAGTGATACCAGATCTGGCGATCGCCAGATCGCCAGACGGATTTTAGATTTGCAATGAATTCAACATCTAAAATCTCGAAATAAAAGCGAGCGCGCTTTTAGCTTTTAGCGATTAGCTTTTAGCTCTGGTAACTGGTAACAGCTAACAGCTAGAAATTAACGCTCAACCGCTGCGGCTTCTCGTGCTGCTGTGGCTTGCTCTGGATGAATACCCAAGCGGGTAAGATTAATCCGACCTTTATTGTCTATCTCCCGCACTTTGACAATTACTTCATCACCAACTGCCACTTCATCCTCAACTTTACCGACTCGGTAGTCAGCTAGTTGGGAAATGTGAACCATCCCTTCTTTTCCAGGCAAAAACTCTACAAATGCACCAATTGGGATAATGCGAGTCACACGACCAGCATAAACATCGCCTTCTTGCAGCTTGCGTGTCATTCCCTGGATAATATTGCGGGCTTTTTTTGCCTTGCTCTCATCTAGGGCAGAAATTGTCACTGTACCATCATCTTCGATATCGATCTTGGCTCCAGTTTCCTCGGTGATACCCTTGATTGTCTTGCCTCCAGGTCCAATGATCAAGCCAATGAATTCTGGCTCGATTTTGATTGTCAACAGACGCGGGGCAAAAGGTGACGTTTCAGTACGTGGCTTGTCGATAGTGGCAAGCATCTTCTCTAAGATGTGCAAACGCGCCCCTAGAGCCTGTTTAATCGCTTGTTCAATAATTGTCAGAGCAAGACCTGGGATCTTCATATCCATTTGTAAGGCTGTAATCCCGCTATCTGTGCCAGCTACTTTGAAGTCCATGTCGCCCAAAAAGTCTTCAATGCCCTGAATATCAGTCAGGACACGTACTTCATCGCCTTCCTTGATTAAGCCCATTGCTGCGCCGCTAACAGGTTTAGTAATTGGTACTCCTGCATCCATCAAAGCTAGGACTGAACCGCATACCGAACCCATCGAGGTGGAACCATTAGAAGAAAGAACTTCCGACACCACCCGAATCACATAGGGGAATTCTTCTTTTGGTGGCAAAACAGGTAGTATTGCTCTTTCTGCTAGTGCGCCGTGACCGATTTCGCGGCGACCTGGGGCGCGTAAGGGTTTGGTTTCCCCAACCGAGAAGGGTGGGAAGTTGTAATGATGGATATAGCGCTTTTCCAGATCCGTTTGCAGATCATCAAAGAGATTTTGGGCATCTCCTGGTGTACCGAGAGTACAAGCGGATAATACCTGAGTTAGCCCTCGGTTAAACAAACCGCAACCGTGAACTCGTCGGGGTAAAATACCAACCTGACAAGAAACGGGACGCACTTCATCGAGCTTACGACCATCCACCCGTACGCCATCTTCAATGATTTGACGGCGCATCAATTGTTTGGTTAGATCTTTGAAGGTGTTCCCAAGTGCCTTGCTATCTGATGTGACTGCAACGCGAATTGGGTCGTCTTCTGGTAGTTCTGCTACACTGGCGACAATTGATTGTTTTACTTCATCTAAAGCTTCATCCCGACCGTTTTTATCTAGATCGAATTGGGAGAGGATTTTTTTAATTGAGTTGATCGCGCGATCGCGGATGAAGTTAGCCAAGGTAGAATCTGATGGGGGCGGTGCTTCTTGCACTTGTTCAATTCCCAATTCAGCCAGCAGATCTTGTTGGGCTTTGATCAAGTCCCGCACCGCTTCATAGCCGAAATCAATCGCCTCAATAATGTCTTGTTCTGACAGTTGGTTTGCTCCAGCTTCCACCATAATCACGCCTTCTGGGGAGCCTGCTACTACCAGATCTAATTCTCCGGCTTCAATTTCTGCATAGGTGGGATTAATAATGAAATCGTCTCCTACCAAACCAACCCGCACCGCTGCCATCGGTCCCATAAACGGAATTTTTGCTAGCATCACAGCTAACGAAGCACCAGTTACCGCTAGCACATCCGGCGGTACAAGCTCATCCATTGCCATAGTTGTGGCAACAACTTGCAGATCATCCCGTAACCAACCAGGAAACAGGGGACGCAGTGGGCGATCGATCAGACGGCTAGTGAGAATTGCTTTTTCTGGTGGACGACCCTCGCGCCGCAAAAACCCACCTGGAATTCTACCTACGGCATAAAGTCTTTCTTCATAGTCTACTGTTAGGGGTAGAAAATCAATACCCTCTCTAGCAGCAGAGCGAGTAGCAGTAACTAAAACAGCTGTGTCCCCAGATTGCATTAGCACAGATCCACCAGCCTGGGGAGCCAATAGACCTACCTTAAGTCTTATATCCCGTCCGTCAAAGGATATAGACTTATCAATCTCTACCATTCAGTTTTTTGTCCTTCTTTATCACTATTTTCCTTCTGTGGCAATCCTAGCATCGATATACCTTTACTGAGAGACTAGGATCTAGGAATGGGGGGCTGGGGGAATCAGGGGAGAGTGGGAATCAGGGGAGAGGGGGAGAGTGGGTGAACTACTGACTGCTAACTGCTGACTACTGACTACTGACGTGGGACTGCTTTCCCTTTCCCCCTCTCCCAGCTCCCACTCTCCCCCAGCCCCTTATTTTCCACAAACAATTATTTTTGATTGAAAATTCAAAATTTATTAGCAAAATTACATCAAAGTATGTTTTTTAACCGGATGTATCAAGATTAGCTTTTTGCCCAATGGGGCTAGGGTATACATATGAAATTGTAAATATTATAATTAATATTATTATAAGTAAAATATCTATAGTGTGCAGATCTACTTGTTGTTAAAATGGCAATTTTACATGGCAGTTGGGTAAGAAAAAATCAGAGTGGATGTCTATTTATTTGGGGAGAAAATTGGCGCTCTTTGTCAATTAATGATGCTAATTTTGCAGATGTATCAGAACACCCCTTGGCAATGAAGCCAGATGAATTAGTAGAATGGTTGCGCTCTTCCAACCTACAAACTGCTAAATCATTAATATTATCTGAGCAGGTTTCTCTCTCATCTGGGCGCACTCGTAAAGGTGGAAATACTGCTAAAGCAAGTAGACCTACCGAATGCCAAATTATTGCTTTACCAACTCATATAGCAGAAAATGGTAAAGAAGGAATGGCATCAATGTACCCTGTACATTCTGCTACATTAGCCTGGGAAACTGCTGAAGGAGACGCTACCCCATCATACTTTTTACAACCTTGGCTCGTTGAAGGTTTTTGTTTAGAACCCTTAGAGGCAATTCTTTTTCTTAGTTCTTTACCACTTGGTAATAATATAGAAAATTCCTCAATTGGGGGAGATTTACGCTTTTGGTCGCAGGTGGCTCGTTGGAGTTTGGATTTGCTAAGTCGGTGTAAATTTCTACCTATATTGAGTAAGGATGATAATTGGGTTGTTGCTTCTTGGCGATCGCTCCTAGACAGTGCTTCTGATTCTTCTCGGCTAGAAAAATTTGCCCAAGGAATGCCTGGTGCAAGTCGTTTCTATCAGAGGGGCGAGGAGATAGAAAATACCAAATCCGCTCTAAGAGTGGATTTACCACCGCAGGCGCAGGAATTGCTGCTGAGTTTTCTTAATAGTACGATAGATGCCCAAATCCGCGCGATCGCCACGAATCAATCATTACCAGTTGTACCATCGCCCCTTCAAGAATGGTTACAAGCTTTGTCTAATAGCTCTCCAATAGTTAAAGCAGAACCTGGACAATTAGAAAGACTAGAGGCGATCGTTAGAGCTTGGACTGCACCTTTGCAATATCAATTAGAAGGAAGGAGTCTGTTTCGCGCCTGCTTTAAACTTTCTCCCCCAGGTGTTGGTGATAATGATTGGACATTGAGTTACTTTTTACAAGCAGCTAACGATCCAGAGTTTTTGGTAGATGCAGCAACGATTTGGCAACACCCTGTTGAAAGCTTTGTTTATCAAAATCGTACAATTGAGCAGCCACAAGAAACTTTACTACGAGGTTTGGGGTTAGCTTCTAGAATTTATGCCCCAATTTCAGCTAGTTTAGAGCAGGCGAATCCCTCTTCTTGTAGCCTGAGTCCTTTACAGGCGTATGAATTTCTCAAATCAGTGGCTTGGCGGTTTGAAGATAGTGGTTTGCAGGTTGTTTTACCTCCAAGTTTGGCAAACCGCGAAGGTTGGGCTAACCGTTTAGGTTTAAAAGTCAGCGCTACTACACCACGCAAGAAAAACGAGCGTTTGGGATTGCAAAGCTTGTTGAATTTTAAGTGGGAATTAGCAATCGGGGGGCAAACTCTATCAAAAGAAGAATTTGATCGCTTGGTGGCACTAAATAGCCCCCTGGTAGAAATTAATAGCGAGTGGGTGGAATTGCGTCCTCAAGATATTAAGACAGCAAAAGCATTTTTTGCATCTCGCAAAGACAAGCTGAATTTTACCTTAGAAGATGCTCTGAGGCTGAGTACTGGTGATACTCAGGCGATTGAAAAATTACCTGTAGTTAGTTTTGAAGCATCGGGCGCGTTGCAGGAATTGATGACAACGCTGAGTGATAATGGTGCGATCGCACCCTTACCTACACCTGCTGGTTTCCGAGGTGAACTACGCCCATATCAAGCACGGGGCGCAGGTTGGCTTACCTTCCTAGAGCGTTGGGGCTTGGGAGCGTGTCTAGCGGACGATATGGGACTGGGAAAAACGATCCAGTTCATCGCCTTTCTATTACACCTCAAAGAACAAAATGCACTAGAAAAACCAACTCTATTAGTTTGTCCAACTTCTGTACTAGGTAATTGGGAAAGGGAAGTTAAAAAATTTGGTTCTCCGCTACAAGTTTTGATGTATCACGGTGATAAAAGACCTAAAGGAAAGGCGTTTAATCAAGCAGTTGGGGGAAAGGATTTAATCATTACCAGCTATGCACTAATTCATAGAGATGTCAAGACCCTTCAAAGCGTTTCTTGGCAAGGAATAGTGTTAGATGAAGCCCAAAATATTAAGAACCCAGAAGCGAAGCAATCACAGGCTGTGCGTCAGTTAGAAGCAGAATTTCGCACAGCACTAACGGGAACTCCCGTCGAGAATAGATTGCAAGAATTGTGGTCAATTATGGATTTTCTCAATCCTGGTTATTTGGGACCACGCCAATTTTTTCAGCGACGATTTGCTATACCGATTGAAAAATATGGGGATGCAGCTTCTTTAAAGACACTGCGATCGCTCGTTCAACCGTTTATTTTGCGTCGTCTAAAAACTGACCGCACAATTATACAAGACTTACCTGAAAAGCAGGAAATTACAGAATTTTGTGGACTTTCTGCGGAACAGGCGAAACTGTATCAAAAGACTGTGGAAGAATCGTTGGCTGAGATTGAATCTGCTGAAGGAATTCAACGTCGGGGAATGATTTTGGCTCTTTTAATTAAGCTAAAACAAATTTGTAATCATCCAGGGCAGTTTTTAAAGGAAAATAGCCTCAAAGAAGCGGGGCGATCGGCTAAACTGATTCGTTTAGATGAAATGCTAGATGAAGCATTATCAGAAGGCGATCGCGCGTTAATTTTTACCCAATTTGCCCAATGGGGTAAACTGCTCAAACCGCATTTAGAGCAACAATTAGGACGAGAAATCTTTTTCCTCTATGGTAGTACCTCCCAGAAACAAAGAGAGGAAATGATAGATCGCTTTCAGCACGATCCCCAAGGTCCACCAATTATGATTCTATCCCTCAAAGCTGGTGGTACAGGCTTGAATTTAACCCGCGCAAATCATGTTTTTCACTTTGATCGTTGGTGGAATCCAGCAGTAGAAAATCAAGCCACAGATCGCGTATTTCGGATTGGTCAAACTCGCAATGTTCAAGTGCATAAATTTGTTTGTACTGGAACTTTAGAAGAGAAAATTCACGACATGATTGAAAGCAAAAAAGCTCTAGCTGAGCAAGTCGTGGGTGCGGGGGAAAATTGGCTAACTGAAATGGATACAGACTCTTTGCGGCAATTATTAGTATTGGAGCGCAATGCTGTAATTGACGAGGATGAGGAATAGATTGTATGCCACCCATCCCCACCTTACTGATTTTAGAATTCAATAAATTATATGCCGCCCATCCCCACCTCAATAATTTTAGGATTTAATAGGTTTGAGGAATAATTACGGTGGGCATGGGTGGCATACGAGTTGATAATTTAAGATGATGATGGAACCTAAAAGATATTTTTTCAAGCTAGAAATGGAGCAATTACCTGATGAAATTTGGCAGCAGGTAAAATATACCGACATTGTGAAAACAATGAATTTTAAAGACAAAACAGAAATTGTGGAGTCAATCGAAAAATTACCAGAGCAAGATTTTGATAAATTAAGACACACCGTAAGATCAATTCGAGATGAAGCTGATCGTAAGTTTATAAAAGAGCATCCAGAAAAGTTTACAATGGCTTTTTTGAGTGAATCATCTTTTGCAGAAGATTGGTGCTCGCCGGAGGATGAAGAAGCTGGGAAAGACTTGTGAGGGATGTAGTAATTACTCGCTTTCCTTATTCAGATTTTAGTCAATTAAAATTACGCCCTGCTCTTGTTTTAGCTGTACTACCAGGAAATGATTTAATTTATTGAATAGGAAGAGTTTTATGGTTAACAAATTAGTTTCAAACTTGCTTGTTTTGGAAATATAAATATGACAAGAGAAGACCCGATTCTAGTAGTTGATTATGATGCTAATTGGTCTATTCACTATGAGCAAGAAAAAATCCAAATTCTCAAAGCTTTAGGTGATACAATTGTAGAGATCCAGCATATTGGCAGTACCTCAGTACCAGGACTAGCTGCTAAACCTGTTATTGATATACTCTTAGGTTTAGAAATTCCACCAAAACCCGATCAAATTTTTAGTCTTGAAGCTCTGGGATACCTCTACTTTGGTGAATTTGGAATTTCAGGAAGGCATTACTTTAGGCGTGGGATGCCTCGTACTCATCAAATTCATGCAGTACAGGTAAATAGTGAGTTTTGGGAAAGACACATTTTATTTCGGGACTTTTTGAGAACACACCCACAAGCGGCGCAGCAATATGAAGCTTTGAAACGTCACTTAGCGGTAGAATTTCGTTATGAGCGCGATCGCTATACTGATAGTAAAGCCCCACTGATTAATCAGCTACTTATCCAGGCAAAAGCATGGCAGCAGGCTTTAGAGAAAATGACTTAAGCCTCTTGCTTATCCCCACCTTCTCGTTTAGCTGCCAACTACATCTCCTATTTTGTCACTATGCAAGTTCCCTAAATTTTAGAATGTATAAACTAAGTCAGGAAAAAGGAGAATGACAAGTTCCAACTTTCAAGCAAGTCGAGAATGGTGGTCACAAAGATGGCTTGATTTATTAGATTCTTATCGCTTCAAAAAGCGTTTAGAAAGAGCGCGGAACTATGCGCGACAGGGAAACATTCTCAGTATCAAATTTGAAGGCTCTAAGGTTTTGGCACAGGTGCAAGGAACAGAACCAGAACCATATAAAGTTTCCCTATTTTTGGAACCATTTAGCGATGAGCAATGGGGTTATGTAATTGAAACCATGTCTGTGCAGGCAATTTGGGCGGCGAAACTGTTGGCAGGAGAAATGCCGCAAAATATGGAACAAGTATTTACAGCAAATGGACTGTCGTTGTTTCCATTTACGCTATCTGAAGTGCGAAGTAAATGCTCTTGCCCCGACAAAGCAAATCCTTGTAAGCATATAGGAGCAGTATATTACCAATTAGGCGATCGCTTTAGTGAAGACCCATTTGTTCTATTTCAGTTACGCGGACGCACTAAAGATCAGATTATCGCTTCGTTGAGAGAATTTCGGAGCAGGGGAGCCTCGTGGCAGAGTTGCCCAGGGGCAGGGGAGCAGGAGGAGCAGGAAACAAGCAAACCTCTTATCTCTAGCCCCCAGCCTCTAGCCCCTAGCTCCTCGTTTTGGCAATACAACGAGCCACTGGATGCGACTCTGGTTGTAATTACGCCGTCTCCGAGCAGTGATACAGTTTTAGATGTGTTGGGAGCAATACCCATCGCTGAGTTAGATACAGACACAACTGCTAGAAATAATTCAAACTCACCGGAAACCAGAGCTGAGGTTGTGAAAAAATATTTAGATAGTGTCTACCAACAAGTCAGCCAGCAAGCTGTATTAGCTGCAATGAATACAGAAATGAGTTGACAACTAATTGTGAGTTGGCATAATGGCAAATGCGCGAAGCGCATGGTTTTATAAACTAAGAATCTTACTGTTTACTGTTGTTGTTTATGTTTTCGCTAAGTTATGCCTGATCTTTTGAAACTTGAAGATGCTGTAGAATTTGCTGAAAATCCAGAGCCACGCTGCCCTTGCGTGTTGCTTTTGGACGCTTCTGGCTCCATGCAAGGTGAAGCAATGGATGCCTTAAATGAAGGTTTACGGGCTTTCAAAGAGCAATTAAACGGAGACAACCTAGCTAGGAAGCGAGTCGAAGTAGCGATCGTCACTTTCGGTAGTGATGTAAAGGTAGTTCAAGACTTTGTGACAGCCGATTTG
The DNA here is from genome assembly GCA_964248365.1 of uncultured Chroococcidiopsis sp. Classification (GTDB taxonomy): domain Bacteria; phylum Cyanobacteriota; class Cyanobacteriia; order Cyanobacteriales; family Chroococcidiopsidaceae; genus Chroococcidiopsis. The sequence goes on along the minus strand of CAXTYC010000003.1, from coordinate 213,102 downwards.
TTCGAGCCACCAACTCTATCCGCTCAAGGTTTGACTCATATGGGTGGGGCAATTCTCCAAGGGCTAGACATGATTGAAGCTCGTAAAGGGCAATATCGCAGTAATGGCGTGAATTACTATCGCCCTTGGGTATTTTTGATTACAGATGGAGAGCCGCAGGGAGAGCCTGACAGTATAGTAGAGCAGGCAGCGCAGCGGATTAGAGATGACGAAGCCGCTAAGCGTGTTGCCTTTTTTGCAGTAGGTGTAGAAGCCGCTAACATGACGCGCCTAAGTCAAATCGTCGTGCGTAGCCCACTTAAGTTAAGAGGATTGAACTTTAAGGAGCTATTTATCTGGTTGTCAGCTAGTATGCAGCGAGTTTCGCAATCAAAGCCAGAAGATCAAGTAGCACTACCGCCGCCTGGTTGGGGAACTGTGTAACGCATTGGTTATACGTGACAAGAACGTAGAGACGCAATGTATCGCGTCTCTACGGAAAATTCGGCTAATAAGCAGCAGATCCAGCCATTTTACGACTATCATTAGCACCATAAATTAATTCAGTTTTTGGATTTACTAAGATTGACTCGGCTGCACCCCAGGTTGGGAAAGGAGCAACCCTATATCCCATTTCCCACAAATCTTGTACGACATCCGACTTCAGGGCTAGTGGTTCTGTAATAACTAAATTGGGTAGTCCCTGATAATGGATTCGGGGAGCATTGACAGCTTCACTGATATTCATGTCATAGTCAATCACATTGGTAATGACTTGTAGAACAGTTGTAGGAATTGTTGATCCTCCAGGGCTACCCGTCACCATGAAGACTCTGCCGTTTTTAGTCACAATAGTTGGAGACATCGAACTAAGCGGTCGTTTGCCTGGTTCAATGCTATTAGGGTAGCCCTGCACTAAACCAAATTGATTTTGCCCTCCTGGTTTACTAGCAAAGTCATCCATTTCGTTGTTGAGGAAGAACCCAGTTTTTCCGGCAATAACTCCCGCGCCAAAATATGAATTAATGGTATATGTTACAGCTACAGCATTACCATAGCGGTCTTGAATTGAGTAATGAGTGGTATTAGTACCTTCACTATTAGCAATACCAGAATAAATCTGTTGGGGAGGAATTGCATGATTTGAGGGAATACTGGCTCGAATTTGAGCAGCGTATTTTTGAGAAAGAAGTCTTTCAATCGGGTTTTTAACAAAATCTGGATCGCCTAAATGCGTGTTGCGATCGCCATAACCATACAGCATAGCTGACAGCATCAAATGCAAGCTTGCACTCGTGTGCCAGCCTAATTTTTTCATCTGATAGCCTGACAGAATATTTAGCATTTGGCATAGAGTAGTACCACCTCCAGGGGGAGGAGCAGAAATTATTTCATACCCCCGATAGATGCATCGGACTGGCTGAGTTTGAGTAATTGTGTAATTGGCAAAGTCTTTGGGTGTGAGAATACCACCGTGTTGATTGCTGGCTTTGACAAGCTCAGTTGCGATCGCTCCTTTATAGAAAGCATTTGCACCTTGATCGGCAATTGTGCGTAAAGTCTGGGCTAAGTCGAGTTGTACCAAGCGATCGCCCACTCGATAAGAATTTTTACCGTTTTTTAAGAATATGGTAGCGACGTTGGGCTGTTTAAACTTCTCGTTACCCCAGTTGAGAATGTTTACATCCCCTTGCTGCAACACAAAACCCTTAGAGGCTAACTCAATTGCCGGAGCCATCACCTGTTTACGAGTCATTGTGCCATATTGAGACGCTCGTTCTAGTCCCATGACTGTACCAGGAACTGCAACGGCAAGATATCCCTTAGTACTCAACCCAGAAATTACCTTACCCTGGTGATCGAGATACATATTTTTGCTAGCAGCTAAAGGTGCTTTCTCCCGAAAATTGATAAAAATGTTTTTACCCCCCGCCAGGTGGATGAGCATAAACCCACCCCCACCGATATTGCCGCAACAGGGATCAGTGACAGCTAGGGCATATCCTACAGCCACAGCCGCATCAACCGCGTTACCCCCTTGTTTGAGAATTTGCAATCCTACCTCAGATGCTTTGTGTTGCGAGGTAACAACAACACCGTACTTACCTGATACAGGAGCAAGTGAACCTGTAGGGGCAGTTCTGTTGCAACTAGGCGTTAATTTACACAACAGCCAACCTAAACCGTTATAAACATAAGTCAACGGATGGTAAACACTACCCGATACAGCTATGTCTAACCCAACAGTTAAAGGAATTAGTGCCGAGCCAATTGTCAACACCAAAAGGCATTTTTTCCACTTTCGACTTCTCATTAACTCTTGGAAATTTTAAGGGTAAAGGGTAAAGGGTAAAGGTAAGGGATAAGGGTAAAGGGTAATTTCCCCTCTGCCCCTCTGCTCCCCTGCTCTAGTGCTCCCCTGCTCTCTTCTACCGCTGCACCATCAAACAGTTAGCATTAGTGCCAGGTGGTAATAGGGCAACGACATGAGGTACAGGGCGAGGAGTGTAAGGAACTTGAGATTCTCCTTTGTAGACAAGCGAGGCACTGTCACCAGAGTCAAGCATGATGGCATCTCGTAACCCAGCTTTAGCCAGTACCGCGCCTAGTGTTACAGAATCAACATTGTAGGGAGCCACGCCTATTGTAGGCTGTCCTGCCTGGTTTATTCCCCAGAAAGCACGGCGGCGCTTGGCATCAAAACCGTGTAAGTTGCCAAAACTCTCGGCTGGTTGGGGCTGTCCGTCTTTTACTAGCCAAGCTGAGGCTACAAATGCATCTGTAACATTGGGCATCTCGGCTTGTATTCCCTCCAAAGTGTTGTGTTTTTCGGCATCAAAGGGAATAAACTTCACTGTTTGGGGGCTAATGAGTACTAGGGGACGATTGTTGAGTTTGGGGTTTTCGCTGCGGTTGCCTGGAACGAAGGTATTATTAATCTGACTCAAAACTGGACCAATCATTATATTAGAATCTAGGAATTTTAGCGAGAAAAAGCCCCCATCTACACCAGCTACTGCCCCCGTACCTGCTAAAATTTCCCCAACTTGGTAACGGCTATTGGCATGAATTGTGATTGGTCTACCGCCAGAAACTAACACTAGATAGGTGTTATCTATTGTGGTTTTATTCACTCCCACTTGAGAGGAAAAATCGATTCCTCCGCCCCAAGTTGGTAGTTTAGCACCTCCCCAAGCTTGGGCTATAATACCTTGATCGGGACGGGTGAGCGATCGCGCTATATTTGATTGCCCAAACCTGTCGATCGCCAGCAAATTTTTTGACTGTCCGGCAAAGCCCTCATTGTTATCATCCATCGTCAATGCTGCTTGATACCCTGCCTGTTTGATTAACTGAACTACTCTTTCGTCGTACTTTCCAGCAGGATAGGTAAAGTAGCGGATAGGAATTCCCAAATTGCTTTCTAAAGTGCGTTTTGACTCGAATACCTCCATTTTGAGCTTGTCGTCGGACAATACTCTTAAATCCGCTGGATGGGTAAGAGTATGGGAGGCGATCGTTATCAATGGATCGGCTGCCATTTCTCGCAATTGTTCCCAACTCACATGAGTTCTACCAGAATTTACTCCCACCTTTGACGTATAAATTGAAAAAACAGCGGGATAACCATATTTTTTCAATAGTGGGTAAACATATTCATAATGACCACCATAGCCGTCATCAAAAGTCAACAGAATCGGCTTTTCTGGTAGCGGTAATCCCGTCCGTAGATGGATTATTAACTGATCAAAACTGATTGGAGTTAAACCCTGTTTTTGAATTAGTTGTAAGTGTTGTTCAAACTCTTGGGGAGTGACATCAAAAAATACCTGTTTTTTTGGCAGAATATCGTGATACATAATCACGGGTACTCTTGCCAATTTTGCCCTTTCATTGATATCTGGAAAAGGACTAGGACTGAAATAAGCAGCTAGTTGAGGTCCCAGTTTTTGGCTAAGCGTCTCTAAAAATTTGGTAGGTTCACCCGTCCAACTAGCCACCTGTACCAATTGATTGGCAAGATGGGTAAATTCAGCCGGATAGGACGTGGGCTGAACACAAGATTGATTTCGAGCAGGAAGGGGTTGCGGTGTAGACGAATTAGGATTTTCCAGTGATTGAGCTAGAGTAGATAATTGCCCAAAGGGTAAGGTGATAGTCAAGGGCAAAAGTAGCCAAAACAAGTTAGCCCTTTTAAGGCTATTGGGGAATTTATCGGATTGTTTGTGATTCAACATCCACTCTTGGCGGTTGGGTAGCATGGCTGTTTACAAAGAGAACCAGAACTCCTATAGCACGATTTAAGTTATAGTCAAGAATTTAGTCACACGACTACACTCTACACATAAAGCGTTAGGGGAGAGGTCAAATAGTCGATAAAATGATTAAGCTTGTAACCCAGGCAGAAAACCGGATCTGTGAGTATTCCTGCGATGTGCGCCCAAACACTGCTCTACGAAGGCAAAGCAAAAATTATTTACACTACCGACGAGCCAGAAATTTTACTGGCTTATTTCAAAGATGATGCCACCGCCTTTAATGCCCAGAAGCGGGGCAGCATCGCTGGTAAGGGCGAAATCAACTGTACTATTTCCCAAATACTGTTTGGGTACTTGGCTCATCAGGGGATAGCCACCCACTTCATCGACAGTGTGAGTCCGAATCAGATGCGGGTAAGACGATTGCAAATTTTGCCCTTGGAGGTAGTTGTCAGGAACATTGCAGCAGGTACTCTGTGTCAACAAACTGGATTACCAGTAGGTACTGTTCTGAAACAGCCCTTGGTGGATTTTTATTACAAAAATGATGCACTAGGAGATCCTCTATTGACACGCGATCGCATCCTTTTACTCGAATTAGCGACAAAAGAACAAATAACGCAATTGCAGCAGTTAGCATTACAAATCAATTCCTATCTCTGGAACTTTTTTCAACGTTGTGGTCTTACCCTAGTAGACTTCAAACTAGAGTTTGGCTTGGATGCTCAAGGGCAATTGCTTTTAGCAGATGAAATTAGCCCAGATACCTGTAGGTTGTGGAATTCATCAGATCCCGACCCCAATAGCCGAGTCATGGACAAAGATCGCTTCCGCCGCGACTTGGGAAATGTGGAAACAGCCTATCAAGAAGTTTTACAAAGAGTTCAAAATCAAGTATCAAATTATGGTTAGTGATGAGTAGTTAGTAGGGGCGGGTTTAATTGAATTGTTCGTTTGCCCCTGAAAATCTCAGATAAACCCGCTCGGACAAAAAATAATTCCGAATTTGTGAATTAGTAAATTCCGAATTCTTACTGGTGTGTGGACGTGCTAAAAGAGTTGAACAAAATGCGCTTATCTCCCATCGTGGCGGCACTGCTAGCTTTAGCTAGCTTTCGACAAGCAATGCTAACGCAAACATTGGCAACCAATGCCGCCCCCATTAATCTATCCACTGGTGAAGCTGAAAAATCCACGCTTGGACAACCAGACAAGAAGACAACAGGACTTGGGGAATCTACATCAGTTCTCCCCCCATCTCTCAATTCCTCTATCTCCCCCTCCCCTGCATCTAGTTCTTTGCCCAAATCAAAACACCAAGCATTGATTACGGCGCTCAAGGCACAACAGAAACCTGACAAAATAGCTAGGGCTAAAACAGTGGCGAAGCTAGCGCCCTTTCAGATTGCTCAAAGGGCAACAAAAGCATCGGCTGTGCTGTTAACACAATCGACACCAGCGCAAGAAACACCCTCCCAACTTCAAATTCCGACTCCTTCTGGTACACCCAAACCAGGTAGTACCAATACACCAACCACACAGACTCAACCTAACTCCTCAGCCCCTACACTCTCCCCTCAAACTCCCCCTTCTGTTCCTCAAACTCCGCCTACAGTACCAATACTTCCCGCACCTGGAACCGAATCACTACCACAACAACAAACACCAAACCGCATTCAAGTTCCCATCAGCCCACCAGGACAGCCAGCTCCTGGTTCCTTCCCTAACCAACCGTCCCAACCAACTTCACCACCAGAAGCCGCACCAGAAAACACTCAACCTACATCGCCACCTCCACCCGCACCCAGCACTCAACCTACATCGCCACCTCCACCTGCACCAGAAAACACTCAACCAGGTACAACAGAGGAAGCCGCCCAGCCTAGGGTACTGGTAGCAGAAGTTGTAGTAAGCAGCGAAACAGGGCAACTCTCAGCAGAATTGCAAAACGAAGTTTACCAAGCAATTCGTACTCAACCTGGACGGACAACAACGCGAAGTCAACTGCAACAAGATATCAACGCAGTTTTTGCTACAGGGTTTTTCTCGAATGTCCGCGCTGTACCAGAAGATACGCCTTTGGGTGTGAGAGTTTCCTTTGTAGTACAACCTAATCCCGTCCTACGGCAAGTACAAGTGCAAGCGAATGTCGGCACAAAAACTCAATCTGTATTGCCACCCAAAGTTGTAGAAGATATTTTCCGACCACAGTACGGCACTATTCTTAACCTGCGGCGCTTGCAAGAAGGCATCAAGCAGTTAAACGCTTGGTATCAAAAAAACGGTTATGTTTTAGCGCAAGTAATTGATGCCCCGCAGGTCGCACCAGACGGAACAGTCACTTTACAAGTAGCAGAAGGAGTAGTAGAGGACATTCGAGTCCGTTTCGTCCGAGAAGGTCAGCCAACCGACGACCAAGGAAAACCAATCAAGGGACGGACGCGCGATTTTATCGTCACACGAGAACTAGAGTTGAAGCCTGGAGGAGTTTTCAACCGGAATGTTGTGCAACAAGACCTTCGGCGGGTATACGGACTAGGCACGTTTCAAGACGTGAATGTTTCGCTCAACCCAGGTCAAGACCCTCGGAAAGTAGTTGTAGTGGTAAATGTTGATGAACGCCGGAGCGGTTCTGTTAATCTGAGCGGGGGAATTAGTTCTGCCAGTGGTTTATTTGGTGCTATTGGCTATCAAGAGCAAAATTTGGGTGGAAACAACCAAAAGCTGTCAGCAGAGTTACAGGTGGGGACAGAGCGGCGGGACGTACTGTTTGATGTGCGCTTTACTGATCCGTGGATTGCAGGAGATCCCTACCGGACTTCATACACGATAAATGGGTTCAGCCGCCGCTCAATTTCGTTAATTTTTGATAGCAATAACAAAAATATTGAAGTGGGCACAAATGGCGATCGCCCCCGCGTTGTGCGCTTAGGTGGCGGTATAAACTTTACTCGTCCCCTTTCGCGCGATCCGCTCAGAACGGCAGAATGGACAGCTTCAACAGGTTTGCAGTATCAACACGTTACTATTCGGGATGCTGATGGTAATAGCGCACCGATCGGACGAATCAATGGCAGAGAAATTCCTCTTACCTTCTCTGGAGGCAATGCAGACGATTTGCTGACATTACAAGCTGGGTTGGCACGCGATCGCCGTAACAATGAATTAAATCCTACCAGTGGCTCTTTCCTCAGATTTGGCGTTGAACAATCCATTCCCATCGGTTCTGGTAATATTCTCCTGAATCGTCTACGAGCTAACTACAGTCAATTCATTCCAGTCAATATTACCCACTTCAAAAAAGGACCACAAACTATAGCTTTCAACCTACAAGCGGGAACAGTACTGGGCGATCTGCCTCCCTACGAAGCTTTTGCTTTAGGCGGTAGTAATTCTGTCCGAGGCTATGGTGAGGGAGACTTAGCCAGTGGGCGCAGTTTCCTCCAGGCAACAGCTGAATATCGTTTTCCAATATTTGCTATCGTCGGCGGCGCTTTATTTGTTGATTTTGGTACTGACTTGGGAACTGGTAAGAGTGTACCTGGAAACCCCGCAGGCTTGCTGGGCAAACCTGGTACTGGCGTTGGCTATGGCGTGGGTGTGCGGGTAAATTCTCCCTTAGGACCACTAAGGCTTGATTACGGATTCAACGATAACGGCGATAGTCGCCTACAGTTTGGAATTGGAGAGAAATTCTAGCGACTAGGGACAGGGGCGCTGGGGCTAGAGAATAGTGAAGATGAGACAATAAAAGAGGAAAACAAGTGAGTAGCAAAAAAATTAAGAGCGCGGATGAGATAGCAGCAGACACGAAACAGCAGCAAGGTGACGGTTCTACCCCCAACCTCCATTCCCTACCCTCTAACCCTTCTTCCCCTAGCCTCCAGCAAATCGCCCCTAGCCCCTCTTTTCAACATACTTTAGCGGCTGAGATTAACCTGTCTGGCGTGGGATTGCACAGTGGCGTAAATACTCACGTTCGGTTGCTACCAGCCCCCGCCAACAAGGGGCGCTATTTTGTCCGAGTGGATTTGCCAGGACAGCCAATTATTCCAGCTAAAGTTGAGGCTGTCAGTCAAACCGTGCTTTCAACGCAGCTGGGTTTTGGCTCGTCGTCTGTTGGCACAGTAGAGCATCTGTTGGCAGCCTTAGCGGGTAGTGGTGTAGATAATGCTCGAATTGAAATCGACGGGCAAGAAGTGCCGCTTTTGGATGGTTCAGCCGCCCTATGGGTGGAAGCGATCGCAACTGTTGGATTAGTACCCCAGTCAATACCGCGATTAGTACCACAACTTGAGCAACCAGTGTACGTATATCAAGGTGATGCCTTTGTTGCTGCTATACCCGCCCCCCTGCTTCGTTTTACCTATGGCATTGACTTCGACTTGCCAGCAATTGGCAACCAGTGGCATAGTTGGTCGCCATTTATTCAACCAACAAAAGCAGATGTAACACCCTCCTCTAGCTTCCCCCACGAAATTGCCCCAGCTCGTACCTTTGGTTTAGCCCATCAAATTGAATCTTTGCGGCACAAAGGTTTAATTAAAGGCGGAACCTTAGATAATGCATTGGTTTGCGGTTCTCAAGGCTGGCTAAATCCACCTTTAAGATTTGCAAATGAACCAGCACGTCATAAAATTTTAGATTTAGTGGGAGATTTGAGCTTACTTGGAACTTTTCCCACCGCTCATTTCTTTGCTTACAAAGCAAGCCATAACCTGCACATTCAACTTGCCCAAAAAATTTTAGATTCTAGATTAGAGATTTAAAGATTGGCTTTAAAATTTAAAATCTGGGCATCCGGGCATCCAAAAACCAAAATAAAAAAACCCATGTCAACCGTGATCGAAGTTAATTCACCTGATTCTTCTGCTGATGCCGAGCAGCAACTCAATCATCAAGCCCCCGTTGATTCTACACCAGTTAAAACTACACTGACGGTTGAAGAGATTCATAAACTATTGCCCCACCGCTACCCCTTCGCGCTGGTAGACAAAATTATTGAGTATGTACCCGCCAAGCGCGCTGTTGGCATTAAAAATGTTACCTTTAATGAACCTCATTTTCAGGGGCATTTTCCCAATAGACCGATTATGCCTGGAGTTCTAATTGTGGAAGCAATGGCACAAGTTGGCGGTGTCGTGCTAACCCAGATGCAAGAAATGGATGGCACTCTGTTCGTGTTTGCTGGAATGGATAAAGTCCGATTTCGCCGTCAAGTGGTTCCAGGCGACCAACTAATAATGACGGTGGAACTACTGTGCGTCAAACGCCGTCGTTTCGGTAAAATGCAGGCTCTTGCCTCTGTTGATGGTCAACTAGCAGCACAAGGCGAACTGCTATTTTCTTTAGTGGAATGATAGCTGTTAGCTATTAGCTGTTAACTATTAGCTGTTAGCTATTAGCCAAGCGCTAATCCATAGTTTCTAACTTTTTGGTATTTTTAATACGAGAGCGTGTCAATTGTATTACTACTCGCTAATCGCTAAAACCTAAAAGCTAAAAGCTAAAAGCTAATCGCTAAAAGCTAATTGCTAATTGCTTTCTTTCGGAGATGCATACTTGAAGACGCTAATTCATCCAACTGCTGTCGTCCATCCTGGGGCGGATCTGCATCCGACGGTGCAGATTGGTCCCTATGCGGTAATTGGAGAGGAAGTGAAAATCGGTGCTGAGACACTCGTGGGCGCTCATGTCGTATTAGAGGGACCAACCCAAATTGGAGCGCAAAATCGGATTTTTCCCCACGCCGCCATTGGATTAGAACCGCAAGATCTTAAGTATGATGGCGGTCGTTCAATGGTGAAAATTGGTGATGGAAATCTGATTCGGGAATATGTCACGATTAACCGAGCAACGAAGGCGAAAGAAGCAACACTGATTGGCAACAATAACTTGTTAATGGCTTATGTTCATGTAGGTCATAACTGTGTGCTTGAAGATTCTGTAGTGATCTCTAATGGAGTGGCTTTAGCAGGTCATATTCACATTGAATCACGGGCAACAATTAGCGGGGTTTTGGGTGTCCATCAATTTGTTCATATTGGGCGGTTGGCAATGGTGGGCGGAATGAGCCGGATCAATCGGGACGTGCCACCGTATATGCTGGTAGAAGGAAATCCAGCGCGGGTGCGAAGTCTCAACCTGGTAGGATTAAGACGCGCCGGAATCACGCAAGCCTTGGAGGGACAGGTATATCGCTCTCTCAAAAAAGCTTTCCGGCTGCTCTACCGCTCAGAATTAACTCTGACGCAAGCCCTGGAACAACTGGATCTATTGGCAGATAATGAACACGTACAGCACCTACTCCAGTTCCTACGATTGTCCCAAATGGAAGGGCGACGCGGTTCCCTTCCTGGTAAAAGTTTTGGGCGTGACGAGGAGTGAGGCGAGGGACTAGGGAAAAAGAGGGGGAGAGTGGGAGAAATTCACCACCACACCCCATCACCTCATCACCTCATCACCCCATCTCGCCTCTAGCCCCTCGCCTCTAGCCTCTAGCCCCTTAAAAGCGATGCGTATATTCATTAGTACTGGTGAGGTTTCAGGAGATTTACAAGGGGCGCTACTTGTTGAAGCGCTGCTGCGACAAGCGGTTGCTGCCCAGTGGGAGTTAGAAATTGTGGCACTGGGAGGCGATCGCATGAAAAGTGCAGGCGCTACCCTCTTAGGTAATACCATCGGCATCGGTTCGATTGGAACTTGGGAAGCCTTACCGTTTGTCTTATCTACCTTCAAAATTCAACGTCGGGCAAAACAATATCTTCAACAACACCCACCCGATCTGGTTGTACTAATTGATTATGCTGGAGCTAATCTACCTTTAGGTAGTTATATCCGAAGGCAGATGCCACAAGTACCGATTGTATATTATATTGCGCCGCAAATGTGGGTTTGGTGGTCAAATCAGCGTGACATCAAGCGGCTGATAGACATGACAGATCGGATATTGGCAATCTTTCCCCAAGAGGCGCGTTTTTTCCAAACTAGAGGAGCGAGGGTAAGTTGGGTAGGACATCCTTTGCTAGATAGGATGCAAAATGCTCCTAGCCGCACCTGTGCACGAGCAAAATTAGGGATTTCTCCAGAACAATTGACTATAGCGTTAATTCCAGCCTCGCGCCGCCAAGAATTGAAATATCTGCTGCCAGTGATATTTGAAGCAGCACAAGCTATTCAAGGAAAGTTACCCCAGGTACACTTCTGGATTCCACTATCTTTAGAAGTATATCGGCAACCAATAGAAGAGGCAATTGAACGTTATGGGCTGCAAGCAACAATACTATCAGGGCAAACATTGGAAGCGATCGCAGCTGCTGATCTTGCAATTACCAAATCTGGCACTGTAAATTTAGAAATTGCCTTGTTAAACGTGCCACAAGTCGTGCTATATCGCGTTAGCCGAGTAACACAATGGGTGGCATATAAATTACTCAATTTTTCCGTTACCTTCTTTTCGCCGCCTAATTTGGTAGTCAACAAACCGATCGTACCAGAGTTACTCCAAGAACGAGCCACCCCAGAAAACATTACTGGGGCAGCATTAGAACTACTGCTAGATCCCCAACGTCGTCAACAAACTATAGCAGACTATACTCTGATGCGCTCTTGCTTAGGGGAAGAAGGAGTAAGCGATCGCGCCGCCAAAGAAATTCTGCAAATGTTACACTCAAGGCAGAATCGGTAATTGGTAATTAGTAGTTGGTAGTTGGTAATCGGTAATTGGTGGTTGGTAATTCTCCCCCTCTCCCCCTCTTTCTCTAGCCCCCAGCCTCTAGCCCCCAGCCCCTAATCACCCCCAAGCGCGAAAGAAAGTATTATCTTCCCAAATAGCAGCAGTACGTTGCTCGATGGCTGCTAATTCCTGATCAGCAAGTGGTTTAAAAGCCTTAGCCACCCTAACAATAGACCTCTTGCGTGAATCAGGAACACAGAGCAAGTTCAAGGTTGATAATTCCAGCGAGCAAATTGAAGCGTAAGCCAAAACGCCGTCTACGATTAGGGTAACGCTCTGCCAAAATCCGAAAAATCTTCAACCGCCGGTTGACGTGTTCAGCTACAACACGCAATCGTGCGAGCAGACGATTGTGTTGGGGCTCAGACTTACTCAAATTTGCCGGACGGCGGGGTTTCTTGGTTGGGGTGCAACTGGCGCTATGCAGGTTGGTGATGCCCTGATATCCCTTGTCAGCTAAGCATAACTGCTGTGGTAGCATGGGAAACCGATGCAGTTTGAACAAGCGAAAATCATGCACTCGCCCCTTGCCAAAGGCAGTACAAATAATTTGTCCTGTTGCTTGGTTAACTATCACTTGTGCTTTCAAAGTGTGCCGCTTTTTCTTCCCACTGTAGTAAGCGCGCTGTTTTTTTTTGGGCGGAGGGTTGGGCTTTGCGTGACATCGACGACCAGCACATTCCAAGTGTAGGCATTTTGATATAGCTGCTTTTTACCTGGCAAGCGAAACTTACCACACTCAAGCAACAGCGTTTCTACCTTTTGGATTAAGCGGCACACAGCAGACTCGCTTAATCCCCAACTAGTGGCAATATGAAATTGAGTACGATATTCCCGCCAATACTCTAGCACCAACAACAATTGATCTTCGACGCTCAGTTTAGCCTGTCCGCCTCGCTTACCCTGACGGTCAAGATGGGGGCGCCGCGTTTGAACCATCTGCTCAAAGGTTTCACGATGAACTGCGCACTTGCGTTTGAAGCTATTAGAGCTCAAACGTGCAAGTTGCTCGTAGGTCATGGACTATTCCTCCTTACCCTACTTTTACTCACTCACCCCCTATTCACGCAAGAGGTCTAATGAGCCAAGGGATTATGAGGATTCTCGAATTGATTTGGTCTGTACGCGCCAGGAATTTCTTTAGTCAGCCGTTCTGCTACACCGTTGTAGCTTTCGGGAGAGTCAGGCGGCACAGAGGTATGAGTAATAACCACTTCTGCACCATAAGCTTTGAGCAAGTTGATCTTTTCCTGACTCATTTTGTCAGGTAGTACAAAAATGTACCAATACTTTTTAACAGCAGCAATCAGTGCTAAACCAACACCTGTATTGCCTGCTGTGGCTTCAATGATGGTTCCACCTGGTTGCAGGAGTCCTTCTTTTTCCGCCGCTTCGATCATGGCAAGTGCAATTCTGTCTTTAGTGCTGCCGCCAGGATTGAGAGATTCTAGCTTGGCATAGATAGTAGATGTAATATTCTGGGTAATTTGGTTTAACTGAATTAGGGGAGTTCTGCCGATCGCTTGCACAATTGTTTTATAAGTTGCCATACTTAAACACCAAAGAATGTAAGTAGACCAGCCATTTTGTTCGGAAGCAGCTTGCAGATGAGGTTACAGCATTGTGGAACCATATCTGCGTCACCTTCAAGTGTCCTCCTTTAATTAATTAACTTTGTTTACTTAAATACCGTAATACCTACCGATTTACCGCAGTATATTCGACAAACTTCAATGGTGGGTAGGATTATCGAATTAACTTTTTGCCTCAGCCAGATTGGTAGATCTTGTTGAAAGCGGAAGTAGGACGCGATCGCCTGTATGCCAAACATATTTTACATAACTTAATGATTTTACCTGCAATTAAACTTTATAATCACTTAACACGGTATTCCTACCGACTTTAAGTAGAATTAGTTTCAAGTAAGCATTTTTAAATAATTGCAATGCTCTTTAACAGCCGATTAAAGTGTCATGTTTTACTGACATCTCTGATAGTAATTACCTGCGGTATAACTGCTTGCAGCAATGGGGCAGAGGAAAAACAAACAGAGGTGAGCATTGATGGTGGGGCTGTAGGTTATCCCATCCATCAAGCAGTTGCCGAGGAATTTCAGAAAGAAAACCCTGATGCTCAGGTTAGCGTTGCTTCAAGTGGTACTGGAGGCGGATTTAGTAAGTTTTGCAACGGTGACATTAATGTTGTTGGGGCATCACGAGCCATTAGAGATGAAGAAATTAAAACCTGTAAAAAGAACTCAATTGAGATTGTAGAGCTGCCTATTGCTCTAGATGGAATGGCTGTAATTGTGAATCGTCAAAATAACTTCGCTAAATGCCTGAGTATCAAAGAACTCAATAAAATGTGGAACTCCAAATCAACTGGTAAAGTCACCAACTGGAATCAAGTTAATTCCAAGTTTCCCGACCGACCGCTAAGGCTTTATGCCCCTGGTTCTGATACTGGGACATTTGATTATTTCACGCAAGCCGTTACTGGCAAAGCCAGAAATAGCCGCACAGACTATACTCCTAGCAATAACCAAAACGTCCTTGTCCAAGGGGTTTTGGGCGACGAGAATGGTCTAGCTTATGTTGGGATATCTTACTACATTGCCAACCAAGACAGGTTAAACTTGGTTGCCGTGGAAGATCCCCAAGGGCAGTGCGAAAAGCCTGTTCCTATAGACAATGTTGTGAAGAATATTTATACACCTTTGTCTCGTCCTCTCTTTATCTATGTCAGTAAGAACTCACTGGATAACGAACCAGCAGTAAAGAAGTTTGTTGAATTTTATATAGATAATTCTTGGAAATGGGTCGATCAAATAGGCTATGTGGCGCTACCCGATGAAGCTTACCCCAAGATCAAGCAAAAACTTACCTCCAAAGAAACTGGTTCTAAATTCAAAGATGCCAAGCCAGGTGAGCCGATCGCCAAACTTCTTTAACTAAACTCCTTTAAAGAGAGATCGAGATATTCAAGATATTACAATGCAAGACACAAATTTTCGGAACCAGTTGGATAGAGAAGACGGGCGTAAGCTTAACAAGGAGGCATCTGACGATCTCCAAGAAAAATTTATCCAGGCGATATTATTTTCTTGCGCGTTGATTTCCGTCTTCACGACTTTTGGCATCGTCTTTATTATCTTTCGGGTGACGTTTGAGTTTTTCCAAGAGGTTACACTTGCTCAGTTCTTGCTCGATACTCAGTGGACACCTTTATTTGCCCAGAAACATTTTGGGATTTGGCCCCTAATCAACGGCACTCTACTGACGACAACGATCGCCATGCTCGTTGCCATTCCTCTTGGTTTATCTGCTGCTATTTACTTAAGCGAATATGCCTCACCCAAGGTAGCGCGGATTTTACGCCCAGCGGTAGAGCTGCTGGCGGGAGTGCCTACTGTTGTCTTTGGATACTTTGCTCTGTTATTTATCACCCCTGTTCTGCGTAACTTTTTTCCCCTTGAGGTTTTTAACGCCTTAAGTGCTGGGCTAATGACAGGGATCATGGTAATGCCTACAATTGGCTCCATTAGCTTAGACGCTCTACAATCTGTTCCTCGCTCTTTACGAGAAGGAGCTTACGCAATGGGAGTAACAAAACTGGAAGTCATAACCAAAATTATCTTTCCCGCAGCTCTTTCTGGAATTGCTGCCGCGATTATTTTAGGCATTTCTAGAGCTGTTGGTGAAACGATGATTGTGGTAATTGCTGCTGGGCAACAGCCTCGACTCAATATCAATCCCTTCCAATCAGTAGGAACAATGACGGCTTATATGGCTCAAATCTCAGGAGGAGATAGCGCTCGTGGCAGTCTTAATTACAAAACCTTGTACGTCGTGGGAGCTGTTCTGTTTTTGATTACTCTAGCTTTAAATATCGTCAGCCATTGGATTGCTAATCGCTATAAAGAAAAGTACTAAGGAAGTCAAAAGTCGTAGGGGCGAGTTCACAGAAAAATTCTGACTCTGACAAATATTTCAGGTGAGACGGGCTAATCAAAGTCAAAAGTATTGTTGCAGCTTCGTAAATATGGCTACTTCTTCTTACCAAAACGATTTTTCCTCAAAAACTGAGGAGTTTAATCCACAGTTAGAGAAACGAGAACAAACTGGCAAAATCTTTGAAATTCTCTTTTTAATCGGTCTTAGCATTGGTTTAGTAGTGCTTGCCCTCTTAGTCTTCGATGTCTTAAGAGATGGGATAGGAACACTCGTAAAGCCTGGTTTTTTAACTGAGACTCCTTCTCGATTCGCCGATAAAGGCGGCATACGTCCTGCTATTTTTGGCAGCATTTTTCTAGGAATACTAGTTATTTTAATTGCTGTACCTATTGGTGTAGGAACGGCTTTGTATCTCGAAGAATATGCACCGAAAGCTTGGTGGACAGATATTATCGAGATTAACATTGCTAACCTGGCTGGAGTTCCTTCAATTGTCTATGGGTTACTTGGTTTGGGCGTTTTTTATTATCTTTTGGGCTTTGGTCCATCTTTGATTACTGGCGCACTAACTTTATCCTTGCTGTCTTTACCGATAATTATTGTCACTTCTAGAGAGGCAATTCGAGGTGTTCCTAATGCCTTAAGAGAAGCTTCTTATGGCTTAGGAACAACTAAGTGGCAAACGATATGGAATCATGTCTTACCTTATGCCGTGCCAGGAATTTTAACAGGTGTAATTCTTTCAGTTTCACGGGCAATTGGTGATGCAGCTTCTCTACTCGTAATCGGAGCTGTAAGTTTTCTCACATTCAATCCTGGTTTGTTTCAGCGCTTTATGGCTTTACCTATCCAAATTTACAGTTATATCACTCGCCCTGAGCCTGGTTTTGCTAACGCAGCAGCAGCAACAATCATTGTTTTATTGTTCGTAGTTTTGGTTCTAAATGGCGTAGCAATTTACTTCCGAAATCGCTTTTCGTTACTTAAATAATTTGAAAGCTAATAGCTAATAGTTAATAGCTCATAGCTTGGCAAGAATTTCAACTGTAATAGAACCTTAGAAAAATACACGTATGCGCTCTAACAATACAGCTACACTGGCTACGGCAACTTTTGAAGTCAGAGGTGTCAAGGTTTACTACGGTGATTTTATGGCACTTCAGGAAGTGAATATGGAAATTCCTGAAAAACAAATCATCGCTTTTATTGGACCTTCAGGATGTGGCAAAAGTACCCTGCTGCGCTGCTTTAACCGCATGAACGATTTGATCCCAGGCGCTAGGGTTGAGGGCAGAATCGATTACCAGGGGAAAAACATTTATGGCTCCAAAATCAATCCGGTGAAAGTCCGTCGTCAGATCGGAATGGTGTTCCAGCGACCGAATCCTTTTCCCAAGTCAATCTATGAAAACATTGCCTTTGGTCCGCGAACCAACGGTTACAAGGGAAATATGGACGAATTGGTAGAGGAATCGCTGCGACGAGCTGCGATTTGGGATGAGGTGAAAGACAAGCTGAAAGGAAAGGGTACAGATTTATCTGGAGGACAACAGCAGCGGCTTTGCATTGCACGAGCGATCGCCATGAAGCCTGATGTAATTCTGATGGATGAACCATGTTCTGCCCTCGATCCAATTTCAACTAAACAGGTTGAAGAACTTTGTCTTGAACTGAAGGAACAGTACACCATCATTGTCGTAACCCACAATATGCAGCAAGCCTCGCGTATCTCAGATTTGACTGCGTTTTTCAATACTGAAACAGATCGCAGCGGTAAGCGCCGAGGAAGATTAGTTGAGTTCAGTCCTACCGAACAAATTTTTGATTCTCCTAGTACCGAAGAAGCTAAGGAATATATTAGCGGTCGATTTGGTTAAACAGTGACCAGTTATCAGTTACCGATTGTTGGTCACTATACCTTTGATACTGAGGTTAGAGATAATGCACTCGATCGCGCAACAGACTTATCTTGTTAAAACTTTGCAGGATATTAGACAGTGGTATCAACCAATAGCAAATTGGTTGAACCGACGTTCTTTGTGGAGCTTTGCGTGTCTGTTTTTGGTAGGAGTTAGCTTGAGTGTGGCGATCGCTGCTTGTGAAAGCAGCTCGTCGGCTGCCAAACCTGATGTCAAACTAAGGTTAGTTTCCTACTCGGTTACTAGAGCAGCTCACGATCACATCATTCCCAAATTTGTCGAAAAGTGGAAGAAAGAACAGAACCAAAACGTCAGTTTCGAGACTAGCTACGGTGGTTCTGGTTCTCAAACCCGTGCCGTAATTGAAGGTTCAATAGAAGCAGATGTAGTACATCTAGCTCTAGGTCTTGATCTCAATAGAATTGAGCAAGCAGGTTTGATTGAATCGGGTTGGGAAATAGAAGCTCCCAAAGGTAGCGTTGTCACCCGATCTGTGGCGGCTATTGTCACCCGCCCTGGCAATCCCAAAGGTATCAAGACTTGGGCAGACTTGGCAAAAGATAACGTAAAGCTGATTGCGGCTAACCCCAAAACTTCTGGTATTGCGATTTGGGAATTCTTGGTAACACAGCAGGAAGAAAAGGCTGTGGATGGTGCTTATCAGCGGCATTTACAGGAATAAGTGTGGTGTCAAAGCGATAGCGGCGCAAACCTTGGGCGATCATTTTTGGATCATAATGACCAGTAATACCACTAAAGCGGATAAGTTTTTGTTCTTTTGCTTCTTCTATAGCTTTAATCGCTCCATTAGCACCAAAAAGCGTATCTAAGTCTTGTTGATATGCGACATGGTGCATTTGCCACAAATCCAGGTAATCTGTATTTAGACGTTTAAGCGATCGCTCTAATTCTCGCCACGCACCATCCCGATTCCTTTCGGCTGTCTTACTAGCCAGAAATATTTTTGCTCGATAATTTGGCAATACCTTACCCAGATAATCTTCACTCGGTCCATAACTTGCAGCAGTATCAAAGTAGCGAATACCCAGTTCATACGCTCTTTGAATCATAGCCACAGCATCTTTTTCTTTTCCCTCGTCGGATAGTGGCGTTTGTCCTGCACCCCCCAAACCGAAGATAGGTACTTTTATTTTAGTAGCTCCCAGCACACGTTCTGGCATCGTTCCAGAACTGAAGTTCATGGAACGAGATGATTTAGTAGCTTTAGCCTCATTGTGTGTTGATGAGTCAGCACTGTTGGTCAAATTCTGTTTTATTGCGCCACTTCCTACAACCCCGCCAGCTACAGCGACGCTAGTCAGCAGAAAATTACGCCGAGTTGTTTTATCTGTCATTAGCAGATCCTATGAAGTTCAAGGCATTTGGGGCGACTATTTTCTTTTAGTATGTATTTAATAAATTTCCCTCTGACAAGAGGAGGATCAATTTGAATAGGTGATCGCGTAATTCTGCTAAAAACCTTCCTCAGCTATCCAAAGCGTGACTAAATGCTAACATTCAATGCTTTGATCTGATATCTATAACAATGAATTGAGCGGGACAAAGGAGAACATTCTCCTATTGAAAACTTACCCCAAAACTTTCATTATAAATAGCAATATCTACTGCATATCATTCAGGATTTTCGTAACATTCTACAGATGTTACTAATGCGGCTATAATAATGTAATTGCCATCTGCTAGGACTTCTATCGATATTTTTGTCTGAGCGTATATTAAATTTTCCTGCACTACAATATTATCTAAAGCTGACTTTTGTAATATCTTTATTACTTATATAAGTTTATTGATACGTTTATCTCGTACCAAAACAAAATAAGCATCTGCTGTGTCTTTCATTTTTTGGTATTCCTCTTTTGTATGCCTATAACGCAAATCAAGCGATAGTTGTATATTGTCTGGGATGCTATCTAGGTTATACTCAGCAACTTTATAGCTAATCAAACACTCTTTAATTAGATGTAGATATACTTGTTTTAATTCTTCTGCCTTGTTTATTATATTTTCTATTTGTAATAACGCTCTCTCGTATATGCTTTCTTGATTATGATAAATGTCTGATAATGAAATCAATTTTTTTACTTCTATGAGTTCCATCTTTTTGTTTTTAAGATGGGAAATCTCTGTCTCTACAGCTACGTATTCTTTAATGATGGGAGCTATTTTTTTGAGTGGTGTTAGCTTTCTATCTTCTTGGATTACATTAAGCTTGGCAATTTCAACTCGATCTAGAGCATGATAGGAACATTTGAATTCAACGCTTCCATCATTTTGTAATATGGGAACCATAATAAAAACTTTATAACCAATTAGTTGAAATTGAGATTGCTTTAATGAAGCGCTATTAACTGCATTACTTGGTTTTCCAATTTTTACAGGAATGCCATACTGATTATCCGAGCCTTTTATCAATACTAAATCACTAGATTTTATCTTTTTGATTTTACGTGGTTTTAATATTATTTCATTAAATAAACCAAAGCAGAGTGACATGAACAATAATGGTAAGGCAATATACCAATAAACAATGCCAAAGCCTAAAATTAACATTAAACTTAAAATTATTATACTTTCCATTTCAGCTTGCATAATCAAAAACCTCCAAATGTTACAATTGTTTTTTAGCGGAATTAGAGACAATTTCTCTACATATAAGACTAAATTTATCTTAAGTTCCGCTGTAATATTTAATTGCCAGCTTCCCTACAGCTTGTGTTGTCATCCAGTCAAAGCCAAAGCCTATAGGCGCTCCAACAACTGGAATCATCTTAGTAACTAATGCTTTTTGTACCATTTTTGTTGCTGCTTCTTTCAGGGATAACTTCAATACCGACTTGATTATTTCCTTTGTCATGTATTGGTCAAATGCCTTCTTCGTAGCAACTTTTGCAGCTTCAATTCCCAATCTTTTTAAGGCTTGCATCTGTGAATCAACCGCTCCAAATAATACTAGGCTAATGTCTGTCTTACTAGGAGGATAACCATACACATAAGCAATCGCACGGATAGTAGCAGCCTGAATTCTCCAAGAAACATAAATATTAGCTGGTATGGCAAAAGGTAAGACAGCTAAACCACCAACGCCCGTTACTGCACCAAATAAACCACTGTGCATAGATTTTTGATTAACTATTTTCTGACAAATTTCCTCATTGCTAATTCCAGGCTTTTCCCAGCGAAGTTTATCTACAAACTGCTTAATTGCGTCTTGATTAAAATCAGCACCAATAATTGAATCAATCACCGCTTCTAGAGCTTTTTCCCAGGTAGAAGCTTGCTCTATATCTATATTTTTAGTTTGAACAGTCGGCTCTAATGATTTATAATTTGCCGCAAATGGCTTAAACTCTTCATACCAATCTAACGAGTAAGTACCTGTTTGCTTTCCATAAACTCGTATCTTATTAACAAATTTTGGGTGTAAATAATTTATGATTTTCTGGATGTGTGTAAGTGATTGTTGTTGAGCTGGAACTTGATCTGCTTCAACGATAATTTCTAAAAAACCGTCTTTGAGGGCAGCTTTTGCAATAACCCCTTCAGTTGGCATAAGGTAGTTAATTACATCTGCGATCGCTTTTGCATCGCCAAGCTTTGCTTGTGCCAGAAGATTTGATTGTGTCATAGCTAGAAGCTTAGGAAGTATCTTGTAATCTAAGGATTCCCAGCTATGAGAGCATGATAAACATTTACTAAAATTTTTTTAGGCGATCGCTCGATCTTTTCCTTAGATTCATCTCAATCCGAATTGGGAGGTAGAACCTCCAATAACCTCGTAGGCATCGCTGTGGAAACTAGAAACCAGATTAAAGCTTTAGACAATCAAAGCTGTGAAAGTGTCAAAATCGAGAAAGATGCAATTTGACTGTAATGCCACTTCCGATATATACCCAACAGCCTTGGGCAGAAACCTACAGCGAAATTATTGATGTTCGTTCCCCGGTCGAATATGCCCTGGATCATATCCCAGGTGCAATCAACCTGCCCGTTTTGGATGACATTGAACGCGCCCAGGTAGGAACCATATACAAACAAATCAACCCCTTCTCCGCCCGCAAAACAGGCGCGGTCTTGGTAGCCAAGAACATATCACAACATTTAGATGCACACTTTGCCTCAAAAGACAAGGACTATAAACCACTAATTTACTGCTGGCGGGGTGGACAGCGTTCTAATAGTATGGCTACGGTACTCGGACAAATCGGCTGGCGGGTTACAGTCGTCGAAGGTGGATATAAGACTTATCGGGCTTATGTGCGCCAACAATTAGAAGATTTACCAGCCAAATATACCTATAAAGTATTGTGTGGTCTAACGGGAAGTGGCAAGACACATATTTTACGCCAATTACAGCAACGTGGCGCTCAAGTACTTGACTTAGAAGCACTAGCCAATCATCGCGGTTCGCTACTAGGTGAAGAATGGCAAGACTCACCTACTCCCCAACCTTCACAAAAGTACTTTGAATCTCTACTTTTACAACAACTGCAACAATTTGATTCTAATAAAATTGTTTGGCTAGAGTCAGAAAGTAACAAAATTGGACAAGTTCATTTACCTCCATCTTTATGGCATAAAATGAAACAAGCAACGGGGATAGAAATTCAACTGCCATTAGATAGTAGAGTTCAATTTCTCTTAAAAGAATATCCTTACTTAAAAAACAATCCCCATTTCTTAAAAGCAAAACTTGAACGACTAAAATCTCGATATGGTAAACAAAAATTAAATTATTGGTATCAGTTAATAGACAATAGTAACTGGGAAGACTTTATTAAAAATTTGCTATTATACCATTACGATACTACTTATTTCAAATCAATAGAAAGAGATTTTACCAATGTAGAAAAAGTCCTATCTTTGCCAGACATATCTGATACCAGTATTAACCAAACTTTGAGTGCTTTAATAACTTGACTTTAAAAAAACTTAGCGTCTTTGGGCGGACACTTTGCCTCCTGTCGGGAAACCCGCTATCGCTTGTGTCCAAGTCTATTGCGCGATAAATTAGATCTATTTTTACTTTAAGATATAGCAGAAATTTATAGGTAGGGTGGGCAATGCCCACCCTACTAATAGCTGTTCACAAATGATGCGCGGATTGCTATAGATTTTAATAAACAATGAAAATTACTCAACGACATGGCTGGGCTTTAACAATTGAAGAAGCGATCGCCATTCAAGAAAAGCTGCGAGGAGAAATCATCACCTCAGACTCTTTCCCAGAACCAGTGCAGTATGTAGCTGGGGTGGATATGGGATTTGAAGCCGAAGGTACAATTAGCCGTGCAGCCCTCGCCGTTCTGAGTTTTCCAGATTTGAAATTACTTGAGTATGCGATCGCCCGTCGTCCTACATCTTTTCCCTATGTACCTGGATTCCTATCTTTTCGAGAAATTCCAGCAGTTCTAGATGCCCTAGAAAAAATCAACATTATACCAGACTTAATTTTATGTGATGGTCAAGGTATTGCCCATCCCCGACGATTTGGTATTGCAAGTCATTTAGGACTAATTTTGGATATGCCAACAATAGGTGTAGCAAAGTCTCTACTGATTGGTAAACATCAGGAAGTGCCAGAGGAAAAAGGCAGTTGGCAACCGCTGCTAAATAGGGGTGAAACAATTGGCGCAGTGCTACGCACACGCACTGGGACAAAACCTGTGTATGTTTCCAGTGGACATCGGATAAGTCTAACTACTGCTATTGATTACGTATTGCGTTGCACACCTAAATATCGGTTGCCAGAAACTACGCGCATTGCTGATAAGTTAGCGTCGCAAAAGCCAGGTTACAAGGAAATAGAATGAGCAACAACTCCAAGAAATTCAATTAAACACCGCCATTAGATAATGATGGATGAGCGATCGCTATTGCATAAATTAAATATAATGCTAGGTACACTACTGGACGGACGCTACAGAATTATTAGTCAATTAGGTCGTGGCTACTATGGCGAAACTTACCTTGCTCAAGACACCCGCCGAATGGAAAGGCAGTGTGTAGTTAAGCGCTTGCAGGCTGCCAGCCAAGACTCAATTACATTACGAGAGGTCGAAAGGTTATTTGAATTCGAGGCAAAAACTCTAGAAAAGTTGGGTCGAGAAAACGACCAGATCCCCGACTTGCTGGACTATTTTAAAGCAAATGGAGAATTTTATTTAGTACAAGAAGTCGTTGAAGGCTATCCTCTAAGTGCAGTACTTTCAGACCGTCAGCGACTGCCAGAAAGTGAGGTAGTAAATATTCTTTTGGATGTGCTGGGGATTTTGAGTTTTATACACCAGCGCCAGGTAATTCATCGAGACATCAAACCGAGTAATTTGATGCGACGGTACAAAGACGGAAAGATTGTTTTAATTGACTTTGGTGCAGTTAAGCAAGTCCATCTCCAGGTGTTAGGTAAAACCTTGACACGGGTGATTGGGACACCAGGCTATATGCCCAGTGAACAAGCTAGAGGCAAGCCATGCTTTAGCAGTGATATTTATGCTTTGGGTATGACAGCGATTCAAGCTTTAACTGGAATAACCCCAAGCGAATTACAGGAAAACTCGCGCGGCGAAGTTATATGGCATGAGTATGCACAGGTTAACCCCGATCTTGCAATCATTTTAGACAAGATGGTGCGTTCTTACGTAGGCGATCGCTACCAATCGGCAGACGAAGTACTGCATGACTTACAGAACTTACACGGTTCTGAGGATTTTAATAATACCCGTGTGCGGCTGCTACCACCAAAAAGACCAAAGCAACAATTTATAAAACTTAAAAATATATTACTTGCAAGTGCAATACTTTTATCTTGTTTACTGTTAACTCAAGTCTATGGATTTATTCGCTATGGAGTTTTTCCGGCACAGCCACAAGCTGTCATTAGGAGCTTGCCTAGTAGTATTTTTCTACAAAGAGCCTTTACTGGAAATTCTACTGATGTTCATCCCGTCCCTGTGAGCCTTACAGGAAACAACTTTGCCAACTTTAATTCGGTCGCCATAACTCCAGATGGGCAAAAGTTTGCCATTGGTACTGGTGATGGGGTAATCAAGCTGCGGAATCTGAATACAGGCAAACTGCTGCGTCTTTTGACTGGGCATTCCGGTCATGTTCACAGTATCGCAATCAGCCCAGATGGGCAAAGCCTTGCCAGTGGCGGTGGTGATGGGACAATCAAGCTGTGGAATCTCAATACAGGCAACCTGATTCGTACCCTAACTGGAAATTTATACCATGTTAATTCGGTCGCCATCAGCCCAAATGGGCAAGCGATCGCTAGTGGCAGTAGCAATGAGACAATCAAGCTGTGGAATCTCAAAACAGGCAAACTGCTTGATAACCTGACTGGACATTCTGGCGATGTTAATTCGGTCGCTATTAGCCCCGATGGACAAACCCTTGCCAGTGGCGGTAGTGATGAGACAATCAAGCTGTGGAATCTCAAGACGGGTAAACTGATTCGTACCCTAACTGGAGCTGAAAACGTATTTTCAATCGCTATTAGCCCCAATGGACACCTTGCCAGTGGCAGTAGTGATGGGACAATCAAGCTGTGGAATCTAAATACAGGTATGATTCGTACCTTGATAGGGCATTCAAGCGTAGTGACTTCTGTCGCCATCAGCCGTGATGGGAAAACTCTTGCTAGCAACAGTAGCAATCAAACAATCAAGCTGTGGAATTTAGAAACAGGTCAACTACTACGCACCCTGATAGGATACTTCACTGAAGATTCAGAATATATTAATTCTGTTGCCTTCACTCCTAATGGACAAACCCTTGTTAGCGCCACTGGTAATGGCACAATCAACCTTTGGAGTATACCCCAACTGTAGGGAGCACTTTAGCACTTTGAGCACTTTGAGCAGGGGGAGAACAAGTATGAAGTGCGAAGTATGAAGTGTGAAATTTCAACCTTTATCCTTCAACCTTCAACCTTTACTCTTGACCGCAATACCTCTTTACCCTTTTTTCTAGCCCCTAGCCCCTAGCAAGAGCGCCCCTAGCCTCTTCATTTTCAGATTATTGTAGTGACAGCAGGCACTTGAGGAGAAATTATGCACCTTGATACAGTCGTTCTCGTTCTGATTGAAGTGCTGATTGTGATTGGACTCTCGCGGCTTGTAGGGTTGGGATGTCGATGGATTAAGCAACCGTTGGTGATTGGCGAGATTGTGGCGGGGGTTATGCTAGGACCATCGCTATTTGGCTTAATTGCCCCCGATTTAGCAGCAGCCCTGTTTCCAGCACAAACAATTCCCTTTCTGAATGTGCTGTCTCAGGTAGGGTTGATCTTTTTCATGTTCTTGATTGGGCTAGAGCTAAATCCAAAATATCTGAGTGGGCAGCTAGAGGTAGCAATTTTAACTTCTAATGTCAGTATCATTGTCCCTTTTGCCTTGGCAACTCTTTCAGCCCTACTGCTTTATCCTTTAGTTTCTAATTCCAGTGTCTCGTTTACCGCCTTTGCTTTGTTCTTAGGGGCAGCGATGTCAATTACAGCGTTTCCAGTTCTGGCGCGGATCATTACTGAGAACAATCTGCAAAGGACGCGCTTAGGTACTTTGGCGCTGACGTGCGCGGCAGTGGATGATGTGACTGCTTGGTGTATATTAGCGCTTGCGATCGCTGTTGCCCGTACTGGTAGCTTTGTCGGTGCTTTCCCTACCATTATCGAAGCTTTGCTCTACATCGGCTTCATGGTGACGGTAGGGCGTTGGTTTCTCAAAAGAGTTGCCACTTACTACCTCCGTAGCGGACGACTTAATCAGTTACTCCTGGCTGGGATTTACATGGGTGTGGTTGCTTCCGCCCTCATTACTGAAATAATTGGCATTCATCTAATCTTTGGGGCTTTCTTGCTAGGCGCAGTCATGCCCAAAAATGAAGATTTGGTGCGAGAGATAGCCCAGAAAACCGAAGATTTTGTTTTGATTTTTCTGCTACCAGTCTTTTTTGCCTACAGTGGCTTGCGGACACAAATCGGTTTACTCAACCGACCTCAATTATGGCTACTGTGTGCAATTATCTTGGCAGTAGCGATCGCTGGTAAGTATATCGGTACTTATGTAGCAGCTCGTGTTAGTGGCATCGAAAATCGGGAAGCTTCAGCCCTTGGATGGCTAATGAATACAAGAGGCTTGACTGAGCTAATTGTACTCAACATCGGGTTAAGTCTGGGTGTGATTTCACCCTTGCTGTTTACCATGCTGGTGATTATGGCACTGGTGACAACATTCATGACTTCCCCATTGCTAGAGTGGACTTATCCAAAACGGCTGATCAAGTTAGATCTAGTAGAACCGGAACCAGAGGATCAAGTATCAGAAGAAACTGCCGCTACCTATCGAATTTTAGTGCCTGTAGCCAATCCAAGTACCCAAAAAGGATTGATGCAGCTAGCCGTTGCGATCGCTGGTAATCGCCTGCAAAGAGCCGTTGTTCACCCGTTGAGTCTGATTGAACTACAAGAAGACTATGCCTTTAATAGTACGCCTGTTGAGGCAGATCGCTTAATTCAAAATCGTCGCCAACAGCTAGAACAATTAATTCAAACTCTAGAACCCGCTAATGTACGCTCTTGTGTACATCCAATTGTGCGTGTTAGCAATGATGTAGCAAGGGCAACAGCACAAATTGCTGTTCTCGACCAGGCTAATTTAATACTACTAGGATGGCATCGCCCAGCTTTTAATAAAAATCGCTTAGGTGGGCGAGTTGGTCAAATTCTTAGTACTGTACCCGTCGATGTGGCGGTATTTATAGACCGAGGACAAGAGCGCTTAGAAAGTATATTAGTGCCTTATTCTGGCAATATTCACGATGATTTAGCACTAGTAATTGCTTTGCGACTGCTGGTTAATAATGATACAACTGGTTTGTTAATTTTACGGGTAGCATCTTCTGGTCAGGCTCAGATTGAATTGAGCAATGAGTTTAGAACTATGCTAGAGCAATTGCCCGACCGTGTGCGCGATCGCATCAACATTAAAACTATAGAAGCACCAGAGCCAATTGCGGCTGTAGTAGAAGCATCAGCAAATGTTGATTTGACGATTGCTGGTACTAGTCGTGCTTGGGGAATTGAGCGCCAAACTTTGGGGCGCGGTGCAGACCAGCTAGCCAATCAATGCCACTCTTCTTTATTAATTACCCGCCGCTACAGTCAAGTTACTGCTCACCTCACTTCTATGATGCTTCAGACAAATAGCGAAGCAAATATTGACTCAAATCAGCCCTCAGTTGAAGCATGAAAAATCATTTCAAATTCCAGTCCTTAATCTTTTACGCCGTAGCGATCGCTTCAGTTTTAATTTTGTTTAAAGTCGTAACTGCTTACGGGGAAACAAATTTAAAAGCTCCTGCACCTATTGATGGTTTGTACCGCCTTACTCTCGCCCAAAATTTACCCAACTGTCCAAAATCATCAAACTTATTATTGGATATTCAGCAATCAGGTATTTATTTGAATGGTTCTTTATTACCAGCTTCCAGCAATGCCCAGCAAGCAAGATCTGGGGAAAAAAGACCATCATTGACAGGGAAAATAAGTAATCAACAACTAACTTTAGCAGGTACAGTTCCCCGCTCAACCCTTTGTAATAACCAACCTCAACAAGTCAGCATTCAAAGCTTGGTACAGAAAGAAAACTTAGCAGGTAAGCTCACCCTAAATACAATTCCCACAGAATTTAATTTTACTGCCAAGCGATTAACCCCAGTTCCAGAGAACCAATCCGCTAGCAGCCACTAAAGTAGGGTGGGCATTGCCCACCTTACTTGCTCAATCAGATTTTGGGAGAATTTAATTTTATTGCCCAACGATTAGCCCCAGTTCCAGAGAACCCAATCTTCTAGCAGCCATTAAAGGAATGTAGGTGGGCATTGCCCACCCTACTTGCTAGCCCCCAGCCTCTAGCTATAGCGCCCCTCTGTTTCACCCAGCGCCAGCAGCAATTACCGAATTGCCTGTCAAAAATTCTACTGCTGCTTCATATTGTTGATCTGCCCTAGTACCGATTTGTTCGCGGCTGAGTTGGTTTAAGGAAACCATCAGATCTGGTTTAATACCTAGCTTGTGAATATCTCGATGCTTGGGGGTTTCGTATTTAGCAACGGTGACAGCCATTCCTGAACCATCTGATAGTTCAAATAAGGACTGAATTAAGCCTTTACCAAAGGTTGTTTCTCCCAATATCTTGGCTCTACCGTTATCTTGCAGCGCCCCTGCCAAAATCTCACTAGCACTGGCTGTACCTTGATTTACTAAAACTACTAGTGGATCTTGAGTAAGGGCTGATCCAAAGGCTTCAAAACTGCCTTGGATGCCTTGACGATTAACGGTGTAAACAATGGGTCCTTCTTCTAACCACAGACGAGCAATTTCAATTCCTGCTTGCAATAAACCCCCTGGATTGTTGCGTAAATCAAGAATATATGCATCCGCTCCTTGCTTTTCTAAACGAGCGATCGCATGAGCAACTTCTACCCCAGCGTTGGCGTTAAATTGTGTCAAGCGAATATAGCCAATTGGTACTCCTTTGGGGGGAGTATACAAGTTAGCCACTACGGGGTTGACAGCGACGCGATCGCGCACCAGTTGAATTTCTTTTTGTGTTTCGCCATTGCGTTCTAGAACCAGGGAAACTCGACTTCCAACCTTTCCACGCATCCGAGTCGCGGCTTCGTCTAGGGAAATTTGAGCGGTCTGGATGCCGTCAATTTGTAAAATGCGATCATGCGGTTGAATTCCCGCTTTGTCTGCTGGCGATCCGGCGATCGGCGCTACTACCTCTAGCATCCCTGTTTTAGCATCTAGGGCAATTTGCAATCCCACCCCTGTCAATTCACCAGAAGTATTTACCTGTAAACTCCGGTACTGCTCTGGTCGCAAAAATCTCGTGAATGGCTCATTCAAACTAGCCAGCATTTGCTCGATCGCTTTGTATGCCGCCTCAGAGTCATTGAGCGGCTGCTGGAGTATCTTCTGCCGCACTGATGCCCAGTTTTGATGATTAAACGTATTATCCAGGTAGGTACGATTTACAATTCGCCAAGCTTCCGTCACTATTTTTTGCTCATCTGTCAAAGCCGCTGCTGGTTTCGCCCAACAGCTTAAGACAAGCAAGATTGGCAGTACGATTAAAAGTCCGACCCGAAAAACTCGCAAAGAAAATTTTCCCCGCATCGAATAATTCCTTCCTTTCACCCTCCGCCCTAATTTCACTTACCGTTTAACGATTTATGAAATCACCCTCTCGACTATGTTACTTTTTTTATAGATAGTGATGCACAAAGGTCAAGTCTAGCTGACTGGCTTGATTGACCAAAACTGTACCTCAAGATCAATTGACTGGATTTCCAGCCATTAACAAACCTTACAAAAGCACCCCTCCCTGTTCGGCGAATAGGGAGTTTGAACAAACGTAATCCATTTTTAGGAACTTCTGGATTTTATGGCAAACGTTTACGACTGGTTTGAGGAGCGTCTGGAGATTCAGGCTCTCGCTGAAGATGTAACCAGTAAGTACGTACCTCCGCACGTCAACATTTTTTACTGCTTTGGCGGCATTACCCTGGTTTGCTTTTTGATCCAGTTTGCTACTGGATTTGCGATGACTTTCTACTACAAGCCAACCGTAGCCGAAGCATACTCTTCTGTACAGTATCTGATGACAGAAGTTAACTTTGGTTGGCTCATCCGCTCCGTTCACCGCTGGTCTGCCAGCATGATGGTGCTGATGATGATCCTGCACACCTTCCGCGTTTACCTAACTGGCGGCTTTAAAAAGCCCCGT
This sequence comes from uncultured Chroococcidiopsis sp., assembly GCA_964248365.1. Taxonomy (GTDB): domain Bacteria; phylum Cyanobacteriota; class Cyanobacteriia; order Cyanobacteriales; family Chroococcidiopsidaceae; genus Chroococcidiopsis. The sequence continues at coordinate 182,442 of CAXTYC010000003.1, read as the reverse complement.
GAGCTAACTTGGGTAACAGGTGTAACTCTAGCCGTGATTACCGTTTCTTTTGGTGTAACTGGCTACTCCTTGCCTTGGGATCAGATTGGCTACTGGGCGGTAAAAATCGTCAGCGGTGTGCCAGAGGCAATTCCAGTTGTTGGTACGCTAATCGCTGACCTACTGCGCGGCGGTTCGAGTGTAGGTCAGGCAACTCTGACTCGATACTACAGCGCCCACACCTTTGTTTTGCCCTGGCTGATTGCTGTCTTCATGCTGTTCCACTTCTTGATGATTCGCAAGCAAGGCATTTCTGGTCCATTGTAATCTAAACTGTCATCAGTCAAAAGTCATTTGTTCTTTGTAGAAAACTCAAAGGCAAATGACTCCTGACTAATGACTCTTGAAAAAATAATTAAGGAGAACACCTTTAACTATGGGAACCCTAAAGAAACCCGATCTAAGCGATCCTACATTACGTGCAAAACTAGCCAAAGGCATGGGTCATAACTACTATGGGGAACCTGCTTGGCCTAATGACTTGTTGTACATTTTCCCTGTTGTAATCCTGGGAACAGGAGCCTGTATCGTCGCTTTGTCAGTTTTAGATCCTGCTATAGTTGGCGAACCAGCAAATCCTTTTGCTACGCCCCTAGAAATTCTGCCAGAGTGGTACTTATACCCTGTGTTTCAGATTTTGCGCTCAGTTCCCAACAAGCTATTAGGGGTACTAATAATGGCTTCTGTGCCATTGGGACTAATCATGGTGCCGTTTATTGAAAACGTCAATAAGTTTCAAAACCCCTTCCGCCGCCCAGTAGCAACCACAGTGTTTCTACTAGGTACATTGATTACTTTGTGGCTAGGTATTGGTGCTACTTTCCCAATAGATAAATCTTTTACTTTGGGACTGTTCTAAATCGGTCATAAAACTTTGTGTTGACGCTTGTGGGTTTCTCATGAAAGTGTGTAGATGCTGCTAGAGAAACATCAACAAGCGTCAATTTTGGTAAAAGCTATAGTAACCTTAAATGATTTGTCAAATCTTGCTAGGTAGCTGTACGAGTTTCGTTTGGATTTTGTTAATGATTCCTGACTTTTGACTATTGACTAATGGCAACTCCTACTTTGTATTTCATAAACTAGATAGGGCTGCTATAGTAATAGCTTCTTGATAGGTGTGTCATAAAACAAATAAATATTAAATATTTATTGCCTGAGTGTCCAATTAAATTCAAATCTTGATCGAGCTATGGCATGATGGAGCAAGACCATCTAGAAGTGCAAAGCGATCTGAAGTTGCTAAACCAAGTGCAACAATGGTTTGAAAATTTTTATCTACAACATCTATCTAAACTTTCCTGGTCAGAAGCTCAACTTTATCGCCTTAACTTAGCGCTAGCTGAAGGATTTACCAACGCTGTACGTCACGCTCACCAAGCTTTACCGCGAGAAACAACTATAAAGATAGATTTGGCTTTGTGGAGCGATCGCCTAGAAATTAGAATATGGGATCAGGGCAAGCCGTTTAATCCAGATGCTATAGAAGAACCACTACCAGGTACACTTCAAGAAGGCGGTTATGGTTGGTTTCTCCTCCGACGCTTAGCTGATCGAGTTGTATATGAACGCGCTGCTGATGGAAGAAACTGTTTATTAATTGTTAAACGTGGTAAAACCCGCTCACATTAGTGGAACCAGTGGAACCAGTGGAACCAGTGGCTAGAAGAAAGCAGGCAATCGCTGTGGGGAGCAGGGGGAGCAATGAACAATGAACAATGAACAATGAACAAGTGGTAATTGATAATTGTTTCCCTTTTCCCTTTTCTAGCCACTAGTCACCAGCCACTAGCCATTAACTTTGTAAATATTTCGACAGGTGTGTACTGATTTTTCGTTAACCTTCTAAGATAAGTAGCTATCCTAGAGGCAGAGCAGCATAGTTTTGAGAAAATGAGCCTCAAATCCTTTCAATTCAGTTTTCCTCGCCTTGCTAGTTGGCTTACCCCGTTCCTAATTATTTGGTTACTGGGTTCTGTGGGCTTAGGCTGGCTAGTTAACTCTTTTCTAATTTTAATGGGGCTGCTTTTGCTTGCACCTGTTTTGGCTTTTGTTTGGTTTCGTTGGTGGCTACAACGCAACTTGGTGCAAGCTCAGTGTCCGGTATGTAATTATGAATTGACAGCGTTAAATCGCACTCAGATTCAGTGTTCTAATTGTGGAGAATTGCTCAAAGTTGAGCAAGGCAAGTTCAACCGCTTGACCCCTCCTGGTACAATTGACGTACAAGCGGTTGAAGTCTCAGCCCAAGTAGAAGATTAAGTTTGATTGCATCTTCCCACTTGACAATTTGAGTAGCAAGTAGAAATAATTCCGCGCTTTTTGAATTATTGGGAGGCTTTTTTCTGGGAGATGGAGAGGGTATAGGGGTGCTGTCCAGAGGCGCGATCGCCTACATACACCGAGTACTTACCCGCCTCCCAATATCCAGAGACTTCTGGGCTTTCTCCAGCCTCAGTATCCGCCAACACGCAAAAACGTCGTCCTCCAGGTCCTTGTATTAACAGTGTTGGCTGTCCTTCGCTTTGTACACTAAAGCGCACGTAAGGTAGGGGTTCTGTTACTTCGATAATTTGATTGGGAGTGGCGGCAATATTGCCGCAGTCACTGCTTTTATCTCCCCCAGATTTCCCACGCACAACGAGGGGATCTGGTTGAGTCTTGGGAGTAACTACAACTTTGTCTTCAGCCAATGCTGCTGTTGTGACAGCAAAACTGATTGCCAAAGCTCCGCATAAAGCTAACTCTTTTTTATACTTCATATTTTTTGCTCCAAATATCTAATAATTACTGCTGCATTAAGTGCAGCAACTTTAGGTTTTAATTTGTCTATTTTGAATTAATTTATTCGCTTGAGCAATTAGATTTTATTACTTTTTTAAGCTGACACTTAAACTCAAATTTAATTAAGCTCATTCAATCCTTAAGTTTAGTAGCAAACCTTCAGTTATCTTTGTTAATTACTCTATGTTAATTACTCTATTGGTTGGAATTTAACTGTAATTTTGTTCGTGTAACTAAGGTTCCACTTACTTTAAGTATAACATTTTGTTTATTAATAAAGTTTAGTTGAGTAATTAGATTTTCTAGTTCGATCAAACTCTAGGTAAGCTTGTGACTTTATCTTGTTAGCATCCACTTGCACTCTGGGCTAAAAGACGCTTTGGGTAAGTATAAGTTCCGAAAAAGGGAAAGAAAAAAGGATGAAGGTTGAAGGATGTTCGCGCGCGTTGCCGCAGGCGCTTGTTGAAGGATGTAGCACACCGATCCCGTTGGCGTTAGCCGCACCCGTTGGGTAGGGGTAGGATGAAGGGAAAGGGGGAAAGGATGAAGGTTGTAGCGAGCGCGAGGAGCGAAGGGGTAGGTTGAAGGATAAAGGTTGAAATTTCACGCCTTCCAACGAAACACTTCATCCTTCAACGAATACGGGCAATTGATGAATTGCCCCTCCCTAACTAACTAACATTAGCTAAAATCTCCCTAACAACAATCGTTAGGTTTACCGAAAAATCTAGATCCCTTTACAACACTGTTCCCCAGTAGGGTAAAAACATATGAATTCACAACCTGAGCAAGATTTAGATCGGCGCTTAGAGCAGCTAGAGACAGAAGTTAATTCCCCACCATCCTCAAGAGCTGTCATTTCCGAGATCCAAGCACCCGAACAAAGACAGAAAGATATCTCGCCAACTCTAAAGCCGCAGCTAAAACGCTTTTTTAACTGGTTTAATAGCTTGCCTAGTGTGGGCAAACTTACAGTTATAGGCGTTGGGGCTATAGTTGGTATTGCTATTTTGCGAGCCGTCTATAGCCTGGTTGCTGCGGTAATCAGTTTAGGGTTTTTGGCAGGGGGGTTGTACTTGGCATATCAGTTTTTTATAGTTCGTAGCACTGAAAATAAAGACTGATTTATTTAACGATCGCTCAAAAGCTCGTGGAAACAACTTAAAAGGGAATTGTGCAATGGCGAATTCAACTGTGAGGAGAAGTGAAGATCGCAATCGCCGCCGTACTGGGCAGGTAAAAAGCAAACCCCTGCCACTGGTAACTAGGCGAATCGCGGCTTGGACGGTCGAAGTTTCACTAATCGCCCTAAGCGGTTTAGTACCGTATAGTCTGGGAATCGCGGCAAAATCTGATCCTAGTGGAGAACAAGTAACTCTAAATCCAGTAGTGACAGTAACAACTGATGCGATCGCTAGAACCCTAGCGCTTCCCCCACGTGAAACTGACAGCAAACTAGTCACACCACTTACCAATGTATTTTGGTCTGCTGCTGTTGTCGCACCGCTCTTGCTGACTGGTTGGCAATTATATTTATTGTCCAAAACTGGTAGTACTCTGCCCAAGCGCTGGTTTAAGGTAAGGGTTTTGACTGCTGCTGGTACAGTTCCCAGTACGCCCCGCATTTTACTCCGAGAAGGAATTGGAAGTTGGGGCTTACCACTCTCCATTGCTTATATAGTGTGGCGTTTTAGTGCCTTCCCTCACTTGGGAGTTTTAGCAGGCTTGTCTTGCTTGATGGTGCTGGGGGAAGGAATAACCGCCCGTTTCCACCGTCAGCGCCGTTGCTGGCATGATTTGATAGCAGGTACTTATGTAGTAGATGCTAATCGCACTTTTAAACCGTTGCCTAACTCTGTCAAAGCTACAGTTGTACAGCCAACTAAGCACAATCAATCTTACGGGACTTATACAAATGGGATGGTAACAAGCCCGCATAGGCTTCCATCGACAACTAAGGGGCGGCGTAGTTGGTGGAAGTGGATGCGCCGAAATCCTACCATTACCCTGCTACTGGTATCGCTGGCAAGTTTGGCTACAGTTTTAGGAACTTTGGTAGGCACTCAAGTCTATATTCAAACTCAGAAAAACCAACGGCAGCTAGTGCAAAGCAAAAGTGAGCAGTTTCTCTCCTTAATTAGGCAGCTTAACGCTAATTCTGCCACATTGGACGATCGCCAAAAAGCAATTCTCGCCCTGGGAACAATAGACGATCCGCAGGTACTAAAGCTACTGGTTGAACTTTTGGGGCAAGAAACAAAAGGTAAGATCGTCAATGCTGTGCAGCAAGCCTTGGTTAGTACTGGTCCTCAAGCTCTGCCCTATTTGCACAACTTGAATCAATTGTTGTCGAATGAGATAGCAGCTGGACGCTACACCAATAAACCAGCCGAGTTAGCACTGCGGACACAGCAGCTGCAAGCAACCGAGCAAGCGATCGCCAAAATTTTGCAGGTTTATAGCGGCAAACTTCCTGCTATGGATCTTAGTCGCGTCAATCTCAATTCTACCACCAATGCTGGTTTTAACCTAGCACTTGAGCGAGTCAATTTAGCTGGAATAGTGTTGAAAGGAGCCAATCTCAACAGTGCAAGTTTACCAGGTAGTATCTGGCGGGACAAAGGGAAAGATGGTCAATGGGATACATCTGATGATGCGATCGCGGACTTAAGTGATGCCCAAATGAAAGCTGCTAATCTCACTGGTGCTAATCTCAGCCGTGTGCCAATGAATCGTATCAACCTAATGCGAGCCACCCTCAATCAGGCAAATCTGTCTAATGCCAGTTTAAGTGATGCTAACCTCAGTAGCGCCCAACTAGTGGGAGCTAATTTACAAAATGCAGTTCTAGTAAATGCTAGCTTGACTGGTGCAAATTTAGGAGCAGCAAATTTATCCGATGCTAATTTGTACACTGCTCGTTTAAGCCGAGTAAGTGCTTTAGGCACAAAGTTGCAATCAGCTAATCTGGCTAAATCAGATTGGCAAGGAGCAGATCTATCTGGATCTGATCTGAGTGATACTAATCTCAGTAATGCTGACTTGAGTATGACTCGTCTGAGCAGCACCAATTTGAGCGGCGCTCAGATGCAAAATATCAACTTGCGTAACGCTGATCTAAGACTAGCTGATCTAAGGGGGGCAAATTTGGCACACGCAGATTTACAAGGGGCAATACTTTTTAGTGCCAAACAAACCCAAAGCGATCCTCAATTTATTGCCGCACCTCCAGAATACACCTCTTCTGCTTTAGTAAAAGGTGTTGACTTTTCTCAAGTCAAAAATTTAGCTCCCAACCAAATTGCTTACATTTGTACCGCAGGGGGTTTTCATCCGCGTTGTCCGTGAAGGTAGGGGCTTTGGTTAGAGGCTAGGGGCTAGGGGAGGGAAAGGAGGACAATCAAGAGAAGGGGGATAGAGCTTTTTTATCAGTGAACCAACTTTAACAGATATAGCTGGGCAACTTCAGGCGCTTAAGCAGACAACAGCAAGCACAGTTTCAAGATCTAAATCATCACTTTCAAGATCTCAATCTAATGGTAGATGAACTTTCTCAAGAGATTAAATAAGTCAAAACTGCTGTAGATAAGTTAGATAGCCGCTTATTTGAGCGGGGCATGAGAATTGTCACTGCCAACAGTTCTGCTTTTTTCGGAGTGGGTATAGCCTTGCTTAGTGCGGCGATCGCTTTTGTTGTCGCCAGAATCAGTGGTGGTTCTTTGTGAAAGAGCATAAACTTTTGTATGGTGGGCAATGCCCACCCTACTACTATGATTATTGATACCACATTCGCTCAGTGCCTTCCCAATCAGTTCGAGCCAGAATTGTTGCCACCTTGGGAAGCTCACGAGCTAGCTTTGGTAATATAGCGATCGCAGCAATGCGTTCAAATGGATGAAGTTTTTCGTCGGCAAGAGAAATGTCTGCTATCCACTCTAACCATTCGTCTATTAATACAAAAACTTTACTACCAGTAGCACAAAGGTAGAGATCTAAATACTTCGGTTCGGGATCGGCGACAAAGATACACACAAGAACATCTTCATCTTGATAAGTAATGCCAGTCAATGTATTTTTACGAGCTTGCTGAATATGAGCCTCAAATTGCTGTTGTGCAAATGTTGGACGCTCTGACCAATCTCGATAACACTCCCAATGTATCGAATCTCCAGTGAACATTCGTTCTACGGGATTTGGTAAATCATTAGAAAATTCAGGAGTAAAACAAGCGTAGTTTAATGGTAGTAGCTCACGACACAGGACACAACGACGCTGAAGAAATATAGTCATTAGATAAATAGGATGCACGTAGCAAACAAGATTGTGGCGATCGCCCACACAAGATCTCTTAATCCCTAAGCTATCACTGTAGAACCCACAACCACCAAAAACAAGCAAATCTTCGAGATTCAATTAAAATCCAAAATGTCCTTAACCCGCACCGATCTAGAATCTCAACTCTTGCAGAAAATGATCTTGCAAGCGGGACTGGATCTACAAGTTTTGAGTGAAGCACAGCTACAAGCGTCGATTCTCGAAACCCTGAAACGCCAAAAGCTAAATTCTGATGTTTGGTTGTTTGCCTACGGTTCACTCATTTGGAATCCTATATTCCATTTCGTCGAACACCGCATCGGCACTATTTACGGTTGGCATCGCCGCTTCTGCCTATGGACTCCTCTTGGTCGTGGTACTCCAGATAATCCAGGTTTGGTACTTGGTTTAGATCGCGGTGGTAGCTGTCGCGGTATCGCCTACCGCATTGCTGCTGCTGATGTGCTGCCTGAACTGCTGCTATTGTGGCGGCGAGAGATGGTAGTCGGTTCCTACATCCCTCGTTGGGTGAAAGTTTTTGACGGTGAGCAAGAAATTGAAGCGATCGCTTTCATCGTCAATCGTCATCAGGCTGGCTACGCTGGCAATATATCCCTAGAAACCACTATTAATAGTATTGCCACAGCCTCTGGGCAAATTGGTTCTAGCGCTGACTATCTCATGCAAACTGTCGATGGTTTGCTCAGTGTGGGAATTAAAGACAAGCAACTACTACTGTTGCGCGATCGCGTAATTGTGAAACAAGGGATGAAGGATGAAGTATAAAGGTTGAAGGATAAAGGGAAAAGGGAATCAATTATCAATTGTTCATTCTTCATTGATAATTGTTTATTGTTCATTGTTAATTGCTTCATACTTCATACTTCACACTTCATACTTCACACTTCACACTTCATCATTCTGGTAGCCCTTCAACTTCACCTGAACCTGTAGTTACCTCTCCAATTGCATAAGCATCAATACCTTGCGATTGGAACCATTGAATTGTCTGCACGTCCAGTGAAGGTGGGACAATCAACACATAACCAATGCCCATATTAAACGTGTTGAACATTGCTGTGGGGCTAACACTTCCAGCTGTGGCTAGCCACTCAAAGATAGGTGGAATTGACCAGCTATTGAGATCTACACGTATTGATTGACCTGCACCCAGACAACGGGGCAGATTTTCTGGTATTCCCCCACCAGTAATATGAGCCATACCATGAATTTCTAACCCTGCTTTCCTGCCTGCTAACACGGGTTTTACGTAAATTTGCGTAGGAGTTAGAAAAGCTTCGCCTAAACTTTTACCTTGCAATAATGGGGGGCGAAAGCTCCAATCAAAACCGCCGTCGGCAACAATTTTCCGTACCAAACTAAAGCCATTGCTGTGGACACCTTGACTTGCTAAAGCGATCCCAATGTCTCCCACCTGTACCTGAGAACCATCCAATAGCTGACTCTTTTCGACAATCCCCACACAAAACCCAGCTAAGTCATATTCACCCAGCTGGTAAAAACCAGGCATTTCTGCTGTCTCTCCTCCCAGCAAAGCACATCCAGCCTCTTGACACCCTTGACTAATTCCGCTTACTACCTGCTGTAGTTGCTCCCGATTCAACTTCCCAGTCGCCAAATAATCCAGAAAAAACAGCGGTTCTGCGCCAGATGTCAGCACGTCGTTGACACACATCGCCACTAAATCAATTCCTACCGTATCGTGGCGGTTGAGAATGGAGGCAATTTTTAGCTTTGTTCCTACCCCATCTGTACTAGAAACCAAAACTGGCTCTTGATATCCTGTTGGAAGTTGAAAGTAGCCACTAAAGCCACCCAGTCCCCCAATTACTTCTGGGCGGTGGGTGCGTTGAACTAGATTGCGAATAGCATCGACGAACGCTCGACCAGCTTCGACATCAACCCCTGCTTCTTGATAATCCATGATTCAATTTGCCTGGAATACATGAAGTCTAAAAATAACCCACGTCCTGTATTAGGGATTATTGGTTTAGCACGAAAGATCTAGAAAAGAGGGTAGCGTTATTTTTCTATTCCTTCCCTAGAATGCGATCGTTGCCGAATGTATTCTACTTTGCAATTCTCTTTCTACCCAACACCAGAGCCAAAGCGATTAAACTACAGCGATTTAGCAACAATTGCTTGCATATATGGCTTTCTATATACCTTTCACAGGATATTTAGCATTATTACTGCCTAATTCGTAACTTGTAGTTTTGTAAAGTTTTATTAAGTTTTCAACTAAACACAAGAGACACTCAAAAACTTAAAACTGAGAGCCAGAGCGGATTATAGACTAAATATTCCCATAAAATTTTAGTGAAATTTACAGTTGTGACTTGACAGCACTGATCCCCATTCCAAAAACTTTATGGTAATCTGTTGCAGTTGTGAACCCAACATGAACACGTAATGAGTACGAGTTCGTGGGGAATTTTTGTTGCTATTTGGCGATACCCCGCGCCAGCTCAAGCTCAGTCGAGGAGTGCCATTTACAACCGAAGCATGAAAAAAAGAATTTTAAGTACCACCGTCGCTTTACTAACCGCAGCTTTAGGCATACCTCTATCCTGCCATGCCGAATCAACGAGGGCTGTTAATTCTTCCAAGGAAAACAACAAGACGACATCTTCCCAAACTGAAACAGTAGCTGGAGCGCCCAATGTCGTTAAGGTGGGCGAGTACCAGTCAACAGCCGCAATTAAAGCAATAAACCAGGTAATTGCTAGAGTGCAGCTACATGAACAAGCAGGTCGTCAGGCAGCAGTGCTGTATGTGCGTAACATTCCCGTTTTGACATTTGTTGGTTCCCATCCGACTAAAACCAGGAGTACCAAAGTTGGATCAACCGGAAATGACAGTGCTACTGACGGCATAAAAGTAGCAACTATGGGGAAATTTCCCGATTTAAATACACAAAATTCTGGCACTGATGCAATGAAGGCTGACAATGCTCCGCTATGGCAGGCAACATCAGTAGCGGCTAAACTCAATCAAATGAGTCTAGATAGCGTAGATGCCAGTAATATTACAGTCCATTGGAAAGGAAACGGCAAATCTACTCAAAACAAGGCAGCAGAACGCTACTCGATTAAAGTAAACGATCAAGAACTGATTGAGATCAATAGCAACACAAGACTGCCAGATCAAACTAAAAGCCTTGCCGAAGATGCACTGCAAGTTACCAATCGCTTGCGTAGGCTACTAGGCAATGCCAAACCTTTACAAGAAGTTGCCGGAATGCCAAAACCGCAACTGCCAAAACTACCTCAAAATATCGCCTTGGGACCAGTGCAATTCAGTCTTAGTGGTATAGCTTCGTGGTACGGTCCAGGCTTTCATGGTCGTCGCAGTGCCAATGGTGAGATTTATAACCAAAATGCTCTCACAGCAGCACACAAAAGCTTACCCTTTGGCACTAGGGTAAGAGTAACTAACGTCGGCACTGGTCGTTCTGTTGTAGTCCGAATCAATGACCGAGGTCCCTACGTAGGCGGTCGCATTATTGACCTTTCAGCAGCTGCGGCTCGTATCATCGGAGTGATGCAAACAGGTGTAGCATCCGTGCGGGTTGAGGTGCTGGGGAGATAGGGAAATCAGTTACCAGTTACCAGTTACCAGTTACCAGTTTTGGGAAAAGGGTAAAGAGGTATTGCGGTAAAGGATAAAGGTTGAAGGTTGAAGGATAAAGGTTGAAATTTCACACTTTACACTTCATACTTCACACTTCATACGAGTTTCTCCCCCTGCCTCCCCTGCTCAAGAAAGCTCCCCCTGCTTAGAAAGCTTCCTCTGCTCTAAAATAAGGGATGGCGATCAGAAGATGGGGGAATGGGGTGCGTCTGTTCACGACAGTGGCGGCTTTACGCTGCTACGGTAGTGTATGCCGAGCAGAGAATAGTCAATTGGGACAAGGGGAGTTGAAAAAGGCGATCGCTTCCAAGTCGGGGAAAAGCGTCGGTTTAGTTCCCACTATGGGAGCTTTACATCAAGGTCATTTAAGTTTGTTGCAACGGGCGCGGCAGGAAAATGACAATGTTATTGTCACTATTTTTGTTAACCCTCTGCAATTTGGTCCTACGGAAGATTATCAACACTACCCACGCAATTTAGATTCAGATCGGCAACTGTGTGAACAAGCAGGAGTGGATGTAATTTTTGCTCCTTCTGCCTCTGAGATAGGAATTAAAGCAGGGGGAGCAGGGGGAGAAAAGAACAATTCCGAATTGACTCAGGTTGTCCCTCCAGCCCAAATGACTTCAGTGTTATGTGGACGATCGCGCAGAGGACATTTTCAAGGGGTGGCGACGATTGTCACCAAGTTGTTGAACTTGGTACAGCCTGACCGAGCATATTTTGGTCAAAAGGATGCTCAACAGCTAGCAATTATTCGGCGGCTGGTGCAGGATTTAAATTTGACCGTAGAAATTGTTGGTTGTCCAACAGTGCGGGAAGCGTCGGGTTTGGCTATGAGTTCCCGCAATCAGTATTTAACCCAACAACAAAAAGAGCAAGCAGCCTTTTTGTATCGTAGCTTGCAACGAGCAAAACAAGCTTTTGAGGCGGGAGAGCGTCTAGCCCATCCATTGATTACAGCAACCAAGCAAGAATTAGCAATGGCAAGCGGTGTGCAAATGGAGTATGTTGAATTGGTGCATCCAACAACTTTAATGCCTTTAGAAAAAGTGGAGGAATCGGGAATGGTTGCGATCGCTGCGCGTGTAGGTGCGGCTCGCTTGATAGATAACATACTCCTGCGCGATCGCCCCCCCATTGTGGCGATCGATGGTCCAGCTGGCGCTGGAAAATCGACAGTAGCCAGGATTGTGGCGAAGGAACTGGGGCTACTATATCTCGATACAGGAGCAATGTATCGGGCTTTGACGTGGCTGGTGTTGCACTTGGGAATTGAGCTAGAGGATGAATGTGCGATCGCTGAATTGGCGAGTTCGTCTCAAATTCACCTTACCCCCAACTCTGACTTGGATCAGCCAGTGCGAGTCTGGATTAACGAGCAGGAAGTAACCCAACAAATTCGTAGTTTAGAGGTGACATCGCAGGTATCAGCGATCGCAGCGAAAAGAGCTGTTCGTCAAGAACTAGTTAAAAAACAGCAGCACTGGGGTCAAAAGGGCGGTCTAGTCGCTGAAGGTCGTGACATTGGGACTAATGTTTTTCCTGATGCTGACCTGAAAATTTTCTTAACCGCGTCTGTGCAAGAACGTGCGCGGCGGCGACAGCAAGACTTACTCGCTCAAGGTCAATTTGACTTTAGTTTGGAACAGCTAGAACGAGACATCGCTCAACGTGACTGGAAAGATAGCACCCGCGATATTGCTCCCTTGCAAAAAGCAGCAGATGCTATAGAGATTCAAACCGATGGCAAAACTGTTACCCAAGTTACAGACGAAATTGTCAAATACTACCACCAGTGTTTGTCTAATCGCCGTTAATAGGGGCTAGTGGCTAGTGGCTAGGGACTAGGGGACAAGGAGACAAGGGGAGGTTTATGTATAGTTCTTTCCCCTTGTCCCCTTGTCTCCCACTCTCCCCATCCTCACGCGCGCCCCTGGTTCCCCTTGTCCCTCACCTCCTCTTAGTGTGAATAGGTGTGAAGTTTGTGAACTTTTTTACACTCTTATGTAAACTCTCAGTTCTAATTCTTTACGTAAATTAAAGAGTGTGCGATCGCTTACTCGCCGAACAATTAGATGGCATGATATCTTATTTTGAGTAATTATTCGCCTTCTGAGCGCATCACAACTAAGATTTGGCTATTTTTATGAGTTTTAAGCCAGAATAAACCATTAATTTTTATTTTATCTCGTATTTTCTCCAGCAAAATCGTTAGTATTAGCCCTAGAGGTGCGGTCACTGCTATCGCCCACTCTCTTATTAGAAGCGGAAAAATTGCGGTGTGGCTCTCTTGAAAAGCTTGGGGGAGGCAAGGATACCCCTTGCTAAAAACCCCCCAACTTTTCGCTTCGCCTCTCTTGAAAAGTTGGGCGAGAGTTGGGGGAACCCCAACTCTATCAATACGCCACGCGGGGTGCTTTATGTCGGCAAAGCCTTTCGGCAGTCGCTCATGGGGGGAACCCCCCAAGACCGCGCTGCCTCACCACCGCACCCGCTCCACTTTTCGCTCCCGCAATATTTTCCAAGACAGCGCCACAGTGAGGATTTCATATGGCATTTGAACTTTCTCCGTTACCTTACAACTACGACGCTCTAGAGCCTTACATCGACGCTCAAACGATGCAGTTGCATCATGATATGCACCATCAGACTTATGTAAATAACCTCAACACAGCGGTAGGAAAATATCCAGACTTGCAAAACAAAAGTCCAGAAGACTTGGTACGTGAACTGAACAGCATCCCAGAGGATATTCGCACAGCCGTGCGGAACAATGGGGGCGGTGATGTCAACCACACAATGTTTTGGCAGATCATGGGAGCCAATGCAGGCGGGGAACCAACTGGTGCAATTGCCTCTGTAATTAGCGAAAACTTCGGCGACTTTGAATCATTCAAGCAGCGGTTTAATGATGCTGGAACGAAACAATTTGGTAGTGGCTGGGTTTGGCTAATTCTCACTCCTGAAGGCAAGTTTGAGGTTACAAGTTCGCCTAACCAAGACAGCCCCATCACTGGCGGTAACTTCCCCATCATGGGAAATGATGTTTGGGAACACGCCTACTATCTCAAGTACCAGAATAAACGTGCTGAGTATCTAAAGCAGTGGTGGAATGTGGTTAAATGGGACGAAATTAACAAGCGCCTGGAGATGGCAAAGGCTAAATGAGGGACTAGGGACTAGGGGCTAGGGGTTAGGGAAATTATAAAGGATGAAGTTTGAAGTGTGAAGGATGAAGTTTGAACCTTTAATGTTTACCCTTTTCCCTTTTCCCTTTTTCCCGCTTCCTCTAGCCCCTAGCCTCTAGCCTCCAGTCCCTATCATTCAGAACAGTCACCCCTATGGGCGTGGCTGTTTTTTATTGGTTATAGGTAAACTGAGGGCAGGCTGTGTATGCGAATGCCAATAATGGATAGTAATGAACTGGCGCAGTACCTCGAAGCAACAGACAGTATTTCTAAGCCTTGGCTGTTGATTCAACTGCGTCTTTTGAAACTCAAAGAGCGTGACACGATTTCCTCAGAAGAATATGCCCAGGAGTTGGCAGATATTCACCAAGACTTGATGAACTTGGGTGAATGGTGGGTGGGAATTGAAAAAGAGGCATTTGGCGACTAATCATCCGCTCAAAAGTTGGCCTGCTCTACTTTTGACCTAAAAGCGGAAGGGGAAAGGAATTGATTTAACCTTTAACCTTTAACCTTTAACCTTCTTCATCTAATGTTATGCCTAAAACTAAGAAAGCTGCTACAGAAATTAATTTGGGCGATCCACAATACTACTTCAGCCGTGAATTAAGTTGGTTGGAATTTAATAACCGAGTATTGCATGAAGCCTGTGATCCGCGATCGCCTCTTTTGGAGCGACTCAAGTTTTTGGCAATCTTCAGCGCTAATTTAGATGAATTCTTCATGGTGCGCGTTGCTGCACTGCAAGAATCTGTTGCAGCCAAAGTAAGCAAATTAAGCCCAGATGGTCGCACCCCTTCTGAACAACTAGAGGCAATTAGTCAGCGCCTGCGTCCTTTGGTAGCGCAACAACATCGGCATTTTGAGCAAGTACTAAGACCCGCACTAGCACGAGAAGGTATCTACATCCTTGACTACATCGACCTGACTCAAGAACAGCGGACTTACCTGCAACGCTACTTTGAAGAGCAAATTTTTCCCGTTCTCACACCTTTGGCAGTCGATCCGAGTCATCCTTTTCCTTTTATTTCTAATCGCAGCCTAAATTTGGCAGTGGTGGTGAAAAATCCTGCAACTGACGAAGAATTATTTGCCAGGGTGAAAGTTCCCAATGTCCTGCCTCGGTTTGTACCTCTGCCCTTGGAACTGCGAATGCAGCACGATGAAAAACCTGCTCCCTGGACTGGTGTTCCTCTGGAACAAGTGATCGCTCATAACTTAGAATCGCTGTTTCCTGGGATGAATATTCAGGAATGTCACTCTTTTAGAATTACCCGTGATGCTGACCTGGAATTGGAAGAGGATGAAGCAGATGATCTGCTAGTAGCAATAGAGCAGGAACTACGCAAACGACGCATTGGAGGAACGGTAGTCAGGCTAGAAATTCAATCCCAAATGCCTGAGTTCGTACGCAGTAAACTAGTGCGGGAAATGGATCTCGAAGAAAGGGCAGTTTATGAAATAGATGGACTGCTGGGACTGGGGGATCTAATGTCATTTATGGCACTAGATCTACCTTTTCTCAAAGATTCACCTTGGAAATCTGTAATACCACCCCGTTTGCAACGCCTTAGTAGTGCTGTTGCTATCCCCAATGCCACAGAATCTGAGGAAGGAAACGACTTTTTCTCGATCATTCGGGAACGAGATTTGTTGGTACACCATCCCTATTATTCTTTTTCCGCTACAGTATTGCGTTTTATTACCAGTGCTGCCTATGACCGAGATGTGCTTGCTGTCAAGATGACGCTTTACCGCACCTCTGGTGACTCACCAATTTTGAATGCTCTAATCGCCGCCGCTGAAAATGGTAAACAGGTAGCTGTATTGATGGAACTGAAAGCTCGGTTTGATGAAGAGAACAATATTTACTGGGCGCGGCGGTTAGAAAGGGCAGGAGTTCATGTAGTTTATGGTGTAGGAGGACTAAAAACCCATTGCAAAATTGTCATGGTAGTGCGACGGGAGGCAGACCGTATCCGCCGCTATGTCCACATTGGGACTGGTAATTATAACCCAAAAACAGCACGGATTTACACAGATTTGGGTTTGTTTAGTTGTCGAGAAGAATTAGGGGCTGATTTGACAGATTTGTTCAATTACTTGACAGGTTATTCGCGACAACAGTCTTATCGTAAACTATTGGTTGCACCAGTCAACTTGCGCGATCGCATGATTGCCATGATCCGGCGCGAAATCGAACACTGCCAAAACGGTGACAGGAGTCGGATTGTTGCCAAAATGAACGCTCTAGTCGATCCGCAAATCATCGCTACCCTGTATGAAGCCTCACGTGCTGGAGTACAAATTGACCTGATTATACGAGGTATGTGCTGTTTGCGTCCTGGCGTGAAAGAAGTAAGTGAAAATATTCGCGTCATTAGTATTGTCGGGCGCTTTCTAGAACACTCCCGCATTTTTTACTTTCATAACAACGGTCAAGAAGAAATTTATATTGGTAGTGCTGACTGGATGCCCCGTAATCTAGATCGACGGGTTGAAGCAATTACAATTGTTGAAGACCCAGATATTGCCAAAGATTTGCAAGAAATTCTTGGTGTCATGTTAGCAGATAACCGCGGGGCTTGGGATTTACAGCCAGATGGACGCTATATCCAACGTCGTCCTGCTGCTAATTCTGGGCAATCGAGTTCCCAAAAAATCTTCATGGAAATGGCGCAAGCAAGTGCCAGTACAACATGAATCCCTCTAGTTCCCAGGCTGAGCCTGGGAACTAGGATCTTAGGTACACAGCAAGATAAGCCAATGCCCCTGATGCTCGGATTTGCAATAAATGCATTTAGGGATTCAACCAGAGGATAGAGGTGATTCCACTTCTTACCCTCATACACTATTAGGTTAAATATGCCTAATTCTTTTGTTTTCTTTAATTGTCTGGGATGTTAATGTTGTCATGTCACCCTTCTACCCTACGAGTTCTGGTCGTTGACGATCATGAACTTACTCGTTTCACTTTAAAGTTAGCTCTTTCTAGCCAAGAGAATATAGAACTAGTTGGTTTAGCAAGTAATGGTCAAGAAGCGATCGAAATGGTGAACCGCCACCATCCTAATGTGATCGTTCTGGATTTACAAATGCCTGTAATGGATGGCTGGAGTGCTTCAACTCACATAAAAGATATTAACCCAAATATTCAAATTATCGCCTACTCATCTTTGGAAGATCCAAAGCTGAGGGAAATAGAAACCACAAGTAGCTTGGATGCCTTTTGCAAAAAAGATACAGCTACTACAGATCTGATTCATATGATTAAGGAATTAGGTCAGCGCATAACTACTGCTTAAGCGACATGAATGATTTTAGATAATTGAATGTGTTGCAATTGGCTGATAGTTGCACAATTAGCAGTTAATAATTAGCAGCCTACAGCAAATGAAAGTAGGCTACTACTATCTTTTTGACAATTAACTACTTTCCTGCTCTGGAAAAGTGCGTTTAAACTCATCAATCAGCTCATCCATTTCTTCCAAAGCTTGATTGACATCAATTCTGAGTGTTCCCAAGTTGGGTTGTTCCAATAAATTTAATAGCGACTCTCTTTTACCTTCAATCAAGGCAATTCTTTCTCGCAGGGTTTGTCGATCCATTCTTTCATTCCTTGGTTGACTCTGCATACATTGTAGTAGAACAGCAAAGATTATTGCTCTGCCCACGCTTCCCCAGCAGGAGGGAAAAGAAGATGATAATAAAGCTGAAGTGATTGCAATTTATAGTAGCTGATTATCATGTTCCGTCAAATTTCTTTGGGAAAACTGGGCTTAGTTGTGGGTGGATTTTTAACGGTTGTAGGGTTTGCTGCCTATTTTGCTGGTAAACCTACACTAAATTTGGTCGGCTTTTTTTATGGAATTCCTCTTTTGCTAGGAGGTTTGGCACTTAACATAGCTGAACTAAAGCCAGTACCATTCAGCCAGCCAACTACACCAGAAGTTCTTGCCTTACGCGAGCAGCAAGCAACTGCTACGCAAAATCAAATTCGTCAAGATATTACACGATATCGTTACGGTCAAGAGGCACATCTTGATACCTCTTTATCTCACTTAGGTCTTAGTCCTACAGACGAGGAAAGACCAACAATTAAAAGCATACGGGAAACTGACTTTGAGGGTGCTTATGCATTGGTACTAGAATTTGATTCTCCTATGATTCCCTTTGAACGGTGGCAGCAGAAGCAGGAAAAGATGGAAAGCTTTTTTGGTCCTGGCGTAAAGGTACAACTGACTCAGCCTGCTGAGGATGAGATTGAATTGGCACTGATATCAGCGAAGTAGGGGCGTTTAAGAGGGCAGAGGGGCAGGGGGGCAGGGGGGAGAGGGGGAGAACTACACAACTACACAACTACACAACTCCACAACTCCTTTTCCCTTTTCCCTTTTCCCTTTTTTACTTTTCCAAGCGCACAGCATACCACTGTAAGTATTGACCTGGATCTAGATCCAATTCACAGCTAGTGTCTATTAAATACTGCGCCTGTGCATCAACTGAGGTAAACTTTTGCAGGTAGGGGGGCAAATCCTGCCGCTGGCTCAAGATTACCTTGAGTAATTCTTGCAATTCTGCCGCGGTCAGAAATCGCTCCGGTTGATTGGGTTCTAGGACGACAAAGACATCCTGCTGATACATTAAAGGGTCTGGCATGAGGTAAATATTTGTAACTTTAGATAGGGATAAGGTTTAACGCTCAGCTGCTAGTTTAGTAAAAAATAAATTCGCTTGGTTGCTATATCTGATGCTGTATTTGCTTTAACAATGGTCTTTGTGCTGTGAAAAGGCAATTCTTTTAGCTCAGACTAGACCCGCCGCCAATAGCCCCTATGACAGTAATTGCAAGTTTTGTAAACTGCTATGAGCCGAACAACAGCCTGCCTGGTTTTTAATCCGGTTGCTGGTCAAAGTAACCCAGAGCAAGATTTAGCAATCATCCGATCGCTATTAGAACCGGAAATCGATTTAGATATTCGGTTGACGACAGAAGAAAAGGGTGCAGATGCGATCGCATCCGAAGCGATCGCCGATGGTGCAAAAGCAATCATTGCCTCTGGTGGTGATGGCACTTTATCTGCTGCTGCCAATGCTTTAGTAGGAAAAAATATACCTTTGGGAATAATCTCTCGCGGCACAGCTAACGCTTTTGCTGCGGCTTTGGAACTACCAGACACAATAGAAGCTGCCTGCGAGACAATTTTGGGTGGTGCAACTAGGGCAGTTGATGCAGCTGTGTGTAACGGTTTGCCAATGGTGTTACTAGCTGGAATTGGGTTTGAGGCGGAAACAGTAGAAAAAGCTGACCGCACGGCAAAAAAGCGCTTCGGAATGCTTGCTTACGTAATGGCTGGGCTGCAACAGCTAAGAGAGTTGGATCATTTTACGGCAGAAATTGAAACTGAAGATAAAGTTATTACTGTAACGGCATCTGCTGTTACCGTAGCAAATGCAGCACCGCCAACTTCAATTTTGGCTCAAGGTCCTGCTGGGGTGATCTTTGATGATGGGTTGCTCGATGTAACTGTAGTTTCTCCCGTAAGTCGAGCAGGGGCGATCGCTGCTTCTTACCACTTACTCCAAACAGCCTTGAATGAAAATTCGGCTGATCGAGATGACATTGGTTATATCAGAGCTAGACGAGTAATTATCCGCACTAACCCCTTGCAAAAAGTGGTTGTGGATGGAGAAGTTATGGGTGAAACGCCCATAGATGTAGAGTGTATACCTGGCGGATTAACCATTTTTGTGCCAAAAGAAGCAGCCCCACCTTCTCCAATGGAAAAGCTGGAAGGACTACCAGATCTAGAAGTTAAGTCGAAGCCAGTTGTAGGGTTTACTGAATAGGACAAGGGGGATAATCGGAAGTTATAGCGATGGTCGGATTTTAGATTTATGTCGCGCATAGACACCAAGTGGCTTCGCGCAGGGTAGACGCGAAGGCGCTAAGAGTTAGATTTAAGATTTTCAAGGTGACTAAGGGAAATTTTTTAAGGTCTTTTGCATGATTACTGATTGTGGTAGTCCTTTTGGCTGGGTTGTATCAATTACAGTCCACCCTAGTTTGTGGTAGTATGCTTCTGCTGTCCAGGTAAATAAGTAGAGCTGCTGATAACCCATTTGGTTAGCAATTAACTCGATTTGTTGTATAAGTTGATAACCGATACCTTGCTTTTGATAAGGAGTGGCAACAAATAGGGAAGCAAGCCAAGGTTTGAGGTTTGAATAGAAGGGTAAATCGCAATCAACACAGCTTGCACTACCAACGGGTAGCGTATCCACAAAAGCAACTAAAGTCAGAGGCAAATTTACTCGATTCAGACGTAGACTAAATTTTTTGATCGCACCGTCCTAGTTAGATTTTTCTCCCAGTCTCATTTCTAGCTGTTGTAGGCAGGCGATCGCAGGTATAATTTCTGGACAATCAGCTAAAAACTCGATTTTCACGGCATTTGCCTCGGTTGTGTATAGTAGGGAGTAGGGAGTAGAGAGTTATGAGCCTAACGCACCATGCAGTAGGGGCGGGTTTTTGAGGAGATTTGCTAGCAATGAATATATCGGTTAAACCCTTAGCTACTTTTTGCGTCCAACTTTTGCGCCTAGCCTGCGGCAACGCTTCGCGAATGCGCCTTTGCGTGAAACAAAAAAAGACCAGTGCAATGCGCGAATTTAACCGACTCGATGCTCTGTAACTAAAGTTAAGCTAGACCATCCTCCCTTGTCGTCATAGCGACGAATCAGCCTTTGACGCAGATTGGGTTGAAGCAGCCAACCAACTTCTAGAAAAAAAGCCTCACCCGCTTTTATCTGCTGGGGAGAGGTGGAAGAAGCACCGTCAGGTAGTAGCAATACTTGAATTGGGTGGGAACCGCTGTCAAAGCAGAGGATCGAACCTTTTATTTTGGCAGAAGAGCTAATGATGCGAGATGAATTTCCCTGATAAATTGTTAGCTGCTGACTGATTTGATTTTCACCATTTTTAGTTATTTGTAGCCCAGTGGGATATTTATCAGGCGATCGCCAGTCTGGATAAATCGTCACTGCTTCTCCCTGCCATTCTCCCACCAAATCATCTACAGTCAGTGGGGGGCGTTCTGCTGTTGTTGTACCAGCGAGTCTTTCCCGAATGAGTGTAATTCTATCGAGTTGACTATTTTCATTGAATAGCTGCACCAGACGTAAACGGCATTCGCCACTAATCAAACCTAATTCCGCACCAAACTCTGAAAAAGGAGCAAATTGGACAGAACCATTAGAAAATGCTCCATTCTCAAACAGCAAAATACTCCGTCCCAAAGAACTATATTCCAAAATTTTTTCATCTGGTGGCTGATTCGCTGGAAAACGGCGGACAATTTGGCGCATTGTCTGGTTATTGTTCAGCCCCTCAAAAGAAACGACGGTAGGAGTATCTTCTATTAGTTCTCCCTGGGGCGAGAAGCGAGTAAATGAACCTTGCCATTCTCCCAGGTTTTGCAGCAAACATTCCCACTGCGATCGCATGATTGGTAATTGGTAGTTGGTAATGGGTAGTTGGTAGTTGGTAATGGGTAAAGAGGTATTGCGGTAATTTCTCCCCAATTTTGCCCACTCGGTTTGCTGTCGCAAGAGGGCAACGGAACGCTGGCCAGAGGCGATTTCCTGCTTTAACTGCTCATTTGATGCAGCTAGTTCAATTGTTGTTGCAGCCATCTGCTGTTCTAGATTAGTGCTTTGCATTTTTCAAGCCACTTTATTCAGTTACCAGTTACCAGTTACCAGTTACCAGTTAGATTTCATACTTCATACTTCATACTTTATACTTCTCCCAATCGCCCTTCACCTCTATTGACTATTGACTAATGGCGAATACTACCTGTATGTCATGGCTCAGTTGTAATTTTTCTGTTGTGTAAATGACTACTAAACTTCTAAACTACTTGGTAGTTTTAATAATATCTAATTAAGATTTAATAAGTAAAATCAGGCTGAAAGCTTAATTTAAAATTAAACTATGTTAAATAAGAAATAATTGTTTTGCTGATAACAATCACAATAAATATTTACAATGTAGGGTGGGCATGGGTGGCATACGAAATCTACTAACTAAACTTTATCAAGTGGTAGGGTGACAGTAAACGTAGTGCCTACACTAACTTCACTTGCAACGGCGATCGCACCGCCATGCGAGTCTACACACTGCTTGACAATAGCTAACCCTAGTCCCGTACCAGGAATTGTACCAACATTTTTCGCTCGATAAAATGATTGAAATAATTGTTGTTGGTCTTCTTGGGAAATGCCAATACCCTCATCTCTAATTTTAAAAATAGCTGTTTTATCTTGACAGAAAACTTCAAAATGAACCGTACTACCTACGGGCGAATACTTAATAGCATTAGAAAGCAAATTAATCAGGATGTATCGCAATAAACTTTCATCCATTTTAGGTGTTGTACATTTTCGGTGAATCTCAAAGGCAATTGTATTTTTGTTCCCAGTACTGAGGATGATTTCTTCTACTAAATTGGAACAAAAATTTTTCAGATCGAGCGATGTGGGGTTGAACTGTAGCTTCCCCGCTCCGGCTTTACCAAGGAGCAGCACGTCATCTAAAAGATCAGTCATCCTACCAACAGATGTTTTGATGCGATGGAAAAAATCGGAGTGTTTCTCTTTAGACCATTTCTCACCAAAACGTTCTAGTAGTTGTGCAGAAACTGAGATAGCGTTGAGTGGGTTGCGAAATTCGTGAGACACCATAGAAACAAAACGGGATTTGAGTTCACCCAGTTTTTTTTCTTGTTCTAAAGCCTTGCGAATTTCTGCATCAGCTTGTTTGCGATCGCTAATATCAAGGACAAAGCCAACACAATCAGTTTGGGAACCATCTAAAAGCACAGCACCTATCAAAATGGAAACCCGACTACCATCTTTGCGAATGAATTCCTTCTCAAAAGGTGGACAAACCCCAGTCATTTTAAGTTGCTCAATCGCCTGTTCATCTACAAGGCGATATTCTGACGGAGTCATTTCGTCCCAACGAATATTATCTGAAAGCAGATCTTCCCTTGTGTAACCTATTATATTCAGTAAGGCATCGTTAGCTTCTCTAATTTTGCCACCAGTATCTGCTAACATAATTCCGATCATGTTGAATTCAACTAAGTGCCTAAACCGTGCTTCACTTTCCTGTAGTTCATGGAACGCTATTTCTTTTTGGGTTTCGGCTAACTGGCGTTGAGAGATTTCATTTTGCAGTTGCTCGTTAGTGTGTTTGAGTTGTAGGGATAATTGGCGCGATCGCAACAGAATTTCTACCCGCGCCTGCAATTCCAACTTCTCAATTGGTTTAGTGATCAATTCATCAACACTCTGCCACAAGTGCCGAGTAAGCATTTTTACATCAGTGTGAGGAGTAATTAGGAGAAAAGGAAGAAAAACTGGCTGTTCCACCTTTTTTCGTGCTTGCACCCATTCCCAAAGATGATCCAAAGCAACACCATCGAGAATGCATAAGTCGAAAGGTTGATCGAGCAAGGGAACAGCATCTCTTGCCTGTACCTGAGCATCACCAAGCAACACCTGATAATGTATTTCTAGCCACTCCTTCAGCAAGCGGCGGTTTTCTGTCTGCTCCAAAAACAGTAGAATTCGGCTCATGTTGATCCTAGCAAGCTGCGAATAATCCCCAGCAACTCTTTAATCACTAGTGGCTTAACCAGCATACTTCTAGCACCGTGAACTAGGCTTTGTTGTTGAATGGCAACATTTTGTTTATGGGATAGGACAAAAAAGGGAATATCTTGGAAACGTAGGCGATCGCAAACCTCCCAAATCCGACGATCAAAACCTGCAATATCCACCAAAGCCAAATCTATTTCTTGTGAGTGCATCAAAGCTTGCTCGATTTCCTCAATGCTACTAACTGCGAGTACTTGATATCCTTCCCTACCCAAGAATTGGGTCAGTAGTTCCAGGTTTCGCTGGTTGTGATCGAGGGCTAGGATCAAAGGGTTATCGTTCACGCATTCTTACTTTGGAGACTCAAAGAATTCTGGATTACCTGTGAGGATACCGCGCACATTAGCAAGTGGCTTGCCTACCTTGATGCCGTAGTGGGTAATTTCGTACTCGCGCAGAGTTTTTTCAAAGTCACTCATCCGTTTTTTCAATACTCCAATTACCTTACGGATCTCGCCTTGCATTTCCAGGTAGCGCAGGAAAATAATATTATCCCCTAAGTAACTAATACCAACTTCGGTGGCGCGGAAATCGCCTGTTATAGCTTCCACTTCGTTGATCAATATCACCGCCACACCCATATTTTGCAAATATTTACATAGAGCATGAATATGGGTGACTAGATCATCACCTCTGAGCGAGAGGCGGTAGCCGGATATGCTGTCAAGCATGATAATGCGTGTCTTTTTTTGCTCCACTTCATCCCGCACTAAGTTAGCAAACTCACTGGGCGTGTAGTGCAGGGGTTCGATTTGCACGACCGAAAGTGTACCCTGTTTTATCATAGCGTGGACAGGAATGTTGACAGCTTGGCAACGATTTAGTAGAGTTTCCTTCCACTCCTCAAAAGTATAGACTACTGAACGCTCACCTCTACCCGCTGCTTCTTTCATGAATTGGAGTCCCAGAGTGCTTTTACCGACTCCAGAAGGACCACTGATAATGGTGATAGTTCCGCGCTCGAAACCCCCGTGCAACAGTTCGTCTAGCTCAGGTACGCCAGAGGAAATTACCTCTTTTGCAAACTCTTGACCATATGCTTCTGGGATCAAACGGGGGAAAATCTCTATTCCTGTCCCAGTTGTTCGCATCGCGTGTTCACCCGCGCGAAAGTCGGAGCCGCGAAACTTGCTGACGCTAATGGTTCTTTCCAAAGTAGAAAAGGTGAGGTGAATCACCCCATCACTCATGAATTGCAAATCGTCGTCCGGCGCTTCGGCGCTAGCTTCGGCAGTAAAAAGGACTGTAGCGCCTTGTTCGACCAAAAAGCGCAAAAAAGACAACACTTGCTTGCGAAACCCAAACGCATCAGTGGAGAGATAACGCAACTGCGTCATAGCGTCCAGAAAGATCCGCTGTGGTTTGAGTGTCTCTACCTGCTCTATAATTTTCTGCGTCGTTGGTTCTCGTTCTACCTCAGCTGGGGTAAAAATGTCGTATGTCTGGACTTGCGTGAAAAATTCCGACGTAGGACTAAGATCAAGAAAGGCAATACTATCTGGTTCAAAACCAAGGTTTGCAGCATTCTTGCGAATCTGCTCTACAGGTTCTCCTAAAGTGATAAATAGAGTTTTTTCACGATTGGTTACGCCAGTGGCTAGAAAGTGCAATCCTAGAGTAGTCTTACCTGTACCAGGTCCACCGCGCACCAAATACGCTTTGCCTGGGATCAGACCTCCATCTAGAACTTCGTCTAAACCAGGAATACCCGTCGATAGACGGTTTTGAGACATTTTTTGTTTTCCTTCCTTGTATAGACTAAACAAGCTTTAGTAATCAAATCTAGAACTTCTTCACTTAAATCTAACCTAAGATAGAGATAATAAATATAATTTGCTAGTATTTCCTGTTTGGGCTGATGCTTGAATCTGATGCCGCTCTCGCAGCTAGGGTTGATAAAATTAAAGCAAGAGAAAACAATTTTGTTACATACCCTGACAAAGCGAGTAAGAACTGCATGAATTCCCAGGTTTTAGTTGAAAAGAAAAAGTTAAAAAATCCCCCGTTGGATATTCATTTCTTGGGCGATCGCGTCCTCCGTCAACCTGCTAAGCGCGTCGCCAAGGTAGATCAAGAACTCAGACAGCTAGCACGGGAAATGCTACAAAGTATGTACAGCGCCGATGGGATCGGTTTAGCCGCGCCCCAGGTAGCAGTACAAAAACAATTGATTGTAATTGACTGCGAACCAGACAATGCAGCTAATCCACCTTTAGTCTTGGTTAACCCTACCATTAAAAGTTTCAGCAAAGATCTGTGTGTGGCTCAAGAAGGTTGTTTAAGTATTCCAGGGGTTTACCTAGACGTAATACGCCCATCTAAGGTAGAAGTGACTTTTAAAGACGAGTCTGGTCGTCCCCAGACTTTACAAGCTACGAGTTTACTCGCTCGTTGCATTCAGCACGAAATCGATCATTTAAATGGTGTACTATTTGTAGATCGAGTAGAGAATAAACTGGCTTTGGCTCAAGAACTGGCTAAGCACGGCTTTTCGGCAACTGCTGTCAAACCTGTAGCATAAGGAGAACCACCAAGATGATGACACCAATGAGCGGTTTGTTTTTGGGTGGTTCCTGTGTGTCCGCGATCGCCGCAGTTGGTTCAATTTTTGAACTTGCTTCTGGCAACCCAGATCTAGGTAATATAACCACATCTATTATTTTGGCAATTAGCATCCCCCTAACGGTCTTCTTTTTCTTTGCAGCCGTGCGCGATGCTAATGCTAATAATCGCTAACAATCAAAAGACCCACGACAGGATAAGAGAGCAAAGGGGAATCAGGGGAGATGGGGAGAGTGGGAGAGGGGGAGATGGACAAGATGAAAACTATTCTGTCTTCTGTCTCCTGACTTCTGACTCTACAACTCCTCTCCTCCTGACTTCCGATTTATGACCGGAAAAAATCTTTCTGCGTGGTTGCAAATGTTGCCTAGTTATGGTAATAAGCAGCATTCACGCCGCTATTCGCTTTTGACCACGCAAGCGGTTGTGATCGGGCGAAACCCTGAATGTGATATTGTCTTAGATTCGAGTCTACTAGGCATTTCCCGCCGTCATGCTTTGATTCGCCTGACTAGGGAAGCAGGTTTAAGTAATTGGATAATTTGTGACCTTAATAGCAGTAATGGCACCTTTTTGAATGGGCAACGCTTGCGAGGTTGCCAAGAAATGCATTGTGGCGATCGCATTACTTTAGGTGATAATGGCGCTTCTTTCATTTTCGAGTGCCACTATAACGAACAACCCTTTCAACGATCATCTAAAATCAATTCCTTGCCATCTCATCCTACACCGCCTCAAGCGAACCATGCGGTTAGTTTTTCTCAGCTATTTCCAATTCTCTCAACCGGACGAGATTTAGTCCGCAAAGCTTACCTTATCCCTGGCGTTGTCACAGTTATATTTGTCGTACTGATGTTTGCCACAGTAGGTAAATCTGCTGTTGTCAACTCATTGCTAGTAGCAACTTACCTAGCAGGAGCAGCATACTACTTTATTTATCAACTATGTGGCAAATATAAACCTTGGTGGGTACTAATCGGTTGTGCTGGGTTGACTGTTTTGATGTTGCTTAGTCCGATCCTGCGTGTATTTATTTTTATCTTTCGCCACATCCTGCCTGGTAGCTTGCCCAATGCAGCAATGTCAGTCAGCTTCCCCCAGTTGCTGTTGCGGATGTTTATTGGTGCTGGGTTAATGGAGGAATTGCTCAAAGCAATACCTGTACTGGGAGCGTATTTCTTGGGACGACGACTACACTCTCCTTGGCGGGAACGTATTGGGGTGTGGGAACCGCTAGATGGTATTCTCTTGGGAACAGCTTCGGCGGCGGGTTTTACTTTGTTAGAAACTTTGGGACAGTATGTACCTGCGATTACTCAGAACGCTATTGCCGATGGGCAAAATATAAGTCAAGTTATTGGTTTGCAGCTACTGATTCCGAGAGTTTTAGGATCAGTTGCCGGACATATGGCTGATAGTGGGTATTTTGGCTATTTTATTGGTTTAAGTGTACTCAAACCTCGTCAGCGTTGGCGGATTTTAGCAGTGGGATATTTTAGCGCCGCCGCACTACACGCCTTATGGAATTCAACAGGGCTATTTAGTAGCTTGCTGTTGGCGATAGTTGGGGTTTTGTCCTACGCTTTCTTGACAGCAGCTATTCTCAAGGCAAGAATGCTTTCACCTATGCGATCGCACTAGCGATCGCAAATCCAGTTCTAGAACACACTCATAAACAGCGAGAGTGATCTAATGGGCGGATTTGGCAATTTGGATTAATGTCGCGCCTCGACGCAAAGAAATTTTGAACCAGGAATTTTGAATTTGAGATATAGTTACTGAATCTAGCCCCAGCGCCCCTAATCCCTATTTTTGCAGTTGAGCTAGGGCGTAACGGGCGATCGCTAAACTAGTCCTTGCTTGTTCAATTTCAGATAAAGCTGCCCATTCCCCGCTTGCGGCATTACCCAATACAGATTCAACTGCTGTTGTGTCTGCATTTCGCATACTGTAAGCAAAAGGTCGAGCTAGTACTAGCAAGTCATCTTCTGCCCAGTTAGGTAGTAGCTCCTGCACACATTGCACTAACTTGTCTGACATTGATTTTTGCACAGTTAAAACATGATATGCTTTGTGAGCGATCGCGCCGAGCCAGCCTTGAGGAATGTAAGCCGCAAATTGCTGTTGTAAGTCGGCTTGAAGATGATCTATATTTGTTACATCTGTTACAGATATTTCCTCGGATTGAGCTACTGTCTCACTCCAAAGAAGCTCTATTTGAGAGAAAAAAGCGTCAGAACGGGCGGTAATTTCTGATTCTGACCAATCCCCCTGGAAAAACTGCTCTTCCTGCTCCACAAAATATGCTTCTGCTTCTCGATCAGCTGGGTTCCAAGGGTAGGTAGGATCGTCAGGAGCTAGCAGCGCCTCTAAAAGTTCTAATTCGGTTTGCGATCTACTATCATCATTAGCTTCTGTCTGATTGAATTCGTTTGCCATTGTGCAACTCATAATGCTAGTTTAAGAAAAACGCTGTATGAGTAGATACACTACGTAAACAGCTATTTCCGTAATTAAATTGTGAAAGTAGAACACAGAAAAGCAAAAAATCATCCACCTTCAACGATGAACTCGAAGGGTTCGCCTTTAGGGTTGCCAAATTTTAACTGCATTCCTGATTGTAGTTGCACCTCCTGTTGGTGTACATTTTGCCATTGATCGGAATTTGAAAGCAGAGTACCGAAGCGAGACTTGTCGCGGAGGAAAAAGGTTGTGCTACCTAATGCAGCTTGACGACAGAAAATTTCAGCGTGTCTTAGACTAACCCAAAGTTCGTCCATCACAATATCATTTTCTGGATGGCGACCCACACGCACTAATCTATCTCGCCACTGCCAGACTTTCTCAGGAGTTGAGACAGAACGCAACTTTGCCGTCACAGGTGGTTGTGCAACGCCTGAAATTGTATCTGGTAATCGTGTAATGTCCGGCTCGGCGCTTAGCAGTTCTCCATCAAACTCAGGATGCATATAGAGTACAGGCAACGTCCAGGCTGGGTGGTTAAACTTGTAGATTGTTAGTAGTCGTTGTCGAGCGATCGCTACTGCTTGATCAATTGCTACTCCTCCCGCTAAAGCCTGAGTAAAAGCTTGAATGAAGCTAAGAGCTTCTTCATCAGCAATTTCATCCCGCATCCCTAAAACCGCTGGTACACCATGATGAATCAAAACCTCTGCCAAACTACTACGCGGCAGTGCCTGCTGCTGCTCAAACGCTGGTAGCGCCCCCCAACAGGCATTGAGTACGCACAGTGCCACCTGAGAGCGTGTTAACACCTGTGCCAATTCTGTACCATTAATAGTCATTTCTCGTCGCAAGAACAGTAAACCACCGTCAGCAGCGCGGCTACCGTGACCTGCATAAAAAAAGATGTTGTACGCTCCAGTTTCTAGCTGTGAAATTAGCTGCTTTGGGGTTGGTTGCAGCAGTCTGTCTACCTGACACCCAACTGATGCTAGATTTTTTCCATTGATCCAATTGAGCTGCTGAAAACTTTTAATTGTTTGTTCGAGTATCTGGGCTTCTTTTTCTAGCTGGAGGCGTTCAGACAACGTAGAATTTTCTCCTAAAACCAGCAAAATATTTAAACCCTGGTTTTTAGATAGAGGTGGAAGCGGTTCAACGTCACTGGTAGTACGACTAAATAGCACTTGCTGTGCTAAAGAGATGGCTGATTTACCTGCTTGGGGCTGCATAATTTCCCAAGGCAAGGCAATTAAATTTGGCTCTCGAATATCTAGTCGCAACCGCAGCAGTTTATCCTGTCCGATCGCAATGCCTTGACTTCTTTCCCAGCTATTTAAAATTGCTCCTTGAAACAACCATTGCCACAAACTAATCCCCAAATGTTGCATCAAGCGACCACCCTTGACTTTATCACCAGGAGTTGCCATCTGTTCTGGAGTGGGTGGCAATCGCTTCAAAGGTGAGTCAGTTGTATGGGGCGCAAACATTGATTGCCAATCTTGCCAAGATTGGATCAGCGTTGCAGGTAACACACAGTCATGGTGAGCATAGCCAGCAGGATAGGGCGCTCTCACCACCCAGATAGCAAAATTTTCGCTCTCAGTATGGCGCAGACGAGCGATCGCCAAATTCAAACTAGGAATATCAGACAGCGACATTAACAATCATGTACATCAAAAAAACTTGCTT
The DNA here is from genome assembly GCA_964248365.1 of uncultured Chroococcidiopsis sp. GTDB lineage: Bacteria > Cyanobacteriota > Cyanobacteriia > Cyanobacteriales > Chroococcidiopsidaceae > Chroococcidiopsis. Next base: position 152,017 of record CAXTYC010000003.1, on the reverse strand, counting down.
TGCGAGGAGCAACTGTTTCAATTTAATAGTTTATCTAGTCTTAGGCACTAGGAGTTAGAAGAAAGCAGGGGAAAGTGGGAGAGGGAGAGAACAACTATGAAGTGTGAAGTGTGAAGTGTGAAGGTAGAAGTATGAAATTTCAACCTTTATCCTTTACCGCAATACCTCTTTACCGCAATACCTCTTTACCATGTTATTTACTTGGGGGATTTGGAACCTGTCTTGGGAGTCAAATCAGAACAGCGCTCCATTTGATCTGCTGACAGAGCAGTAATAGGTAGCAAGTCCTGTTCAATATTAGCAGCAGCAATCCATGCTGACTCTCCCTGTTGCAGCAAACGCGCACCCGTCGCACCAAATGAATTAGCACTCTTTGAAGGCTGTCTTGTTTGAGTTTTTGGGGCAGAATCATCGAGTGCTGGCGAGGGCATTGTATTTGTTAGCCCAGAATCTGAACTTGGGCAAACATCCACAACTTTTAAATTCAGCCATTTACCTTGCTCTTGAAATTGCTTTTTACCCAGCACTTCTACCACACTGCCAGCTGGTAGGATGCCTTTAATTGGACTAAAGGGCTGGGAAGAAGCAGGTGCGTAGGATGTCCTTGCCTTCGGCATCGCACGAGCCTCAGAAGCAGTTCGATTTAAGACAATTCTGTTTTTAGCAACAAACATCGGCTGGGTGTGTACGGGTGTGTCTGTCGCTGGCGAGGGCGATGCAGGCGATCGCCCTTCATCAATTGAACCAAAATTGAACCAAACCCCATTTGGAATTTTCCCTTGTTTAGCTAAATACGCTAGCAGCAGCCCTCCACCTAAACTTATGAATAAACCTAGCAAACCGATGCCTAGCATCTTGACATAACGGTTGCTTTTATGCTCTTGTGGCAGTAACTGAGTATCTTGTAGCGCAGGATCTGAAATTGGCTGGGGCTTTGACTGTAAAACAGTTGCCTGTTGAAAACTAGCCGTCCCCATAGTATGCGAATAGCTCAAGGGCGTTTCTGGTTCACCCGTGTTGACAATACAATGTACTAAAGCGACTGTGATATTATCATGTCCATTGCGAGTGTTGCCAATTTCTACTAGTTGCCTAGTGGCAGTAGCTACATCAAGTTTGCCTTCTAGGATAGGTAATATTTCTGTTTCCCAGCAAGAATCTACCAGATCAAAATCGCTCAACCCATCGGAACAAAGTAGAAAAACACAATCTTCGTCAATCACAAACCGTCCGATTGTGGGATGTACAGATGCACTCATCCCAAGCGCCTGCACTAGAGAGCCAGCCGACGGCTGTTGTAGGGCATCACGGTAAACAGCATACCCTAGTCTAACTTCGCGGGCAGCTACATCATCATCTAGAGTAATTTGATAACAGCCTGTGCGCGTAATCAGATAAGCACGACTGTCACCCACATGAGTAATATACATTTCGTGCCGATGTGCGACAGCCATGACCAAGGTCGTCCCCATCCGTTGACGACCCTGCCGATTTTCTTTGTCGTTGCGATCGCTAATTTGATCGTTAGCTAGAATAGCAAAGCGTTCTAAGGCGATGCTGAGGTTTATCGAGTCTAAATTCCTATCGTCTAGCGGCAGCTGCTCGATCTGCTGCTGGAGGGTTGCGATCGCTAAATTAGAAGCAACATTTCCTCCTTCATGACCGCCAATGCCATCACAAACGATTGCGATCGCTTTTGGATGAGGCGGAACAGTGATTGTGCTACCACTTGCTGGATAACAGGCATCTTCATTGCGCTGGCGGCTAGGTCCGGTATCAGTGCAGGTGCTGTAAATGATCTTACGGGAGGCAAATAACCCAACTTCAGCTAGCCCTCGATCTAAGAACGCGACTAATTGCTCTGCGCTTTGCACTTCCCCTTGCTGCAAAGCAATTCCTAGCTGTTCTATAAAAGAGGCAATACTTGGTTGTGCTTCGCTTGCTAAGTGCAACCACAATTGACCTAACTGGCTTAGATTCGGTTCATTGTCTTCATCCGAGTGCAACTCCAACAGGCGCAATAATGACCCATCTACTCGCAATAATTGTGGTTTAAGCAAGCTAGATGCAACGCCCTCAGAACTCAGTGGTTGCCACAGATTGGCTATCTGCAATAGCCAATTTAGCTGCCGCAGCGAAGAGGCTTGTTTCCAAACGCTGAGCAAATGGGGCATCAGTTGCCCCATTTGTGGCACAGTATCTGTGTAGATTGGCGCTTGCTCTAATAGCAAAATTTCTGTAGCAAATGGGTCGCCGAGTGTTACCAATCCATACGCTTGAGGTACTTGTAGACGATATGTTACCAATCGCAAATACGGCTTAATCTCATTTAAACTATCTTCGTCAGGGATTTGGGGTAGTAAGCCTGGTTTTGTATCCAAAAAAATCCGATGACTTGTATGTAAATAGCGCTCGGCTACCAGTTCTCCGATTGGGCAAGTTTCAATTCCCTCACACACAGCCCACAAATAACGCCGGATCAAGGACGTGCCACAGCGCTCACAATATTTGTCACTTTCGGGGTTGGCTGCCATACACAGGTCATTCGGACATTGGAGCATTACCTCGTCATTTTGCATAGTTGGCGCACCGATTAGCCATATTGAATCTTATAAAAGGCAGACGAGAGCAGTAATCTAAACCTTTTCTTCATTATTCCTGTTTTTCTAGCCCTGTCTTGCTGCTTGATGCATAATTTTTTTCTGCCCTTGTCGCTCTAAACAGCCGCTTTTTCCATTGTGCGATCGCCCCTGTGTAATTTGAGCATTTATTAATTTTGATATTAGTTGGTATTCGGGGCGATCACCCTGCTATGCCCAAACCGTGTAGTGATAATTGTGAATAAGAAATTGTCAATGAGTAATTATATTGTTCCCCAAGCCCAAGTTATCCTTTAAAGCCTCACTCAAGCACACTCTAGGTACAGGCGACCTATTCGCCCCTACTGGCTCCTGATCCAGATTCAATTAATCGAGCAGCACACAATCAACTTACTCAAATCGATAATAATTTAGATTTATTTGTTTTAATTGAGCAAAAATATGGGTTGGCTAACTATCATAAACAACATAATATTTTGGGTTGAATAGTTAAATTTTATTAGAAATTTTCCCCCCTGTTTCAACCGTTATATCAAAATTTTTAATCGACAAACTACCACCTGGGGAAGATGCGATCGCTAAATTTAACTCTCTATTCTAAGCAGATAAGATTCCTATACTGCCGTTGGCATTACAAAAATTATGAATAAGGACAACAACTACGAAAAACTGGATACTCATCAATCAGTTAACCCAGGTGATGTGATTGCTGACGAACCACAATCTATAGAAGAAAAGGCAAAACAAGTAGCGGTAGACTCACCTGACATCACAGGCGATCACATTAAAGTACCAACTTATTTCGTGGTGGAAGAACCCGACGGCGAAGAAAAAGCTCTCCACCATGTCAAAGATGCTGAAGAAATTTCTGACGTAATTCGGCAAGCAAGAGTTGACGAAGACGGAAATCGAATTTGGTAGTATTAGAAAGCTATTAGCTGCGCACGGTTAGCTGGCGCGCTGTTAGCTGGCGCGTAGATCTTCTTTGTTTCTAGCTTTTTGGGATCTTTAATACAAGAGCGGATCAATGAGTGTTGCTGATAGCTTTTAGCTAATAGCTAAAAGCTAAAAGCTAATTGCTACTCATCAACAGCTACTTGAGATAATCCCATGCTGTAGTTGAGTGCGCGACCATTTAAGTTATAGCTGATCTGACCACTTTGTAAGAGCGATCGCAAGAAATGTTCCAAATCTGAACCAATGCGGCGCAAATTGTAGTCTGTTAAGTCAGATCCACTGTGAGACTCTACCAGTTCATCAAACCTCTGATAAACCTTTTGTAGAGCGTCTTCGTTCCAGTTAAATTCATTATCAGGATCGACATCCAAAGTAAGAACTTGCCCGCTTGGAACAAGTTCACCATCCTCATTCACTTCGGCGGAAAAAATGCGGATATGGCGGGTTGTAGACTTGAGTAGCTGCTCTTCCATGAGTGGATGATTTAACTTTTATTAATCACACTGGGTTCATTTTAAACCCTTATGTGGAGGGAGTAGGAGAAAACAGAGCTGGGGGAGCTGGGGAAGCTGGGGGAGAAATTATAATCCAAAATCCTCTGGTTCCTCTAGCCTCTGGTTCCTCTGGTTCCTCTCGCCTCTAGCCCCTAGCCCCTCATCTAACGAGCAATCATTCCAGTTTGGCGAGCGTAAGCAAAAATGCCGCCTGCATCGATTACGGGTTTAATTTCCCCTAGAGGCTTGAGGCTATACACCTGATCAAGTGTGTGATTGATAATTTGATTGTTGTCAAAATCAATCGAAACTTCTTGCCCTGTTTTAAAGCGATCGCATAGCCGCTCGACTGACTCCCAAGGGTATAATTCTCCTGTCGAGGCGCAATTACGGAAAAATATTCGGGCGTAAGATTGGGCAACTACAGCTTTTACACCGCAAGCACCCAATGCGATTGGTGCGTGTTCCCGTGAAGAACCACAACCAAAGTTTTCCCCAGCCACAATAATCGAGTAGGGTGTTTTCATTTCTCCTGCTGGTACAAACAAGCCGTAGCGCTCAGGTAAACCAGCCATTGCATAACTGCCTAGCTTTTCATACTCGTCGGGTTTGGAGGGAACGAGCGTCAGATACTCTGCTGGAATAATTTGATCAGTATCAATGTTGTCATCTACAACAAAAATTACACCACGAACACAAGTAGTCATCAGTAGCAGTCTCCAAACGTCTTAGCTTGACAAGCCCCCTTCGGGGCAGTAAAAGCCCACCTTCCATAATTTGGTGGGCAAGGGTGGCAGACCTTCTGGGTAATATAGATTTTTGCAACAGATCTATTCTTAATCCTAAACTCCTAGTGTAATTGATCGGCAAGTGTGCGATCGCAACTTTATTAATGCTCCTCTCAAACCCAGTTGGGATAGCTGTGGCAAGTGGTGAGTTGTCCATTTCGACAACCGACTACATACTTCAACAGGTGAGTCTTTTTTAACATTCCTCACTTCAAGGGCTAGCTCGACTGTAGCCAGTTCATATCTTTGAATTGCGGGTAAATACTGTTTCCTTATTAGAGTAGTGAGTTTAAGGTTGAGCAATGCCCTAATCAGATACTTCTTTTCCCTATTTGGGTCTGGTAAGCTCTGGTAAGCTAACAACCTTACCGTAACAAAGGAAACCTGTGTCTAACTGTAATATAAGTTGTCGAAAAAAAATCTTTTGAAACTCTTACAAATTCCTTACACAAACTTTACTATATCCAATCTTAAAAACTGAATAATAGTAGTTGTCTGTCTAATCTACTACTGGAATTTCGATATTCTAACCTGGGTAAGCAAAGGATATTTACTGAATATAGGAGACTCCGACGATACCAGTAGATGCAAATACAACTCTTTTTACCAAACTGATAAACGTTAGCTGAAGGAATGTTAACGCGCTTCTTTGCTGACAAAAAGTTGGTAAAAAAAATACAGAAGGAAAGTTAGAGCACACAGTTGCCAGCTTGCCGTTGTGTAAAGCTGTTTGAAGATGACTCTTCAAATAACACTTTCACAATTCAAAAGCTGGAGCTTCAACCAAGCTGATTCTTTTGGCTCAAAAAGCTCTTTCGTTTTTTAGAAGACAAATTCTCATTCTCAATTTAGCGCCAACCTAGGAAACTTTTGCAGCAATGAAATCTGACGCAGCATCACAACCAAATCAAAAGGTAGAAATTAGTGTTTATGAGTGCGAAATTAACCTGAAATTTCGGTTAATTGAGGAGAAATGCGCCTTAAGCGATCGCGACAAGCTATTAGACTTGCTGATTGATGCATTTCTAGCCGGATCTGATGATTACCTGGAACCCTTGCACACAAGCGTCAAAACTCAGGAGATTTCTGAGCTTGACGCTTCTCCACAAATGCGCCGCCAGCTAATGCGTTTGCGTAACTCATCTGATTTAGCATAGGCTTGCTTGCTGCTAGCAGCAAACAACTGGCAAAAAAATTATTTTGCTTTAGGTATTGACAGACCCAGTTATATTAGTTACCCTAGTAAAGGTTGAGCTTCAGATGCCCCCATCGTCTAGAGGCCTAGGACACCTCCCTTTCACGGAGGCGACGGGGATTCGAATTCCCCTGGGGGTATAAAGATAAATACCTACAAAAACGTAAGAAAGAGGGTTTTAAGCCCTCTTTTTGCGTTTTTATAGCCTTTTCTTCCCTGGGAAAAACGACTTAAAAAATGAGGGCTACCCTCTTTAGATCTTGCTTCCCAAGCCGCTTTAGAGATTCTCCAGCTGGGAGCAAATGCCGTTGAAGCTGCTAAGTACAAGGACATAAAAAAATGGCAGACGTGCAAAAGGCGGAAGGATTGTGCGGCACGAGTTATCTAGTTTGACGAGCGCCATTTTTTTGCCTTTCTCCTCCTTATTACTGCGGCAACTACTTTAACAGTGGTTTATCCCCACATGGATAGTATTGGAGGGGACAACTTTTGGCTCATTTATAATACCAATACTAAAGAATTGAAAGCATTAAATGCCAGTGGTCGTTCTGGTGAAAATGCCACAATTAATTTTTACCAAACTCAAGGTTATAACAAAATTCCAGCTAGGGGATATCTTGCAGCAAACACTGTACCTTTCACACTATTTGGTTTTGAACTGGCAACAGTTAAAATTGTGTAAATCATTAATCTCAAATATTCGCACTTATGATGCTCGGACACCAACAGACTAAAAAACTTCTTAGCTTTTGCGTCTAGCCTGCGAACCCCGCTGCGCGAATGCGACGAGCGCGCGACATTAATCCAAGCATCCCCTAGCCCCTTTAATTGGCTTGTTTAACTTCTTCTGGACGGGGTTGGGGTACTGACAAAATGAATTTTTCTGGATTTCTGAGGAATGAATCACAATTTTTGTCAAGGGCAACACAAATATTACCTAAAGCTAGTTGATAATCTTCTATATTGCCCTGCTTGAGAAAGAGTTTGGCTGCTGTCTGTAAATCTTCGACGGCTGCGCGGTCATGGTTTCCGCTGTATTGTGCCAGTTCATAACGAACAATTCCCCGCTTAAGATAAGCTTCTGCTTCCTGGGGATTGAGAGTTAATGCTCGGTTGAAATCCGCAATTGCTGCCTTGTAGCCTTGATTCAAATCTCCTTTGTATTGTGCAAGCTTATAGTGGACAATTCCCCGTTTTACATAAGCTTTAGGCACTTTGGGATTTAGGCTCAAAGCTTGATTAAAGTCATTAATTGCTAGGCTGAGGTCTTGCTCAGGGCTTTTGCTGTATTGTGCAACTTCGTAGCGCACAATCCCACGACTTAAGAAAGCTTCCCCTTGATTCGGTTTAAGACGCAGTGACTTGTTAAAGTCATCAATTGCTGCCTTATACAAGCTATCAGGATCTCCGCTATGTTGTGCCACTTCATAGCGGGCGTTACCTCGATTCAAGTAAGCTTGGGCATCTTTGGGTCTGAGCTGGATGGCACGATTATAGTTATCAATTGCTCCCTCGTAGTCTCCCACTTTGTAGTAAGCATTGCCTTGATTGTAGTAAGCGACAAAACCCTCGCCACTTTTAGTTGCCAAGCTAGCTTGATCGAGAGGATTATTTGTTGAGCTAACTTTAGAATTATTATCAAAAGGCAGCTCCACATCGTTAAAAATCAGAAATAACTCTAACAAGCCCAAAAAGCCAAAACCAAATATACCAAACATCAATAAGTTAAACTTTTTTTTCGTCAGCTTTCTGTGCTTTCTGGGAAGCGTTAATAACAAAGGCGTTTGCTTAGTGGCAGTGCTGGGATAATAATAAGCAGGGCTAGGACTTTTATACTGCTTGTATACAGGTGTTCGCTTTGGCGGCAGGGGTTGGAGGTGTTGACGCTTTTGCACTGCCTGCCACGATGGAAATGGATCTCGCCCTCCTAGTTTCACGGTACGTTCGCACCAAGGACAATCCTTGAGATGGTTGCTGTAGCGATGCTGGTTATTCACACTACAAGTAACTAAGGCATTTTCTGCTTCCTTAAGCGCAGCTTGCCAAGTCTGGGCGCTAGGGCGGGATTGTGGGGTGTTGTGACCGTCTTCAAAACAATGCACAAACAGTTGCCGCAACGTGGGATGCAAAATGTCCCACTTGGGTGCAATTGGTGTTGGCACGTAGGGTACGCGACGGGCTAGACTGTAGGTAAAATGCCCAGAGGCAATTCGGGCAGCATAGGGCGGAGGGTCGCCTGTACCTTGATAAATACCGGAAAATGGGTGCGTGCCTTCCATCAAAAGTTGAAAGATCAGGACGGCTAACCCAAATAAATCATGTTCCGGCGCTCGATCTATCTGCCCAAAATTTTTGCCCTGGAGTTCCGGCGGGGTGAATTCTGGCTTTCCTACCCCACAGCGGTAAATCTGACCTGTATGGAGATCGCGCACCTGAAATGAGTCTGTATCTACGAGTGTAACTAGGGCGGTGTCACTGACAAGAATATTCGATTCGTTGACATCTCCCACACAGTATCCCCTGGCGTGTAATGCTCCCATAGCAGCAGCAATGTTTCGGGCGGTGCGGATGAGATATAGATAGTTGAAAAACGGACACTTTTGGCGGCGAGTCTTGGGATTGTAAAAGTCTAGTAGCGATCGCATTCCTTGGACTCGCGGCATCACAAAGCCGACACTACGAGCGCTAGAGTCCGTTGTCAGGAGCAAGTCAATCGGCCAAGCGATTGAAATATGCCCTTGTGCTGCCATCGGGTTTTCCGGTGGATTGGCAAGCATCGCAGATAATTTGCGAGCATAAGTTTCTTTGGGTTTGTGATAAACCTTTGCTACCAGTTTCTCATCGGGCGGCACGGCAAAGACACGGGCTTCTCCTCCATGTCCGAGCGTCGAGTTGAGATCCAAGGTAATAATTTGTTGGTTGGATTTACGTTGCAACCGCATGGCAAAATCAACTCACAAGTGTCGCCAATAAAAGTGTTAAATCATCGTCAGTTCGGTCTGTAATGCGTGGAGAGCGCAGAAATGCTGCCAGTTGCTCTTTGGCTTCATTCTCATCCTCAATGTTTGCCATAAACTCGAATAACGGAGAAAAGAATGGCACATACGGTGTGCCATCGTTCATGTTCACAGCCAGCATTTGCAAGCCATCCGAGAATACTGCAATATGAGACGTTGCCCCACGCCACAAAGAAACCTCTACTGTGTCCAAGGCGTTAGGAGAGACAAGAAAAGTAGTTTCGTTAATGTATTCTCCTCGCTGTGGCGAAGTGAGGGAATAAAAATTGCCACTGCGATCGCTTGCCACTGCTAAACCATCACCCACCTGCACACCTGCAATTAACTGGGGCGTAGCTACTACTATAATCAAAGTTGTAGCTAATTCCCGCGCCGTCACACCACACACGAGGGCTTCAGCTTCTACAGCTGTTTTCGCCGCTGACAAAGCCCCAGTCAGAATTTCTTGCCATCCTTGTTCATCATTCGTGTAGTACAGCCTAGACTCTTCGGCACAAATAGTTTCTACTGCTGTTTGTGTAGCAACAATTGCTCCGACTTTGCCCAAAGATGCAGAACCTGCACCATCTCCTACCGCAGTTACTAAAACTGAGTCGGGCAACTTTTGCCAGTGGTGAGCATCTTGACAAAGTTGTCCAACTTTTTCATGACTTGTGCCACGAACTGACGCTGCTCCTACTCGCCACTGCCGTAACTGTTGATAAGTATTCAACCGTCCTTTTTGATACAGTTCATCTTCGGTATTGTTACGCATTCATGCCCATCCCTTCTGCATACCTCGCCCTTTGTAGGCAAAATAGAAATTTTTCAAAAAGTGTATCGCTTTTTAATACAACTTCGGTTTACGATGATATGTATTATTACGTCAATTAACCAGCTTGTTTTTTTGCTCCCCCCTGCTGCCATAACAGATAATATTTGTTTGTCGTGCAAGTCACTGCACAACTCCCCATCCTACTGGTGGCAGTGCTACCTGCTCATCTACCATAGAGTGGGAAACTGCTGCCATACTAGCTGAAAGCCAGAGGAACATTTCGGTAAAGTCTAGTCCTTTGAGCTTTAGCGGAGTACGCACAGAAATTTGACTTAAACGGTTTAGGTTAGCATTTTCCACCCCCACACAGAAAAAAGCCACTCGCTTGTTCGCTTCATCTTCTTTAATGCGTTGCTTTACCTGCTCAATGATTGGCTCTGGCTCTCCTTGCGGCTCTCCGTCAGTAACCATAAATATCCAGGGACGATAATACGCCACTCCATTGGCGCGGTATAATGCTTTGCGTTTTTGAATTATATCCAAGGCAAGATGAATTCCTGAACCTAAACAAGTTAATCCCTGGGCGGTTAATGTTGGAGGCTCAAAAGTGTCAGCAGTTACAAATTCATGCACTACTTTTACATCACTGTCAAAAGTAACCAGTGCTACCTCCACCCGTCGAGAAGCCAGGGAGTTTTTCATCAAGTCCTCTTTAAACCCGCGCAGCCCTTCATTTAAAGCATCAATAGGTGTACCTTGCATAGAGCCAGAAGTATCTAGTAAAAGAACACAAGGACATCGAGCTTCTGGATTTTCGGCAAACTCTACCGCTTCGTCAAGTTGAAATTGGTCAGACATATCTAACTTTAGATGGGAGATAGGCGAGTTTAATTGATGTAGCTTTTAATCACCAATTAACTGGGTAGACCAGCTGCTTGCATAAATAGTATTTTATCTATGATAATTCAGCGAACCCTGGTCATGCTATCGATGGTTTGATTTACCGCCAATAGCAGCAAACCTAAACTGAATTTATCTGAATACAAAAAAAAGAGCTTAAGTTCAACATTATTAACAATAAATATATCGCTAAAATTAAAACGGCTAACTGGGCTAGATAGTCTTAGATAATATTACATCCAAAAATCAAATTTTTATACATCTGACAAACTAAACAACAATAATCAGAGCTATTCCAGAAAAAAATGCACATTTTTAATTATAAGGCTAGAATGCCCTCAGATAAAGTACTACAGCCTAAAAAGAGAGCTATCCTTGAATCATTCCCCATCCCATCCCCAATCGGGCGATCGACTAAAAAAACTGTAAACGAGATGGTTAATTCTGATAAATTGCGCTATATTCAAGAAAAATTACTTAACGTAACGTTTGGCACTTAAGTTTTGAGCAGGAGTACGAGCCATGAAGTAGAGTTTTTCATTTAATATAGCTTTTGCGCAAGCAATTAATAAATATAAAAATTAACTTCAAAGCTTCTTCAAATTATTCTAAGTTTTCTTCAAAGGTTTAAGTGCTAAATGGCTAGCTGTGGAACCTTCCAAAAATTAAGTCCCCTGAGTTTACTAGCTCACTTATCCGATTGCTATGATAGCGCTCATTTGCAAGTAACTAGTGGGTCTGTTACTTGGTCGATCTATCTGGAAAAAGGAAAAATTACCTACGCTGCACATTCAATTGCTCCATTTGATCGGCTCGATTGTCATTTACACCGCCTCAGCCATCAGATTCCTGCAATTACTAGTGAAATTAGGGCGCAGCTTAGTTTAATATTTGAATCAGACTCGGAAAATCATTCCATACCCAATCCTGAGTATCAGGCTATTGGTTGGTTAGTCAATCATCAGTATTTGAATTCTTCTCAAGCAGCCGAATTAATTACTCAATTGGTTCACGAAGTAATTGAATCATTTTTGCCAGTCAAATCAGGCACATACGAACTAGAAAAAAACATGAATGAAGGTCAAGCCTTTTGTCAGCTTGATTTTCAACCGATAGTTGCTCGCTCTCAAAAGCGACTACAAGCGTGGAGATCTTTAGCACCGCAAGTTTGGTCGCCTTACCAACGTCTCTATTTTTCAAATCGTCACCGTACAGAGCAACAAGTTCCCCCAGAAATTCAACAAAAGCTGAGCGCTATTCTTAAAGGTTTCAGTTTTCGCCATTTAGCAGTTCTCTTAAATCAAGATGAACTCCAACTCGCTCAAAGCTTGCACCAATACATAGTAGCTGGTACTATTTTATTGCAAGATCCGTATCCACCCTTCGACCAGTTACCAAAAACATTTGAGCTATCGGGGGATAATAATACTCCTACTATTAAAGCTGATATCTCGGAATTTTTAGTTAGCAATGATGATAACCAGCGGGTAGAAATTCCGCCACCTAGAAAATTTAATTCTAATCAATCAATCCAATTTCCTCCCAGAAATTTAGAGAAAACTTCTCAACCCCAATCGCCAGAAAAAGTACAAGAAAATCCAAAGACTCAAACGAGTGTACCGATTAGTTACCCTACCCAAACAACATCTAACCCACCTGTTAATATTCCCGAACCAGTAACACAAAGCACATACAAGATTGTTTGTGTAGATGATAGTCCAGCAATTTTGCAAGAGCTTAACCGTTGTTTAGAAGACGATATGTTTTCAGTTTCTACAATCAGCAATCCGGTGAAAGCTTTAATGCAAATTATTAAAATTAAGCCTGACCTAATTTTACTTGATGTTAATATGGCAGGCATAGATGGATACGAACTGTGTCGCTTACTTAGAAATCATTCTCTGTTTAAGAGTACACCGATTATTATGGTGACAGCTAACACGGGAATCATCAACCGAGTTAAAGCTAGAATTGTCGGAGCATCTGGGTATTTAACTAAACCTTTTACTCAACCCGATTTACTCAAGATTGTCTTTAGACATTTAACTTGATAAATATACATCACTATTATTCATAAATTCAATTCTACTTCGATTTCTTCAGCAAGCAAGTAGGGTAGGCATTGCCCACCAAATGTGATAATGGTGGGCAATGCCCACCCTACTGTATAAATAATATGGTATTTTAAATTTATAATTTATAATTTGTGATTACACTCTTGAATTGTGAATTCTCAATTGCGAAGTCTGCCCTATCCTATTGTGAATGAATATTGTAGAAAAAAGTTCTGGTGACAGCTTTCTAAAATTTCATCTGGAGCAACAGACACCTGCAATTTTAGCGATGGAACAGGTGCGAGAGGTGCTGATCATACCCTCCAGGCGAATTACAGCAATGCCTAATATGACTGAGAGTGTACTGGGCTTATTGAACAGACGCAATCGAGTTTTGTGGGTGATAGACCTAGCTGGGCTGCTCGGTTTGCAGCCTCTAGGTACTAATGCCCAACAGTATAACGTAATAATTGTTCAAGCTAAACAAATTAGCTTAGGGTTATTGGTACAAGAAGTTAAAGGTGTGACTCACTTTACGCCTGATTTGATTCAAGCGCCACCAGAACTGGTAACATCAGCATTAATTCCCTACTTATCAGGCTGTATTTTTCAGGAACAAGAGGTATTGTTAGTTCTGAATGCGGAAGCAATTGTGCTTTCACCTACTTTGTACAGACATTAGGTTTGATGTTGAAATGAATATTTAAGTTTATTAATATTTAGCTATTTTGGTCTTACTTGGAGACGCTAATATGAATACACGATCTAAGCGCGAATCAAAGACAGGGAAACCCCGCCTGGATGCAGGAGCAGATAGCAAAACTGGTGTGAATTATAAAAATAAAAATACTAAGGATAAGAGTTTAGGTACTACAAAGTCTAAATTAACATCAGCTGGGTCATCAAAAGCGGTTAAGAGCAATCCTGTGTTAACACGTCGCCCCTTGTGGGGGATAGGACGAAGCTTAAGAATTAAGGCACTCGCTAGCGCGATCGCTCTGACGACAATTCCAATTTTAGTATTAGGAGGGATCGCCTATTACCTAACCAATAAAAATATTACCCAAAATATAACTCAACAACAACAAACGCGGGCTGTTTCCTTATCCAACCAGCTAGAGCGTTTTGTCCTAGGGCGTTATCAGGATATTCAAACTCTAGCCCAATTAAGTATTTTCAATAACTCGCAAGTGGGAAGGGTGACACCAGATAGCCAAAAGCAAGCAATACTAGATCAATACATTAAAAATGGTCAAGGCTATGACAGTATTGTTTTGCTCGACCTGAACGGCAATGTCGTTGCACAATCTTCAGGGCAAGTAATTACCAACTATAGTAAAATAGACTATTTTCAAGCAGCGCTCAAGTCCGATCGCCCCGTAATTACCTCACCCAGAAAATCACTTGCTAGTGGGGATTATTCTATATTTGCTGCTGCTCCGGTAAAAAATCCAGAAACAGGAGAAACAATAGGAGTAGTGCGATCGCGTACTCCAGTTAAACATCTTAATCAAATATTGTATAACCAAGCTCAAGAAATTGGCAAGAACATCAAAGGCTTGGGTACTGAAGAATACTTTGCATTCAACAATCAGGGGAAAATTTTTATTGCCCCACCACCTCACCCCGAATATTTAGGTAAAGATGTTAAAACCATTTTTCCCCAGGCGGCAGCTCGATTGCAAGCAGCATCTTCCCTGGGGAGTGTAGTGGATTTTGATCGACAGGAGAAACATGAGTACCTGTTATCCTACGCTTCCCTGAGACAACTTGAGGGCGCAACTCAACCGAACTGGGGGGTGATAGTTGCTCAACCGAAAGATGAGGTATTTGCCGGACTAAGATGGGCGCTATGGACTGTTGGGGCTGTGACGGGAGCAACAGTATTAATTGCCTCCGCGATCGCAGCTATTTTAGTTAACCGCAGTTTGCGTCCGATTGTCAATGCTTCCAAGGCAGTACGAAAACTGGGGCAAGGACAACTAGACACCCGCATTGCTGTGTCAGGGGACGATGAATTAGCGATTTTGGGAACGAATATCAACTCAATGGCAGAGAGATTACAAGCTCAACTCGAACAACAACAGGATGTTGCAGAACGAGCGAATTTATTTGCCGATATTACCTTACGCATTCGTCAGTCTCTCAACTTCAAAGATATTCTCAATACCGCAGTTAAAGAGATCCGAAGAGTTTTGAAAACAGAGAGAGTGGTAGTTTATGGCTTTGATGCTAACTGGAAGGGAAAGATATTAGCTGAATCTGTGGCATCTGGCTGGACACAAACTTTAGAGCGCCAGATAGATGACTCTTGCTTTCGAGAAGGCTATGGTCAACAATATCGTGAGGGAAGAGTAAGAGCGATCGATAATATTTACCAAGCTGGACTATCGGCTTGTCACGTCAAACAACTAGAACAATTTGAAGTCAAAGCAAAAATAGTTGCCCCAATTATCAAAGATAACGAATTGCTAGGCTTACTCATTGCCCATCAATGCTCAAAAGGGCGAGTTTGGTTGCAAACAGAAATCGATTTATTTACTCAATTAGCAACTCAAATTGGCTTTGCCCTAGACCAAGCTAGTCTGCTTGAACAAGTAGAACTCGCTCGTCAACAAGCCGAAGTAATGTCTCAAGAACAACGGCAACAAAAAGAACTTTTACAGTACCGACTAGTAGAACTACTGTCTCAAATTGAAGGTGCAGCAAGTGGTGATTTAACTGTCAGGGCAACAGTGACAGCAGGAGAAATCGGCACAATTGCTGACTTTTTTAATACTATCATTGAAAATCTCAGACAACTTGTTACTTCTGTAAAAAAAGCTGCTGGACAAGTCAACATTTCTGTCGGGGAAAATGCTGGAGCAATTCGTGAATTAGCTGACGAAGCGCTTAAACAAGCTCAAGAAATTAACCACACTCTAGATTCAGTAGAGCAAATGACGCTTTCGATTCAAGCAGTAGCAGCTAGTGCAAACAGAGCGGCAGAAGTAGCCCGCACTGCCTTTACTACGGCTGAAGCTGGTGGGTTGGCAATGGATCACACTGTTGAAAATATCTTGAATTTACGGGATACAGTCACAGAAGCTGCCAGTCAAGTGAAGCTATTAGGCACATCTACTCAACAAATAACTAAAGTTGTTTCATTAATTAACCAAATTGCCCTACAAACAAACGTATTAGCCATCAACGCCAGCATCGAAGCTTCGAGGGCTGGGGAAGCAGGTCGAGGCTTTACAGTCGTAGCAGAAGAAATTGGTCAACTTGCTTCTAAGTCAGCCGACGCGACTAAAGAAATTGAACAAATTGTCGAAAATATTCAGCAAGAAACGGGTAAAGTAGTGCAAGCAATGGAACTGGGAAATATCCAGGTAATTGAAGGCGCTAATTTTGTGGAAGATTCTAAGCAGAGTTTAGAGCAAATTTTACAAGAGTCTCATCAAATTTATCAACTGGTAAAATCAATTTCCAGTGCAACAGTATCTCAAGCTCAAACTGCCCAAGCTGTAACCCTTTTGATGAAAGAAATTGCTGATGTTTCGGAAGGCACTTCGGAATATTCTCGCCAAATCTCTAATTCTCTACAACGCACTGTAGAGACAGCACAACAACTGCAAGTGTCAGTAGGTACTTTTAAAGTAGGAGAAAACGATTAAAGGTAAAAGGGGTGGGGGGCGCTTAGGCGCTTAGGCGAGAAAAGTATGAAGTGTGAAGTCTAAAGTCTGAAGTAGGCAATTTAACCTTTATCCTTCATCCTTTAACCTTTATCCTTCCTTTGCTCCCCCTCTCCCGCTCTCCCCCTGCGGTCATCACAAAAAATCTTCAACCCCTGACGAACTATGCCCCAGGATAAAGAACTTGAAATCCAGATCCAGTTTTTAGAAGAAGCTCAGGATCATTTAAATACAATTGAAGAAAATTTACTAGGAATTAGCGCTGCTGGAATTGAGCGGCAAAAAATGGATGCAATATTGAGAGCAGCCCATTCAATCAAAGGTGGGGCGGCGGTGATGGGATTTCAGACTTTGAGTGATTTGGCTCATCGTCTGGAAAACTTTTTCAAAGTAATTAAAACCAACCCGCAGGCAGTAGATGCTGGGGCAGAAAGTTTACTACTATCGGCAGTTGACTGTTTGCGCCAAGTGGTAGCTGTGAATCGTCAAACCCCAGTTGTCGAAGAGCAATGGCAAGCAAGTCATATCAAGCCAGTGTTTGAGCAGTTGTATCAGCGTCTAGGCGACCATCAGCAGGAGGAAACAGTAACACAACTGTTACCCCAAGGGCTAGACATGGAGAAAATGCTGTTTGAAACTGAGGTGGAAGCATATTTACAACAGCTAGAAGCGGCTTTGGCAAATCCAGATAAGTCTGGCTTATCAGCACAAGTGTCAGAGATAGCCCAAGATTTGAGCGATTTGGGGGAAATGCTTCAACTGAGTGCTTTTAACAGTTTGTGTCTATCGGTAAAGAAACACTTAGAAGCAACGCCAGAACAAACAGAAGAAATTGCACAAGCAGCTAGGCAGGCGTGGCGGCGATCGCAAGCGGCTGTGTTAATTGGGCAAAGTGATACAATTCCCAATGATCTCGAATTAGATCACTCCAAGTCCGATGAAATCTCTGTTGTAGCCACAAATGCCAACCAGCCAGTTATTAATTCTTCTACAGCACAGCTGACACCATCGGTGTCAGGATTCAAACCAGATGCACCTATTCCTGATGTGAAAGAACAGGAAAATACAGTGCGCGTTCCCCTCAAGCAATTGGAAGAACTAAATGATTTATTCGGAGAATTAACCATTGAGCGCAGTGGACTGGATTTACAACTAGAACGAATACGTAATTCAGTCAAAATTCTAGAGCGTAAGGTGCGATCGCTCCAACAAACCTACACCCGCCGCCGCACTACTGCCTATCAAAAGCCTGCCAAACCATCAACGGGATCGCAATCGGCGAAACTTCTGTCAGATGTAGCATTTTCACCTGACAGCCAACCCCATCACCAGCAAGCGCCAATCTCGCCCCAGCCAAATGCTAACAAATCTGACAGCAATCAGAATGAATCCGACTCGTCATCGGAAATAATGGCAAATATTGTTCAGTTGCAAGAAGTTACAGAAGACATCGATCTTTGCCTGCAAGAAACCGATCAAATTGTCGGCGATCTCAACCGCACAGCCAAGCAGATGCAAAGTTGTATCAGCCAGCTGCGGATGCGCCCTTTTTCAGAAGGAGTCGGGCGATTTCCCAGAGCATTGCGTGAACTAGCTTTACAGTATGGTAAAAATGTAGAATTAAAAGTTCAAGGTGGGGATACTTTAGTCGATCGCGGTATATTAGACGCACTGGGCGACCCCTTGATGCATTTGTTACGCAATGCCTTCGATCATGGCATTGAAGATCCCCAAACTCGCCGTGCTTGTGGTAAACCAGAACAGGGATTGATCGAAATTAAAGCCGTCTATCGAGGTAATCAAACTTTGATTACTTTTAGGGATGATGGGCGGGGAATTTCACTGGATAAAGTGCGATCGCGCGCGCATCAACTGGGGCTAGATGCAGAGGCGATCGCAGCTGCTAGTGATGAAGAAATTTTAAGTCTGATTTTTGAGCCTGGTTTTAGCACCGCCGAGCAAGTTACCGCTTTATCCGGTCGCGGTGTCGGTATGGATGTGGTGAGAACCAATCTCAGACAAATTCGCGGTGACATCAAAGTTGAAACTCAGCCTGGAATGGGGACAACTTTTACGATCAGCGTTCCTCTCACTTTATCCATAGCGCGAGTGCTACTAGTTGAGAGTAAGGGAATGCTACTAGCTTTTCCTAGCACGGCGATCGAAGAAATGCTATTGCTCAATCGAGAACAAATATCAACGATTGACGGTAAAGCAGTCCTGCGGTGGCAAGAATATCTAGTACCGATAATTTATTTGAGTGATTGGCTCAAGTTTCGCTGTCCCCAACTGTCAGCCGAAACTGAAGCTACACCGCTGATGGGTGTACCTACCGTTTTGCTGATCTCTCACGGTAGGGAATGGGTAGGCTTGCAAGTAGATCGCTGCTGGGGTGAACAAGAAGTCGCCATTCGTGCCGTAGAAGGAACAATCCCCATGCCTCCAGGCTTCACAGGCTGTACAATTCTCGGAGATGGTCGAGTTGTTCCTTTGGTAAATCCCCCAGAATTACTCCATTGGATTGCTAGTAGTCAGCAACCACCTACTTTAGAGCCAGAAGATCGACACCAATCTGCTCAGTCCAGCCAAAAAACCATCCTATTGGTAGATGACTCAATTAATGTCCGCCGCTTCTTGTCATTGACCTTAGAAAAAGCTGGATATCGAGTCGAACAAGCTAAAGACGGTCAAGATGCTCTAGAAAAACTCATGAGTGGAATACCGCTGACTGCTGTAATTTGTGATGTTGATATGCCTCGCTTGGATGGTTATGGTTTCCTAGCCAGAGTCAAATCGAACCCAGCTTTCAAACAGTTGCCTATTGTGATGCTAACTTCCCGCAGTGGAGACAAAGAGCGCCAGCTAGCCCTGAATTTAGGAGCAACAGCCTATTTTTCTAAACCCTACAACAAACAAGAATTACTAGAAGCCCTCGATCACTTAACGGGTGAGGAGGTGAGGAGGTGAGAAGTCAGAAGTCAGGAGACAGGAGACAGGAGAGGGGGAATCAGGGGAGATAAATATATTATATTTACTAGCCTCTGGTTCCTCTGGTTCCTCTAGCCCCTAGCCCCTAGCCCCTCTAGCTGACCGAGCAATTGAGCAATCTGCTGATTAATAGTTGACAAATCGAAGCGTTGACTTGCTATAATTCTTCCTTGAGTGCCAATAGACTGGCATAACTGGGGCTGTTGGTGACAAGTATTAATCACTGCTGCTAGTTGCAAGGCATCCCCAGGCGGTACTAACCAGCCTGTTTTCTGTGTCTCTACTAATTCGATCCCACCCCCAGCGCTGGCGGCAACAATGGGACGACCGCATAACATTGCTTCGACAATTACGCGCCCGAAAGGTTCCGCTGCTGTTGAAGTATGTGCCACCAAGTCGCAGGCTGCCATCAATCGCACAACGT
Organism: uncultured Chroococcidiopsis sp.; assembly: GCA_964248365.1. GTDB lineage: Bacteria > Cyanobacteriota > Cyanobacteriia > Cyanobacteriales > Chroococcidiopsidaceae > Chroococcidiopsis. The sequence goes on along the minus strand of CAXTYC010000003.1, from coordinate 132,172 downwards.
CTGAACGAAATCCTAAAAACTGGACTCGCTTATCTAATCCCAGGGCAGTAACTTGCTGGTGTAAATACTGCACGTAATCCTGTTCTCCGAACAGGGCATCACCTACTAAAATTGCTGACACATCGGGGGGAGTGTGGGTAAGTGCTTCGAGTAAAATGTGCTGTCCTTTCCAGGGAGAAAGTCGGCTAAAGTGTCCGACTACAAACTTGCCATCGAGTCCTAGTTGCTGTTTGATTTGGTGTGGCTCAAACTGATGTTGATATAGCTCTGGTTCAAATCCGTTGTAAACTACATTTACTAGCAAGGGATTTCCCCCTGCTGCTAGAAAGGCAGCTTGACTTGCCTTGGAATTGGCAATTACCAATGAGGCAAGATTAGCCAGCGTCACTGCTAGCCGCAAGTTGGTCGAGCTGAAGTGTTCAGTTGAGAGAATATCATGTAAGTGATATACCAAAGGACGGCGGCACAACAGAGATGCGATCGCTCCTACAACCAGAGCTTTTTGCGTATTGGCATAGATCAGATCGTAGCTGGGGGCTAGCCCCGCAACTTGGGCAATAAGTGGTATAATACTACCCAAGCTGCTTAAACCCTGGACAAAGCCGCTTTCTTTACGGATTTGCCCTAGCCTAGAAGCTAGAACCTGTACAGGTATCTGGTGTTGTTGGAGTAAATCTTTAAAGTCACCATCGGCAAATAGGCAAACAAGAGAGCGATCGCGGTAAGGTTTGGCAATATCTAATAGACACAGTTCTGCACCTCCTGGTTTGCCACTCTGGTCTAAAAACAGAATTTTCATATATGTTTAGAGGCTAGGGGCTAGAGGAACCAGGGGCTAGTAGGGTGGGCATTGCCCACCTAAAAATTTTCTCCCCAGCGCTTCCCTTCGCAAATTGAAAATTCCCTGCACCTGCACTATCTCGCTTTGTGGTAACTGATAACTGGTCACTGGTAACTGTCTAGTTCCCCCACACCTTATTAAGTACAACCCCTTCTTCGCGCTTCGTGTCTGCGTGGGCATAGCTACGACTAACGCCGCCTCCTCCATTGGCTACGACTCCAATCACGTTTAACTTCCTTAGCATAGCTGTAGCCTGTGCCAGTTCTGTTTTCGTTACTTGACCAATGCGAGAAACCAGCACCACACCTGTACAGAATGAAGCACAAATCATCGCATCTACCATACCCAAAACTGGCGGAGCATCGAGCAGGATCAGGTCGTAATCTTTCTCAAACTCTGCCATTAATTCCCGCATCCGTTGGCAACTTAACATATGAGCTGGGTCAGAAGCCACAGGTCCAGCGGTCAAAATATCGATGAAAGCCCCAGATGATTGGACAATACTATGACCTGGCATAGCATCACTGCTAAGAAAAGTAGAAAGCCCTTGCTCATTTGGCAAGTTGAGCATTTGATGCAAATTGGGGCGGCGCAAATCGGCATCAATCAATAGAACCCGCTGATGTAAACGGGCAGCACTCAAAGCTAAACCCAGAGCCAGCGTTGACTTACCCTCACCAGCCACCGCTGAGGTGATCGTCAAAGATTTGAATGAAGCTAATTCATTCATCAATTGAATATTTCTATAAATTAAATCCAGAGATTCCCAAGTTGGTGGCCAATTACTGACTTGCACCGTCCAAGGTGCGAGTAATTGCGGTTTGCCAAAAGGTAGACTGATTTGCGGCTTTGTTACCTTGCTTTTCGGTAACTCTGGAGTCATTCCTAGCAAGGGTAGCTCGACCTGCTTCTCCAATTCCTCAGAGCTAAATACAGAGTCATCAACGGCTTCACGTAAAAAGGCAGCAAGACCACCGAGCAATAAACCCGCTACTAAACCTAACAACAAGTTAAGCTTGAGATTGGGACCTACCTGCTGCCCTAGTCGTGGTTCTTCTAAAGCTTGCCAATCAAATCCACCTCTGGCAATTTCTAGACTTAATTCCTGTTGTGCTTGTATTAGTTGCTGTAGCTTGTTTCGGTTAATTTGCACAACGGGTAATAAACGATTGTACTCAGCCAGCAGGACAGGGAAGCGATTGAGATCGTTACGCAAATCCTTTTGTGTCTGTTCCAAACTTTTATCTCTAGCACTCAAAGCATTGATATTTGTTTGTACATCTACTAGTTGATTAGTCAAATTCAGGTCAATTCCACCGAACTGCCCTTCCTTAAGAAGGTTATCTCCTGTACCCTCGCTTTGAGCTAGCTGTGCGCCTACAACTCGTCCACCTTCTGATTTCAACAAATCCACCAATCTCTGACGTTGTTCTTGCAACTTCTTTACAGTAGGATCTTCGTCTGTAAACACTATCCGTCGTTGCGATAGAGCCAGTTCTGTTCTTTGCAACTCATTGAGTAAAGTTTGGTAGCGGGAAGACTGACTTAAACGAGAAGCAACTAAAGCCTGTTGTGGAGAACGAGCAAGCTGCTTTTGTACAGCACTGTAGCGAGCCTGCAAATCTTTGTATTGAGCGCGAATTACTTGTCGCTCTTGTGCTATAGCATTTAAAGACTGGCTAATCGAGTTTGCCTGTTGTTCTGGATCAATTAAGTTATTGTTTTTGCGAAACTGTTCTAGCTTATTCTCAGCTTGATCGACTGTTTTACTTACCTGTGGAATTTGCTCATTGATAAATTTTAGACCCTTTTGCAAACGCTGCTGTTGCTGTTCGCGGTTATAAATTTGATAAACTCTATGAATAGCCTCTAAAACTTTTTCAGCTTTAATCGGATCGTTAGCTGTATAAGTCGCTTCAACAATTTTTGTATTGATTTTTTCTTCCAATACTTGTCTTAGTTTCAGATTAGCTTTAATTTCTTTGACAGTAATATTTGGATACTCAGGACGCAGAATGTCTGCTGCTCTTTGGAGCAGTAAAGTACTACGCATGACGTTAATTTGAGTAGCATAGTCATCTATCTTGACACTAGATTCAGCATATTGCTGGCTTGGGCGCTGCGCATCTACATCTCTTTTACCCTGATAGTTAGGTTCTATCAGCAGCTGCATCTGACTTTGATAAGTTGGCTTTGAAACCAAAGTAAAGATAGTCGCAACTGTTAACACACTTCCTAAAACACCTAGCAGCCAAAAGCGTCGGCGCATTAAAACTGAGAACAGTTGTCCGTAACCTGCATCTGTTTCAGTGTTTACTGGTAAATTACTTTCATTCACTCTAGCCATGCGATGCTGCTCCAATCTGAGATCTGATTTATAATTTAAGTAATGCTACTAACTTTTGCCGAAATCACTTGCTCAACCTTGCCAAAAAATGCTTCTTCGGAAAAATGGCTTAGCGCATGATGACGAATTTTGCCATAATCCCATGAAATCTCTTTGGCAGTAAGTAGCGCCGATTGTAAAGCATCCGGCGTTTGCTTGTTAAAAAATACTCCCGTATGACCTGGTATTTGCGTGTCCAAGACTCCACCTGCACCATAGGCAATTACTGGTGTTCCACTGGCGTTCGCTTCAATGGGAACTAAACCATAGTCTTCTAGAGCAGCAACTACTACAGAACCAGCTTTTGACATTAAATAACTGCGTTCTGAGTCACTTACGTGTCCCAAAAATTTAATGTTTTTCAATGCTCTTGACTCTAAACGTTCGCGCTCTGGACCATCGCCTATTATCAATAAGGGCAATCCTAACCAATTAAAAGCTTCTACAATTATATCAATACGTTTGTAGCTGATGAGGCGAGCTGATACTAAATAGTAGTTTTCTTTTTGATTTGAATATGTAAAATTATTAGAATTAATTGGATAGTTAATTACAATTGCCTGCTTACCATAATATTTTTTAATTCGCCGTGCTACAATACTAGAATTAGCAATGTAAAGATCAGGTTCCTGAGCATACGCTAAGTCCACACTACGCATTTTTTGAAAAACTGTTTCAATTAAAGGATAAAAATACCGATAATCTCCATACTCTCTTAAATAGGTATTAGTATCCCACAAAAAACGAGTGATATTGTGGCAAAAGCAAATGTGCTGCGCTCCTTTTCTTTTTTTCACTGCCTTAGCAAAGCTGCTGCTACTGCTAATAATCAAATCATAATTTTCCAGATTTAAGGAGCGAAAAGCAGGAAAGTACAAAGGAGCCAGCATTCGGAAATATTTTCCGGCAAGCGGAATTTTTTGCAGCCCTGTAGTGTGAACCGAACGCTGCCCTAGATCAATTGTTAGCTCAGGCTCATATATAGAAGTAAAGATGTCAGCATCGGGGTAACGTTGGCAAAGCAGCTCAAAAACCCGCTCCGCACCACCTCTTTGGGTCAAGTAATCATGGACTAGAGCAATTTTCATGAATAATCTAAAACAATGTATTACTGCCTAGCTTGAAAGTTAATCTTGGTCGAAGTCTATCAGCTATATCGGTAAATACATAGCTAGGTAGCTTCGTCATAAAAGGTAATTTCTAACGTAAATTGGCAGTAACCTGCACCCGTAATTTAAGTAAACAGAATTTATTATACCCAAATTAAGATAGTATATACATAGATTGGCAACACACCAGGGAAAATTTACCTAAACTTTAAATTTGACCAGAACAGTCAGTGTCAAACAACACACTTAATAGATAAGAATTGAGGAAAATTGCGATGCTACTAGGGTAGCTCACTAAAGATTGATATGCTATTGTATGAGGCTGATTATCCGGTTTTGGTTAAATAAAAGTAATCATCAGATGCTCCACCGATGGCAGATTATAAAGTCCGATTAGTCAATTACGCGATCGCTCTCGATCAGACCATTGTAGTACCAGATAATCAGTATATTCTTGACATGGCTCAGATGGCTGGTATCCGCTTACCTGCAAAGATGTCGCAGGGGCGATTGTTCTGTATGTGTAGCTAAACTGGTAAGTGGACAAGTAGATCAAAGTGAGCAAAAGTTTCTTCGGCAGGGGGAAATAGAAGCAGGCTATACTGTTACTTGTGTGGCTTACCCGCTATCAGACTGCACACTATACACTCATCAAGAACAAATCCTATACAAATCGTCGCTTTACCATAAAGATTAGGAAAGTTATTGGTGTCACCTCAACATTCATGTCTACATCTTTAAATAATCTTACTGTCGAATCAGCGCGCTCGTTGCTTGAGTCTTTCGGTTGTGTTGAAGCAAAGGTAGAACCAGAACCCCAAAAAGCTCTAATTGCTCAGGCGCTATTACTACTTACAAGCTTGTCAGATTACCATAATCTTGGCATTTGCGCTGATACGGCAGCCCAAGGGTTATCAGCTTTGCAATCCTATCTCAAGGCTTTAGGCGATGAAGTAACCATCAATTCTGATATTACTTCTAGTGAGAGTGCAGTTTACATAAAATTTAACGGTCAGAACCAAAAATATTATCTCGATTGCTACACAGGTACGTATCGGGGAGTATTGGTATCCTGCCAATCTTCACTCGATGAATCAATTAACGGCACTTACGGTTATTTACCACTAGACTTGTTTGTGTTAGAAGAGGGGCTAGGGGCTAGGGGCTAGGGGCTAGGGGCTAGGGAGTGGGGGAACTGGGGTAGCGCAGGCAAGATGCCTGCAAAGAAGCAAAGGGGATCTGGGGGAGAAATTACCTTTACCCTTTACCCTTTACCCTTTTCCCTTTTCCCTTTTCTTTTAACAGCTAACAGCTAACAGATGGGCAAGTACCGATACGTTCTATTTTATAAACCCTATGGCGTTTTGAGTCAGTTTACAGATGATAGTAGTGAAACTGGTCGACGCACACTGAAAAATTATATATCGATTCCTGAAGTTTATCCGGTGGGGCGTTTGGACTGGGATAGTGAGGGACTAATGCTGTTGACTAATCATGGGCAATTGCAATACCGACTGTCTCATCCTCGGTTTGAACATCCACGCACGTACTGGGCGCAAGTAGAAAGAATTCCAGACGCGGCTGCGATCGCCTTGCTGCAAAAAGGCGTGACAATTGATAATTATCGTACTCGACGAGCAAAAGTACAGTTGCTCAACTTTGTTGCCTTACCGCCCAGAGATCCCCCGATTCGATTTCGGAAAAATGTCCCAACAGCATGGCTAGAGATTATCCTGACTGAAGGTAAAAATCGGCAGGTGCGACGAATGACGGCAAAGGTAGGGTTTCCAACATTGCGCTTAGTGCGAGTAGCGATCGCCCACCTTAAATTAGGAGAACTTCAACCAGGACAATGGCGCGATCTAACTGGTGATGAACTAAATTTACTGCTAAAACTGACGCGTGCTTAAACAATCATAGAATAAAATATGTGGTTAGTCCAGACTGTGCGATCGCCTGTCTATGTGGTTGGTCACAGATAAAATTAGAAAAAATGGGGGAGGTTTATTTAGATATTTCTCCTACCCACGAGATTAATCACAAAGCTTGAAACCTCCCCCATTTTTTTGTTTCCATCACAGGTGCAATAGGTCTACCCTTGCTGTATCCTGCAATTATCATCAGTTCACTTTTTTACATGGCAAGAAAAAATAACTTGTGGCAACTTGGATGCATAGCAAGTTTTCTACCGTCTTAGGAGCTAGAAATGCTCCCAGGGAATAAAGGAAGTTATACGATGCTGATTTGCCCCCAGTGCCAGTTTGCCAACCCAAATACCAACAAGTTTTGTCAAGGCTGTGGCACTCCTTTGACTTACAAGGTTTGTCCAGAATGTGACACTCATGTAGCTTTAAATCAACAACAGTGTTCAAGCTGTGGTACTAAGACAGGAACAGTTTGGTGGGCAATCATTACAGAGGCTAGGGGGTTGGGACTAGAGACGGGGGAAGGGGCTAGGGGCGGCGCAGGGACTAGGGAAGAGACTAGGGGCTTGAGACTAGAGACTAGGGAAACCAAAGAGCAGACTAACAGTGAGTTCCCCAGCCCCCAGCCCCCAGCCTCTAGCCCCTCCTCTAGCCCCCAGCCTCTAGCCCCAAGCCCCTCATATTTAGACCCACAGCAACGCTATCAGTTGCTAGAACCCTTAGAATTAGGGGACACCCGCAAGGAAGCGCAAGTAAGAGTGCTGGACACTCAGCCATTCCAGCTATCACTGCTGGAGGCGGGGGCAAATTTAATGATGTCACAGACAATTCCCGCGATCGCCAAAACTTACATTGCTCTGCAATCTTCGTTAGGACAAAAGTTACCCACCATCCATGATGCTTGGCAGCAGGGAAACCAACAAGTGCTATTAATTGCAGATCGTTCAGATTGGCGGGAACTTATTCACCTGTGGCACGATAACCAAACTACACCATTGCAGATTGTGCAATGGTTTGACGATATGGTGCAACTTTGGGTAATTTTGTCACCTTGGGGTTGTCGCCAAAGTCTTTTAGAGTTGTCTAATTTGCGAGTTGATTTTGCAGGGAGGTTAGGGCTACAACGCTTGTATGCCGATTCTGAAGCTAGAACTTATACAGTACAAGATTTGGGACAAGTGTGGCAGTGGTTATTTCACCAGTCACAACGCACCAAGTTTGGCTCTTTAGTTGAGCTGATGACTGATTTACAAGCAGGTAATATTCAGACAACAGATGATCTGCGATCGCGCTTAGAAGCGATCGTCAGTGAATTGCAAGTGGGTATTACTTCTACCTCCAACTTGCCGTCTGTATCAAATGCAGCATCACAAGCAGCTGTCAATCAGGCAGAAGTTGGAGTAACTTTGAATAACTCTGCTATTAACTCTGCCGCACCTACAGTAATACAAATGAATGAATCACAAGACCTAATGAGAAGCGAGGAATTACCAACCCTCGTGCTGCCAATGCATTTAGTCAATATAGAAGAAGCAGGCGGCACAGACGTAGGTCGCCAACGCCATCATAATGAAGACTGCTTTGGCATTGCCACGTCAATTGATAAAATTGAATTTCCTAACAACCGGACGCTTGAAGCACGAGGTATTTATATCCTCTGCGATGGTATGGGTGGACACGCAGGCGGCGAAGTAGCAAGCGATCTGGCCGTGAAAACCCTCCAGCAATATTTTCAAACCCAATGGCAACCAAGTCAACCTCTACCAACTGAAGATGTAATCCGCAAGGGAATATTTTTAGCCAACCAAGCTATCTACGATCTTAATCAGCAAGATGCCCGTTCTGGAGTTGGGCGCATGGGTACTACTTTGGTACTAGTGTTGCTCCATAATAACCAAATAGCGGTAGCTCATGTAGGAGATAGCCGCCTCTACAGACTTGCGCGCAAACCAGGACTAGTACAAGTAACTCTAGATCATGAAGTGGGTCAGCGAGAAATTTTGCGCGGAGTAGAACCAGAAATTGCGTATGCCCGTCCCGATGCATATCAACTCACTCAAGCTTTGGGACCTAGAGATGAAAATTATGTTCATCCTGATGTGCAGTTTTTTGAACTGAATGAAGACACGCTGCTATTATTAGTATCTGATGGTGTGTCAGATAATGGTCTATTGGAGCATCATTGGCAAACTCATCTCGAACCACTGCTCACTTCAGGAAATAGCTTACAGCGTGGAGTTAGTGAATTAATTGATTTAGCAAATCAGTACAATGGACACGATAACATCACTGCTATATTAATTCGGTTAAAAGTGCGACCAAAGTTGGAGCAATAATTGTGTGGTCACGTTGTATTTATTACATCCACAACAAACGAGGCAACTGCAACAGTGGCAGTTTGAGGATAAATCCTTAATACGGATTGGTCGCGCTCCCGATAATGATGTTATTCTAACTAATCCCCTGGTTTCGCGGTATCATTTGGAACTGCGGCGTATAGATTCTACCGCGCCGAGTAATTCTTGGCAGCTAGTGAATCAGGGGACAAATGGAACATTCCTTGATGGCACATTGGTGTCTCAAAGCTTACTCAATAATGATTCCCTGATTCAGCTAGCAAGGGGAGGACCTACCCTGAAGTTTCTACTAGAAGCAGGAGGGACGAGTGTAGGGGAGCAGGGGAGCCAGAAAGGTGCGGGGGTTCCCCCCGTTGAGCAAACTGGCGTGGAGCAGGGGGAGAACAGCCTCTCGCCTCTAGCCTCTGGTGCTTGCACTCATAGCGGTAATTCTCCTGGGAATTTATTCTGTATCCACTGCGGTCAACCGCTTAGTGTGCTGCAAACGATTAGGCAATATCAAGTATTACGCATACTCGGACAAGGGGGAATGGGTACTACCTACCTCGCTTGGAATCCAAATAGCAGAAACTTGCACGGGGGGAATTTAGCTGGGGGAGATAAGCCGCAGCTATTGGTGTTGAAGGAAATGAATGCGGATCTAGCCAAAGTTGCTAAAGCCCAAGAACTATTTGAACGAGAGGCGCATACTCTTAAGACGCTGCACCATCCGGGAATTCCAAAGTATTACGATTTCTTCGTGGAATCAGGCAAAAAATACCTGGCGATGGAACTGATTCACGGTCAAAATTTAGAACAACTCGTTTACCAAAAAGGACCATGTACCCCAGCTCGTGCGATCGCCTGGATGCTTCAAACTTGTAATGTCTTAGACTACATCCACAGCGGGGAGCCACCGCTGATCCACCGTGATATTAAACCCGCTAATTTGATGCTCCGAACCGTAGATAACCGGATTGTAGTACTAGACTTTGGAGCTGTCAAAGAAACGGGTACAGCATTTGCTACGCGGATTGGTGCTGAAGGTTACTGCGCTCCCGAACAAGAGAGAGGACAGCCACTTATTCAGTCAGATCTTTATGCGATCGGACCTACTCTAATTTTTTTGCTCACAGGCGAAGCGCCATTTAAGTTTTATCGACCATACAACAGGGGTTATCGATTTGCACTTGAAAGCGTTCCTACTATCACCCCTCAATTAAGGAAAGTAATTGAGCGGGTGACACAATCTCATCCCAGCGATCGCTATGCCACTGCCCTTGAGCTTGCAGCAGCCTTAAGCGCTTGTCAATAAGAGTTACTCCTCCTCATCCCAACCCTCAACTGCTAGCAAATCACCTACAGGGTCTTGCATGGTAAAGCCAAAGTCTGATAGTTCTTGTTTCCAGTAAGACCACTCATTGCCGAAAAGTAAAGCAATCTTCCAGATACTATCATTTGGCTTGATAACTTTGGATTCTACTAGTGAACGTACATGGTGCTGGAACTTCACCATCGGGTGCATAACTGGCTGAGCCATAATTTTCGATTAAATTCAGATTGTGTTTGGTAAATACTTGACCTGATATGCTTCCAAATTTTGATTTAACACCGATGCGTGGAGTTTTCTTCGGTGTGGAAGCAACACTTTACTCTTTTACTCTATCACAGAGATTTTGACAAGTTAATAGGCGATCGCCCCAAGTACGGAAATCCCTACTCTATCGATTGCTATTTGAATGAAAACGTTGTTAATGTTAGCGATGAAGTTATTTACTTTAGATGATACCTTAATATTGAGACGAATTGGCACACTGGCTTTCGTCAGATAGAAAAGCAGTTCATGTAGCACTGCAATAACTATTGTAACTTAAAATAATAAATTTTTAGATTTGAGTGACAAGGATATTCGGTGTTCTCATGGTTGCTGTAATTTCTACCCTAAGAGCGATTACTCGTTCTCGCTACGCTTATGCACCGCATCCAATTTATATAAAAGCAAGAAGCAATCATCTTTGCCTTCCGTACATTCACTGAAGCGAAACAGCAGTAGTTCAGAAATAGGACTAAAGTTTCAGTAGAATTTCGCTTTCTCCATCTAATAGCAGTAGCTTTAAATAGCCTTGTAATTTCTTAGATGAGGCTTGTGTGAAGAAAATCGAATTAATGCGATCGCTACATGAAAAGAAGTGGGTAGCTTAAAAATATCCCTTTGAGATCCCATTAATTCTAGGAATAAGAAAACAGTATGTCGAAACGACCTATTGAACGAATTGCAGTTGTAGTATCAGTTGTTTCATTTGGTGGCTCGATTTTGTTTGGCGCAATCAACACTGTTAATAGTGCGCTCAAGCAACCTACCCAGAATCAAACTGCATCAGCAGCACCTACATCATCGCAAAACCAATTACGACAATCTCAACTCAAAGCAGAGGAACATGAGTATGAAGTGGTGTTAAAGCAAGAGCCAGAAAACCAGATAGCACTGGAAGGATTAGTAGAAATGAGGCTACAGATGAAGGATACCAAAGGTGCAATGAAGCCTTTGCAGAAGCTGATCGGGTTATATCCCAATCATCAGGAGTATAAAGCACTGTTGGCTCAGTTGAAGCAAGAGAAGGGGACGGGCGATCGTTAATTTAATCTTTGTTGGGAGGTTGAATTTTCAGTTCACCTTCAGGTGTAACAAACACTTTACCTCCTAAAGCTTGAATGCGATTAATTGCTAACTTGCGGGTGCGATCGTCAAATGCATTATTTAAAACCATTGACCAAGCATCAATTTGTGCTGATTTACTTGCTGGATTCTTAGACAAAAATTTAGCCGTCTGTTGAGAAATTCTTGCTACGTTTTGACTTTCTGCATCAGAATAAGTACTTGCCCACTGCGCTGCTGTTTCAAAAGATTTTTCGGCAGCTTTGGAATTACCCAAGAACAACAACTCGTCAGCCCCCTTCCAACGCCAGATGTAATATGACTTAGATGGAACTTTAGGAGACAAATGCTGCAACTGGTTTTCCATTATTGCTATAGTTCTATCCGGCATTCCTGCATACAAAGTTGTACTAGCAGAAAGGAAAAGATAAGCATTTAAAAAGTATGGATCGCGAGCTAGAATGACTTCAAAATACTCTGGACTAAGGCTATAGCCAGTTTTATTACGGGCTGCATCGTCACCAAAGTATTGAAGGAAATTAAGAAATGTCCAATCCGCTACTAAATTGGTGAAACCAAGACTAGGTAATTTATGCAGAAGATTAAGTCGCAGTTTTTCTGATTCTACTTCTTTATTGAGATTTGTAAGTGATGTAGAGTTTGAACTGTTTTTTAACTTATTCAATTGAGGCAACTGCAAAGCTCCAATTGCTGTTATACAAAACAGTGCTACTACCAATGTACCTATTGATTGATTTAGGTTTTGACGAGATGAAGCAATCATTTTTACTAAATTATAATTCACGTGATAATTATAAATTTTACTTTAAATACTAAACCTTGAAATAACTTTATGTTACTGATTCGGGACTAATAATCAATATAGCAAGTTTATTGAATATGGTGAAGGTACAATACTATAGGAAAAAATTAGCTGAATTCGATTACTAACTTAAAAAATGGTTAGCCTAAAAATATCCCTTTTTAATAACTAGTGATTAAGTTTTAGCTATAACAAAGCATTATGTCCAAAAGACCTATTCAACGAATTACTATTTCAGGTTTAATTGTATTCTTTCTTAGCTCTACTGTTTTTGGAGCGGTAGGTATAGTAGATAGTACGCTTGATTAGCTATGCCAGACTCTTTTGTAGAATCACAAACACAACTTACACCGTCTATCTCTATGTCTAACCCGTTACAGCACTCGTCAAAACGCATTTGGAACGCTGATGTAAATGCAGGAAGAATGTGGAGAAGGGATGAATGTTTGCTAGACATTGCTACAGAGCTAGAAAAATTCCCTGAGCAGTACCGCTGCGTTTCTTTTGATTTCTTCGATACGCTAGTAGCGCGCCTTTGTCCTGAGCCTGTAGCTTTGTTTGTAGAGGTGGGTCGCCGTCTAGTAGACTTGGGCTTATTGAAGATGCCCGTGACTGATGAAGAGTTCCAGAACCTGCGCATCACTGCCGAAAAGAATGCACGGGAATTAGCATTTATCACAAAATCAAAGATCGAGATTTCGCTTACAGAAATCTACACTTGTTTACAGCACGTAGTTACCGATCCAGATCAAGCTGCTGCAATTGAGCTACAGATCGAAAAGGAAAGCTGCTACCTAAATCCCTGCACAACTCAACTACTCAAGTATATACGTAGTCGTGGTCTACGCATCGCCGTTCTATCAGACACCTATTACTCTACAGACGCTTTACACTCTATTCTTCAGTTTAATGGCTTCGATACAAACGAAATTGATTTACTGCTGACTTCTTGTGATGTTGGAGCAATAAAGGTTAACGGGGGTTTATTTCAAGTTGCTGTTTCTCAACTGGGTATCCAGCCAAATGAGATGATTCATCTTGGCGACAATTGGAAATCTGACTATCAGGCTGCTTTACAGGTTGGCATCAAGGCATTTCATTACTACCGAACCACACCATATATTGACGAAGTGCTACAGCGCGAACGCCGCATCGTAGAAACCTGGTCCGCATTTTCATCTGGACTCGACTCGTTGCGCGTATTAGTGCAACGCTTGGATTGTCATATTGGTAAGGATAAAGCTTATTATCGTTACGGTGCATTCCTACTTGGACCGATGATGGCGCGCTTTGCCGACTGGTGCGTACAGCAGTTCCGAGAGGCAGGAGTTACACGTGTTCTGGCAATGATGCGTGAGGGCGAATTTATAGGCAAGATGCTAGAGCGCGCAGCAGCAGCTCAAGGAATTCACTTAGAAATTGTGCCTTTCTACACCTCCCGACAAGCAACAAATTTAGCCTCGATTGGCGAAGCCACGCAGCTTAATCTACTTCCACGTATAGCTCGGCGCTCTCCTTTAACTGTTGGTGAAATTTTAGAAAGTTTTGGCATTCAACATAGCGACCTTAGCGAGTTACTAACGCAGGCAGAACTCGAAGAGCAATTAAACTCACCAGAAGTTGTGAGGAAACTATTGAGTATCCTAACCCAGGGTGAGCCAAAGAAGACGATTGAAGCTAGCAGTGCAGCAGCAAGAGCATTAGTGATGGCTTACCTAGAGTCACTCGTTGAAGACCACAGGCAAATTGGTATCGTAGATTTAGGGTGGAGCTGTACGATTCAACGTAACTTATTGAATATTTTGCATTACGCAGGCTCCCCGCTCCGAATACTGGGTTGTTATCTCGCCACTGCTCAAAATGCGTGTAACGTTGTCTTGAATGGGGGTCAGGTGCGAGCCTATCTCGGTAATCTGGGAGCTAGGGGTGTGCTGAATGAGTCCCTGATGCGTTATCCAGAGATTCTTGAGCAAACCATTAGTGCCTGTATCGGCTCTAGCGAAGGATATTGCCTTAACAGTAACGGAGAAGTCGAACCCATACTCGGTCTTCTATACGCTAGCGAAGAAGAGTGTGAGCGTAAGCATCTTGTCCAACAAGGAATTCTGGCTTTTCAGGAGGTCTGGCTATCGGTTGTTAGCGCGAAGGAGCAAACTTCGGCTCTTAGCAAGTTCTGTGTTTTCCCAAAAATGCTTGAAGAAGTAGACCGCTATAACCAGGCGATCGTTCACAGATTAATATCTTTCCCAACACGTCAGGAAGCCCAACACTTCGGCAAGTTTCACCACGATGACAATTTCGGTTCTGACTCTTGGAAACTAATTTGCAACGACAACTCGCTTCAGGCATTGCGTGTCGATGGCACTATCGGGCTGTATCATAACCGCAGTACATACTGGCCTCAAGGCACGATGGCGATGGAGCGCCCCGAAATTGTGCGCCTACTATCTACGGGATGGCGCGATCTATTGGGGTTAAGCCGTTTAGGAAAGAGGTCTTGCTATGCAGGAGAATTATTGCCTTATTCCCATAATGAAAAAGACATTTTGGAAGAATTAATTGGCGAGTATAAGCCAGGACTCGTCATGATTTTTGGTCAAGGTAATAGCACCGTACGTAGGTGGCTGCTAGATACGTTGTCTGCTTTACCAGCAAGTGACCTACAAGTTAAAAGAGTTGCGATTGAGGCTGTCCGTTACATAGTTAGCTTAGGCGATCGCATTACTGTTCCCCAGGTTGAGCATCGGTTACTGTTTGGGAATTTTACGAGTGAAGTATTCCTCTCTAAAGTTGAAAATGAGATTTTTCAGTTGCCGCAGCTCAAACCAGTCTTTCTCTATTTAGACCATACCTGTGCGGGAGAGGAAGTCGAAAGTGTTTTAAACAGATTGGCTTCATGTCTCGATCTAAACGATCTAATTATTGTTGGTCACGGCGGGAACGACATATCTGAATTGCGCGAGTCTGAAAGCGCTTACATGATGACCCAAAAATGGTTTCAAGAGTCGGGTCAAACTCAAAGTTTCTTCCAAGTGCAAAATCCGCTCTGGACAGCAGATTTATTCACTATTTACATGAAAGATAGGTTGGAAGATATTGAAACAACACTCCTAGCTTTAAATTTACGAGATACTAACCTAATCGTGTTTCCAAATTGGTCACTATCAGAAGAGATTTTAGTAGAGGAGTTGCAACAATTAATTAAGACAGTCGCAACACATCCTGATAAAAATCACATCACCCTGCTAATTGATACTAGCGGCATTGCTGAGGAAGATGCAGCCATAATGCTATCTGATGCAACAGTCAATCTGCTTATGGAAGAAGATTTGCAGGTTAACGAAGAACCAGAACTTTCCTTGCTAGGTCAACTAAGCGAGATTCAATGGGAAGCTTTATTGTCTCGCCTCTCTGCACGGATTGTTTTGGAAAACGAGAACCAACAAGCGATCGCGCAAGCTAGAGCCAATAGTATTCCATCCTGTCAACTAGACCATTTTGGGGAGCAGTTACTATTTCAAGGGCTAAGAACATGACTAAACATCTATTACTTTATACAGACGATCCAGTAACGGGTGGAGTCGCGCAATACAACCATGCAATTCTCTGCGGCTTAGCAGCTTCGGGCTATCAAGTTTCCTGCGTACAAAGTAAGATTAATAGCCCATTAATAAGTCTTCAAAAAGCTCTTAGTGTTAGACATATCTGGCTTGAATTTAACACTGTAAACGATTTTGAGCGGACTTTATTTAATCAAGCTGATGCCCAAAGTATTTTAACCAATTCTAAACCTGACCTAATTATTTTTAGTGACTGTTGCCCCTTATCAAATTTTGCAGCTAAGCAGGTTGCTATTCAGCAAAGAATACCCTATATAACTGTTGTTGGTTTTGTTGCACCTTACCTAGCCAAGCGCTTTGCTGTCTTCTTAGATGAATTATCAAGCCAATATATTCAAGCGCAAACAGTTATCGCAGTGTCAAATGAAAATTTAGCACTATTACATGAACTATTTAGACTCCCTAAGAACAAAGGACAAGTTATTTATTACGGAAGGTCTGCAAAGTTTTTTACCCCTCCTGCGTTATCAGTTCGTGAACGCTTGCGCCAGGAATTTAGTATTCCTGCAAATGCTGTCGTTTGTTTCACAGCTGCTCGCTTAGAGCTTGTTAAGGGCTACCAGTATCAGTTAGAAGCCATTAAGCAACTTAAGCAATGCGATGTATGGCATCAACTTTATTTTGTCTGGGCAGGTGTTGGCAATTTAGAAATACAACTCAAACAGATGATTGAGCAACTAGAAGTAAGCAACCAAGTCAAGCTTTTGGGGCAACGGTGGGACATTCCAGATTGGCTTGATGCTAGCGACATTTTTATTTTGCCTTCGGAATCAGAAGGAATGCCCTTATGTGTTATGGAGGCAATGGCAAAGGGATTACCAGTAATTGCCTCCGCTGTAAGCGGTATACCAGAAGAATTGGGCGATGCAGGAAAGTTGCTTTTTTCCCCACAAATAGACCCAAAAGCCACAGTTAGAGAGTTGGTAACAACGATTCAAGCTTGGTCTGTGAATTCACAATTGCGTCACTTAATTGGTCAAGCTTGCAAACAGCGAGCGGAAGAATTTTTCCGAGAAGAACGGATGATAAAGGACACTGTAGAAGTTGTTGAGAAAATTTTATTGCAAGTCAATGAATATATTTCATCAGAATTACCAATAACTCGGCAGCAAGTTGCCAATGAGTGGCTTAACTTACCAATAGAACAACTGAAAAGTGCATATACAGGTAATTTGGGTAAGTTGCACAGAATGTTGCTAAAAAGTGGTATTAAAGCAGAAGTCATTCCGGCTGAAGAAAGAAATTTTGTAAATGATATATCATTACATATTTTTAACGGAATCGGCGCTCCCAACGCTATTAATTATCTATTGGCTATAATGTTGTACCTACGTGCCGATCAGTTACTGTTGCCGTACGATATCAACAAGATTCCTAAATGGCTTCTGGATGGCTATCTACAATTCGTTTTTGAATCTCCGAAATTGATTCAAGAAAAGGGAGAGATAGAAAGGTATTATTACTATATACAGCACTGGTTAGATTATGTGCATACTGGTATATTTAGTAATATAGACTCAAACTTTTGGCAGGACATAGCTTTAAAATTCAGCCAAAATGCTAACTTTACTCCTCTGTATTTTACTAAAGCGAATTTAAGTAAAATCTACAAAAAACGCGCTCAAATCATAGAATTGGCTTTGAAGATATTAGATCATGAAATAGATTATAGTTTTTTTCAGCAATCCGCAAATACCAATAAAATTCGTTTGGGAGTTATTTGTAATCATTTTAATTCCTGTACAGAAACTTTTTCTACAATTCCTGCATTTGAGTATTTAGATAGGAATAAATTTGAAATCTTCTTGTATGCTATTCAACTGAATGGTAATTCACTAGAACATTATTGCCAAAGTCGTGCTGATAAGTTAGTTCAACTTCCTGGCGATCTATCTAGCCAGGTACAAACTATACGTGCTGACGATCTAGATATTATGCTGATTGGCACTAATGTATCTGCTATTACTAACACCATTACTTTACTAGCAATGCATCGGCTTGCCCGTGTACAGGTTACTTGTTTTTCTTCACCAGTCACAACAGGAATCCGCAATATTGATTACTATATCTCTGGAAAATTGACAGAACCTGTTCAAAATGCTCAAAACCACTACTGCGAACAGTTAATAACTATTGATGGGACTGGCTACTGTTTCAATTACGGTCAGCAACCAGCGGCTACAGCTAAACCAACTCGGCAAAGTTTAGGTATAGAAGATAAATCGATTATATTTATATCTGGTGCTAACTGTTATAAGATTATTCCAGAGTTAAGAGAAACTTGGGCAAAGATTATCGCATCTGTACCTAACTCTGTTCTGATTTTGTATCCGTTTAGTTCAAGTTGGGACATTTCCTATGCAGAAAATGCTTTTAAATTTAGCATGCAGGAAATTTTCGCTAGTTACAACATTGGAAAAGAACGGGTGATTATATTAAAGAATTTGCCCAATCGTTCGGATGTCAAAGAATACCTAAAGTTAGGTGATGTTTATTTAGACTCTTATCCTTACTCTGGCTCTCACTCCACGCTTGACCCGCTAGAAGTTGGTTTACCTACAGTAATAATGGACGGTGAATCTTTGCGTTCTAGGCAAGGAGCAGCGCTTTTGCGAGAACTACAAATAACCGATTTAATTGTAGAGAACGAAGAGTCATACATTAAACTGGCGATCGCACTTGGCACTAATCCTGATTTACGCCAACAAAAGAGCAACCAAATTAAGCAAAGAATGCAGGCTAACCCTAGCTTCTTAGATAGTCGCTCTTATTCTGCTCAAATGGGAGTATTATTTCAAGATCTATTTCGTAAGCATCAAGAAAGCACTCTGACAGAAAATCTCAAGTTAAGAGAGACTAACTTGATTATTTTCCCTGACTGGAGCCAGCCAGAAGAAAACCTTTATCAGGAGATAGCAAACGTCCTTACAAACTTGGTAAATCATCCCAATCGTCAAATTACATTACTGGTAAGTAGCGGTAATCTTTCTGAGGATGAGGTAAATTTTTTTGTATCTGATGTAGCTATGAACCTGCTTCTAGAAGCAGAATTAGATGTCACAGATAGTATAGAAATTGCTCCGACTGGACAACTAAGTGAAATGCAATGGCAAATTTTGTTGCCCCACATTCACGCTCGGATTATCTTAGAAAATGAAGATCTAGACGCGATCGCTGCTTTGAAAGCAGAAATTCAAGCCTATCAACCTTACAGCCTCAGCGAACTAGACTGATTTTAAACGAGGTAGCTACGTAATTGCTACGCGGTTTAAAGGCTTTGCTCGACTAACACTACCGTTCAGGAGTATTTTTAGCTTTCTAACTTCGTCAACGGTAGGATTTACTATCTATCCTATAATTTGTAATTCATTAGTCTAAAAAACCTAGGTAAATTATATGAATACAGTTGAATTAGAACAACAAGCAGTTGAAAGCATACATCAGGGTGAATATAGTGAAGCAATAGCTATTTATGAACAATTCATTGATACTAATCCTTACGATCTAGCTAACTATTGGCATCTAGGTCTAGCAACGCTGCTTCAAGGAGATGAAATCGCAGCCAAGGCTGTTTGGTTATCAGTTTTAATGCAAGCAAGCCCTGAAGAAAATGATGAATGGCTTGCAGAATTAGTTCAGATTCTGAAAGAGGCATTTATTAGACAAATTCAGTTAAAAAATTTAGCAGCAGCGGAGAGTATTTGTCTCCAAATTTTGGAACTAGCACCAGAACATTATGAATCATATTACTTGATAGGAATTTATCTCAAAAACACAAATAAACTTGATGAAGCAGTTAATTATTTTAAAAGAGCAATAGAAATAAATCCTAGCTTTGCTAACGCATATTCTTCTCTAGGGGCTTTACTTAGAGATAGATTTAGAGGTGAGTTAGAGCAAGCGATAGTTTACTTACAAAAAGCAGTAAAACTTAATCCAAACCTAGCTGAAGCATATTGTAATATAGCAGTTTGTCTTCAAGATAAAGGGCAGATAGAGGAAGCCATAGCGCACTTAGAAACAGCAATAGAACTTAAGCCAAGCTTAGCTGAAGCGCACTACTGCATGGCAATGTGTCTTCAGAATAAGGGTGAGTTGGATGCAGCAATAAGCAAGCTACGAGAAGCAATTGTAATTAAGCCAGATTTTACTAGGGCATTGCGTGCAATTGAGGATTTTACCAAGTGCGAAAAATCTGGTTATGCACCAGCGGTAGGTGAAGGATACAAGATTTGGGATGCTATTGTCTTTAAGGATAACGATCTATATCGTCTTTTTTATTTAATGGGAGATAGTAGGGCAAATCCCTTTTGGAGTGTAGGTAAGCTAGGCGCTGCGATATCAGCTGATTTAAAGCAATGGGAATATCTTGGAGTTGCACTTCAACCAGATCCCGCCCATAAGTGGCAAAGTGGAAGGATACTGTCAGGTAGTGTTTACAAAGAAAATGGTGTTTACTACCTCTTTTATTCAGCATCTCCTCCAGAACCATCAATTTTTGATGAAAGCATAGGTCTTGCCACTTCTACAGATGGTATAACCTGGGAACCCTGCGCCGAAGAATTTTTAAAGTTAGATACTCAATTTTACTGCTCTAGCCTTCGTGATGGTGTGAAAAAACATAACGGGTGGCGAGATCCTTACATTTTTAAAGATCCTAAAACTAAACTGTACTACTTATTTATAACTGCTAGTTGTCCAGGGGAACACCCTACATTTAGAGGGTGCGTTGGCTTGGCTGTTTCTGATAAAATTGACGGTTTTTATAAAGTATTACCTCCAGTCACCTATCCTTTAGTACCAGGAACAAACGAAGGAATATATTATGAAATGGAAAGACCGCAAGTAATTTATAGAGGCGGCAAGTATCACCTATTCTTTTCGGCTGCAACTGAATTTATTAATCCAAAGTGGGTTCAACAAATTGGTAATGGGCAAATTACACACTCATCACTGTATTGGTATATTTCTGATAATATTACAGGGACTTTTCTCCCTTCTTCACCTATGCCTGTAGTAAAAGGTAGTAAAGATATAGGTTTATATGGAACAAGTTTCGTAGAAGCCCCTGATGGTAAACTGATTGCTTGTGGAACTAATATTGATACTTTTACTCTCGAAGTTTCCGAACGCTTTCCAGTTCGTTGGGAAAATAATTCTATTGAAATTTTAATGGAGTAAGGCTTTTAGATTTATCCTACTTTAGAGGAGCAGTAGATCCTACTCCTCTACTGTATTACTGAGTAATGTACTTTGCCCACATTTGCTGATATGCTTTTCCATCTCTTGGGTAAATTGTTTAGCATTCCATAGAGGTGAGGTTTGCCGCATTTTGATTTTGAAGTTTAGGCACGTTAACGGAAGTGTACCAAAGTAAAGAGTGTCAGTCAATGGATCGATAGCAAACCGGATTCTTTCTAGAAATCCGGTTAAACCAATGAAAGATGGAAAATTACCCCAATACTCCTCTACATCAGGAACAAAAACAGTAGCATCTACAGTGAGATCGTCACCTTCTCTCGCCAGAAGTTTTATACTTAAACGAGTTAAACTTCCTTCTAGTTGCATCCCTCTAATCAGCATTCTCATTCTGTCGAGGGCATAGGCGCGATCAAAGCCTGCAAGTCGAGCAATTGCTGGCGCACAAATTACGTATGGCGCACCTGTATCAACTACCATTTCAGTTAGAATCCCTTCTATTTCCACTGGTAAGATGAGCCGATTCGTAGTTTCAACTGCACTCACAGGACGGTAATCATAACGAATCGCACCCGTTGCGAAAGAATCCCCGTTTGGGAATTGCCGTAACATCAGTAAATTGCAGTTAGAAATACACCTTTTTTATCGCTCAGTTGCTCGATCAACTCATTAATCGAACTTGCTGAAGCTAACAGCTGACCATTGCGGAGTGCAACCCACTGACTCCGGTATTGATTCCGGTGTTGTCTCACCCAGTCTTGATTCACCTGTGTATCTCGGTCAGGCGGGCGCTTATCC
Organism: uncultured Chroococcidiopsis sp.; assembly: GCA_964248365.1. Lineage (GTDB taxonomy): Bacteria > Cyanobacteriota > Cyanobacteriia > Cyanobacteriales > Chroococcidiopsidaceae > Chroococcidiopsis. Next base: position 110,479 of record CAXTYC010000003.1, on the reverse strand, counting down.
ACAGTTACCTTCGGTGGTGCGAGAATATAGGCGTATTTCAGTAGTTCCTCTTGCTTAGGGTAGTGCTTAACAGCTTGGATTGAAAGCTGCTGTGCTGTTCCATAATCACCGCTTTCCAAGGCAGTTTGTATGGCACGAATGAAATCTTCTGGTGACTCCATTAGAGATAGATATGTAGTTGATCTCTTGACTTTAATATATTTTTAAACTTCGTCTATACAAATATCTCTCTACTCACAATCTACCTAATTCTTGCAAGGTTTTGAGATCTGCTTCAAACTCAGCAATGTCGTAATGAATAGGGATTTGACGGCTAGCCAGTAAGTGCTGGAACTGAAGTTGAGGCATTTGGGCGAGTTGGCTAGCCTGTCCAAGAGTTAATTTCTCTTTCTGGAAAAGCACAATTGCAAGTTCTTGCATTAACTCGGCTTCTGAGAGTCCAGTTGCTTGAAGAATATCATCGGGAATAACTAAGCTCATATAGGCATTTTCTAACTTACTTGGTGGATTCTAAGATCATCATAAAGGAATGGTTCTATACATTGCCTTCGACATATCTTTGCCACATCTGTCTGTAGTGAAATTTCTAGTTTGCCACCCATGCCCACTCTTTCTGATAATGGTGGGCAATGCCCACCCTACTAGATTATCTACTGTATTACTGAGTAATGTACTTTGCCCACATTTGCTGATATGCCTTTTCCATCTGTTGGGTAAATTGTTTAGCATTCCATAGAGGTGAGGTTTGCCGCGATGCTCTTAGTTTTCCCATAATTTGCCACCGCAAAGCTTCATCCTTACCAAGCCGAATTCCCCACTCTACATATTCTTCATCCGTCCAGGCAATACCTTCAGTTACCCCAACATTCATCATAAAGGCGTAACTATTACGGGCAGCAAATTGCTGTCCTACCCTAGTAACTAAAGGAATACCCATCCACAAAGTTTCTAAAGTTGTAGTAGCGCCATTGAAAGGATATGTATCTAAAACAACATCGGCAATAGCTAAATTAGCTCGATGTACTAATTCATTGGGATCTCTAGGTAGAAATCTTAATCGTGCCGGATCAACTCCTACTTTTTCTGCTATTTGAGAAAAAGACTCTTGGATTGCCAACTCATCTGCTATTCCTTTGATCAGAAAGTAACTGTTAGGAACTTCCTTAAGAACTTGCATTTGCAGACGAATTGTATCTGGGTGACGTTTGTAGCCTTTTTGGGCGCTAAGATAGACAACTGCATCACTAGGAATTTCTAAGCTATCGCGCCGTAAAGTAGGTGTTGCTACTTCAAAGCCATCTACAGCTACATACGTTTGTGGCAGTCTCCAAATAGTTTCTTGATAATAATCTTGAGCATCTTCTGACAATACATAAGGATCGGCAATAAAATAGTCAATTGCTGGAATTCCAGAAGCATCCCAACCTAACCAAGCAACCTGTATTGGCGCAGGCTTCATTGCTATGACTTCACAAGTAGTGTCTAAAGTGATGCTGTCGAGGTCAACTAAAATATCTATCTGGTCTTTTCTTATTTGCTCAGCAATGGCTAAACCATCGTTAACGCCAAAACTATAGATAGCGTTAACTTTATCTGTAAACCAGGTTTGGGTAAATTTATCTTCTAGATTTTGATTGATGCAGTAAATATTGGTTGAAAATGATTCTCTATTATGGTATTGGAATAACCAACGACACAACCAACCAACTGAGTGAGAGCGGAATGAATAGCCAATATAGCCAATTTTTAAAGGTCTAGTTTTTTGCTTTGAGTTAGGGTAACTTAACTGCACTGAAGCAGGATAAATAGAGCGCAAATTTTTTTGGAACAGTTGACCAATTTGATTTCTAAACCACCGATTTTGTTGCTGATTATCTTGAAGATAAGCTAAGAAAAAGGGAGAAACTACTAGAGCAAGATTGCTGTCTTTGTCAAAATCTTTAGGTGACTCTTGGATAATTTGTGTTAGTAGCGATTTTTGACGTTGAGCAACTTCTCCAACTTCCTGCCAAGCGGCTGCACTAAGAAGGGCGCGAAGGACAAGATGATTTCCTAAAACTTGCCATGCAAAAGTTTTGCAGTTGTTGTAGTATTTTTTTGCTGTTTCGATTCCTTGCTGGTAACATCCTGAGTTTGTGTAGAAGCAAGATAAATGTTGCAAGACTGGTGGATAATTTGGAATTAAGTCGAGGCAAAGTTCAGCTAGTTTCGAGGCGAATTCTTGCTGCTGATGTTGATAAGCAACCTTAATGGCAGCAGTGAGAATATGATCGACAAAAAGATCGGGTGGATGAGCATGAGGCAATGATGCTGCTACAAAAGCTACGGTTTCTTTTAAGGGAAATTCGATTAGTTGTATAACAACTTGTAAAAGTAGCTCTGGGTTTATTTCCCCTGGTGAATCCTCTAAAAGTTCTACGACTTGCCACTCTTGAAGTAATTCTGGAGTAAAGTCTAAAGTCAGCGAAAGTAGGAGCAGGTGCAGCAAATTATCTATTTGGCTAGGGTTGATTTCCCGTAGATATTGGCGAATTAGCCATGCAGTTTGAGTATTATTTAAATTTGCTTGTCGTCGTGCTTCGCAATCGAGAATTTGACTTAATTCTTCTGTCCACTGCTCTATTTCCTCAGCACTACCCTGAGACATTGCTATAGCCCAGGTAGCTTGGGCTGTTTCTTCCTGTTGTTGGAGAAGATAAGCTAATCCCAGATACCAGTAGTGGCTGGTGATGTCAGGCTCAGTTTCAACAGCTTGCTCGTAAAAGTTAATTGCTTGGTCGTAATCACCTTGTTGGAGAAGTGTCTGACCTGGGTGTTGTAAACTCATTTCTTGAGGAACTAACATTGGTAGAGATTGATATCTAATAAAAAATTGGGTAATCTTTGTTAGATTACCCATTTTTTTATGATTTATTAGCTAAGAGGTATCTAGAAAGACTATTTATGTTAGCTCATAGGACTTTCTTTTGTAGACACCAGGCTTAGAAAAAGACAGAAATATAGCTATTCTATTGACCCAAGGTGGTATAACCTGTAGTAGGACAAGTAGGAGCAGCAGTATTGGTAGTATTAATTCCTGATGGACCGGTTGTACCAGGAGTGTTGTTTTCGCATATGACGCTAGAAATTACGCTTTGATTGGAACCATTAGTCCACTTAGTACTTCCACCCATATAGCCTTTAAGGGATGTGTCTTTAGCTGTTGCAATTATGTTAGCAGTATCCGTATTACCAGTAATTGCATACGAATAGTTGCCAGTGCTAGCGCTAGCACTACCTGTGAGCGAACCAATAGCTAACTGATCGAAGGTGCTAGCAAAGCTAGAATTTTCAGTCCGATATCCAGTTTGAGCGCGGTTGACTACACCGATATTTTGTTTAGCTTCTGATTGCTTAGCTTTAGCAGTCTGGTTGAGGAAGTTTGGCAGAGCAATAGCAGCTAGAATTCCGATGATAATGACGACGACGAGCAATTCAATTAGGGTAAAGCCTTCGTTTTCCTTTTTCTTATTTAGCAGGTGTTGTAGGAATTTAGCTTTCAGTTCGGTTTTCATGAGAGTAGTCTCCTTGAGGGGGTAAAGCGTGGCTCTATTTGCTTGTTACAAGTAACTTACCCCCATCCAAATCAAATCATGTCACATACTATCAAAATTCAGTAAATATACTTGCCTAAGTCAGTTATAGTTAAAAGATTATAAAGCTACATGGTAAAAGTACGGTAAATTATTAATTATTCTTTGCTCAAAGCGGTGAAGGCGATCGCACACCAAGCGCAATTAGCTAGATTGCTATTGTCCGAGAGGGTAGTTGAGGAAGCAATCTCTCTAGCTGAGAGTAAAAACTACTATATAGCCAATCCGAGCATCATTGGTGAACAGTAGATGATCTAGTAGCCCACCAAATCTGATAATGGTGGGATAATGGTGGGCATGGGTGGCAAAACGGTTTGGGATAATGGTGGGCAATGCCCACCCTACGGGTTAAGCTTCCTGTAGTCACTAGGACAAGTAGGAGCTGCGGTATTATTAACTATAGGTACGCTAGCCGCTGCTGTACCTGGAGTATTTGCCTCACAAATGATACTAGCAATTACAGTATCGTTGGAGACGGTAGTATCCCTACTGTTACCACCAGAATAAGCTTTGAGGGAGGCATCCCTAGCTGTGGCAATAATGGTAGCTGTATCAACATCACCAGCAATTGTGTACGAATAATTAGTAGTGGTTGTGGTGCTACTACCTGTGAGCGTACCAAGCGCTAAAGCATCAAAGCTAGCAGCAAACTGGTTATTTTCAGTTCGATGGGCAATTTGAGTACGGTTGACAATACCAATATTTTGTTTAGCTTCAGATTGTTTGGCTTTAGCAGCCTGGTTAAAGAAGTTGGGTAGAGCGATCGCAGATAAAATGCCGATGATGATAACGACCACAAGTAGTTCAATTAGCGTGAAACCTTCGTCCTGCTTTTTTTGGTATAGGTGTTGCAGGAACTTAACTTTCGGTTCCGTTTTCATGCTTACAATCTGCTTGTGAAAGGATAGTTGAAGAATTCTTAGCTGCTAGATGTAGGCTACCCATCTTTGCTAGTTTTCGTATCAACTACGGCTAACTATTTCGTCCTCTCTTGCGAGAGAATAAGCTGTATGATTTTCCGCGTGTCCTCAAGCAGATCGGCTTTAGCGATCGCAGTAGGTTTACAAAGCAAAAGCGATCGCGTGTTAGATCCCCCCAACCCCCCTTTTTAAGGGGGGCTATATGAAGAGGGTGGGGGCGATCGCCCCCTTTGGATGGAAGGGGTGGGGGGCGATCGCGCTTCTAGAAATAGCTTAAACTTGTTCTACCACACTTTTTTAGGTATCTGTCTATATATCTTTGGGCATAATTATAGGAATTATTTGATTCCTATTTTTTTGATAAATTCTGAAATCACTATCGAGAGTTAACAACATACTTTCCCCGTATTGCTCACTCATCCGAACGAGACACGCATCAGCTACAGACATCGGTACAGATTGGTAGCGAGTCAGCAGTTCATTAATTAAACCAGCTTCTTCATCCAAGCGAAAGGGGATCTGAACTACTCCACTATTGACTAGGAAAATAACCGCTTGTTTACCTTTACAGACATTACGCAACAGAAAACAAGCTTCAGAAATCACCGCATCACAAGTTAACAGAGGTGGTTCGATAGTTGCCCATTCTTGTGTTATCCAGCTATGAAATTGATCTTGTCGTTTGAGAAAAGCAACAATGAGACCCGTATCTAGCAAAACCTGCCGTCGCATTACTCTCCGTATCCTTCCATATACTTTTTGTTCGTGGAAAGATCTGGGGGTCCTCCTTCCAGACAGCCAACCCATTTTTGGGCAAGAGTCAGAGCTGACACTACTGGCTTACTTTCTTGAGTGTTGGATCTCTGATGCGTCTTGCTTTGGAGAAACTCGACAAAATCAAGCACCTCTTGCTGTTTTTCTGCTGGAAGGGTTTTCAGCTTTTCTAATACTGTCTGCTCAATATTCATATGCGCGTCTCTATATAATTTGATGGTTACTCTATTATCAAAGCTTGAGACTAGCACATCGCAGACGCGCGATTTATCAAATGTAGTGCGTAGGGTTTCGCCCAAGCCTGTGCGATCGCCCCCCACCCCTTCCATCCAAAGGGGGCGATCGCCTTTAGGTGAAGTAAAAATGCGCGAGCCTGTTGGTGAAATAGAGCGTGGGGGAAATTAAATTTGCGTCTAGACAGGCAAAATCTACTTGCACGGACTATTGAGGCGTAATCATAACAGGAATGCGTAGGGCTTCGCCCAAGCCTTCGGCATCGCCGAGTGACCGTATTAATGGCGTAAATCTGACTTGTGAAATTCGGGTTGCCGAAGTACTCTCATTTTGAGAGTATAGAAGTGGTCTCAACTGATCAGGAGAATTTGTCATTTCATGAACCAAGATGCACTTGATTGCCATTAGCCGACTGCGAGCCGATGTTGCTCAGTATCCCGATGTCAGCAAGCAAATTGAAGCCTGGTACGCGACGGTGAAAAGTGCGAAATGGAGGAGTTTGGAGGAGGTTCGAGCCATTTATCGAGATGCCGAAGCAGTAGGCAACTTCACCGTGTTTAATATTAAAGGAAATGCATATCGCCTAATTGTAGGGATCGATTACGAAGACAGCACGATTTATTACAAATACTTTCTCACACACGCCGAGTATGACAAAAACAAATGGAAAAATGACCCTTACTTTTGATGAAGCAACTTACAGTAATTTACTTGCCCAAGCAGCGCCAAAAGTCATTGAAACGGAGATGGAATACGAGCGGATTCTTGCCCTAACGGAGCGATTGCATTTTACTAAAAATCGCACGGCGGAGGAACGAACCCTTTACAAGCTACTAGTGACACTGGTGGAGTTGTATGAGTCCGAGCATCACCCTATTCCAGAGTCAAAACCTTATGAAGTTCTTCAACACCTGATGGCAGCAAGTGGAATGCGGCAAGCCGATTTAGTGGGAATAATTGGCTCTAGTGGCGTAGTTTCAGAAATCGTTAATGGTAAACGAGCGATTAGCAAAGCTCAAGCAAAAGTCTTAGGTGAGCGATTTAAAGTCTCACCCAGTCTATTTCTCTGATGGCTACCACCCCTAAAGGCAAAAAGTGCGTAGAGCGAGGCTCTTGCCTTCGGTATCGCCTGGTAAGATGTCATGGTAGGAATGCGTAGGGCTTCGCCCAAGCCTTCGGCATCGCTTGTTGGTGAAATAGAGCGTGGTACGAATATAATTCGCGTCTACACAGAAAAATTACGCCTGCGCGGACTATTGAGGCTAATTATAACAGGAATGCGTAGGGCTTCGCCCTAGCCTTCGGCATCGCCTCTAGCATTATTAGACAAAGTGCGATCATTTATATATATAAAGATGCGATCGCCAATAGATATTAAACAGGGTGCGATCGCCTATATGGATGTATCAAATGGGGTGCGGCTGATTGAATCTAGTAGCAGAAGTGCGTAGAGCGAGGCTCTTGCCTTCGGCATCGCTTTGTTTGGATGTAGTAACAGCCAGTGGGATCGCTCTTGTGCTGTGAAATAGCTTAAACTTGTTCCACATCGCTGTTAATGGTGGTTTCTATTTCATCCAAGCGAAACGGTATTTGGGTAATTCTGGTATTGGCTAAGGAAATAACTGCATTTTGTCTGGGATAGACACAGGGGGAGTAGATGCACAGCAGCCTAACTATACACGCACTGAAGCTAAAGGATGCAGACTTCGAGCGGATCGTTCGAGCTAATCCAGATTGGAATTTTGAACAAACAGCAGAAGGAGAATTAATTGTAGTGCCACCAACAGGAGGGAGATCTGGAAGCAAAAATCTCTCTCTATCAAGACAGTTTGGAAATTGGGTTGAGGAGAATCTAGATTTAGGGGAAGGCTTTGATTCCTCAACACTTTTTATCCTCCCCAGTGGTGCTAAACGCTCTCCTGATGCGTCTTGGGTGTCACGAGAACGTTGGGATGCTCTCACCCAAAAGCAAAAAGATGGCTACCCACCCTTGTGTCCTGATTTCGTGGTAGAACTGAGATCGCCTACCGACACTCTTGAGGAGCTACAAGCGAAGATGCGGGAGTACGTAGATAACGGCTGTCGGTTGGGTTGGCTGATCAATCCTGGCGATCGCACTGCCCTGATCTATCGTCTTGGTCAATCCGTTGTAGTGTTACAATCGCCCACCAGTTTGTCTGGAGAAGACGTGTTGCCAGGTTTCGTGCTAGATTTGTCCCGTATTTTTGCTTGAATTGAGATCTTGCACTAGCAGCCAACGCGAGGCTGAGCCTCGAATTTCTCGTTTCCACAGCGATGCCTGGAAACGAGTCTGATCCCCCCATCCCCCCTTAAAAAGGGGGGCTATGATCTGCCCTATCTCCCTAATATTAATAGCTTCCCTGACAAGAGTTTCCCCCTTTAAAACTCTGACGGAAGGAGGATCAAAGGGGGGCTATATGAAAAGGGTTGGGGCGATCGCGCGAGCGTGTGCCAAGTTAGTAACGCACCCTACTTGCATGATTTTTTATGTTATGCTAAACGTAGTCGTTATGAGTTTGTTTAATGCCTATGACTACTCCCACCGTAGAGAACTTAGTGATTATTGGTTCTGGTCCAGCAGGTTATACAGCTGCAATATATGCGGCTAGAGCTAATCTTAAACCGATTGTGTTTGAAGGCTATCAAGCGGGGGGTTTACCAGGTGGGCAGTTGATGACGACGACTGAGGTAGAGAATTTCCCTGGTTTTCCCCAAGGTATTACTGGACCCCACCTGATGGATAAAATGAAGGCTCAGGCGGAGCGCTGGGGGGCTGAATTGTACACTGAGGATGTGATTGAAGTTGACCTTAGCCAGCGTCCTTTTACTGTTCGTTCTGAAGATCGGGAGATTAAGACAAACAGTATTGTAATTGCTACGGGAGCAACAGCCAAGCGTTTGGGGCTACCTTGTGAAGGGCAGTTTTGGAGCCGAGGAATTTCAGCGTGTGCGATTTGTGATGGAGCTACGCCGATTTTTCACGGTGCAGAATTAGCTGTAGTAGGGGGCGGTGACTCGGCGGCGGAAGAGGCGATATACCTGACAAAGTATGGCGATCAGGTGAATTTGCTGGTGCGTGGCGACAAGATGCGGGCGAGTAAAGCCATGCAAGATCGAGTTTTGAGTAACCCCAGAATTCGTGTTCACTGGAATAGTGAGCCTGTAGATGTGTTTGGTAATGACAACCACATGGAAGGAGTGCATATCCGCAATACCAAAACAGGTGAACAAAGCGAACTGCACGTTAAGGGTTTATTCTACGCGATCGGTCACAAACCAAATACATCTCTATTTGAGGGACAGATAGAGCTGGATGATGTGGGTTATGTTGTGACGAAACCAGGTTCTGTGGAAACCAGTGTAGAAGGCGTGTTTGCAGCTGGTGACGTGCAGGATCACGAATATCGTCAAGCGATCACTGCTGCTGGTACGGGTTGTATGGCGGCGATGTTGGCAGAACGGTGGCTGTCGGTGAATGGACTGATTCAAGAATTTCATCAAAAGGCTGAGACTCCAGATAATGAATTGGAGCATCAACCAGAGCAGACGGTGCAGCCTGAATTTGATGTGAATATGACGCGCCATCATGGTGGCTATGCTTTGCGCAAGCTATTTCATGAGAGCGATCGCCTACTAATAGTAAAATATGTCTCCCCAGGTTGTGGACCTTGCCACACTCTTAAGCCAATATTGAATAAAGTAGTGGATGAGTTTGACGGCAAAATTCACTTTGTCGAGATTGATATCGCCCAAGATCAAGAGATTGCTGTGAATGCTGGTGTAACTGGAACGCCTACAATTCAGTTTTTCAAGGATAAGGAGTTGTTGGCTGAATCTAAAGGTATTAAGCCAAAGAGTCAGTACCGCCAGTTGATTGAGAGTTATCTGTAATTAGGGGCTTTGGCTGGGGCGAGAGAAAGGATGAAGTGTGAAGTATCAAGTGTGAACTCAAAAGTTAAACGTTAGGAAAATAGTATGCCACCCATGCCCACCATAGTGAATGTTGAATTTATAATTTATTATTCATCATTCATAATTCATAAATAGTAAGGTGGGCATGGGTGGCTGTTACCTTTTTTTGGTCACAATTGGTGTAAGAATGGTCAGCGTATCAAGTCTTGGTAGGGCGATCGCTTATGGCTGTTACAAAACGTCAAAAACCCAGGTTTCTTAGTTTTTCTGGTCGTCCTAGTCTTTCTCTACAATTAATGGGGGTAGGTTTAGCTATTACCCTCATTTTTTTGTGTATAGCAATTCTGTCTCCCGTGTTTCAAGCTTGGGGCTGGCTGCAAAATCCCACTCAGTCTTTAATTAATCCTATCCACGAGCCGCCCTCGTGGAGTCATTGGTTTGGTACGAGTCGCGCAGGTTATGATGTGTTTTCGCGGACGCTGTTTGGTAGTGGGGCTGCGCTGCAAGTGGTGATATTGGCGACGGCTTTTAGTGTTGTGATTGGTGTGCCGTTGGGTTTGGTGAGTGGTTATCTGAGTGGTAGACTCGATCGCGTGTTGTTGTTTTTGATGGATAGTATCTACACTTTGCCAGGGCTGTTGCTGTCGGTGACGCTGGCGTTTGTGGTGGGAAGGGGAATTTTGAATGCTGCGATCGCTATTAGCATTGCCTACATTCCCCAATATTACCGCGTTGTCCGAAATCACACGGTTAGCGTCAAAACTGAATTGTTTATCGAAGCCGCCCAAGCAATGGGTGCTTCTACTTGGCGAGTGCTGACTCGCTATCTATTTTTAAATGTAATTCAGAGTGTACCTGTGTTATTCACCCTGAATGCTGCCGATGCTATTTTGACATTAGGCGGTTTGGGTTTCCTGGGTTTAGGATTGCCGGAACAAGTGCCAGAATGGGGACACGATCTGCGCGGAGCTTTGGAAGCACTACCTACTGGGATATGGTGGACGGCTTTGTTTCCAGGTTTAGCGATGACTTTAATGGTTGTAGGGCTATCCTTGCTAGGTGAGGGTTTGAATGAATTTGTCAATCCTCGTTTGCGGCGCGATAATTGGAATCAGACACCTCCTTGATCTCGTTGTGTGTTCTAAATTCTTTGTTATGACAGCAAGGGGGCAGAGGGGCAGGGGGGAAATTACCTTTACCCTTTACCCTTTCCCTTTCCCTAGCCTCTGGTTCCTCTGGTTCCTCTGGTTTTGCCAGCCACTTGTCGCTAATTCGGTTATCTTTGTATAGCTGTGTTTCTGGTTAAAAAATTTCGATGAAAGATCCTCTTTTCTTAATTGCTGCTGCTGCTGGTGGTTTTATGCTTTCCCTTGCCACTGCTAGCATTATTCATGCTACTCCGGTAACATCTTTGAAATCGTCGCCTAGTGTAGAGAGATTGCATACAACGTCTCTACAGCAATCGGTTCATGCAGATGAAGCTGTTAGTTATAAGCTGTCGCTTAAATAAGATTGCATTTCGAGGCAGAAGGGGCAAGCTCCACAAGAGATTTATCTAATTGTGGTGTGAAAATTGAATGTTTTTTAGCTTACCTTGAGAATTGCCATTTAAGCTAAAGCTATGGGGAAAGAACCCGATTTAAATCAACTTAATCAACAGCCGCAAGTAATTGGCATTGACTTGGGGGGAACGGCGATCAAGCTGGGCAAATTTAGTCACAATGGAACTTGCTTGCAGTCGTTGAGTGTGCCTACTCCCCAACCCGCAACGCCAGAGGCGGTTTTGGCTGTAATGGTGGAGGCGATCGCTTCTATTGATCCTACCGAACAATGCGTTGCGATTGGTGTTGGTACTCCAGGTCCTGCTGATGCTGCTGGTAGAATTGCTATCGTTGCAATTAATTTAGCTGGCTGGCATGATGTTCCCCTAGCTGACTACTTGGAAGCAAAAACAGGTCGTCCTACAATTCTCGCCAATGATGCTAATTGTGCGGGTTTAGGAGAAGCTTGGCTAGGGGCTGGTCGTAAATTCAATAATCTAATTCTGCTGACGCTGGGTACTGGTGTTGGGGGAGCGATTATTCTGGATGGTAAATTGTTTGTCGGACATCAAGGAGCAGCTGGGGAACTAGGGTTAATTACTTTAAACCCTGATGGACCACCGTGTAATAGTGGTAATCAAGGCTCTCTAGAGCAGTATGTCTCAGTTACAGCGATTAAACGTAGTACGGGTTTAGAACCAGCCCTTTTGGGTGCTATGGCTAAAGCAGGCGATGCCAATGCCTTGACATTTTGGCGCAATTATGGTAGAGATTTGGGGGCTGGTTTGGCGAGTCTGATTTATGTGCTGACACCAGAAGCGATCGTGATTGGTGGCGGTGTGAGTGCAAGTAGCGAATTTTTCTTTCCCTCTGTTTTGGCTGAGATTGAACGGCGGGTGTTACCTAGTTCCCGTGCTGGTTTACAGTTGTTGTGTGCCGAATTAGGGAATCAGGCGGGGATGGTGGGCGCTGCTAAGTTGGCTTGGACGAAGTTGGAAGGATGTTCGCGCAGCGTTGCCCTCGGCTAGGATTAAAGGTGGTGGGCATTGGTGGGATGCTAAAACACTTCTGCTGGGGTTAGGAGAGGTGATGCTGATTGCGATCGCAGCATTATAGCCTCGATAAAGCCTTTGAATAAAGGATGTGGGGCGCTGGGGCGAGATTGAAACTCTGGGTGAAATTGGGTGGCGATGAAAAAGGGGTGGTTGGGTAGTTCAATAATTTCTACTAACCGTCCATCTGGAGAAGTCCCACTGATCTTAAAGCCTGATTCTAAAAATAAATTGCGGTAGCCGTTGTTGAACTCATAGCGATGGCGATGCCGTTCGTAAACCAATGGCTTCTGATACAGTTTGAAGGCTAGGGTATTGGGTTCAATGCTGCAAGGATACAGCCCTAGCCGCATAGTACCACCCAAATCGACGACATCCTGCTGTTCGGGTAAGAGGTTAATTACTGGATGTGGGGAATTTGGAGCAAATTCAGCACTGTTAGCACTTTCCAATCGGGTTACATGACGCGCCCATTCAATTACCGAGCATTGCATTCCTAAACACAAGCCTAGAAATGGGATATTGCGTTCACGGGCATATTTAACTGCGGCTATTTTGCCATCTACGCCACGAATGCCGAAACCTCCAGGCACTAAAATACCATTGACTCCTTCTAAGTAAGATTCAACTTCCCCAACTTCCAATTCTTCAGAGTTGATCCAGCGGATCTGGAGTTCTCCACCTGCTGCGATCGCTCCATGTCGCAGGGCTTCCACTACAGAAAGATACGCATCGCTTAACTGCACATATTTACCCACAATCGCCACTTCAATTTTGTGGGTGGGGTGTGCTTGGCGTTCTACTATGGTTTGCCATTGAGTTAGATTTGGTTGGCGTTGCTCTAGCTGGAGTAATTCGAGTGTTTGCTGTGCTAGTCCTTCTCTTTCCATCATCAATGGCACTTCATATATACTACTAGCATCTTCTCCAGCAATCACGCACTCGACAGGCACGTCGCAGAATTCGGACATTTTCTGCTTTAAATTTTGTGGTAACGGGCGATCGCACCGACAAACTAAAATATCCGGTTGAATCCCAATTGAGCGCAATTCCTTGACTGAATGCTGTGTCGGCTTAGTTTTCATTTCTCCCGCCGAAGAAATCCAGGGAACTAGTGTTACGTGCATATACAGCACGTTCTGCCGCCCCACATCCTTGCGAAACTGACGAATTGCTTCCAAAAACGGTAGTGATTCAATATCTCCCACCGTACCGCCAATTTCGGTAATTACTACATCTGGATTAGTATTTCTAGCAACTCTTTTGATGCGCTCTTTGATTTCATTCGTGATGTGGGGAATTACTTGTACTGTTCCCCCCATATAGTCGCCGCGACGCTCTTTATTTAAGACGGCTTGATAAATCGAGCCTGTAGTAACGCTGTTGAGCCGAGACATCGAAGTATCAGTAAAGCGCTCGTAATGTCCCAAGTCCAAGTCTGTTTCAGCCCCATCCTCGGTTACAAATACCTCTCCATGCTGAAAGGGACTCATCGTACCAGGATCGACATTAATATATGGATCGAGTTTCAAAATTGAAACCGAGTAATCCCGTGATTTGAGCAACCGTCCCAGGCTTGCTGCTACAATGCCTTTGCCGATGCTGGAGACTACGCCGCCAGTGACAAAAACAAACTTAGTCATAAAATCTTTATCTTAACTTGTAGAATTACACCTGTCAATTGTGCCATATTATTGAGGGGCTGCGGGGTTGGGGGCTGGGGGCTAAAAACAGTGAACAGTAAACAGTTATCATTCTCTACTGGTAGTTGGTAGTTGGTAACTGGTATTGAGTAATTGGTAACTGATAACTGGTAACTGATTTGTGGTAACTGGTAACTGTTTTAATGCTCAATGGTAAATTGTTAATTCATCTATTGATAATTTCTGCCTTTTCCTTACTTATTTGGCGTGAAAAAAATTTTAGGATTAGTTTTCTTAAGTTCTTCTCTAATGGCATTTCCAGCCCAGGCAGAACAACCTCTTTCTGTAGTGTATCCACCAGCTGACCATCAAACTACATCCGATCGCATATTTTTGATTGGATCTGCACCGCCCAGGGGCGAGGTTTTGGTGAATGGTAAGCCTGTAGCCCGTAGTCAAGCTGGGCATTTTGCCCCAACTTTCCCATTACAGCCAGGTGATAATCTCTTTACTGTGCAATATCAAAATCAACAAGTTCAGATTAAAGTTAAGCGGCTTGCTTCTACTCCCCAAGCGCCAGTTGGGTTGAGTTTTGGTAAAGATTCTTTGACTCCAGCGGTAGATATTGCCAGATTACCAGGGGAATTGATTTGTTTTGGAGCGATCGCACCCCCAAATGCCAATGTTTCTGTTAAATTAGGCAATCAGCTTATTCCCCTACTCCCTCAATCTCAACAAGTACAACTGCCAGCTAATTCTGCACTTTTAACCGGACAAAATCAGCCTACATTGCAATCAGCAGCAAGACAATACCAAGGTTGTACTACCCTACCGACAGATGTTAATAACCTAAAATTGGGTAATCGCGTTATTACTGGTACTATTATTCCGAGATCTAACCCAGTTCAACCTGAACCTGACACTAACCCAGTTCAACGTAAATCTGAGGTGATTGGAGTTATACCTGAATTTGAGCTAACACTCAATGGCAAAACTATCACTCAAAAGGGAGTTGGTGAGATTTCGATAGTTTCACCAGAAAGGCTAGAAGTGGTTGAAGTGACAGCAGATGCAGGAGTTGCCCGAACTGGTGCTAGTACAGATTATTCTCGCCTTACTCCACTACCCAAAGGAACAAGGGCGGCGGTTACTGGAAAAGAAGGGGAATGGTTACGCCTAGACTATGGCGGTTGGATTGATAGTAAGGAAACGCGGATAATACCAGGTGCTGTACCACCGCGATCGCTCATTCGCAGTGTATCAGGTAGGATGGTTCCAGGTGCAACAGAAATTGTGTTTCCGCTACAAGTGCCTGTTCCTGTAAGTGTACAACAGGGCGATCGCTCTTTAACTTTGACTCTCTACAACACCACTGCCCAAACAGATGTAATTCGCCTGGATGATGATCCAATTATTTCTCGTTTGGATTGGCAACAAGTCTCACCTACTCAATTGCAATATACTTTTAACTTTAAATCTGGGCAGCAATGGGGTTATAAATTGCGATACGACGGTACAAGCTTAGTGTTATCTCTGCGTCATCCACCTAGTAGGGGCGGGTTTAACAGACAAACCTATGGGAAAACAGGTAATTTTGACAAACCCGCCCCTACTGTAGGGACGGGTTTAACAGACAAACCTGTGGGAAAACAGGTAATTTTGACAAAACCGCCCCTACAAAAACCTTTGTCTGGGATTAAAATTCTTTTAGATCCAGGGCATGGGGGTGCTGAAACTGGTTCTCTTGGACCTACTGGATATCCTGAAAAAGATATTAATTTGGTGATATCTAAGTTGGTGCGAGAACAATTGGAACAGTTAGGGGCGATCGTGTATATGACACGAGAGGAAGATAAAGAGGTGTCGCTGACACAACGGGTGGCGATGATTGACAAAATCGAACCTGCGATCGCTCTTTCACTCCACTACAACGCTTTACCCGATGGTGGCGATGCTATGAATACCAAAGGATTAGCCGCCTTTTGGTATCATCCCCAAGCTCATAGCCTTGCTATGTTTTTACATAATTACCTGGTAAAAAAGCTGAATCGTCCTGATTATGGAGTTTATTGGAATAATCTTGCAATGACTCGTCCGGCTACAGCACCATCTGTATTATTGGAACTGGGTTTTATGATCAATCCAAATGAATTTGAATGGATTGTAAATCCTCAAGAACAAAAGAAATTAGCTGTTGCGATCGCCGAAGGTATTACCTGGTGGTTGGGTAGCAACCATTAGCAAGATCGTGGTTAAGGTGGGCATTGCCCACCCTACGAGTGCGTTGTTTGCGTCTTGGCGGTTCGTAATCTAAACCGCTTTTGCGACGCGGTAAGGACGTGTCAATTTATCGAGTTGCTGCAACAGAAGGCTTAAGAATAATCCAACATCTGTTACTACACCAACTGATTCTACAGAACCGCGATCGCTCAGTTTTGTCACTACAGCCGGATTGATATCTACACATACCATCTTCACCCCAGCAGGTGTCATATTGCCCACACCAATCGAATGCAGCATAGAAGATAGCATCAAAATCATATCTGCACCTTCCAGCAGCCTGGAATATTCCTGCTGTGCTTTAATCAAGTCCATCTGCGTATCAGGCAAGGGTCCATCGTCTCGAATCGAACCAGCAAGGCAGAAGGGTACGTTATTGCTTACGCATTCATACATTACACCACTGTTGAGTACACCTTGCTCGACAGCTTTGGCAATGCTGCCATAACGACGGATGATATTGATCGCTTTCAAATGGTGTCGATGTCCACCTCTTACGGCTACTCCCCGCTTCATGTCTACACCGAGGGAAGTACCCATCATATTTTGCTCAATGTCGTGGACAGCGATCGCATTACCACCCAACAGCGCTTGCACATATCCTTCTCGAATCAAACGTGCTAGGTGTTCTCCACCACCAGTATGAATTACTACAGGTCCCGCTGTGACTACCACTTTACCACCTTGATCGCGGATTTGGCGCAGTTCCCAGGCAACTTGTTCTACCACTAATTCGACGCGGCGTTCACTGGAAACCCCAGCTGACATAAAGCTGAATTCCTGGGTATTGCGTTGTTCCCGTGATTCAGGTTTGCGGATGGTGCGGATACCCGCTACATCTACCACGACTTGTTCGCCTACTTCTAAATCACGTAAAAGCTTGCATCGTGCCACGATCCCCCCTTTGTTCCCCCCTTGGTAAGGGGGGTTATAGGGGATGTGAGTAATGGCGATCGCTCCATCCATGCGTTGATTTTGCACTTTAATCCACTCTCCACCAACGCGCACTTCGGTGGGATAAATAGTAGTGACATAGAAGTCGTCTGGAGCCACACCATTTTGTGTTACTGGCTCTAATTTTGCATCCCGTTCATCTTGGGGCAAATCTACCGCACCCAAATCGATTAACTGGGATAAAATAGCTTCCATGACTTCGTGAGAAGGTGCTGTAACCTTAACTTCTGCCTCAGAAGTACTTTGCCGTTGCTCTCCCAGATTGAAATTTAATACTTGGAAACTACCGCCATTTTCTATCACCAGATCCAAGGCACGATTAATCAAGCCAGAATCGAGCAAATGACCTTGCATCCGAATTATACGACTTTCTACAGGCGTACTGGCGTGGACTTCCTCGCGCACTGGCTCTGTCACGCGCAGCGTTAGGCATTTGGCGGCTCCACCAGCTTTGAGAAATTCCGTTAATTGCGTTTCAATTACCTGGAATCCGGCTGCTGCTAAGCGTTCTTTCAGTTCGTCACTTGCCTTATTCATCACTACAACCGAGTCAATATTGACTGCGTTGCAGGCAAAGTTCACCGCGTCTGGTTCAGCAATGGGGATGCGTTTTCCTGCGGGAACTCGCATTTCGATCAGGCGGTTGGAATAGGCATCAAACGCCGGAGGATAGTAGAGTAAATAACCACCGTTGAGCGGACAAAAGCAAGTATCCAGGTGATAGAATCGCTCATCCATCAACCGCAAAGATAGTACTTCGATGTCGAGCCATTTGGCTAGGTAGGGGTGTGAGTCGAGTTCTGAACGAAAGCCATATCCAGCCCATAGCCAGCGCCCTTCCCGATCTAGTAGGGCATCTCCAGCCCCTTCAAATGGCAAATCTTTGGGTAGTTCATGTACGGTGTAGCCTTTGTCTTCAAACCACTGTTTAAAAAATGGTTCTTCTTTCTGGCGTTCTTTGTGGAAGAAGCGGCTAAGAACAACTGTATCCCCTAAAACTAGTCCCGCGTTGGCAGTAAACACCATATCAGGTACACCTAGTTCAGGTTGCACCAAATCAACTATGGCATGATCTTTGAGGACATGGAAAAGCTTTTGCCACTGATCGACAGCGCGATCGCGTGAGGATTTGTGAATATTCCCTTCCATCCAGGGATTAATCACATAGTCCACATCATAGTGGTCAGGGGCGCACATGAGGAAGCGGATCGAAGAACTCATAAACGGGTATTTGGCTCGAATAGGACGCTACAAACTCTTACTGCATACAAATTTTAGTCACTTCATTTCTGTAGAACTTGTTACTAAATCTGTTTTATGTGTCACCAGATGATCTGAGAGTGTAGATTCTAATTTTATTACTTTGGGATGATGTAGGGTGGTTTGCACGATCGCATTGTCATATATGGATGCGATCGACAACAGCCCTAACTCTTTCTTACCCGATTAGCACTAAGTCGCAAGAAACATTACTTCAAATTTTGAGTAAGAGTATTTGGTAGTGATATTTACTTACAAACATTACAAAAACTGATTCTCTATAACGGTATTCAGTTCCCACTAGCCGTGTAAAAAGACTTTTTAGATAGGGCAAAATTTACGATAATTATATAAAAAACCCTGAATTAAAATCTAACTGCATTTAAATCCCTGTGCAGCTTCAAATAGTATCAACATCTACATAAGTAAGGGCGCACTCACCTAGAATACCTGTTGAAATCAGAGTTTTTTGGTAAGGATCGCCTTTACGTATGATGGATCGAATTTGATATTGGCAGGAGGTCTATTGTACTGCTCAACCCACAAACGTTATTCTGTAGGAGCTTTCAGTAGAAGAAATAGGTATTTTCTTACCACTAGCAAAGCGTGATCGACAGATATGAGATCCTAGAAACAGATAACTGTGATTAAAAAAAGTTTAAGAAAATGGAACAACAGCGATCGACAGTGGTGATTACTGGTACTTCTTCGGGAGTTGGTTTGTATGCAGCCAAAGCCTTTGCCCAACGTGGTTGGTATGTAGTCATGGCTTGTCGGGATTTACCTAAAACAAAAGATGCGGCACAAGCTGTAGGTATACCTTCAGATAGTTACTCAATAATTCATCTTGACTTAGCTAGCTTAGAAAGTGTGCAACAGTTTGTCAAGGATTATCGGGCAACTGGCAGAGATTTGAATGCTTTGGTGTGCAATGCGGCAATTTATATGCCTTTATTAAAAGAGCCATTACGCAGCCCAGAAGGATATGAATTGAGCGTTGCTACAAATCATCTCGGTCATTTCCTTCTATGTAACCTGATGCTGGAGGATCTGAAAAACTCGTCAGCCGCAGACAAACGGCTAGTGATTTTGGGAACTGTGACGCACAATCCAGACGAACTAGGTGGAAAAATACCGCCGCGTCCCGATTTAGGCAATTTAGAAGGTTTTGCAGCTGGATTTAAATCGCCAATCTCGATGATTGATGGCAAGAAATTTGAATCGGTGAAAGCTTACAAAGATAGCAAAGTTTGTAACGTGCTGACTATGCGGGAACTCCATCGCCGCTATTACGATGCAACTGGGATCGTCTTCACTTCTCTATATCCAGGGTGCGTTGCTGATACGCCGCTATTCCGCAATCACTACCCTCTGTTTCAGAAACTCTTCCCATTGTTCCAAAAGCATATCACAGGTGGATATGTATCTCAAGAGTTAGCAGGCGAACGGGTAGCAGCGGTAGTTATCGATCCTGAGTACAAACAATCTGGTGCTTATTGGAGTTGGGGAAATCGTCAGAAGAAAGATGGTAAATCGTTCGTGCAAAAAGTCTCTCCTCAAGCCCGCGATGACGAAAAAGCCCAACGGATGTGGGATTTAAGCGAAAAGCTAGTTGGATTGGCGTGATGCACTAACATACGCAGGGTGTAGGGTTAATGGTATCTCTATAGGTTATTCTCTACGTCAAGCGTATTGATACGATTGTGCGATCGCACCCCAAGCATAGCCCTCGTGCGATCGCATAGACAGCAACGCCAGAAATTCAAGCTCAAACGACTCATTAGTTAAGTTCAATCAAATTTTCTTGAGTAATTTTTGTTGGCGATTCTTCCATTGTTACAAAGACGCAACACTCTAAAAGCATTTGTTGCAACAAAGCTTCTAAAAATAGTGCAATTCTTAACATTTCCCCCAGATAGGATATATGGGTTGCTAGACTGACAGAACGCAAAGCAGATCAGCAAAAAAGCGCTAAAACGCGGTAAAAACTGAAAAATCTAACTTTAGAAATCAAGTTTTTTCTTAATTTCGTCACTTTCAACCCTACAGGACGATCCTAATGTCAATTGATTTACAAAGGCAAGGTATTGATTTGACTGTTTTGGATGAGGAACCGATCCATATTTGTGGACAAATTCAACCTCACGGGGTACTTTTAGTTCTAGAAGAACCCGATTTAACAATATTACAAGTTAGCAGCAACACATCTGCTGTTTTCGGCATTTCTTCTGAAAACTTGATTCAAAAAAAACTGGAAGACATTCTCGATTCATTCCAAATAGAGAGAATTCTTTCAGGGCTTGCAGAAGGAAATTTAGATTTTCTCAATCCTACCAAACTTTGGGTGAGAAAACAAGGAGATGAATATGTAGTATTTGATGCAGTTTTCCATCGCAATTCTGAAGGATTATTAATTTTAGAATTAGAACCTGCTTCTCAAGAAAATATTCCTTTTTTAAGCTTTTATCATTTAGCCAGAGCATCTATTAACCATATAGAAGAAACATCAAATTTGCGGCAATTTTGTCAAATCATTGTGGAAGAGGTGCGAAAAGTAACCGAATTTGACAGAGTAATGCTATATAAGTTTGATGATGACGGACACGGAGTTGTCGTTGCTGAAGAAAAACTAGAAAGTTTAGAATCTTACCTTGGTCTTCACTTTCCCGAATCAGATATTCCTAAACAAGCTAGAAAATTATTTACTTCCAATTGGATCAGGATAATACCAGATACCCATTGTGAGTCTGTAAAGATTTTACCTGCAAATAATCCGGTTAATCAACGTCCACTTGATTTAACTCTATCTATACTCAGAAGCGCCTCACCCTGTCACATAGAGTACTTGCACAATATGGGTGTGGGTGCTTCTATGACTATTTCTTTAATCAAAGATCAAAAACTTTGGGGACTAATTGCTTGTCATCATCAAACACCTAAATATGTCTCCTATGAATTGCGTAAAGCCTGCGAATTTTTGGGGCAAATGATATTTTCAGAAATTTCAGCTAAAGCAGAAACCGAAGATTACGATTATCGAATAAAGCTGAAATATATTCAATCAGCTTTGATTGAGTATATGTCCCAAGCAGAAAACTTTATTGATGGTTTAGTTAAACACGCTCCAAATCTCCTCCAGCTAACCCAAGCTCAAGGAGCAGCAGTATATTTTGCCCAAAAGTATACATTGATTGGCGAAACTCCCCCCGAAGAAGATTTGTCTTTGTTAGTGCAATGGCTAAAGAGTAACGTCGATCAAGAAATTTTATATACAAATTCCTTGTCTTACATTTATCCAGAAGGAGCAAAATTTAAAAACGTAGCTAGTGGAATGCTTGCGATTCCCATTTCCAAAAACAATTATATTTTGTGGTTTCGACCGGAAGTAATTCAAACAGTGAATTGGTGCGGCGATCCTAAACAAGCATTTGAAGTATACCAATCAAATGGAAGTGCGCGCTTGTCTCCACGTAAATCATTTCAGTTGTGGAAAGAAAAGGTAAGCTTAACATCTTTACCTTGGAAATCAGTCGAAATTAAAGCAGCACTGGAACTAAAGAAGGCAGTTATCAATATTGTCCTACGTCAAGCAGATGAACTGACTCAGTTAGCGGCTGATTTAGAGCGTTCCAATGCTGAATTGAAAAAATTTGCCTACGTCGCCTCCCATGACTTGCAAGAGCCTTTGAATCAGGTAGCGAACTATGTACAGTTGTTGGAGATGCGCTACCTGGAGCAGCTTGATGAGGATGCTAAGGAGTTTATCACCTTTGCCGTCGAGGGAGTCAGCTTGATGCAGACTCTGATTGATGACGTGCTGGCGTACTCTAAGGTAGATAGGCAAGGAATTGAGTTTCAACCGATAGATTTAGACACGGCTTTAAACCGCGCTTTGGGTAATTTGCGGGGAAGGATAACCGAAAGTGGAGCTGTGATTACTCATGACGAGTTACCGACGTTGATGGCTGATAGTACTCAGATGATGCAGCTGTTCCAGAATCTAATCGGGAATGCGATTAAGTTTCGCAGTGACAAGCCGCCACAAATTCATGTGGGAGCTTCGCGGTTAGAAGATGCGTGGCTATTTTCAGTGCGAGATAACGGGATTGGGATTGAGCCGCAGTTTAGCGATCGCATTTTCATTATATTTCAACGTCTGCACACGCGAGATGAGTATTACGGTACAGGCATGGGTTTAGCTATTTGTAAAAAAATTGTCGAGTGTCACCGAGGTGAAATTTGGGTGGAGTCAGAATTAGGTGGAGGCGCGACATTCTACTTTACGATTCCCGCGAAAGGACAAAATCATGAGCATAGAACTGGAAGAAAAACAGAAAACGATCTTTTTGGTCGAGGACAATAAAGCTGATATCCGCCTAATTCAAGAAGCTTTAAAAAGTAGCTTGATACCAAACCGAGTGGTGACGGCTAGGAATGGCATGGATGCTATTGCTTTTTTACGCCAAGAGGGTGAGTATGCTGATGCACCTCAGCCCGATCTGATCTTACTCGATTTGAATCTACCGAAAAAAGATGGTCGAGAAGTGCTAGCAGAAATTAAAGCTGATCCCAGGCTGAAACGCATTCCCGTAGTTGTACTGACAACTTCAAAGAATGAAGAGGATATTAGCCACAGCTACGAATTACACGTCAATTGCTACATCACAAAATCCCGCAACCTCAGCCAGTTATTCAAAATAGTCAAAGGAATTGAAGAGTTTTGGTTGGAAACCGTAACCTTACCTTTAGCATGAAATGATCAGGGATGAAAAAGTCGCATATTTTGGCAAAAGTCACTTTTTTAGATGAAATTACAGATGTTAGAAGCCCAGGGCTTGCTGTAAGCTATACCTAATTTAGGCAGGGAAATCATCTGTATTTCTCTTTTGTCTATGGCGGCAAATCCTTAATTTAAAGATTAATTGAGGATTTTTTCTAAAAGTCAGATTCTTAAGTAGAGACAACGAATATACCCTTGTCTCTACAAAACTCTGATGGAGGCGCTTTGACAAAATTTACCTTTAGTAGAGGTAATTTAACAAATATATTTATGGCAAAACAAACAATACCCAAAAAAACCACCCCTTACAGCCAAGCTCGCACCGACTGTAGAGACGCAATATATCGCGTCTCTACATATTGCGTCTGTATAACTTTGGATTGGGAAGCGTAGGGGTGAAACCACAAGGTTATGCCTGCAAGTACAATAAAAATTCTATTGATTGAAGACAGTTTGGCAGAAGCCCGATTTTTGCAAGAGCTTCTGAAGCAAGCTAAGTTTAAGCAGTTTAGCCTAGTTCATGTCAAGCGATTAGGGGAAGCCCTTGACCGACTCAAAACAGATTGCTTTGATGTTGATGTCGTCTTGTTGGATTTGACTTTACCAGATAGCCAAGGCTTGGCATCCCTCGCGCCCCTACTTAGCTATGCTCCTAGCTTACCAATTGTCGTGCTAACAAGTATGAATGATGATGAACTTGCACTCGAAGCTGTTCGACAAGGAGCGCAAGATTTTTTAGTCAAGCGACAGGTTAATTATGAAATGCTGGTTCGATCTATATGTTATGCGATCGAGCGCAAGCAAGTTTCAGAAGCTTTGCGAACAGTGAATCAGGTGCTAGAAGTCCAAGTTCAGCAACGTACAGATGAGCTACTTAAAGCCAAAGAAATTAATCAGCTCAAATCTGAATTTGTTTCCATGCTCTCTCACGACTTCCGCAGCCCCTTGACTACTATTATGCTTGCTACTGGATTGCTGCAAAACAATGACCACCAATTGAGCAAGGAGAAAA
Organism: uncultured Chroococcidiopsis sp.; assembly: GCA_964248365.1. GTDB lineage: Bacteria > Cyanobacteriota > Cyanobacteriia > Cyanobacteriales > Chroococcidiopsidaceae > Chroococcidiopsis. Next base: position 86,464 of record CAXTYC010000003.1, on the reverse strand, counting down.
AACTCAATAACTTCGGGCTGATTCGCTCGGCAATTAATGACATGGCTCGGCTATTGGATGAGGTCTTACTTATCTGTCAAGCTGATGCAGGCAAACTTAAGTGTAAACACGCCCCGTTAGCTTTGGAAGGGTTTTGCCGCAAACTGGTTGAAGAAGCCCAATTAAGTATGCGCCAGAAAGATTTGACTCTGATTTTCAATTGTCATGGGGAATTAGGGGACTCGCTATGGGATGAAAGTTTGCTGCGGCACATTTTGGTTAATTTGCTGACGAATGCGATTAAATATTCACCTGTAGGCAGTACAGTTTGGTTTGAGTTGATTGGTCAGGAGAAAACAGTTACCTTCCGAATTCAAGATCAAGGGATTGGCATTCCCCAAGAAGACCAAAAGCAACTGTTTGAGCCTTTCTATCGTGCTAACAATGTGGAAACAATTGCCGGCACTGGCTTAGGGTTGACAATTGTCAAAAAATGTGTAGAAACTCATGGAGGTGAAATTTCACTAGAGAGTCAAGAAGGAGTGGGGACGACTTTTACTGTCACCCTGCCGTTGGTAAAAGCAGCATTACATAAAACTGCTCCTAATCAAACATTTTATTCTGCCTCCAACAGCAGTAGGGTGGGCAATGCCCACCATTCTTTATAGTTGCAATAACCGCCCAAAACTTAAGTTTTGGGCTAATAGCTCAAGTCCATTGAAATGGACTGCAACCCAGGATTTGACGACATAAAAAATAAAGACAGCCTTGATCAATTATCAATTATCAGTTGTTCTTTGTTCATTGATAATTATTCATTGTTCATTGAAAGAGAGTTACATCGGATTCCCAATGTTAGTCTTCTTAAGAAGACTTTGGCTATTAGCCTGCTAATTAATTAGCAGGCGGACTATGGGATAGGTGCAAGATCTAAGCAGAGGTAGACACAGTTAGCAATCTTCCTCTGTTTCCTCTACGTGACGATTCAATTTAGCTCCTAATCTTCAACACCAACAGCAGGTTTTATGCTGTAATACTCATTTTTGGCGTACACGCTAATAATGCTATTACCAACTTCAAAAAATGTTCCTTCTTGCTCATCACGAGAAAACTGTAAATTACCGTATTTAGCAGCAAGTTCATCAGCAGTTGCTGATGTTGCCTCCATTTCATCCGGCAATAGTCCAGTAGAGCCTATGTAGAAAACCAAGGGACAAATCTTATCTCGGTAAATTCTTTCTGCATATTCATCAAGCTTTATATTTGCAGCAGTCAAAGCTGTAACCATTTCCTGTTTATTAGTGAGCTGGTTATTCCACTTATCTTGTAACACCCGTACCAGATTATCTGCGCCTACTTTTGATAAAATAGCCGTAATTATTCCGTTAGCCTCAAGTCCGAGAAAGTCGTCAAAAATCGGCTTCATAAAATCATCCACTTTCGTTATCTTCGTGCGGGATGATAGTTGCTTGTGTCTGAAAGCGATATTTTGATTTAAAGCTAAGTCAAAGGTAGGTTTCTCGAAAATTTCTCCAGTTTCTGTGTCGTAAACCTGATACATTCTGTCGAGGAATTTGTTAGCACTATGGAGTTTACCGAGGTTTAAAATATCCTTGCTACCAATGTCGATTTTATAGCTTACTCGTGAATCAACAGTGCCATTAGCAAGAGCCTCTTTGATGTCGGTGTATTCATTGGTTGTCGGAAAGTTGAGATAAAGACTCTTTGAGAGATAATGATTTTTTAGTTCTGACAACTGTTCCGGCAAAAAAACATCGGATTCCTCTTTTAGGTGAGCCGAGATGATACTAGAAAGTACTTTAATTTCGGCTAGCTGATAGAACAAGCCATCAATACTACTGTAATGTGCATCAAAAGGCACAAGCGGTAAATTATCTAGTTTGATAGTATATTCGGCTCGAAAGTCAAATTCTTCTACTGGGACATTCAGTTCAAGTACATTGGTTTCCTTTAGTAAGTCAAACGCTTTTTTACTGCTGATTTTGACTTGGAGCGACTTAACGTTTAATTCACCGTCACTGACAATAGTGTAATTATTAAAGGTAACAAGATCGTTTACTAGCAAACCTGCAACTTCTATAATTGGCGTTTTGTCTGCAATTTTGATAAGTTTGGTTTTGCGGGTAATGAGCATATTAATGGTGGCAGTGTTGCGATTAATCTCAAATGAACCCATGCCAACATAGTCACACTTGTCTGTATATTCTGTTGTCAACCAAGGTTTAACAAGGTTGCCATTTTCATCTCTAGAGCCTTTAATTCTCTTGATGCCTTTTCTTTGATAATTTTCTTGCAGGTGCTTGATGTTGATAATGATGCTGCTGCGATGTTGCTCAAATATTTTGATTAGTTCTAGCAGGGAAATTTTGTCATTAACTTTTACGCGATCGCCAATTTCATGCTCACGCAATACTGTAGGATAAAATAGAATTATGTCAATATCTTGGGCAAAGTCTGCAATTTGGGCATTTGTTAACGCTTTGGCGTGTCTTTCTGTTAAGGTAGTATCAAAGGTACTAGCGATCGCATACTTGGCAGTATTCAGATTTCCCTCAGCCAAATTTGCCTTGGCAAATGCATAAACAGATTCATGATTTTGGGCAACAGGTACATCTGCTAGTTGTTCAAAAGCTTCTTTGGTGATTTGCTTGTATTTGTATATAATTATCTCATCCTCTGCTTTGAGTCCAAATATTTTCAGTGTGCCTGATGTGCCATTAATTTTCTTCGCACTCTTTGACAGAAAAATCTGATAAGTGTAATCTGCTCCTAAAGATTCTTCCATTGCAGGAGCAACTGAACTACCTAGTAGTTTAGAAGTGCTGTAAATCGTGTCATAAACTTCTTGAACATTGCCTGCTTTGATGCAAAAACCTGAAACAGTATTGGCAATTTTAGACAGCAGTTTGAAGTCAGAAGCATAGGAATAAGCAATAGTGTTTACGAAAACATCCATGCTTTTCAGTTGTCCGCATATCTCTTCTAGAGCTTTGGCTTCTGAACTAGGGCTGCTATCATTGGCATAGCCGTCACTATGTAAGGTTATGGCAGTCAGTTCTCCCTCTTGAATCAGAGATTTGGCAAGTTGCATTGCCTGAGATATGCAGGTGAGACAGCCAGCTTGAATTCTTTTGATTTCTTGGATGTATGGAGAGTTATTTTTCATCACTTCTTGAATAGGAATTCGTTGGAAGTGGCTAGTAACATCTCCCTTGGAAGAATACGATATCAGGGTAATAACTAGCTGTAAATTGGTGTATTCATCTAAGGTCAACAGCTTTATCAAAGTTTCTTTCAATGCCTGGATATCATAATACATTGAACCAGAGCGGTCAATAATAATAATGCTATGTGCTACTGATTTTTTGGTATCATCAGGCTTTCTTTCTAAATTAATTTTATTTACTAAATAGTAGGACTTTTCTTGCCCAGCATAATTATAAAGAGTAAATTTTGTTTGCAAAGCATCTTTAAGAAATTTTTTTTGAGATGATTTCGGTGCTTTCTTCGCCATAGTGAGCTTCCATTATGAATACAAATTTCTATTTCATATTATTTGACAGTGATGTTAGCGTCAGGCAGGTGAATAAAACTTTATTCAAAATTTTATAAATTGAGTGAAAATACGGAAAAATGATTGCAATAGTTAGATAGACTAAATACTAAAACTGGTATAATTAACACAAATATAATTGGTTAATATCTACAATATTTGTTAGATATAGTGTTGTCACACAGCAAATTTGCCTTAGCAACTTAGGGAATACACCTAAGTTATTAATAAAATAAATATAATAATTAAATTGACTATAGCAAGCTTAAATAATTAATGAAATTTTCTCTCTCTTTCTTACCTCTGTGTCCTCTGCGACTCTGCGGTAGCCTGCGGCAAGCCCTTCGGTCTACGTTAAAAAAGTAAATCTCACAACTCAAATAGGATTGCTATAGCTGTTAAATATGCAATTCGGGAATACAGTTTGCCGATAGATACAACAGTAAAAATACTAAAAAAAGTGTAAGTTTAAAATATTTAACCTAACTCGGTAGTAAAAGTTAGTTAAAATAATAGGCTGGCAATACTTTACAGGCGAAATTAACCTGTGATTTAGGTGATCGCTGCGTCTACTTGCAGGCGGGATTGGTGGAAGATAAAATTATGGCGCTAATTGTCCAGAAATACGGTGGCACTTCTGTTGGTTCAGTTGAACGCATTGTATCAGTAGCAAATCGAGTTCACAAAACAGTCGAAGCTGGAAACTCAGTTGTGGTAGTAGTTTCAGCAATGGGTAAGTCTACTGATGAACTGGTCAAATTAGCTCACGCTGTTTCCACTAATCCCAGTCGTCGGGAAATGGATATGCTGCTCTCGACTGGGGAACAAGTATCAATTGCCCTGTTGAGTATGGCGTTGCAACAATTGGGACAACCAGCAATTTCCCTGACAGGCGCACAAGTGGGAATTGTTACCGAAGCAGAACACACCCGCGCGAGGATTTTACATATTCAAACCGAGCGAGTTGCACGGCATTTACAAAATGGCAAAGTTGTGGTTGTAGCAGGGTTTCAAGGAATCAGCAGCATTGAGGAATTAGAAATAACTACCCTGGGGCGTGGTGGATCAGATACTTCAGCGGTTGCGATCGCAGCGGCTCTACAAGCTGACTATTGCGAAATCTACACCGATGTACCTGGAATTTTGACAACAGATCCTCGGCTGGTTCCAGATGCTCAGCTAATGGCTGAAATTACTTGTGATGAAATGCTAGAACTAGCTAGCTTGGGGGCTAAGGTATTGCATCCTCGTGCCGTAGAAATTGCTCGTAACTATGGGATGCCTCTAGTAGTTCGCTCTAGTTGGACAGATGAACCAGGTACGCGGGTAGTTTCACCCATACCTCAACCGAGATCTTTAGTAAATTTAGAAATCGCCCGTCCTGTCGATGGAGTGGAATTCGATCCTGACGGGGCTAAGGTAGCATTGTTGCGAGTACCCGATCGCCCAGGTGTGGCGGCGCGGTTGTTTGGGGAAATTGCCCGTCAGAATTTGGATGTAGATTTGATTATTCAGTCAATTCATGAGGGGAATACGAACGATATTGCTTTTACTGTAGCTACGCCAATTTTGAAGCAGGCGGAAGCTGTAGCGGCTGCTATCGCCCCTGTTCTACGCTCTCAACCAAACCCCAAGGTAGGAGAAGCTGAGGTGATGGTACAGCAGCAGATCGCTAAGGTAAGTATTTCTGGGGCGGGAATGATTGGTCGTCCTGGGGTAGCGGCGCAAATGTTCGCTACCCTCTCTGATGCTGGCGTAAATATCCAAATGATCTCCACCTCAGAAGTGAAAGTAAGCTGTGTGATTAATACAGCAGATGGCGATCGCGCTGTTGCAGCACTGAGGGAGGTATTTGAAGTCAGGGGCGAGGAGTTAGTAGAAGGGCAGAGGGGCAGAGGAGCAGAGGGGCAGAGGGGCAGAATACAAACAGACAATCTACCTCAACAACTCTCCCCAACTTCCCCAGCTTCCCCAGATCCTCCCGTAAGAGGGGTTGCCCTGGATCTCAACCAAGCGCGTTTAGCTATTCGTCAAGTGCCAGATCATCCTGGTATGGCAGCGAAGCTATTTGGATTGTTAGCGCAGCATAATATCAGTGTTGATATGATTATTCAATCCCAGCGCTGCCGGATTGTTAATGGTGTGCCGACACGGGATATTGCTTTCACCCTAGCGCAGATGGATACAGAAGCTGCTAGAAAAACTCTGGAACAAGCAGCAGCAAATTTAGGCTGGGGTGAAGTTGTGGTTGATAGTGCGATCGCCAAGGTAAGTATTGTCGGTGCAGGTATGGTTGGTCAACCTGGTGTAGCAGCAAAAATGTTTGAAGCATTGGCACAGCATCAGATCAACATTCAAATGATTGCCACCTCGGAAATCAAAATCAGTTGTGTTGTTGCCCAACAGCAGGGCGTTGCCGCGCTGCAAGCAATTCACGCCGCTTTTGGCTTGTCTGGTAGCAATGAAATTCAGGTCCCAGCGTGAAAGAGAGCCTTGGGGAGAGGGAGAGAAGTGTTAATTTATACTTGCTGCTTTCATCCTTTGCCCTTTGCCCTTTCCCCTTTTCCCTTTTCCCTTTTACCGCAATACCTCTTTACCCTCAAAATTACGAATTACGAATTACTAAAACTACTGGGTCTAGTCGCCACTTGACTTGACATTGGCTAACAGCAAAACTGTTAGATAATCGTCAAATCAGCGTGGAAACTAGACCCAGCTAAGTGATGTTAAGAAATAGCTGAAATCTCAACTGAGATTCTAGCGTTTGCTATTCCTTGAAGGTACTAGGCTTAAGTAGTCAATATCGAAGGCAGAGACACCTTGAGCATAGTTACGCTTGGGAGTGACAGCAGCTGCCATATCGCTATACTTGCGGGGATCTCCTTCGGGTAGCCGACGTTCTTGGGACTTGCGGCTGTAGTACTCTTCCAAGGTAAAGCGCCAGTCGTTTTTGGTTGTACCAGCACTTTCGCGGAAGTCTTCACCATAGCGAGGAGTTACTAAATTGAAGGGTCTGCCTTCCATCCGCTTACGCTGGTAAGGTACAGTGTTATCCCCAAACGCATCAGTATACTCTTCGCTGTCAAGCAAAGCATCGACAAAGCCGTAGAATCCTAACGTCGCAGTTTTAATTGACCAAGCGATTTGTTCGTCTTTGTTATAAGACGAACGACCTAAGAAACGCTTCAGACAAATATCTACCAAACGATAGTTGTTGTTAACAGCAACAACTATCTGGTAAAATCTCTCTGTCTTTGCCAGTCCCCGAATGAAGTCGCGCACTGAGATGTTGCGATTCTTCAGTTGGGATTCTAGTTGTACCTGACGGTTGGCTCTCAGGGTTTCATGCTCACTGAAAACCTGACGATAAGCAGCCCAAATCAGGTTTTGAATCTCGGTGAGAGAAAAAGTATCCTCTATACGGTAGATGTATGGAGTATCTTCGTTTTGATCCGCAGTGCCAAAGCTACTGACGCGGTGGTTTTGTGTTGTTGGTTTGTATTCAAGCAACGGCAGTGCCATGCTAGGTTCTCCGTTAAAAAAGTTTAAAGAACGATCAAGCGTAGAGACGTGATATTTCGTGTCTTTCCCCCATGTCAGGAAAATGATGAATTATAAATGATGAATTATGAAACATATTCTTTTTCATCATTCATCATTCATCCTCGGCACTGACTGCTATAACCGCACAGGGAAACTAGCGGAGGGGTTGACAGAAACAGGCGCTCCTTGTTTATTATCCCTTGTCATGTCGGGAATTTGAATGTTAGCGGTTTGGACTGGCTTGGGAATAACTGGAGTGATGTTGAGAGAACGAGCCATGTCCATGAAGTTCTTCACCTCACCCGACTTATAGCGCTCTCTTTCAAGTTTGTCGCCCCACTCTTTTCCGTAACGAGGTGTTACCAGGTTAAATGGTCGGTCTTTGAAGCGACGGCGTTGATATGGTACTGTGGTGTCACCAAAATTGTTTTGGTACTCCTCACTGTCTACAAGGGCATCGACAAAGCCGCCCCAACCGAGTGTTGCAACTTTAATAGACCAAGCAATTTCTTCGTCTTTGTTATAAGGAGCGCGTCCTAATAGTCGCTTCAAACAGACTTCCACCAGCCGATAATTAGTGTTTGTCTCAACCACTAGGCGACGGAACACTTCAGATTTCGCCAAACCTCGGATAAAGTCGCGGACGGTTATGGAGCGGTTCTTTAGTTGGGATTCTAATTGAATCTGGCGGTTAGATTGGAGGGTTAGGTGTTCGCTAAAAATTTGGCGGTAGGCAGCCCAGATTAATTCCTGAATGTCGTTAGCTGAGGTACAGTCTTCCAGTCGATAAATCCAGGGTGTGTCTTCGTTGGCTACTTCGTAGCCAGGTACACGCTGGTTTTGAGAGCGCGGCTGATATTCAAGTAGAGGAATTGGCATGACTAATCAAAGTATGAAGTGTAAAGGATGAAGAATTGGTAGAGACGAGCTTGTGCTACGTCTGTACAGGTAGTTGGTAGTTGGGAACGCACAAGGGACGCGCTGTTGGCTTTTTAATTCCCCTTTTGCCCTTTCCCTTTTCCCCTTTCCCTTCTTAAGCTGGTGGGTTTGTCTTGGGAATATAGCGGTAAGGCAAAGCTACTTCTACAGGTTTAACTGTGCGTCCAGAATTGCCCTCACGAGTCATTTCAGGAATATCCATATTTTTGATTTGCGAGAGTACCCGATCGCGCGATCGCTGGTAGTTGACTTCTTGAGATCTGATACCACCAGCCATCGCCATAAAGTTGGCGGGAATAGCTCGCCGTACCACTTCTTTGGTAACTTCCCCAGTTTGGCGGGCTTGATAGAAAGAACGCCCTGCTAGGGATTGTAAGGATTGGCGATCGCGCCAGTCAGAACCATAACGGGGGTTAACTAAGTTAAACGGACGCTCTTTGTAGCGGCGGCGCTGGTAGGGTACGATATAATCGCCAAAGCTCTGGCGGTACTCGTCACTATCAACTAGGGCATCAATGAAGCCTGGTAATCCCTTGGTGGCAATCACAATCGACCAAGCAATCTGCTCATCTTTGTTATAGGTAGCCCGTCCCAAGAACCGCTTAAAGCTAATATCAACTAAGCGATAGTTGGAGTTGGTTTCTCCTACTAGTCGGCGGTAGACTTCCGACTTGCCCAAGCCCCGAATAAAGTCCCGTACGGTAATGGCGCGATTCCGTAGCTGGGATTCGAGGTACTGTTGCCGATAGCTTTCTAAAATCAAATGTTCGCTGAAAATTTGCCGATATCCTGCCCAGATCAGGTCTTGGATTGCCGTTTCTGAGGTGACATCTGTCAATCGGTAGATTTTTGCATCGTCCTCGTCTGGTACTTCGTAACCTTCGACGCGCTGATTTTGAGTAGTTGGTGTAACTTCAAGTAATGGCACTGACATCTTATTGACCTATTTTTATATGTGTAGATAGAGGAAGGCTTGAAAAATAAATCCTGCCCTCTTTTAGAGATATTTCGTTCGCGGCTAGGCTTCGCCTCACGCCGATTGCCGAACGGTTTACCCAATACCTAGCAGGATTTATTTTTTTGCGCCAAATTTAAAACAGTTGTTGCGCGATCGCCCCTCGCGCCCTCACAGCTGTGTCAGAGTCTGTTTGAGCTATTTGCTTCAACTGTGCCGATATTTGCTCTTTTAAATCGGGCATTGAGGCGAGGGCTTGCAAGCCGACGACTGCGGCGTAACGAATTGACCAGTCGGGGTCTTGAGAGACTGATAACAGCGTCTGGAGGGCTTTAGTTTGAGCTAAAGAGCGCTCAATTGCCTCCAGATCGCTCCAGCGCAAGGTTCCCAGCCCCTTAGTAGCGGCGCGGCGGACGCTGGGGGCGAAGTCTGTGGCAGCGGCAAGTATTAATAAATCTAGGGCGCGGGGATCGGCGATCGCCGCTAGAGCGCGAATTGAATAAGCCCTTGCACCATAGTTATATTCATCGAGCTGTTCCATCAAAGGCTGGACTGCTGATGAACCCAAACCAATCAACCCATCTACTGCTACCGCCGCCGCCGTTGGGTTGTTGTAGCCCAACACGGCAATCAGAGTCGAAATTGCCGCCTCATCTTTGGCTGCTGCCAAATTTTGCACTGCCGCCACCAGTCGAGCGGGAGAGTCGGCAAGTTCAACGGCACGAATCAGTTCTTGGATTTGGGCATTAGTCATTGGAGGGGGCTTGGGGCTTGGGGCTAGGGACTAGTAAAGCAGGGGGGCAGGGGGGTCACTCGCGTAGTGGGGTTGGGGGGAAGAGGGGGGCAGGGGGGCAGAGGATAAATTTCAATCTCTTATCCAAAATCTATGGTCCCCAAAATTCACTCGCCTCTAGCCTCTAGTTCCTCTAGCCCTTAGCCTCTCACCCCTATAACAAGGAATCCATCAGGTTCATCACCCGAATGGCGGCATCGGATAGCTCGACTGGTTTGTCGGGTTGAATTTGATGCTCTAGCAGTCCTTTGAGGGCAAAGAGTTTAAAGCTATTTTCAACTGCACAATGGGCGATCGCCTCTGCTGCTGGTAAATAGCCAATCGCGCCCAAATCTGCCAACACTACCCGCCGCCGTTTAACATCCTCACTTGACAAACCAGCCATCAAGCGCTGCCCATAGGCATCGTCCCCAGTTAGTTGGTACATTGCTCTGAGTGCGGCGTATTGTACCTTTGGCATTGGATGGTTTATAAATGGCTCAATTTCAGGCACTGCTGCTTTTGCCTGGAGAGAACCCAATGCTTCGAGTACACTGTCGTAGGGCTGGGTTAAGTGAGGTCTTCCTGGTACTTGTATAGCAGCTGCTACACCACCCGCTAGGAGTTCCATCAAGGCTGGTATAGCAGATGGATCGCGTAGCATTTCAAGAGACTGGGCAGCTGCCTCGCGCACGTAGAAGTCGGAGCAGTCTAGAGAGCGAATTAGTTCTGGCACAGCCAAGCTATCGCCCAGTTTACCCAATGCCCTGGCTGCATTGCGGCGCAGGGGGTAGTCTCCTAGTTCGGTGCGATAGTCTTCATCCGACAAAGCTGCTATGAGAGCCTCTATAGCAGCTTTTTCAGAAACGCGAAATCTCCCCAACCACCAGGCGGCATAGTAGCGGAGACTTAAATCTTCAGATTTTAAGTTGGCGATCGCTTGTTCGACCGTCAGCGGCTGTGCTACTGCTACGGAATCTTCTTCCCCCCTAGACTCCAACATTAATCGCTCTGTTGCTCCCCATTTACGCTTGGCTGTCTGGCTTGAGTGCGCTTTCGGCAGTCAATGGCTCAATGTTGACAATCTTGCCACCCATACGGCTAATCCGTTGCATTTCTTCACTCATGCGATTGTAAGGCACAGTTATGAACACACTGCCACTACGCCGAATCTCGTAGTTATTTTTGTCATTTTCTTCGTTCTGACGTAAACCCACTACTTCAAAACGAAAAACACGGCTGCCATCTGAAGAAATGCCGCCAGTACCAACTGTTGTTTGACCAAACATTGTTATTCTCCTATAATTGATTAGCTGTTAGCAGTTAGCTGTTAGCTATGGTTTATCTGTGTGAATAATAGCTTGTGAAGAATATTTATCTTTGAAAACCATGAGTCACACAAATACTAAAAGCTAAAAGCTAATAGCTAATTAGCGGCATTAGCTTTCTGATTCCTCAGAGGCTTTAGCTTCGCTCTTTTTCGGTAGATCGGCTCCTGCTGCTTTGTTTTTGCCTTGAGCCTCAAGGTTTTGGTTAGCTGTTGTAGCTTCTGTTTTAGCGCTACTGTTACCATCAAGAGTCAAAGGCTCAATGCTGACGATTCTACCCCCCATCCGGTGAATTCGCTGCATTTCTTCATTCATCCGGTTGTAAGGCACTGAGATATAAAAGCTACCACTACTGCGAATCGGATAGCTCAACTGATCAGATTCGTAAGTCTGACGCATACCCTCGACTTCGTAGCGAAACATCCGATTTTCTGCTCCGCTGAGTCTGCTACTGCCTAGTCCGGTTTGACCAAACATAGTTAATAAGCGCTCCTGTAATTGAATAAACTGGCGGGAGGCAAAGAAAGGCAAAGGGAAAGGAAAAAGGAGGTGAGGAGGTGAGGAGGTGAGGAGATAGAAGTCAAAAGTTGTGAAGACAGAAGACAGAATAGTTAATTCTTCATCTTGTCCATCTCCCCTGATTCCCACTCTCCCCCTGCTTTCCTTAAGCTGGTGTAACGCTGATAATTCTGCCGCCCTTCTTGACGATTTCCTGGTATTTTTGGGATAGCCGCTCGTAGGGTACTAAAATTGCAGTGCTGCTGCGACGAACTTTAGGGTAGCCAGGTTGGAGAATTCCAACTACTTCGATCCGGTACATCCGTCCGCTTTCTTCTGGAGTACCACCGAGTGCTTTTCTGGGGGCAGCATCTTGGGGAATGGCAGCGCCGTGTCTCCAGGTTCCACCACCCCCACCATCAGAGGGTTTAACAATTGTGGCAACCTGATTGCGACCGAGTTCGCCCATGAGGCGGGGAGATTTCCCTCCGACTGAACCGCGATCGCTACTGGCATAACCCCGATACAGGCGGAACATCCGGTTAAAGCCTACCGTTCTCGCTCCTGTTCCCACCTCAAATCCGGTGTAATAGGGTACGACATTGTTCCCAAATTTTTGTTCATACTCAACGCTGTCGATGTGGGAATCAATCTCAGCATCGTAGCCTTGTTCCTCACAAAGACCAGTGTGATCTGCTAGTTCCCTTTCATCATAAGGGGGGCGACCTAACAAATGCTTAAAATTAAGTTCAACAAAGCGTTGATTTGAATTGGGGTAGAAAAACTTGTTTTTGTATAAATCTGATTTGGCAACAGCGCGGACAAACTCCCGTACTGTATAGCTTCCTTGCCGTAGCAGAGATTCAGCCGAACTTAGGCGTTCCGCTTTCATTATGTAGTCGTTGCCCAACACCTGGCGGTAAACGGCGCGGAACACAGTTTGCAGCTCACTCTCCGTCCAGTCAGGTCGTAGCTCAATTCTTGATGAGGCATCGAACGCAGAAAGACCGAGTGGTCCTGCTGCTGCTAAATTGTTCACCATTAAAGCGCTCATACTTATCCCAACAACGCAACTTTTAAGTTTTTTATAGTCAAAATGAGAAAAACAATGCCCGGAAAAATCATCAACTGCTAGCCACTACGCCAACACTCGCTGATTCTTCCGGGCAAAGCACCTTAAGACTAGCTCAGGGCGCTAATTGCGTAGTCGATGTAGGTGTTAGTTTGGTTTGCTTCTTGACCGCTTAGTCCATGATTAGCCTTGATGTGATTCAAAGCTTCAATGTACCAGCTGTTAGACAGCTCGAAAGAGCGGTTGATTTCATCCAAACCAGCAATTAGATACTCATCCATTGGACCTGTACCACCTGCAATCAAGCAGTATGTCACCATGCGTAGGTAGTGACCGATGTCACGAGCGCACTTGGATTTACCGCGTGAGTCAGCAGCGTACTGAGGACCCTGCATTTGGGTGGTGTAGGGGAATTTCTGGTATACAGCATTAGCTGCACCATCAATCAATTTTTGAGCATTTTGGGTCAGCGAGCGAGCAGCATTCAAACCTGCCGTCGCCTGTGCAAACCGACCGTTAGCGGATTGCAATTCGGTGTTACCCAGGAAACGCCCTTGGGTATCTGCTGCTGCGATCGCTTCTGTAATTGGTGTTTTCATCGTCTTGGTATCTCCCTTTAAATAATTTTGGCAACGTTTCTCAAGCTATCAAACTCAATTAAGCAACAGCAGAAGCTGCGCGATCAAAGTAGCTTGCTAGTTCGGACATGATTGCACTGCAATCACCTTGGACGATACCAGGAGCATTAGAATCATTGGCGATCGCAATCGCAATATCCTTCATTTTTTGTACGCCACGAGCAGTTGAACCACCAGGTACGCCCAATGCTTGGTAGGTTTCGCGCAGCCCGTTCAAACAGCGATCATCTAGAACACTAGAATCACCAGCCATTGTGGCATAGGTAACGTAACGCAGGATAATTTCCATGTCGCGCAAGCAAGCTGCCATGCGACGGTTGGTGTAAGCATTACCACCAGGAGCAATCAGCTGTGGCTGCTCTTCAAACAAAGCGCGAGCTGCATCAGAAACAATACTAGAAGCATTGGTGCTAATCCGGTTAACCGCGTCTATCCGCTTGTTACCTTCTTTGACCATGTTGGTCAGTGCATCGAACTGCTGACCGCTCAGGAATTCACCTCTTGAGTCGGCTTGAGAAACAACCTTGGCAAATGCGTCTAACATGAACTAATTTCTCCTACTTGCGAAAATCGAGCGCAGTTTTGATTAAAATTGGCGGTGTTTTATCAAACTGGAATGGATAACCACAGACAAAGTCAAACACTCACAGGCAAGCTGCTGTTCAGGTTCCATCTTGGCAATCTCACCATTGCTTTGAGAAATCTGAGAAAAGTTTCCACTTTTATGAGAAACGGGCGAACTTGTGTGCTTGGGTCATTTTGTTTAACTTTCGTCTGTTATTTACCCCTCCAGCTTATGTTTATACAATGCCGTTGGGGCATTATTTATTACAAATTGTTAATATTCCCTTTCATTCGGTAATAAAAGCTGCAAATCATTACTCAGTAAGTGTTTCAACCGTTATACATTCAGTTTTTTGTTATAAAAATTCACAGTATTTATACTTAAAACGAACCTTGGAGAAATTTTTATATTTTCTTAAGATTTCCTCAACCCTTGAAAGCTATACAGATTGATAGTCTCTATTACAACTACGGCAATAGCAGTTATGTAAAGAAATATAAAGGTTTCATGTATAAAGATTGCTTAAAGTTGCTTAAATCAGGGGCGGTTAAGAGAGATGAGGGAGCAAAAGGAGCAGGGGGGAAAATCATCAATCCGCGAATTTCGACTTCCGAATGCGCGAATTTTTATAGTGTTGCTGTTAAATGCTCAGAAAAAAAATTGAAAGGTAATTGTTATAATAATTTTTCTTAAGTACTGGTTTGTTTTATAGAATGCGCTTAATAAATCTTAGTGATTAAAATTGTTAAACACAGTAAATATAGAACAAAAAGCTCGGATTTATTTGCAGAACAACGCTTTGAGCGGATTAATAAAATTATTTGATAAAATTAAACTTAAAATTCCTAACAAGGAAAAAAAAAGCAGAATGAACAATACAGCAATCTCAATTGAGCTATAAAATACTCTTGAGAAGTGCCATTAATTATGATTGTTAATTGATAACTGTCTACTCTCTACTTTCTGCTATAACTCGACGGCGGAGAACTTCTAGCAAAGTGGTAAATTGGGCAGGTGGTGGTGCACTAACTTCAACCCACTCGCCAGATATAGGATGTTGCAGTGTAAGTTTCCAAGCGTGAAGTGCTTGACCAGATAGGTTTACACCTACAGAACGATTGGAACTATAAACTGGATCTCCGACAATCGGATGACCGATGTGGGCGGAATGGACGCGAATTTGATGAGTGCGACCAGTTTCTAACTGGAAATGGATCAAAGTGTAGTTACCCAGTCTTTCAAGCACTCGCCAATGAGTAACAGCGGTGCGTCCTCCCTTCTCAATCGGAACGATCGCCATTTTTTTTCTATCTATAGGATGACGACCAATTGGAAGATCTACTGTACCACTAGTAGCTTTAGTAGCACCGTAAACGATACCCAGATATTCCCGACGGGCAGTTTTGGCTTTGAGTTGCGCTTGCAGGTGTCTTTGGGCAAGTTCTGTTTTAGCAATTGCGATCGCCCCTGTAGTATCTTTATCTAGCCGATGGACAATCCCTGGACGCTGCACGCCACCAATTCCTGGTAAATTTGGGCAGTGTGCTAACAAGGCATTTACTAAAGTACCATCATTATGACCAGGAGCAGGATGGACTACTAATCCAGCTGGTTTATTAATAATTAGTAGCGAGTCATCTTCGTAAAGAATATCCAGGGGAATTTCTTGGGCTAATAGTTCTAATGGTTGGGCTGGGGGAATTTCAATTTGAATGCGATCGCCCCCTTTAACCGTAGCTTTTTTAGACGTGCAAACACTACCATTAACTTGCACATTGCCTTGTTCGATCAATTGTTGCAGCCGAGAACGAGATAAATCGGATAGATGTTGGGCGAGATAACGATCTAGGCGATCTGTAGTTTCAACTTGTAAAGATAGAAAATTTGCTTCAGATGGAGGAAATGACACTCTCTAAGGATTTTAGATTTTAGATTTTAGATTTTAGATTAGGGTAAGACTATTTAAATCTAAAATTAACGGTTTACTTGCCCCGTTTGATTTTAGATTGAAGAATTGAAGAATTGAGTTAGCCTAACAATCCAAGATCCACGCATTGGGTGATAATTATAGGGCTAACTTGGACGACAACCTGATAGAAGACGGTGCAGATCTACCACTTTACCAACTACGGCGATCGCTGGGGCTGCAAACCCTGTTGCCTCAACCTGTGCCACAATTGTACCCAAAGTCCCTATCAATTCCTCCTGTTCCGGTCGAGTTCCCCAACGCACCAAAGCAACAGGAGTATCTAAACTCAACCCTGCCGAATGTAATTGCTGGACAATATAGGGCAGATTGTGAACACCCATATAAATCACAATCGTTTCTGAACTACTGGCGATCGCCTGCCAATTTACCACTGGTCGATACTTCCCAGCCGCCTCATGACCAGTAACAAAAGTCACCGACGAACTATAATCTCGATGAGTCAAAGGAATTCCGGCATAGGCTGGCGCTGCAATTCCCGAAGTAATCCCTGGAACCACTTCCACAGACACCCCAGCTGCAACCAAATCTACCATCTCCTCACCACCGCGACCATATATAAACGGGTCGCCTCCCTTCAATCGCACCACTATGGCATGATCTTGAGCCTTTGAAATCAACACCCCAGTAATATCATCCTGCACCAAAGAATGCCGCCCTCGCCGCTTTCCCGCATTAATTTTTTCTGCCTGCGGATTAATCATTCCCAGAATTGCCGGACTCACCAAAGCATCATAAACCACCACATCCGCACACTCTAGCAACCCCTTCCCCTTCAGAGTAAACAACCCTGGATCTCCAGGTCCCGCACCCACCAAATAAACCTTACCCACATTCCCCATTCTCTTCCTTCGCGCACGAGCGCGTCTTTGCGGTTCGTTAATCAACCAAATCCAAAATCAAATCAGCCAACTCCTGACTAACACCCAAAGGCTGAGCTAAATGTAACCTCACAGATGGGAACTTTTTTTGCAGCTGGTCAACCTTCTGCGCGATCGCATCAGTAATACCTCCAGCAAACAGAAAGTATGGTATAATCCCAATCTCCTGATACCCTGCATCGACTAACTTTTGCACCCGCGACTCTAAACCAGGTGCTACAGCCCAATAAGCAAACAACGCCCCTAACTGCTGGGCGAGCGCGAGGACTGGTTCTTTTGCACCAGCACGACGGCTACCATGAGCGAGCATTATCCACCCATCTGCCTTTGTATTCGCTTGTTTGTTTGCCAATAAGCGAATCAAACCTGGGTGAGTGCCTAAATGTGGTCTGATGTCAAGTTTTATCGCTTGTCCCAAAGCTTTTTGAGCTATAGCTACTTTTGCTGGAATATCTTCCTTCACATGGACTCCAGGCAACAGAAACAGTGGGACAATTTCAATGCGTTTGTATCCCTGTTTAAGTACGCGATCGGCAAATTCTATAATTTGCTCATGCAATGGTGTTGGACTCAATTCTAAATAAGCTGTACCGAACCCAATTGGGAATTGATGATTCGTGGGTGCGCTCCTACCTGTCTGCGAGCTTGCTGCTACTGTTTCTGTGACTGTTTGCACAGATTGAGAAAGCAACCAGCTTAGTTGCTCCATAGCGACTTGAGGACGGGGATCTCGGCTTCCGTGAGATACCAACAGGTAAGCAGATGGCATTAGTCGAGTAAATAACAAGAAAGCGGTTGAATTTTTATATTTATAGATTTATTATCAAATTACTTTAATCAAAAATTTTCTGTATCAAATGCTTCTATTTTAGCTATTAGCTTTTAGCTAGGTAGCAACTGATAGACTAATGAATATCAAAGACCACCATCTGCAAGGGAACTATGGATCAGCAGTTAGCAGCACAAAGGCTAACAGCTAAAAGCTTATAATTTAGAAAAGAAGCAAAAAAACAAGTCAGTAGGTAATTTATCTACTGACTTGTTTTATTCTATCTAGTTTTCCAGCCAACTCGTTAGGATTGACTTTGGTTCACTGGATCGGCAACATAACGGAAAGTCGGCTCAGAATTCCAAGGTCCACGCTCGTCTTTACCGTTACTAGACAAGTTGTAGTAAATATCTACAGTTTCATCTGGCTGAATATTGCCAAAGAAGGGATCAGTTAGCTTACCCAAAGAATCCAAAGCCTTCATGAACATTTGGGTATGGGAAATTTCCCGCGTTAGCAGATGCACTAGTGTTTTCTTTGAGCCTTCGTCAGGTGCTAATTTAATTAGCTCCTCATAAGTCTGACGCGCTCCAGCTTCAGCAGCTATATTAGCACGTAAGTCACGTACCACATCGCCACCTTCATTGATGTAGTTGGCAGTCCAAGCACTACCTTGGCTATTTAAATAATGAGGTCCCATGCCACGCATAGCAAACAGAGTACTCTTATAAGCATCTGTTTGATCCACGTTCTTGGTATGAGCTTCAATCATTTTGCCTACCATCTCCAAGTGTCCAAACTCTTCGATAGCGATATCTTGGAGCATATCTCGAATGCCAGCATTTTCAACATGGAAAGACTGCACCCAATATTGCAAGGCAGCAGTAAGCTCTCCAGTTGCTCCACCGAATTGTTCTAAGAGTAGTTGAGCAAAACGTGGATTCGGTTCGTCAATGTTTACTACGTGAATAGTTTCTTTCTTATGAAAAAACACGCTGTTCTCCTTCTTAAGCGATGGATAACTTAGCCAGAATTTAAGGGGGTGTTTGAACTGAATTACCCTTTTGGTCAACCAATTTTCATTAAGAAAATATCCAACATCAAACAATACTAAAACTATTAACTCGTCTCTATATGTATCTCCAGAGAGAGGTGACAGCTTTTGGCTCTCTATCTAAAGTTGTTACCTGCCTATTATTAATTTTTCGAGCTTAAAAACAATTAATCAAGGAAAAATGTAACTGATGCTACATCAGCGTACTTAACCCTTGTCCCTGTTTCCTCACCCCTTACTATTGATAACTGCGCGCCTGGTAGTTGGTAACTGGTAACTGGTAACTGATAACTGACAACTGGTAACTGATAACTGCTAACTGTTCCAATTAGCGCTTTTCGGCTGTGTAAGTATAAAAGTTTTGCAACACTCCGAGTGTTTCAAAGTGGTAAGAAGGAATACTTGAACTTACGGATAAATCTGTGGTGTAAATACTAAAAAAGATTAAGTTTTTTCTTTGTGTATTTGCAGCTATTATTTTCCCAATAGCAGGATGGCTTGAATCTATTAGTTCATCACAGTTGCGTTGTAAAAGAATCCCAAAGATTTTGGGTGCGCCTTTACAAACTTCATCTTTTATGTATTCTGTCAGCCGTTCGGCTGCGTACTGTTCATAGGTAGACTCGTTAGGATTGGTCAATGCCATCAATACTCCCAGTCCTCCTAAAGCTACTGCTCCAATCAAAGTAATGCTCTTTGGGATCTTCATGTCCGCTAGTACCATTTGTTGTAAGCTATTTGGACTCTAAGCTAATAAATTCAGTTTTGGCAGCAACGTATCTGGATAAATCATCTAAAAAAATGTTATAATAGTCCATGCGATGGCGAGCGTAGCCAAGTGGTTAAGGCAGTGGATTGTGGTTCCACCACTCGGGGGTTCAAGTCCCCTCGTTCGCCCTGATCTATAAAAAAATATCCCCTTCCCTTATGTAGCAATACGAAGGCAAGAAGGGAAGGGAATATTAAATTTAAATTAATTTAATTAATTTTCTAATTACTTAAGAGATACGGCATCAACATCGACCGTATTTGGTGTTGTAGTGTTTTGATCGGCACGATTCGCTTTACGGGCTTTGAAACCGTCTATGATTATTTGGGAAACTTCCGATACCAGTAATGTCAGTAAGAAGACATCATCAACTTCTCCGACAATTGGCAAAAAATCTGGGACAACATCAATCGGACTCAGAAAATACAGTGCTGTACCTAAAACTACCCACCAGCGATATTTAGGGTTACGCAGCAAATTGCGATACGAGTTGTAAAGAGATTGGATTGAGAAGTTCATGTTTTTACCTCCAGCTATCTTTAATATTGACAAATAACTCGGTTAAAGTTAGGTGGGAATAACCGCCCTAATCAGACCGGAAGCTGCTACTATTGATCGCTATTTATATCCTTTGAGCGATAGATGCAAAAAAATTGGATTTATTCAATTGCCCCCTACAATGAAGTTTGACCAACGGCGATCGCTTCCTAGCAAAGGGCAGCAATGCGATCGCCTTTAGAATAAACGGAGGTAAGCACAAACAGTGGACGTTGTAGATGTTTTTAGAAAAGGCGGACCAGCAATGTGGCCGCTGGTTGCTTTGTCAATTCTGTCTTTAAGTGTAATTATTGAGCGGTTGTCGTACTGGTTTAGAATCCTCACCCAAGAAAAGGAGATTGTTGAACGAGTTTTAGATGCCGCGCAGGACAATTGGCGAAATGCTACCGAAATAGCCAAGAGATACTCCTATCAGCCAGTGGGCAGATTCCTGTATGCGCCGTTACGCCTATCTACACCAGATCCTGAAATCTTTCGCTTGGCACTAGAGTCAACCGCAGAAGACGAAATAGCTTCAATGCGGCAAGGTGAAAAAATCTTAGAGGGAGTAATTGCCCTTGCCCCTTTGCTGGGATTGTTGGGTACAGTATTGGGATTGATTCAATCGTTGCGCTCGATTCGCCTTGGTGATTTGGGAACTTCGTCAGCCGCTGGAGTAACTTTAGGCATCGGTGAGTCGCTAATTAGTACCGCAACCGGATTAATCGTGGCGATCGTCAGTTTGGTTTTCTATCGTTTGTTTCAAGCTTTTGTAGTTAACCAAGTCAAAATTTTTAGTAAAGCAGGAAGTGATTTAGAGTTACTCTACCGCCAGTATTGGCTAAATATTCAAGATACATCGCCTGCACCCCAAGTAGCGCCACCAGCGCCACCAGAAGGGCGGCAGCCTAAAACCACCCAACGCTTTACCTTCCCTCCCCGTCTTAGTAAGAGAAATGTATCTGAAGCAACTGTTGGGGATGAACAGCATCGTACGGATGAGGGTTATACTATGCCGCCATATTCAGATAGGCGCGAAGATCCCAGTGCGCCAGAAGTGTAGGATAAGCTGGTACACAACTGAAAACTTATATTCTGTGATTTGTGTTTGACTGGTTGGCACGATGAAAATCAACTTACATTCGCCGATTGAAGAAGTCCAAGTTCAAATTATTCCCCTGATTGACGTTATTTTCTGTATTCTGACCTTTTTCCTCTTGGCGGCTTTGCAATTCACCCGTCAGCAAGCGATTAATGTTGATTTACCCAAAGCTAGTACGGGCGCACCGTCACAATTTCAATCGAGGTTGATTGTCACGCTGGACTCAGCCGGACAAATTTTTGTCGAGCAAAATCCAGTGGGGTTAGATCAGTTGTCCCAGACTTTGCGAGCTTATTTCCAAGCAAATCCTTTGGGTACAGTAATATTAAATGCTTCGCGTACATCGAGTTATAACGATGTGATCTTGCTATTGGATACAATGCGGCAAGTAGGAGGCGATCGCGTGGCTTTGGCAACAATTGCTGGTTCTCCCGATCGCCCAGCAGGTTCGACACTTCCACCTGGAACTATTCCCACTACCCCCTCTGGTTCTAGTCAATTTCCCTTGGACGCTACGCCTAATTCAAATTTGACTCCAGCCAACCCTTCTGCACCTGTACCCCAACCTACACTTTCTCCCACAAGCATCAATCCGAATGGTAGAAACTAAATTATTCTCTGCCAATTTGTAGATGGATAGCTGAGATTTTATTAGTTAGTCTACTCATAGAAATGACTTTTTAATAAATTTCAGCGATGGTGTTTTAATATGTTGATAGATTTGCTAATTGCTTGGCTGGTAAGTGCCTCTAGCTTGTTACTTGTTACCAAACTTCCACTGGGAGTTGAAATCGATAACCCAGTAAAAGCATATATTTCCGCAGCTGCACTGGGAATTGTCGCAGCCATCGTCAATCCGATTCTCAGAGCAGTATTTTTTATCCCAAATTTACTGACATTCGGTTTGCTATCAGGATTTGTCACCTTCCTTGTCTCAGCGATATCTCTAGGGATTGCTGCGTCTTTAGTCACTGGGTTTCGCTTGGAAAAGGGACCTTTGAGCGCCATACTTGGAGCTTTGGCACTCTCGATTGTTAGCACCTTGATCTACGGTTTTGTTACCCCAAACTTTTAATTAGATACCGCTAGATATAGTAAACGTATGCCACCCATGCCCACCTTTATTATTTAATAACGTAGGTGGGCATTGCCCACCTTATTATTTAGAAAGGATTAAGAACCAGAAGAAGCTTTGTCTGGGGATGTACCAGGAGTTTCGTTACTGTCGTTAGAATTTGAGCTAGCAACACTTGCTCCTTGAGCTTGCAGACGCTGTTGCCGTTTTTTGCGATCGGCTGATAGCATATCTGCCATAGTGATCAGCGCTTGCTCGATTTTATCCAGGTTAGCGCGATATAGCTCTAAATCTTTATTGAGTTTGTCTTCTGAGATGTGCAATATAGCAGAAACTCGTTTAAGCGCCTCTACCCTTTGCTTTTCATCTTTTACTAGTTCAGCGTCTGCTAGTTCCAACAGGGAGAATACACCAATAGCAAACAGACGGCTGTATTTAAAGGTAGGATTGTGAGCGATCGCCCTGATCTGTGCTTGTAACTCCTCTGCTCCATTCAGGCGATTTTCCCCACTTAACCAGTCAAGCAATTCTTTGGCTGATAAGTTCTTCGCTATGTTTCGCAAGCGGAGGGCATCTTGTCGAAATCTTTGCGGGTTGTCTTCTATAGACTGACACAGAGCTTCAAAAATTGGTTCTTTATCCCGTTCTGGCTGGTAGCCCTGCATAAACCGCTCAAAAGCGGTGACTACACCCAAAGCATAAATTGGGTCGTAGTGAAAATCAGCATTGACTGACAGCAGATGCATTTCTACCATCAATTCTTCTACCACCCTGCGATAGATGGTGTTAATTGGACGGGTGTGCAAAGTGTAGAAGTTTCGCTTGGTATCGGATACAGTACGCAGATTATTCACAATGAGACACAACGGGAGTACTTATTAATTTATTGTCTCGCTTAAAAGGGTCTTTTGCCAAGCAACCGAAAGAAGGGAGAGGGGGAGAGGGGGAGAATCATTAATTTGTGAATTCCAGCTTCACAACTCCTGACTCCTGACTTCCCACTTGGTCACTTCCCACTTCCCACTTCTAACTTCTAACTTCATACTTTATACTTCTAACTTCATATTATGAATTTCTCGCCTCAACTGGTTGCCCTTGCTAATTATATGGCAGGTGAATTTGATAATCGAGAACAAGCGATCGCCGATCCTGCTTGGTACGTCCACCTCCACCTATGGCAAAAACCAGTCCCTCTATTTGCCTCAGACAGCATTACTCTATTTGCCGAACAAGCTAATATAGTCAAACTCGATCAACCTTATCGCCCTCGGCTAATGCGGTTACAGGAACGCTCTGACGCGGATACATCCATACAAGTACAGTACTATATGCCCAAAGATCCGGCGGCTGTACGCGGTGCTGGGGCAAATCCAACTTTACTCAAGTCATTCACCCCAGAACAATTTGAACTGCTACCTGGCTGTATGCTGCTGGTGAAAGTGCAACAACCGAATGCTAACAGCTACCACTTTACTGCCGCCCCGCCACCAGGGGAAAAATGCTGTTTTAACTATGGTGAAAATACAATACAAGTTTCGCTTGGTTTTGAGGCAACCGAAGCGGAATTTTTGAGCTACGACAAGGGAATTGATCCCACTACGGGTAAAGCTTTGTGGGGAGCTATTTTAGACCCGTATCGCTTTCAAAAGCGGTAAAACTTTGCTATGAAAACTACGTTGAACCCCAAAGCAGGAAATCAGTCTCGGTAACGCTTTAAATCACTTTGTGCCTTGCGCCAGTACCATTGTTCTGACTGACCTGGATACTCACTTCTAGCTTTTGCTGCTAAATCTCTAAGCAACTTACCACGCCAAGGTCTACCTAAAACTGCTATGCAAGTTAGTTTTTTTATGTTCTTGCGTTTTCGACTAAATTTTGAAGCAATAATTAGCAAGCCAATCAGCAGTAAGGCAACTAGGAGTAAGGGCATATGATACTTGAACTATCTTTTATCTAGGATGCCCTAACTCCAATGGCGAGTAACATTACAAAAATACAAGAGATTGATATGAAGTTTAGTTAATTGCCTAAATTCTGAATTACACCATTACTCAGTTTTTGGGGGATGTTCACCCATTTTTCCCCACATCGGCGTACGCGACTTATTTGAGGACGATTCATCTTTAAAGCAGTAATAGTTGCTCGACCAGTGGGTGTGAGTCCGATAATTTCTGTTGCGTCCTCATTCCAACGAAAATGTTCCGTCCACGCCTGAAGATGAGGATGAAATAACGGGACTTCTTGCCCAGTAGTTGGATTGATTGCTGTTTGTCGAGCAGCCTTGTAGCGATTGCAGGAAGGACAAGCGGCAAAGATTTTCAAAAACAGTCTCTCCACCAGCCCTTCGAGGAGTAATATGTTCAAATTCAAACGTTGTAACAGTTAAGGATTCATCTGTAAGACAGTAAGCACAGCAATTTGCAAAACGGTTACGAATTTGCTTGTGCAACTCAACTGGAATATAAATACTCACGCTACGCCCGATATGCGACGCTGGAGATTTAGGGTATACCTAGCTCTCGTTTTAAGGATGTTGAGTTGGTCAACCTGTGTCAACAGCCGATCTAGAACTTCCGTTTCATCAGCAGAAAGTTGGTTATCCGCATTCCGAGCTAGCAACTCATTCAGTTGAGTTTGAGCAGTAGGAGCCAGCATACTATCTGCTAAGGCTTGCAGTTCATCCAGACTTAATCCTGACATTTCATCATCAGACGGCAAAGAAACCAACCTGTGGTATGTGTCTAAATCCAATAGTACGCCGACTCTTTCTCCTTGTTGATTCGTGATGTATTGCACTGATTCAGACATATGTTGTTTGGTGAGTTTGACTTGTGCTAATAGTAACTCAGATAAATATGGAAAGATATATTGCAGCAAGGCAAGAAAAAGTTAGAGGTGAAAGGTTAACTTTTCTATCTTTACCCTTTACCCTTTCTCCTTTTTCCTGCTTCATCCTAGATTTATCCTACTTTTGCACTGTAGGCTTCCAATTCGCCCAATCTTGTGGCTTGAGGAAAGTTTCATACAACTCGGCTTCTGGGGTGTTGGGTTCAGGCTGATAACCGTATTCCCAGCGCACCAGGGGTGGTAGAGACATCAAAATTGATTCGGTGCGACCATTGGTTTGGAGTCCGAAGATTGTCCCTCGGTCATAAACTAAGTTGAATTCCACATATCGTCCCCGACGATACAGTTGGAAATTGCGTTCGCGATCGCCATACTCCATATTTCGCCGCCGTTCTACAATTGGCAAGTAGGCAGGTAAGAAAGCATCTCCACAATCGCGCACAAAGGCAAATGTATCTTCCCAACTACGTGGGGCTGGTGTTCCCAAAGAGTTACTATAAGCAGCTGCTGCACCTTCTGGATCGGGTCCACGATACAGTTGTCCTTGACCATCTTGATAGTCAAAGAATATCCCACCCACACCACGAGTTTCCTGGCGATGCTTCAGGTAAAAGTATTCATCGCACCATCGTTTAAAGACTGGGTAATACTCTGGATGATGAGCATCACAAGCAGACTTTAAAGTCTTATGTACGTGGGCTGCATCTTCAGCAAAGGGGTAATAAGGAGTTAGATCCAGACCTCCACCAAACCACCAAACTGGTCCTGCTTCAAAGTAGCGGTAATTTAGGTGAACAGTTGGAATATATGGATTACGGGGATGCAACACCATTGAAGTGCCTGTAGCCATCCACTTATGTCCGGTTGCGTCTGGACGTTGTGCCAAAATTGAGGGCGGTAGATGCTCACCCCACACTTCCGAAAAGCCGACTCCGCCTTGTTCAAATACAGCGCCTTCACGCATAACGCGCGATCGCCCTCCACCCCCTTCAACTCTATCCCACTCATCTTGCCGAAACTTACCCACGCCATCGATTTGTTCTAATTCCTGACAAATTTTATCTTGCAACTGTTGCATCAGCTGCCTCACTTGTGCTTTGGCATCTGCTGGAGGTAGCTGGGAGGAACTTGTTTGAGGAGTTGAAGCAGTTGTCATTTTCTCAACTTAATGTTGTTAAAAGTAAAAGATCTATAATCTGGTGTAAGTCTCTACCCTTTGGCAGTCGTTCGTCAACCTTTAAAAGTGGCGATCGTACTAACTGGTAACATTTAATAATTATTTACATCTTTTAGTATTCGATGAGACAGTAATTGCGTTAGCCCAAGAGGAGTCTGGGTGCAATGTTTAGTAAATAAGACTAGACAGCACTGAACTTATTTTCTCTCAAATCGTCACCTGACCTAACGGTTGGTTGAGAATATGCCAGGTAAGATACTAAATTTTAGAGGAGTAATCTAGAAAAAATTTGTCTTAAGTAATTATATTTACTTACCACGTTTGCCAACAAAGTCATATTTTCCAGGCGGAGGCAGGCAAAAGGAGGATTAGGAAGATGCTAAGCTGCTTATCCAAATTTATACACCGCAAAGGTCGCCGCGTGAGGTGTTCTTTGGTGCGAACTTATAGGCAGATTAGTTCTGCCTCTGTCGATGAGCTTTGGCAAAAAGTAGCTAATTTGGCGGATGTTTCCTGGCATCCACTGCTAACAAGTACCAACGTTCCCAATGGACTAGTGCCAGAACCTGGACTAATGTTTCAGGCAGTAACCCGTCTAGGTCCAATTCCAATTCGCATTTTTGTCGAGCGTGTGCTGCCTCGTGAGTTGCTCAGCGTGCGGATTTTAGCAATTCCAGGCGTGGAAGAAAGAATAACTTATCAGGTAGAATCAACAGTTTGTGGTACTTGTGTATCTTACTCTGTAACATTAAACGGTTGGTTATCACCGCTAATTTGGTCACTGATTCGACCCCATGCGGCACGGGTAGCAGAGGCACTAGCCCAAGCAGCTGAACAAGCAGCTAGTACTGCTTTATCAGCAAAGCACAAACCACTCAAAGACAGTTGTTTTGATTTTTGAGAGGCGATCATTAGCGCAGGGGGGCAGGGGGGCAGGGGAATAAGGGGAAAATCATCAATGCGCGAATGCGCGAATTTCCTTTTCCCTTTCCCCGAGTCCCTTTACCCTTTCCCCGACTTGGAGCAAGAAGTCTCTTAAATCCAAATATCAGAGGTGCAATCTCCGCCTGGGTAACGCATTTCATGAGCGCGTGATGCTCCGGCTGGCTCTTTACCAAAGTCAACATAAAAGTCTTGGTTGATCTTCAAGCCACCGTTCTGGGTATCGCAGTCAATTTGTAATAAATAAGAGCCGCTTTTAGCTAGTTGTGGGTAAAATTGATTATCCCAGGTACTAAACAGCGAATTAGTTACATACAGGCGCTTGCCATCCAGACTCAATTGCAACATTTGTGGTCCACCCTGAAGCGGGTGTCCTTGGATTTCACCACCTTTACCTAACAAGCCACCACACCAAACTTGACCAGTAAGTTTAGGATGGGATGGATCGCTGATATCGTACTGGCGGATATCACCGTGTAGCCAGTTCGAGAAGTAGATATAGCGATCGCACATTGAAATCAGAATATCAGTAATCAACGACGGGACGGGGATTTGCCAGCCTTCCACCTCCACTGATGGCACATCAATCACTTTCTCAACTTCCCAACCATCATTAAATTTGTGCCAATGCCAAACATTACTACCCAGTGCTGCACCGACAAAACCGTGAGTACTATCAGGATCGTGGTGAAAGCGCACTTCCAGAGGAATTAACCCATCCTCACCCAAATCAAAACTTTGAATAATTTCATGTTTTGACCAATCCCAAAAATGTAACTGACGACCATAATTCCCAGCTGCCACATCTTTGAGGTCAAAGCCAGGATAATAAGTCTTGGGTGCGCCCCACTCACTACTTACCATGACGTTATGACGTGGCTGATACCAGAAATCATAGTTAAATTTCATTGCAGTCGCTTGACGTTCCCAGCGACCAACAATATCAAAATTCTCATCGAGTAACAAGAATCCACCAGGGGCATTACCTTCACTGTCACCCAGCATGGAAATCATTATATGACCATCTGCCAGACAGTGTACGGTATGAGGTGCGCTAAGGTGTGTCTTTGCTTTGATTTCTTCTGGTTCGATGACTTTGTGGATTTTAGGCGCTTTCTCTTCTTGGGTATCGACAATATAAATTCGGCTAGACCGTTGACCTGGAATTACACAGAAGCGTCGGGATTTACTTGCATCGCCATGACAAGAACTACAAGCATTCCAGCCAAAATGATGTAATTCATCCCCAATATAGGGCATAGGTAGACGGTGAATTACCTGCGAGTAAGTCGGGGAGTTGGGATCGACATCTACGGTTGCTAGGTAATCTGGCTGTTCAATTCCTGTACCTGTGTAGAGAGCGATCGCGTAAAGTAACTTTTCTTTTTCTGCTTGCATCGCATCTGCTGGCGTTGCATAGCCAGGGCTGCAACAAGCATGATTTTGATGACTAGTTTCTTTTGTAGACATGATAATTAATTCGTAATTCGTAAGGAAGTCAGGAGTCAGTAGTCAGGAGTCAGGAGTCAGCAGTTGAGAAGTCAGGAGTTGTGAATACGGAATTAATGATTCTCCCCCTCTCCCACTCTCCCCCTCTCCCCCTCCTCTTTCCCCTAGCCCCTAAATTTCATAATGCCAGAAGGGGGGTTGATCGTGGGAAACGATGAAATAACGTTGTTGGCGCTGAATCATTCCTTGCTTTTCCAGGTTGCCGATTATCCGTGATACTGTCACGCGAGTTAATCCAAGCAAATCTGCAATGTCTTGATGAGTTAAGCGTAGATCAATCAGTCGTCCTTGGTCTACTTCTTGACCAAACCTTTTGGCTAACCAAGCAAACAACTTCAAGACAGAGGTTTCAGCCTGTCGGTAATGCACAATCTCCATTAACTCTACCGATCGCTGAATATGCAAAATCATCGCCTGGGTCAATTCGTGCCATCTGTGTGCAGGTATTAAAGTTGCCTCGCAGGTCGTAATACATTCAATTTGAAAAGGGTTAGCGTTGCATAAAACTTTACCGACAACATCCCCCGCTCCCCATAATCCTAAAGTGATCGAGTTTCCGTCCTCTAAAATAGTTTGGGTGCGAACCACGCCAGTTTCAATTTGCCACAGAGCATCCCTCGTCGGTAAAAACTCGCGGCGAGCAAATTTAGATACTGTTTGCTGTGCAAATCGATTGGGTAAAACAGGAAAAATGGTCATAATCTAAAAGTGTGAGGGCGTTTGTCTTGTCGGGGGCAATTTTGGCTAAATACCTGCTCCTCCGAGAAAATTTTCAATTATCGAGTCAGTAGTATTCAATTTTTGCTAGTTTATGGTACAATTTAAACCTTTTTGACTTTCAAACGTTCCCGAAAATCAACGCTTAAAGTGTTCAGCACGGCTTGCCTGTCTATCATGGTTGTGCAGATAACAGCCGGATACCTATAAACTACATTAATCCGGTAGGAATACCGTAATTAATATTGATAAGAGTGAGTATGCCATAACTAGACCATAAGTACAAGGTATTAAAGTACCATTATCCTATTGATTAACCGTAGTATAATAAATAGACTTCTGGCAAAAGTTTATACATTCACCCCTGTGCAGGCATCTTGCCTGCACCACAAGAGTATTACAAGAAATTTAATGTTTACCTGATCGCATAGATCTGGAACTGTCCTCTTAGAGGATTTATGACATCACTGGAACTCAGATTTTAAATTGAGGGTCGCCAAAGTGATTAACTGTGTTGAGATAGGTTACTAACTCAACAGAGATTTTTGCAACACAACCGACAAGAAGCGCTTGACCGCTAAGATGCAATTAGATAGAAATTCCAGCGTCCTTAGTTGCCCCGCTCAAGAGTGAAGAATGCCATGTCTGACATCCTTAATACCAGTTCTGTATTAGAAGTGTTGCGCCCAGTGCAAGACCCAGAACTTCGCAAGAGTCTGGTAGAACTGAACATGATTCGCAATGTCAAAATTGACGACGGCTTCGTCAGCTTCACCTTGGTGCTGACAACCCCAGCTTGTCCGTTACGGGAATTTATTGTTCAAGACTGTCAAAAAGCTGTTAAGCAGTTACCAGGTGTAACAGATGTATCGGTAGATGTAACAGCCGAAACACCCCAACAAAAAGGCTTACCCGATCGCACAGGAATTTCAGGTGTTAAAAATATCTTGGCAATATCCAGTGGCAAAGGCGGTGTGGGTAAAAGTACAGTAGCCGTAAATGTTGCTGTTGCCTTGGCTTCTTCAGGGGCGAAGGTTGGGCTATTAGATGCGGATATCTATGGTCCCAACGCCCCCACCATGCTGGGATTGGAACAAGCTCAAATTACCGTCCAGCCAGGGGAGAAAGGTGAAATACTGCAACCAGCCTTTAATCACGGCGTTAAGCTCGTTTCAATGGGTTTTTTGATTGACCGCGACCAGCCAGTAATTTGGCGCGGACCAATGCTCAATGGGGTAATTCGCCAGTTTCTCTATCAAGTGCAGTGGGGCGATCTAGATTATCTAATTGTAGATATGCCCCCAGGAACAGGAGATGCCCAGCTAACCCTGACGCAAGCAGTACCAATGGCAGGGGCAGTAATTGTTACCACACCTCAGAATGTTGCCTTATTGGATTCTCGCAAGGGTTTGCGAATGTTCCAACAAATGCAAGTGCCTGTCTTGGGAATAGTAGAAAACATGAGCTATTTCATTCCCCCAGATATGCCAGATAAGCAATATGACATTTTTGGTTCTGGTGGTGGGGAAAAGACAGCCTCTGAACTAGGTGTACCATTGCTGGGATGCATACCCCTAGAAATTTCCTTGCGACAAGGAGGCGATCGCGGTGTTCCCATTGTCGTCGCCGATCCCGATTCCGCCTCAGCTAAGGCACTCACCCAAGTTGCCAAAGCGATCGCTGGCAAAGTTTCCGTTGCTGCATTAATCTAGTAGGGGCTAGGGGCTGGGGGCTAGGGACTAGAAAAAGGACAAGGGGACAAGGGGACAAGGGGACAAGGTGAGAATTACTTTAAGCTTCCCCCTCTCTCGCAAGTCTTCCCCCTCTCCCACTCTCCCACTCTCCCTAGCCCCTAGCCCCTAGCCCCTAGCCCCTCTCAAATGTTACGAAGTGTAATAATCCCCTTTCGCTGGAAATCTCTACTTGCATCCTGGCATCAAGTCGATTGGTTGCTATTTGCCTTAAGTGCTGGTGTCACCCTGTTTGGGGGAGTAATGATCCGCAGTACCCAATTAAACCAGGGAATCACCGACTGGTTCCAGCACTGGCTGTTTGGTGGTATTGGCTTGGCGATCGCACTGTTGATTTCTCGTTGTCGTTATGAGTACCTGATTAAGTGGCACTGGATAATTTACGCCATCACGAATTTATCCTTGATTGCTGTGATGGTGACAGGTACAAGTGCCAAGGGCGCACAAAGATGGATTAGTATTGCTGGCTTTAACCTGCAACCCTCTGAGTTTGCCAAGCTAGGAGTAATTATCACCCTAGCCGCACTATTACATAGTAAAACAGCAGCGAAGATTCCCAACGTGGTGCGAGCCTTATTGATAACTGCTGTCCCTTGGGCGTTAGTATTTTTACAGCCAGATTTAGGCACTTCACTAGTATTTGGTGCAATTACCTTGGGAATGCTTTACTGGGGTAATGCTCATCCAGGTTGGTTAGTACTGCTTGTTTCTCCGATTGTTTCCATAATTTTGTTTAACGTGTATTTACCCGCATGGATAGCTTGGGCGGCGGCTATGGGTGCGATCGCGTGGCTAACTCTACCGAGTAAGTGGTTGGGAACAATCGGGGCGATCGCTGTCAACTTCCTGGCAGGAGAATTAGGACATATCCTCTGGGGATTACTCAAAGACTATCAAAAAGACCGCCTAGTTTTATTCCTCAATCCCGAAAAAGATCCCCTTGGCGGAGGATACCACCTGATTCAATCTCGCATTGCCATCGGTGCAGGCGAACTGTGGGGACGAGGATTATATCACGGAACACAAACCCAACTCAATTTCATTCCTGAACAGCATACCGACTTCATTTTCTCCTCTGTAGGTGAAGAATTGGGTTTTGTTGGTAGCCTATTACTGCTGTTTGTCTTTTGGCTAATTTGCCTACGCTTAGTATTGATCGCCCAAAGTGCTAAAGACAACTTTGGCTCATTACTCACAATTGGTGTATTGTCGATGATAGTGTTTCAGGTGATTATTAACATTAGCATGACGATTGGGCTTGCACCTGTAACAGGTATTCCTTTGCCCTGGATTAGTTACGGTCGATCAGCTTTGTTGACTAATTTCATTGGGATCGGCATTGTACAATCAGTAGCAAATTATCGGCTGAAAAGGGGCTAAAGATAGGGGCTAGGGGCTAGGGGCTAGGGACTAGGGAATAGGTAGGGGCATTGCGTTGCCCGTACTGGCAAGAGGTTAAGGAATAATTTAATATAAGTCCAAATTTATTTAATAGTAGTCAAGAGGAAAAGTTATGATTCTGCCTGGATCTGCTGTGCAAGTGAAAAACCCCAACGATATATACTACGGTTATCAAGGACTAGTTCAACGGATAACAGATGGCAAAGCAGCTGTGCTATTTGAAGGCGGTAACTGGGACAAATTAATCACATTTAACCTATCAGAATTAGAAGCGGTAGAAGTCACAGCCAGAGGCAAAAAAGCAAAATAGGAGGCTGGAGGCTAGGGGCTAGAGGCTAGAGAAACAATGAACAACTATCAACTACCACTTGTTCATTGATAATTGTTCATTGTAGCCTTGCGGCTTCTCTCCCTTGTACATTGATAATTGTCTCCCACTCTCCCCCTTGCCCCCTTATCCCCAAAGGGGAAGATCGAGTTCCCCCTCTCCCTAGCCCCCAGCCTCTAGCCCCTAGCCCCTAATAATGCGCCTTCCCCTACCCCAATTTGCCACAGGCGATCGCCACCCAGACTACCTAGCTGAGGTGATCGAAACCGCCACGACTGAATTTTTAGCTCAATGCTTAGAACCAGATGAATTGAGTTTCCCAGTTATGCCCCCATTTGGTAGCTGGGTAAAGTCCAGGGATGAAGAGTCAGGTAATCAAATATACGCCGTAGTATACTATGCTACCACCATGCCCATCGACTCAATTCATCGAGCCAGGGCTTTAGGGTTGTCTTTACAAGACTTGCGAGAGCAACAACCCCAGATCTTCGCTATGCTCAAAACCGAGTTTCGAGCTGCTATTGTCGGATTTGAGCCGGAAAAAGCTTCAAAACGCGCGGGGCGCCAGATTTATCAATATCTTCCACCTCGTCCGCCTCAAATTCATCAGGCTGTTTACCGTTGCCAACCAGAAGATATTATTTTCTTCAGCGAACAGCTAGATTTTTTAAGAACTTTGTTAGAAGTGAAAGGTGCGCCCATAGAAGCCTTAATAGCAGCTGCAATTCGACAAGTCTATCAGCTACGCAAAGCAGAAAGAGAGTGGTTAGTTAAAGCAGGACGTACTCTGAGCGTACTACTTAAAGACGATTACGATCGCTTGAAAGTGATTTTGAGTCAAATCAATCCTTAGCCTGTAGTGACGGGTTACTCGTTACCAGGCGTAAGTTGGGTAACGCTCGTAACTAAGCTCAAGCCTAGTATGAAGTGAGCCTAGTTACGAGGTTATACATCATTTGCTATAACTGGATTTGATTATATTTACATATTGCGCCAGTTTCAATCACCGCCCCTTACTTCTTTTTTGGGCTAATAGCTCAAGTCCATTTCAATGGACTGCAACCCAATGTAGTCTTCTTAAGAAGACTTTGGCTGTGAGCCTGCTAATTAATTAGCAGGCGGACTATGGGAAAGATGCAAGATCTAAGTTATACCCACCCCTACCCTTTGCACATTAGTACACATATACTATTAAATACCAATAGTGGAGACAACCGGATGCAACTAATCAAACGGACTACGCTGTGCTATCAAGAAGGAAGTTCAGATAAAGTCTACGAAGTTGATTTATGCCAGACGGGGCAAAACCGCTATGTGGTAAACTTTCGCTATGGACGACGCGGTACTAACCTCAAAGAAGGAACGAAGACAACCCAGCCTGTACCACTAGCCGAAGCAGAGCGAGTTTTCGAGCAGCTAGTTAGAGAAAAAGTTAAAAAAGGCTACCAAGATACTACCAATCAACCAATTAGTAATACTCCCGCACTAGTCACAACTCGCACAGATGTAACACTCACCAGTAGTGATCCACGCCATCAGGCTATTCTAAATCGGCTTGCGAATCGAGACGAAAGAAAATGGTCTTTAGATCGAGTGATTTGGCGGGCTGGAGAACTGAAAATTAAGGAAGCCACACCGTTATTAATTGAGCTAATTGGCACTGGCGAACCCCTGAGAGATTATTGTATTGCTTGGGCGTTGGGTTGGTGTGGGGATGAATATGCGATCGCTAGCCTCGAACGCCTGTCTAATGCTTCTCACCCTGCATTTGTTCGTCGGATTGCTTTTGAAGCATTACTAAAATTATCAAATCAAAATGCTAAAGCAGCGCGTTCAGAATGCATAAATCGCCTACCCTCATCTCTATCAAAATTAGCTCAGAATGGATCAGCAGACGCATTCGCCGCAGCACTAAAAACTTATTTAGACAGCAGTGATTACAAACGTTTTGCCGTTCTCGATACTATCTATCAAATCGATAACGAATATGTACGTCCAGCACTACTAGATATTTTATGCGAAGCGCCACTTAAACCTAACTATTTCAAGCAAATTCGCCACATTTTCAAAATCGCTGAATATCGCCACGATGCAGAAATTTTTGGCATTCTTGCTTATACGTTTGAGAAAGAATCGGGAAATTATGACAGTGATGGGTATTACGTCTATCTCCCAGGCGGTGAGTACTTAAGAACACAAAATAATAGATACAACTCTACAACACGCCAATGGGAAACTCTCGGAATCAGCGAGTTTGAAGCAGAAATGCAGCGCCCTAATGCAAGACTAGCTTACAGTAAACAAACTCGTGAATATTTGCGGCGGCGGGTGTGGCGTACTCTTAAGCAGTTGGGCGAAGAGGGCGATCCTGAATATGTAAAAATGGCTGTAGGCGTTTTGCTTCAGTATTCTGATCGGGATGCTCAACCAGTTAGACAAACAAGCTTTACAAGATGGAATCAGCAACGCCGTTCCTATGATCGCATTACCATATCTTGGGATAATTATGCGCCATACTTAACATTTAATCATATTCTGTACGAAAACAGCCCGCGCTATATTTCCCATCCCAAAGCATGGCGTTGCAAAGAAACTTACAAACCAGGATATCCAGAACCGAATGTAAGAGAAGAAGCGTTTCCTGAACTTTGGCAACAACACCCAGAAGCACTATTACAACTATTATTAGAAAGTGACTGTCGCCCTGTACATCATTTTGCCGCTAAAGCGATACGGACAAGTACAGAATTTTGCGATCGCCTCGACATCAACACCATCATCCTACTACTAAATAAACCCTACGAAGTTACAGTCGAATTTGCCTTTTCGCTGGCAGTTACTCGCTACAACCCAGCCCAACCTAATCAAACATTAGTTTTAGCTGCTGCCAATTGCATATCACAAAACGCTCGTACACAAGCTTACCATTGGATTGAAGCGCAACGCGAATACTTTTTTACATCCAGCGAGTTTATCGCCAGCTTAGTCACCAGTAAACAAGCTGATACTCGTGCTTTTGCCCGTAGGTTGTTAAGTTCCTCAATTTTAGATGATGCCACAGCCAGGGTACTAATTGGACGCATAATCGCTGCTGTATTAGCACTTGAACCCACTCAAACCTATATGGCGAAAGAAATTGGCGAGACTTTGCTAATTAGCTTTACACCCCAACTGCGTAACTTAGGATTTGGTGTCATCTTAGACTTACTGCGACACCCAATGCCAAAAATTCAAGAATTAGGCGCTCGTATTTTACTTAACCACGAAACGAGGGCAGTTGATTTACCACCTAATTTAATTGAATCACTGCTTGCTTCTCCTTATGAATCAGTACGTGGTATTGGTGTGAGAATTTTTGGACAATTACCTGATGAGAAATTGTTAAACGATCGCACACTAATAACAGCAATGGCAATTAACGCCGTCACTGATATTCGTCATGCCATTCGTCCAGTTATTCGACGCTTAGCAAATAATAATACAGACTTTGCCAGTGCGATCGCCTCTGATTTAATCGATGTATTAATCGCACCAGAAAGACACGAAGGCATTCATAAATATGTAGTGCAATTGCTACGAGAAGACATACCGAATTGGATGTCTAATATAAGTAAAGACAAAGCCATGTTGCTACTTCATGCTAAATCTTCCTCTGCCCAAGAATTGGGTGGTTTAGTATTGCAAGAAAATAGCGAGCGCTTCCTACCCGAATTCCAAATCAGCGAAATAGTCAAACTTGCAAATCACGAAATTATAGCCATACGTGAAGCAGCACGACAAATGTTTGTGCGAAATTTAAATCATATTCGCACAAACTCAGAACAAATGTTATCTGCCGTGCGATTACTAGAGTCAAAATGGGATGACTCCCGCGAATTTGCAACCAGAATTTTTAGTAACGACTTCACAGCCCAAGATTGGACACCAGAAGTAATAGTTAGCATTTGTGACAGTATACGTGAAGATGTCCGCTCTTTTGGGCGCGATTTAGTCATTCACAACTTTCAACAAAATTATGGACAAGAATACCTACTCAAATTCAGCGAACATCCCTCAGCCGATATGCAGATGTTTGCTACTAACTATCTAGAAAACTACGCCATAGATAACCCCGAACGCCTACAACAACTAACACCTTATTTCATCAGCGTATTGTCTAGCGTCAATCGCGGCAGAGTCGCCAAACAGAGAATTCTTGCCTTTCTGGAAACCGAAGCCCAAAAAAACGAGCAAGCCGCCTCCTTCGTTGCAGAAATTCTCACCAGACAATCTGCAACTATAGCAATTGGAGACAAAGCAGCAGCCATACAGATCATGCTAAAAATTCGCAAAACCTATCCTCAAATATCCCTACCCCTCCACCTAAAACCAGTAGCCCAACTCAGAAACTAAAATACACTTCCTATCTCCTCTCTATTCTTACCTCTGCGTTCTCTGTGCCTCTGCGGTTCGTCAAAATTAATCTTTCCCCCCAACCAATCCCATCTAAAATATGGAATTCAACTACACCTACAAAGGAAATACCTCAATTAACGACGGCGCTAATACCCAGATGACATTCTCCCCAGACACCAAGCGCCCACCAACATATTTTATCGGAGAATTACGCCAAAACGTAGCATTTCGTGAAGCAATTAGCGCCTTACATAACGTCGTAGTCTCAGACTTACGATTCAAACCAAAAGACAAAACAGCGTACAAAGAATGGGCAGCTAAGCAACAAGAAATAGACTGGCAATTAGTAGCAGCCCAACGCAAAGAAGTAAGCGATCGCATCAAATCATTACAATCAGAACTCAATCATCTAAATCAAAATAGTTACCAACGCAGAGAACCTTTCTACAAAGCACAACGCCGCTACTTTGATTATCTTTATCAAAAAGATCGAGATGCTTGGTTTGTCCTAGATCCAGTAATTACAGTTCATCCTGATGAAGTCTTTTTTGAATGTTTCAGTCAAGATGAATCAAGTTATGGGCGACTGAGTGCTAGTTACGAAGTATTTAAAAATATCAACGAATTTGCCTGCGGTACTACCAATATCGACTACTCAGCCGCCCTGTATGATGAGTTTCAAAAAATCCGCAGTTATAAGACTACCAAATTTGAAATTGATCCATCAGGCTTTGAAGTTCAAACTACCAATGAAGAGGATTTTAAAGAAGTCAAAATCGATTTACCTGATAGTTGGGTAAGAGGCTTTTTGCAAGTTAGTTCCGCCATGTCTTTACCAGCGACGCGGTTTGATTTGCATCCGATGGATATTCACAATATCTGCTTTGTCTTGCGTCGTCACAAAGAAAAGAAAGGACCACGCAGTATGCGCTATCATCTTACACCAGGGCAACCAGTGCGGGTGATATTCGAT
Source organism: uncultured Chroococcidiopsis sp. (assembly GCA_964248365.1). GTDB lineage: Bacteria > Cyanobacteriota > Cyanobacteriia > Cyanobacteriales > Chroococcidiopsidaceae > Chroococcidiopsis. The sequence goes on along the minus strand of CAXTYC010000003.1, from coordinate 48,387 downwards.
CCTTGGGGAATTGAAGTAGTGTGTCCGCGATCGCCTTACACTGGTACACAAGAACAAGAAATTCGCGTTTGGGGTCGTCGTCGTATAAATATTTTAGAACGTCTCATCCCCATCGCCAAAAAGTTTACTGTTCACCTGCTGGGTACGGGTATGCCTTCTTTTTATGTCGCCGACTTAGGCGATATGTCCTTTACCCTCGGTTTATCAGGCTGGACGGCAAACGATTGGTCACAATCTGGTAACTTTGACTTAATGGCTCCTCGTGCTGATGTAGATAAATGGACACAGCAGCACATTTTTGACCAACTGAAGAAGAATTGGGTAGAAAGCCCTGATAGTCTGGCACAAAGGCTAGGTTTAAACCGAGTTGTAATTCTTGGTGCTTTAGGGGCATATACCCAAGCCGGACGTGCCATTTATGACTTGAATAAGCAAGTTTATCGAGTGCGAGAACTCAGCCGCAAACCTTTACCAATGGAAAGGCTGCGTTTTGCCAATGAACGAGAAGAAAAAGCAACTCGTTTCTTGGTTTACAACAATGTAGAGGTAAAATCTGTAACCAGTGATGCAACAGGCGCGTTTACCCTGCAAGGCAGTGTCAAAGAGCGGGAAAAAACCTACAACCCAGCCTTGACAGTTGATGCAGATGAGCGTATAATAAACGCAGAATGTAGTTGCAATTGGCACATACAGAATAAGCTGTATAAGGGTCCTTGCGAACACATTCTCGCGTTGCGAATGCAACACGCTCGTCAATACTGACGAATCACGCGCTAATGTTGGGAAACAGCCTTGCAATTTGGACGGTGGATCGCTGTCCTTGCGTTTAGCTCGATCATGCAATCACTAGCCCGATCTTGACTGTGCGGTCTTACGGCTAGGGTCGCTATTTCAGGGGGACTTCCGTGAAGTACATGAGCGACCCTAGCCGTGACCGCTGGAGTTGATCGATCTAGTCCTAGGGAATTTACGAAGGGGCAACCAACATAGAAGAGACGTAATATATTACGTCTCTTCTGCGCATGATTTTTTATTATTTCTATGTGGTGGGTTCTATGTGGTGGGCATGGGTGGCTACAATCTGGGCATGGAATGAGGTGATAGGTGTCCCGCCTCAACTGTTAGAATTTGCGATGCTTTGAGCCACTGAGAGTCGAATGAACCTAAATGAGTGGTGGTAATCAGGGTTTGAAAGCGGTCTTGAATTGCTTCTAAAAGTTGGTTTTGGCGGTTAAGGTCGAGTTCAGCTAGTACGTCATCTAGAAGTAAAAGCGGTGGTTCTCCGATGACTTCTTCGATTAGTTTGAGTTCTGCTAGCTTGAGTGCTAAGACTAAGGTACGCTGTTGACCTTGCGAACCATATTGACGTGCTGGAGTTTGGTTGATCGTTAGCTCAATTTCATCTCGATGGGGACCTACCAGAGTTGTACCTTGATGCTGTTCCGCGATCGCTCTTGTGGCAATTTTCTCTAAAAAAGCCTGTTGCACTTGTTCGGGATGATTTTGGGTGAAAGGAACATTCGGCGCGTATTTTACTTGCAATATTTCTGTACTATCACTAATACTGGTATGCCAAGCAGTGGCAATTGGAGCTAATCTTTCTATAGCACGCGATCGCCTTCTAATCACCCTTGAACCCACAGCTGCAAGTTGAGCATTCCACACCTCCAACTCTTCCTGTATGGGCGGGTTTGTTAGCCTGCTTGTCGTCCCACTAATATCCTGGTTAAACCCGCCCCTACCTGACTCCTGACTCCTTCTGAGCAAAGCATTTCGCTGTCGCAACACCTGGTTATATTGCTGTAATATATAGGCGTAAACAGGTTCAAGTTGAATTAACAGCGTATCTATCCAGTGGCGGCGTTGTTCTGGTCCCCCTCGCACCAGTTCTAAATCTAGGCTGGAAAACTGTACAGCGTTCAAAACACCCAAAAAATCCAGATGTCGCCGCAAGTACTCGCTATTGAGCGCAACACTACGACGACCTTGACGGCGTAATGTAAGAGCGAGGTCAACAATGCCAGTTTGACGCTCTAGAGTGGCAGTAATTTGTCCTGCGGCTTCTCCTTCCCGCACTAGATCACGATCGCGCGCCATTCGGTGCGATCGCAACGTCGCCAGCAATTCCACCGCTTCCAACAAATTCGATTTTCCTTGAGCATTATTACCTACCAAAATTGTTTTTGGCGCAATAAAATCAACTTGCTGATCTTGGTAGTTACGAAAATGCCTCAGATGTAGACTTTTTAAATACATAATTTAAATGATCAATTATGAATGATGAATTATGTATTTAAAATTGCTGCATTCATCATTCATAATTTATTGTCTAACTACTAAGCCACTCTCTTAAGGAAGGCTTACCAAATACGGAGAAGCGATCGGTTTAGCGCGTCCAGCATTCACCAATGCCTGATAGACAAAAGCGGCGATTTCAGCCCTCGTAGCTTCTCGGTTGGGATTTAATTGTTTGGGTGTCGGGTAATTCACAACCAATTGCCGTTGGGTTGCTGCCGCAACTGCTCCAGTGGCATAATCAGGAATCTGAGCAGCGTCAGCATAAACAGAAATAGCATTCGGATTATTAGCGCTTAATTTCAAACCACTGGCTAAAGAAACTAGCGCCTGTACCCTAGGAATTGGCTGCTGTGGTTGAAACAAACCACCAGGATACCCAGCTACGAAACCACCTCTGTAAGCGGTTTGAATTGCCTGATTAGCCCAAAACTTGGGGCTGACATCTTTGAAATTAACTGCCGGACGCTGTGGTTGTGGCGAAAAGGCTTTGCTGACAATGGTAGCGAACTGGGCGCGTGTCACTGGCTCATCTGGTCTAAACGTGCCATCGGGAAACCCAGCGATAATTTTTTGGGCTGCTAGGGCTTCAATATAAGGTTGCGCCCACAAACCCTTGATATCTCGTAGGGCAATTTGAGCAGCAACAAAATCAACTTTGCCGGAAATCTTTTTGGGATCGATATCATTACCAACAGCCAGCAAGGTATTACCACGAGTGGAGTTATAAACGTCATAGCGCTTATTGCCCCGAATGCTATTTTGACCTGGACTTTCTGCCGTGCCGAGATCCGGCTGAGCATTAATGGTGGCTACAATTCCGTCCTGGCTGTTCTTTTCAATCACGTTATTACGCAGGATGGGACGAGCAGATTCTGAAACGTATATACCCTGTTTGTTTTGTCTAATTTGGTTGTCTGTCACTAAGGGCGATGATGTGCCACCAATCGCCAGTCCAAAGCCTGTTTCTTGAAACAAGTTGTTACGAATTTCTCCTGCTGCTGCTCTGGCTACTGAAATGCCATTCCCACCGTTTTTGGTAAAAACGTTTGCCTCAATTCTGGGCGTAGCTGTACCAGTGACAAAAACGCCATCTCGATTATTGTTGGTAAATGTGTTGTTCGTAACTGTGGGATTTGTTGATTCAATCCACAGCCCTGTACCTCGTGTATTTGTGTTAGTGACCGTGACACCGCTAATAGTACTATCTTTCCCAGCTAGTACTGCCACGCTCTGACGGGCAAAGGTGGGACTGACATAGTTACCACCGCCATTAATGACAACGTTTTGACCTTTGGTAGATTCATCGCCTCGCAGCGTCACACCTGGTTTGATAGCCAGTGGAAAGACTTCGCCAGTTTCACTGGTATAGTTACCAGGAGCCAGTTGAATCACTGTACCTGGTTGCGCTTGATTCAGGGCGGCGGTAATTGTCTTGAAGGGGGTTGCTTGACTTGTGCCAGATCCGGCGCTGTCTGAACCAGTCTGTGGGTTGACGTAAACTACATTAGCACCAGTGGGAGCTGGTGCGGTCGTTGGCGGGGTTTGAGTTGGGTTGTTTGTACGAGTATCGGGTAGTGTTTGGTTTTGGGTTGGACTTGCTGGAACTTGGGGTGTAGGGGTTTGAGCGAAGAAGGTTTCATTAGGCTGTACTGAGGATGCGATCGCATCTTCCGACACTATCCCACTAGCAACAACTAACAAAGCTGTTAATCCTGTCCGCCAAGCCTGAGTAGATGAAATTTTTGTTTGCAGGGCGTTAAAAATTGTGGACTGGTAAGTTTGAGAATCCGAGCATTTCATACGTTGGCATTGGTCATGATCAGCAATTACAGTAAGGCAATCGCTGCGCCAAAATGCAAAAACTTGTTACTTTTCTTTACAAAAAGCGATTAGCGAGTAGCTGTAATTGGTAATTGGTAGAAAAAAGGGTAGGGGTAGAGGGCTTAGGTAAGCAATTCGCTTTTACCGCAATACCTCTTACCCTTACCCTAATAATTACCCATTACCAAAATACGAATTACTAACTTTTGGTGGTGCAACTAAGTATGCTTACGTAACGTTATTAAAATAGAGGTTGACAAAGGTAGAAAATGCGCCTACATTTTTGGTCACTGCGTCTGGCTTTAATTTTCGTGACCAGTGTTTGTATTTTGTTTTCTAGCAGCAGTGCGATCGCAGCCGAACGAGTAGTGCTGAAGTACCGTGTCTTTCGCCAATCGCTTGAGGTTGAAGAATTGACCAATTTTGCCGAAACAGGTGATTTGTCTTCTTCGTTGCGGGTTAACTTCGCCCTAGCACGACAAAATCCTCAACTACTTCGCCAGTTTTTAACCACACCAGTGAAAGTTAATCCAGTTTTACTAGACCGTGTATTAAATAATCCTGCTGGTAATTTAATATTAGATGAAATCAGTCAAACGATTCACACTCGATCCCGTCGGGCGGATCGACAAGCTTTGCGATCTGCTTTGATTCTTTCTGCCAATCGCGATCACTCTTTGAGTCTAATCGAAGTACTTCAAAACTACCCTACAGCGGATGTGCAAATAGAAGGCGATCGCCTAGAGGATACATATCGTCTACTCCTGCGCTTGCAAGGATTTATTCAAGAAGAGCTTGGCTTCATAGTAGGGGCGATAACACCAAATACTTCTAGCAAAACACACACTACCCCAAACAACCCTCCCTGGCAAAGGAGTTTGACCAAAATATTTCTATTTCAACAGATATACGGAAAAACCAGTCATTACAGCCCCTCAACGCCCCTACACTCAAAATCTAGTAAGCTAGTGTTTCCAAGGTTTCACGTAAATAACGGCGTACTTGGTTGTCGAGGCTCAAATTTTGGATTTGACAGTTAAATGACATTTGCTCTAGCCGCCAGCGTTGGAAGCCGGAACTTGCGGCGATCGCAGATTTGAGTTCGTGCCAAATTTGGCTATCTTCAGAGAATTGGCAAGTGTCAGTAGCCGGATGAGCCATAATTCCTCATTGCTTGCGGTTTAACCGTCTGATTGTAGTGGGGGCAATATTTGATCTACCTGCAATCCTACAATAGTAAAATCTTCAGGTATTCTTTCTAAAGGATAAGGTTTTGTAGCGGCAAATTCTGTTTCGCTGGTAACGAAAACTCGTGCCACACTGACAGGAATTTGTAAAAATATATTGCTAGCTAAAAAAGCTAATCCTGCTATCAGTAATCCTGCCCATCGCCATGTGGGTGGAAATGGGGTAACAGTTGTGCCAACTGGGGCAACTCTATAGAGCTGCCATAATACTACCATTAAAAATATAGCTGCCCCTACTGCTAGCAGCCGATTTGCCCCAGTATTAATTCGGCTAAGAATTTTTCTTTGCTGCTCACTTAGCTGTTCTGGCTTTTGGGCTAGCCCAATGATAGCGAAGATGGAAAAAGGTCGCCGCAGTTGTACCCACAACACTGGTACAACACCAATAGCAGCAACCAGAGAAAATTCTAACCACACTGGTAAGACGGGATCGCCTACAGCCAATCCTAACAAGCAGATTTCTAAAAAAATGGGCAGCGTTGCTAGCCCAGCTAAATGAATCCACAAGATTGGTTCAGACCAAAATGAGCGCATATAGGTAGTGGAACCAGTGGAACCAGTGGAACCAGTGGAACCAGTGGCTGGTTTTTCTAGTCACTAGTCACTGGTTCCACTAATCACTACTTGGTAGCTGAGAGGGTGCGGCGCTTCGTTACCATTTGGTAGGCTTCGATGATGTCGCCCTCTACCCAGTCATTGAATTTATCAATGCCGATACCGCACTCATATCCGGCGTTGACTTCGCGGGCATCCTCTTTCATGCGTTTGAGCGAGTCGAGTGTACCTTCATAGATCACCTTACTGCCTCGTTTGATCCGCACTTTACAGTTACGCACTACTTTGCCAGACAGGACGTAACAGCCAGCAATTTTGCCCCTTCCGACGGGGAAGACTTGACGCACTTCGACTTGACCTAGTGGTTCTTCCACCAATTCTGGCTCTAGAAGACCTTCTAGCGCGCCTTGGATGTCTTCTAGCAGCTTGTAGATGATATCGTATTCGCGTACATCTACCCCAGCTTCATCAGCGGCTTGTCTAGCTCCGCTGGCAAGGGTGGTGTTGAATCCGATGATCACTGCGTTACTGGCGGCTGCTAGGTCGATATCTGTTTCGGTGATTTCCCCAGGTGCAGCTAACAACATCCGAATTTGTACTTCGTTTTGTGGCAGTTGTTTGAGCGCTCCAATGATGGCTTCTAATGAACCTTGTACGTCTGCCTTGAGGATCAAGTTGAGTTCTTTCAACTCGCCTTCTTGAGCTTGAGCGGACAAGGTGGTGAGGGTAGCGCGTCCGTGCAACAGACGAGATTGACGTTGTTTGTCTGCTCTGTCGCTGGCGATCGCCCTGGCTTCTTTTTCGTTTTGGTAGACCTCGAACTCATCCCCAGCTGCTGGCACATCACTCAAGCCGAGTACTTCTACGGCAAAGGATGGACTAGCGGCTTCGACTCTCTGCCCTCGGTCGTCAACCATTGCCCTTACCTTACCAAAGGCAGAGCCTGCCACGAGGGTATCACCCACTCTGAGCGTACCATTCTGAATTAACAGCGTAGCAACTGGTCCTTTTGCCTTATCCAGATGAGCTTCGATTACCGTTCCTTTTGCTAGACGATCTGGGTTAGCATACAGGTCTTCTACCTCTGCCACCAGCAGAATCATCTCCAGCAGCGAGTCTAGGTTTTCTCCCTTGAGCGCGCTGACGGGAACCATAATCGTATCTCCACCCCATTCTTCTGGAGTCAAGTTATACTGCGTTAGCTCTTGTTTCACCCGATCCGGCTGAGCGCCTTCTTTATCAATTTTGTTGATTGCCACAATAATTGGCACTTGGGCAGCTTGGGCATGGCTAATCGCTTCTACAGTTTGGGGACGTACACCATCATCAGCTGCTACCACAAGTATTGCGATGTCTGTAACTCGCGCTCCCCGCGCCCGCATAGCTGTGAAGGCTTCGTGACCTGGAGTATCTAGGAATACCACCTGTTGGATTTGACCATCGTTTTCTACATCAACGTGGTAAGCTCCAATATGCTGGGTAATACCGCCTGCTTCGCCTTGAGCGACTTTTGTTTTGCGAATCGCATCGAGCAGGGTAGTTTTACCGTGATCTACGTGACCCATGATTGTCACCACTGGCGGACGAGGTTGGAGACTTTCCAGGTCTGCTGCATCCACCATTTCTGTAACTTTCCGCGCTTCCGCTTCTGGCTCAGCGGTTTCAACTTCGACTCCCAACTCGTTGGCTACCAAGGTAATTGTGGGAATATCCAAGTTTTGGGTGATACTTACCGCCATGCCTTTGAGGAACAGGATTTTGACGATTTCTGTATCCGGCGTTGCCAAAGCTTCAGCTAGTTCTTGCAGGGTCATGTTGCCCGTTACTACCAGCTTTTCTGGGCGTTCGCGCTTCTGTTCTGGTTCGCGCCCTCGTCGGTTTTCCTTGGAACTCCCAAACTTTTTACTTCTAACCGCAGTTCCTGGTAAGACAGCCGCTGCTGCTGGGGCTGTTTGCCCTGGACGACCTACAGCCTTTTGTTTGGGCGGACGAGCTACAGACAAGCTGACTTGGATGGGAGCGTATATATCTAGCTCATCATCATTCAATTCTTCTTCATCTTCTAGATCGATCATTGGCTTCAGGCGTTTTGCCTTAGTGCCTGCCTTACCCGCCTTGACTGAATCTTGTCCTTCGTCAATTTCTTCTTCTTGCCATTTTTTGCCGCCTTTACCCACTAGGCGAGGCAGCGATGGACGTTTTAGTAGGGGTTGTGCATCAGATATTTCTACTGCACCATCTACTACTTCGTCTTCATCAACTGCGCCTGGTTGAACCCCTACACCTGCTTTTGAGCGAACGGGCGCAATGGCAGTGACTGGTTCGTTTGTCCTCACTGGTTTGGGGCGTTGTAGTTCTACAACAGGTTTGGGCTTGCTCGCTACTGGCTCCGAGCTTGGGGCTGTTGGTGAGCGACGAGCTGGCTTTTCTCCTTTAGCCACCGTAGGTGTTTCTGTCGGCTGGCTAGGTTGAGGAGTGACTTGCTCGCGCTTGAGAATCGGTCGCTCTGCTCTAGTTACGCCCCCAATTGAAGCTCCAACAGGGGCAGGTCTACTTGGCGGCGAAGATAGTCGCGGGCGTTCTGGCTGCTTAGCCCCAGATGAAACTGCTGGTGGTTCGTTTCGATTACCATTAGCAGTATCTGTTTTAGCACCTGCTAAATTTGTTTGTGCCTCAATGGGAGGACGGTCTGATTCATTTGGTACTGCCGTCCGCGCCGCCGGAGGTGTAGTAGCTACGGGGCGGACTGGTGGGGGCGCTACGGCAGCTGGAGCTTCTGGGAAATTTGGATTGGAGCGGTCTAAATTTTTAGGTTTACGAATTTCCAAGATTTGTTGTTTGTTTGGCACGATTTGTGGTCTTGGTTTCGCTTTGGTTGTTACTTGTTGTGAGTTTGGTTTATTGTTGTTGGCAGTTGATTCTTTATTAGAGGCTGGCATGGTAGCAATTTGTTTTTCTGCTGCTTTGCGGATTCGCTCTGCCTCACCTTCGGTGATTGTGCTGCTATGGCTTTTCACTGCAATATCGAGCTGGTCGCAAATGGCTAAAAGCTCTTTGTTATCCAAATTCAATTCCTTTGATAGATCGTAAATTCTTACTTTGCCGTTGTTCATCCACTCTTCCCCTTTACCTACCAGCAATAACTGGATGGTTGACTGATTTACTACATCTCCATCCTCCGAGTTCTGTATGATGAGTTACCGTTATAGTTGCTTGTCTTACCTCCGAATCAGAAAAAAAGATGTTTTTTTAGTGAAATAGTCACGCGCTTGGAGTCTGGGCGCCCAATAAGCCGGATTACGATTATTTGCCCAGTTTTTTTGATCTTGCACCAACCTACAGAAAAATGCTTTGATGAGCGCGCTTGGTTATGGGGGTTATTTTTACCCATTTACTATTTTGACACTAACTCTATTACAGCAGTAATTATCATCTGCTGATAACGTTTAGAGTTGCCTAAATGCCAAAATTTCTTAAATTCTTCATGAAATGGCGTTGTCTAAGGCGTTGAAGCTTGGGCATAGTACACAGTTTATGTTGCTTCGCTGTTGGGTGGTGTGGATAGGCGCTGCCATAAAGTTTGATATATTGTTTCTGGTATTGCCTTTACCCGCAGCGATCGCCCAAGGCGATTTTTTTTCTGAGCCAGTTGCAAACAACTAGCTTGGGGACAAATATAGGCAGAACGCCCCATCCCCTGATCTAATTGTAACTGTCCCGACGAATTGATGCGGACAATTCGCCAAAACTCTGTTTTCAATGCTACCTGAGTGCAACTTATACAGCGCCGATAGTTAGGTTTCATACAGAATTTAGGGGCTAGAGGCAAAGGCGCAGGGGCTAGGGGCAAAAGAAGTTAGAAGTATGAAGTTAGAAGTATGAAATTTCAACCTTCAACCTTTATCCTTCAACCTTCAACCTTCACCCCTCACCCCTCAAAATTACGCGCTGTGCGTTTTATTCTGTTGCTTCAAGCACTTCCTCGAATTGAGGCTCTTGATCTTGATCCTCTTCATCCTCCGGTTGTTCTTGCTCCTCAAGGGCTGCTTGTGCCTGATATTGAGCTGCTAGTGCTGCAAACTTAGCCGTTTCACCTTCATAGTCATACTTGGCTCGGTCTTTGATGTCAATTTTCCAACCAGTCAAGCGAGCAGCTAGACGAACATTTTGTCCTTCTTTACCAATTGCCAAACTTAACTGATCTTCAGCAACTAATACATGAGTTTGACGAGTTTCTGGCTCCATCAAACGCACTTCATCAACTCTAGCGGGACTCAAAGCATTAGCAATATATGTAGCTGGGTCAGGAGACCATCGAATCACGTCAATCTTTTCACCGCGCAATTCGTTGACCACTACTTGAATGCGCGATCCTCTCGCCCCGATACAGGCTCCCACTGGGTCTACATCTCGATCTAAGGTATCAACTGCGATTTTAGTCCGAGGACCAACATGACGAGAGGGCGGATTAGCTTCCCGCGCTACGGCAACAATTCGCACAACTTCATCTTCTATTTCTGGTACTTCGTTGGCGAATAGATAAACTACTAAACCAGCGTCAGCCCTGGAAACTAATAATTGTGGACCGCGTTGCTGACCTTGGGAAACTTTTTTTAGATAAACCTTAAAAGTAGCATTAGCTCGGTAGTTGTCGTTGGGCAGTTGTTCCCGCTTGGGTAACTCGGCTTCTACCTCCGGCTGACCAAAACCGCTACTTACTGCCATTATAACTGATTGGCGTTCAAACCGCAAGACTCTAGCTTGCAGTACAGTTCCTTCTAAATCTTGGAATTCTTCTTGAACCATTTGCCGCTGCTGGTCACGGAGCTTTTGCGCCAGTACCTGCTTGGTTTGCATTGCTGCCATGCGACCAAATTCCCCTTGGTCTGGGGTAACATCCACAACTACCGAGTCACCAAGCTGGGCTGCATCACCTGCAAATTCCTGAACTTCATCCAGAGAAATTTGATGGTCGGAGTTGGTTACTTCTTGCACAATATTTTTGGTGGCAAGGACGCGAAAGCCTTCTTCTTCTACGTCTAGCTCGACTTCAAAGTTGTCAAAGTATTCTTCATCAAAATGCTTTTTCTCCATATTTTGCGCCCGCCGAAAACGCTCATAACCTTTGATTAGAGCTTCTCGGAGCGCTGATTGCACGGCAAGACGAGGTAAATTACGCTCACGACTAATATTTTCAATTAAGTCTTTCAGACCTGGCAAACTAACCATTGACATAAATAAACCTCTTTATTAATTAGGGGCTACGGACTAGGGGCTAGGGACTAGGGACTAGGAAGGGGAAAGGGGAAAAGGGAAAAGGGAAAAGGGAAAAGGTAAAAGGTAATTGTCCCCTTGTCCCCTTGTCCCCTTGCCCCCTTGTCCTCTTCTAGTTCCTCTAGCCCCTAGCCCCTAGCCCCTAGTTAGCGGCGTTCTTCGAGTTGCACCCTGGTGATGAGAGAGCGGGGAATGGCAACTGCTCGACCTTTTTGGTTTAAGTAAACTGCGTTTTCATCCCGTTTGATCAGCTGTCCTGTCCACTGGGGCTGACCTTCGTAGGGTTGTGAAGTATTAACTACTACGGTAAATCCTTTGAAGGAGATAAACTCTCGGTCAGTAATTAACTGCCGCGATATCCCAGGACTAGAAATCTCTAAAACGTAAGCGTCGGGAATGATGTCCGCTGCATCTAAAGCTGGTTCTAAAGCACGGCTCATCCGCTCACAATCATCTAACCCCGTGTCTTGAGAGGGATTGCGAATATCGACGCGCAGAACTGGCGGACGTTGGTTAGTATGAAAAACCGCTCCAACGATTTCCAACCCCAGGCTTTCTGCTACAGGTGTCGCCAAGTCAATAATTTGTGGAATTAAAGGATGAGCCATTGTAAGACACAAAAAAAGCGGGTCGTTACCCACTTCCTGAGAAAAACTATTTTTTTCAAGAAGCCCACAGACGAAACAGTTTTGCTTCGCCGCTAATTTTGAGTGTAACGCATCAGGAGGGACTAGGGGCTAGGGACTAGGGACTAGGGGTGAAGTTAGGACAACCCGACAAGGTGATAATTACTCTGGGCTTCCCCCCTCTCCCTGTCACCCCCTCCCCTTGTCCTTTCCCTAGCCCCTAGCCCCTAGTCCCTAGCCTCTGTTGATTGCTTGCTGGCGTAAGTGTCTGGTTTGTTCCAGCACTTTTTCGACATCCTCCTGCGCCAGCCGTTTTACGTAATTAATTTTGACTTCCTCTAAAAAGTCACAAAGCAGTACTTGAATTCGCTCTAGAGTTTGTTGCTTTTGCACTTGCGCGCCCAAAGCTTCGCTAAAGTGTTGCACTAGCTGACTGGATATTTTTGCTCCTACTGGATCTTCTACAGCTGCGACGATGGCAGAGTAAATATTTTGGGCAATCGAGTGGGCTAATTGCTCACTCAGTTCTTGAGGCACATTTCCTATTCCTGGTATATTCTGTACACCGCGATACAGTGGGGATTGATTGAGGGTGGTTGCAATGTTGTGGCGTAGGATAGCTTCTAAATCAGGCTGAATTTGGGGTAGTACTTGATAGACGATCAAATTTACTAGTATTGTGGCGATCGCTTCCACTTCATTAATATTATTTATATCTATATACGGTCGCCTGCCACTTTGAAACAGCCAGCGGATTAACTCACCTTGCACAATTGACTGTTGCAATTGATTAATAACTCTAATCAATACTACTTCGGTCAATTCCGAGGCAAAATTCGCTACAATGCCTCGATGAAGTTGTTGCCTGAGCGGATATAGATGTAATAATTTAGCTTCGTCCAGTCGAATCAGCACGGGTATAATCCGCAGCCACCGCCAAAAAGGTAGGAGCAGGAAAATGTCGTACCAGCGCCATATCATTGCATCTAGCCAACTGAAAGAGGTATGGCGGCGTTTGATTGTCCAGATCCGAGCTAAGTAATCTAAACCAAATATAACGGTGAACGGCAAGTCAATCAGCCAGAAATTGTCAATAAATTCCCCATTTTCTCCGATCTTACGGTAGTAATTGGTTGCCATCAAAGGCTGAATATTTTGCTTGAAAAACTCAATTTCTTGTTGATATCTGCCGTTTGATAGATGCGGTTGACTCCAAAAAACAGTAAATGCTTGACGAGAAGATTCTTGACCAATGCGATCGCGCATTCGGTTTTTGATTTTCTCCAGCGTCCCAGTTTTATTTGCCGCTGCAAATGGATTAGTATCAATCATTTCCGCACTCAGACGGCGCAGTTGGTCAAGCAAGGCATCTGTTTGAGGCGACTGTAAACCCGTCTGCTTTACCTGCTGCTCTAGCGCCTGAACCGTGTTTAAATAGTTTTGGGTTTCCCGATGAGGTTCAATACCCTTAACTGGATCGTATACGTGGGTAAGGGAGGGAAAATATTTCAGATAGAAATTGCGCCAGGGAACATAACTCAAGTCAAACAGCACCAAACCTAAGTTTACAGTGGCTACGAGCGCCATTACTCGTTCAATCCAAAGGTTCGGATGCCGTTTTGTTTTTTCTTTTCTAGGCTGTAATTTACTTATCAATTAGCAATTAGCGGTTGCGAGAACACGGTTAGCTTTGTGAATATCCGTATGTATGATAACTTTTGCATTTGCATTTCTGTTGCTAAAAGCTAATAGCTGATAGCTAATACCGAATTCTCGGATCGATGTAGGCATTGAGAATGTCAATAATAATACTGGCAAACACGACGATCGCGCCAAAAAATATTAAGATTCCTTGCACTGTTGGGTAATCTCGTAACGAAATTGCTTCATATAGCCGATTTGCTAACCCAGGCCAAGAAAATGTTACCTCAGTCAAAATCGCTCCACCTAGCAAGGAAGCAAAGGTCAAACCCAAAATCGTAATTACTGGAATCAAGGCATTTTTCAGGGCGTGGTTAAACAGAATCCGCCTTTCTGGTATACCTCTAGCACGGGCTGCTTCGACATAATCAGATCGCAGAGTTTGCCTGAGATTAACACGGACAATTCGCTCAAAAATCCCACTCAGCAGCACTCCCAGCGTCAGGCTAGGAAGAAATAAATAGTACAAAGCTGTAAAAAACTGCGCTAAGTTCCCACTCAAAAGGCTATCGACTGTGTATAGTCCCGTTGGTCCTTGTGGTACAGGTAGGGAGGTGGGAAAGCGTGTACCGATGGGAAACAACCGCAACTGGACAGCAAAGATCAATTGTACCAGCATCCCCACCCAGAACAACGGTAGGGCGTAAGTAATAATGCCAAATAGCCGTCCTGCTACATCTAGCCAGGAGTTAGGGCGAGAAGCAGAAAGCATTCCCACACCGATACCTACAAATAGAGCGATCGCCATACTAAACACTGCTAATTCGACTGTCGCTGGGAAATATTGCCCAATCACATCCCAAACGGCTTCACCCTGGCTTGTGATAGAAGATCCTAAGTCAAGCCGCAGTAAGCTTCCCAGATAACGAATGTACTGTATTGGCAACGGATCTAATAGCCCTAATCTTTCTCGGTACTCTTGCTTAACGCTATCAGGGGCGCGACCACCTAATACAGCATCTACGGGATCGCCTGGAGTCGCCCGTAGCAGCAAAAACACGAGGGTGACGATTGTCAATAGCATCAGTGGTGCTAACAGCAGACGAGCGAGGATGTAGTATTGCAGGGATTTTGAGCGGGACATATGAGTGATGGGGGAGGGGGAGAGGGGGAATCAGGGGAGAGGGGGAGAGTGGGACAATAGAAGTGTTGGATTAAATAATTGAAATGAGTCGCCAGCAAATTCAATGTCACCGTGATTTGGAGGTGTAGCGATTGGCATTTGATTCTGCCATGCAGATTTTTGAGCTATCCAAGCAGTTTCCTGTTGACGAGCGGTATTCATTGACCGATCAGATGCGTATATCTTCGCGTTCTGTTTGTGCAAATTTGGCTGAAGCATGGCGAAAGCGTCGGTATGAAGGAGCTTTTGTAGCATTCGTTGAGTGATTGTGAAGCAGAAGCGGCAGAAACACAGACTTGGGTGGAATTTGCTGTTAAATGCAACTATTTAGATGTTGAGGTAGGTAGAGAACTATATCGAACGTACAACCAAATAATAGGCACACTAGTAAACATGATTGGTTACTTCCATCAGTGAGATAGAGTTAAACTTGCCCTCTCCCCTGATTCCCACTCTCCCCTGATTCCCACTGATTCCCACTCTCCCTAAGCCCTTTTCTTAACTTGCCACAAAGGTAATTTAAGGATTGGATCGATTTGTAGGTTTTGGATACTTTTTTGGGCAAAGGCGTAGTCTTTGTTCTGAACTATGGGAACAGCAGGGACATCTTGAGCTATGAGTTCTTGGATTTGGGTAAAGATTTTTTCACGGTTGGCGGGGTTTTGTTCAGACCGTTGTTGAGAGATTAGTTTGTTCATGCGATCGCTATAGTAATACGATCCCAAGCTTTGACTTGCTCCTTTCTCACAGCCATTGGCATCACTACCTTTGGCACAACTCAAGAATGGTTGAATATAGTTGTCAGCGTCTCCGAAGTCAGGATACCAATCTTGCAAGATGGCTTGATAAATTCCTTTTGATTGGTTGGCAAAGAAGGTGGCTGATTCTTCTGGTTGCGGTTGAATCTGAATTATTCCTTCGAGTTTTTGTAGTGCATATTCTCTTAAAGTGCTGGCTATCTGCTCTCGAATGAGTGAATACGCCGGATAAGCTATCTGTAGTTTCAAAGGATTGTCTTTGGTATATCCTGCTTTTGCTAAGAGTTCTTTTGCTTTATCTACGTTACCGTCACCAAAACTTGTTAAAAAGACTGGTTTATAACTCGAAAACGTATCGGGTATCATGCTGTAGAGTGGTTGTGCTTGTTTTTTGTAAACCCGATCCGTTAAAAGTGGACGATCTATCATCGATGCGATCGCAGCTCTAACAGCTATATTATCCAAAGGCTGTTGCTTGACATTTAGGATCAAATGTGTAACTGTATTGCTTTTTTCTTCAATTGCTTGCCACCCATTCGAGGCGGCTTGCTGTTTTAGACTTTCAACTTGCTCTGGATCGAATGTAAGATAAGCAATATCCACTGCCCCTGTACGGAAGGAATTATAAAGATTGGCGGCATTGGAGACAATCTGAAAGTCAACGCCCCCATTTGGCGGTTTTTCCCCCCAATACTTGTCAAAAACATCCATCCTGACCAAATTCGGCGTAAACTGTACCAATTTGTAAGGACCAGTTCCCACAAACTTAGTAGGCAGGAATTTCCCTGTCCCAATTTCGTAAGCTTTGGGGGAAACGGCACACATACCGGAGAAAGCCAAAACCGAGGGAAATGCAGCAAACGGCGTTTTCAGCTTGATGCTAATCTCATAATCCCCTGATGCTTTGACAGATTCGACGATATCTGATAGTAGCGCACTCGGTTTACCCCCGTTTTGAATAAAGCGATTTAGGGAAAATGCCATCGCTTCGGCGTTGAAGGGTGTGCCGTCGTGAAATACAACTTTTTGGCGTAGGGGAATAGTGTAAGTTAGACCATCGGGACTAACTTTCGGCATGGCTGTAGCCAGTTGAGGTATTAGTTCACCCGTGCCTACCTTGTAACTATAAAGGGTATCGCCAAGGCTTGTATTAACATTAGATCCTGCTAACTCATAGTTATCTGCTGGATCGATAGTCCTTGGCTTGAGCGTTGTACCTACGGTAATCCGATTATTTCCCTCAGTGTTGGGCGTGGTTGCTGTTTGTTGTGTGGTTGGACGGTTACAGCTAATAACCATTAGGCAACACAGACAAAATAAACCCAAGAATTTGCCAATTGACGACCAGCGTCTAAAATCTTTCATGTTTTTTCGATTGGGTTAACTTATCAGCTATCTGGGTTAAAGCTGATAGCTAACTGCTAACTGCTAACCGCTCATAGCTAAATCGAATAGTATAGCGGAAAAGATTTAGCATCCTTGGGTTTGACATAAACCTTTTGCTCTGGTTCGAGTTTTAACTGGTCAAAGCGATCGCGTGTTAGATGCGCTGTCACTACTTGTCCATCGTCTAGGCTTAATTCCGCTTGAATTTCCCATCCTAGATGAATTAGCCGACTTACTCTAGCTGGTACAGTCGTACCGTTAGGAGAAGTTTCTACAATCACATCTTGAGGACGCAAAAACATTTCTGGGTTAGCACTATCAAACCCATTGCTCTGGAATATCTTAGAACTGCTGGGTAAAACATTCACTGGACCAATGAAGCTCATCACAAAGGCACTAGCGGGATGGTCATAAATTTCGGCTGGGGTTCCTACCTGTTCGACTTTGCCTTTATTCATCACGACGATTTCATCGGCAACTTCCATCGCTTCTTCTTGGTCGTGGGTGACAAATACTGTGGTAACATGAACTTCATCATGGAGGCGGCGTAACCATGCCCGTAAGTCTTTCCTAACTTTGGCATCTAATGCGCCGAAGGGTTCATCGAGTAGCAAAACCTGGGGTTGAACGGCAAGCGCCCTGGCTAAGGCTACCCGTTGCCGTTGTCCGCCAGAAAGTTGGGAGGGATAGCGATCGCCTAGTCCCGAAAGTTGCACTAAATCCAGCAACTCTTCTACCCGTGCCTTGACTTTCGCCTTTGGTACTTTATGAATTTCCAAACCAAAAGCAATATTTTTCCGTACAGTTAAGTGCTTGAATAAAGCATAGTGCTGAAACACAAAGCCAATATTACGATCTTGCACACTTTTATTAGTAGCATCTTTACCAGTTAGCCAAATTTTGCCGCTATCTGGCATCTCCAACCCAGCAATTAGCCGCAGTAGGGTGGACTTACCAGAACCAGATGGTCCCAACAAAGCTACCAGTGAGCCGCTTTCGATTTTTAGACTCACTTCTTCGACGGCTCTGAAACTGCCAAATTGCTTGGATACGTTCTCTACGACAATGCCCACGGCAAGACCCCTTCCATAAAGCGTGAAGTGTGAAGTGTTAAGGGTGAAGTGTGAAATTAGAAGTGTGAAGTGTGAAGTATGAAATTAGAAGTGTGAAGTGTGAAGTGTGTACGCAAAGCGTTCCCGAAGGGTAGTATGAAATTTCAACCTTTATCCTTTATCCTTCAACCTTCAACCTTTCTCCTTCAACCTTTACCCTTTTAATTTCCAGTATATCGATGGGATTACAGTAGATTTATACCACAAAATGATAGGCAATTTGGAATTAAAAAAGCAATTCCTCATCCTGGGAACAGCCAGCTTTAATAACTATATCTTATTAGTACTATTTGTTCTTTTTGGTCAAGGTATCTTGAATTTTTGTAATAAAAAAGTTAATATAGTTACATAATTTAACAAATACAGCGCGTTTACGCTAGTTTATTTGTATAGCGCAGAGGTTTTGCTTACCCTCGTCCTAGCCAGTATCAATTCATTGATAATTGATAATTGATTTTTTGGTTTCTCCTACTCAGCCTCGGCTTGATAACCGAGGTTTTTTATTGCTGTTGAATAGTTTTGCCTATTGAATTGTAGGGTAAAGGTGGTAGAAGCAGCTGCACTTTTGACATAAATTTCGCCGCCTAAATTTCGCACTAGTTTGCGTACTAAGGCAAGTCCTAGTCCAGTTCCACTGTACTTCCAGGGGTCATTGTTGGGAATGCGATAGAATGGGTCGAAAATCCGTGACATCTCATCACCAGAAATCTCGACTCCAGAATTGCTGACACACAAAAGCACAGTGTCGGCTGTAGCGCTTGCTGAAACTGTAATTAATTCGTTTGCAGGTGTATATTTGCAGGCATTATTGAGCAGTTCAATTAGGATACGCTTTAAATCACTGATGTTTGTCTGCAAAGGAGGAATGTCAGTGGCAACGGTTAGGTTTAACTGCTGCTGCTGGCGAGTGGTGCGTTCTCTAAAAGATTCAATAATGGGAGGAATCCAGGTTTGTAAGTCAACCACTCCCAAAATCAGAGACTCGGTTTCGGCTTCGAGAGTAGAAAGCGTCAGCAAATCGTTAATCAACTTCTTCTCTCGCCGACACTCCTGATGGAGAATTTGCAACAGTTGCCCAAATTTGGATTTATCTAATACACCTTCTTGTTTGAGAAGAGCTTCTAGAGTTTCGACAGCAAGGCTAATGCTAGTTATGGGTGTGCGCAGTTCGTGGGAAATAGTTCTGAGAAATTCGTTTTTCAGGCGTTCGAGTTTTTCTAGTTCTCTAACTTGTGCCTGAGACGCTTGGTATAGTCTAGCTCCCCGAATAGCGATCGCGCATTCATTCGCTACCTGCTGCACTAACCTCATCTCAAACTCATCAAACACCTGTTCTGGTGGTCTGGTGAGCCAGAGATTTCCTAAAACCCCTTCGTTGTCAAAAATTGGGTGGGCTAGCCGTGTTACCTGAGATAACCTCGTGTTCCACGCTGGCATAATGTCCCCGTATTGCAGGGGTTGTTTTTGTAACAGTGTCTGATATACTTCTGGAAAGTCTGCAACAAGTCTTGTCAATCCTTGGCATAGGGGTAAGCTAGTGGTGTACTCGTAAGCAATCGTTCCTACGGTTTGGCAGGCGTTATAAAGTTCAATTTTGCAACGTTCAACCTTCAGTACTTGTGCTAATTCCTGGGTAGCTGTTTGCAGTACTTGAGTTTCATCCAAGCTGTCACGGATTTTTTCGGTTATCAGTCGCACTAGGGCTTCAAATTTAAGCGCCTTTTGCAATTCGGCTGTTTGCTTTTGCACTTGTGACGAAAGCTGAGCATTAATACACTTGACTTGAGTCAGCAGTTGTGTCTGTTCGATAGCGATTCCTACTTGAGTTGCCAATTGCTCCAATAAGTCGATTTCCGTTTGCAGCCATTCACGGGTTCCTTGGCAATGGTGGGCAATCAGCAGCCCCCACAAATCCTGTGAGGAAAAAATGGGAACTACCAGATTAGCTCTTACCTGAAAAGAGGCAAGTAAAGCTACGTGGCAAGGTTGTAGTCCAGCAGCAAATATATCTTTTACAACTTGGATATGCCCTCGTCTGTAGCGTTCGATATGTTGTTGTTTAAAGCAGGGGTCTTTGATGTTTATTCCCAGAACAGAACGGCTGGATTTGACAACAGATTCTACAATTATGTCCCCACTCCAATCTGTTTGGAAGCGGTAAATCAGTACGCGATCGCAATGGAGAAACTGCCGCACTTGCGTGACTGTGCGATTAAGAATTGTATCCAAATCCAAATGCCCACTTCTAGGGGCGATCGCGCCTAGCAGTTTTTCCCCAGCTACAAAAATAGTTGCACACGCACAATCGTTAATGCTGTCTAGGAACTGCTTGCTATTTTCAGAATCTACGTCTTTACCTACCTGAGTGTGAGGAAACAATGGTTTTGTCAACTCTGAGGTTGACTCAGATGAATTCGTATTCATTTGAGCTGCCCACTCTTGTGTTGCTGACGTTACTAAGCTCTCTCTTGCTTACTAATTATATTTCTAAATGCTATGCAATATTTTTAATAATTTTTTTATTAGTGCCTCAAATTTAGCCCAGAGGCAATTAATTGTGATAATTCTTAAAACCCAAACGGATGCCAAGTATGTAGACTTGGATTATGCACCAGGAACTAAACTAAAGTTTGGGCTGAAAGCTTAAACTCGTTGAAAAGAGTTAAAAGATAAATTAAGCTTTTTAGTAAGTTGTAACTGACTTTCACTAGGTAGTTCTTTGCCTGTACTTGGTAAGTTTTCCAAAAAGATACAAGATAGGACTGGCAGGATATGCCCCTAACGAGCTAAAAAAGTCCCTAATTCAAGAGGGATAATTTTTGACAATTGAATTAAGATTTCCCTTCCACGTTTCTAGGCTCAGCCTGGGAACAAGAAAATAAAGGCTTTGCTAGCGTAGGTGTCTACAATTTTCAAACTCAACCGGATCGTGTGCCGAGAAAATGTGGACAACATTGGGGCGATCGTGCGCTAGCTGACGAAGACGCTCTTGATTTCGCAGCCGCGCCTGATTATCAACTGCACCAATGCGCTGAACTAGTTTCAAACCAAAGGGACATTTGGGCTGTTGATAGTCCATCTCATGGCGAAAGTAGTAAGCGTCGCCTGCATGAAGTAACCAACTTCCTTGGGTATAAACTGCTACACCTGTGTGACCGCGTGTATGCCCTAGCAGTGGCACTAGCAGAATTTCGGGGGGAAGTCCCTCGATCTGTCTGACGCATTCAAAGCCAAACCATTGCTCTCCTTCGACTTTGTGGCGTACCCAGCGAGGTTGGTGTTCCCACTGACAAGGGCGGTAGCGATATTTATCTGTAAATGTATTTGGAGCAGTTGCCGCTGTGTATTCTGAGTCGAGGATGTGAACTTGTGCGGCGGGAAAGTCTGCTATCCCGCCTGCGTGGTCTAGATCGAGGTGAGTAACAATAATGTGTCGCACGTCTAAAGAGGAAAAGCCCAAGCGTTCGACCTGCCGCACTGCTGTTTCTTCCCGATCGAGGCGCGGTCGAGCCAAAAACATGAACCCTTCACCTAATCGCCTACGTGGATTTTCGATGTCTTGTAGACCCAAGCCTGTATCTATTAGCACTAAACCAGAATTCGTTTCCACCAACAGACAATGACTAACAAGCGATGCTCTTTGAAATAGGGAACCCGTACCACTGACGAGACATCCGCCAATAGTGCATTGTGTGCCGCAGTTGAGATGGTAGGCGATCGTCACTTGGCTTTGACTGGGTTGTGCTTGTTACTCTCTGGATGATTCAGTTTGGCTGGAACCATGCAATTTAATAAAGCTATCAAAGGCATACCATGCTAAAACATACCAGGGTATTGTCTCGAATTCTAACCCCTTGGCAATTAACTGCCGCACGGCTAGAGTACTAAGTCCCAAAGGGAAAAGAAACCGCAGGTCAACCGCACCGCCTGTTGCTTGTCGGACTCGATTGTTTAAGTCAACAACTGCATTTGATACTTGCGATGCTGCCTCTGTGTTACCTTCTGTGACATTAGCGAAAATAATGCCTAAATCTTTTAGCGTGGCGAAAACATTTTTGAGACTGCTATTGTTACTATTGTGATTGATAGTAATACTGCCACTTTCGCTATTAATCTGCACTTGATTAATGTTAGGTTGTGCCTCCAAAGCATTGGCAATACGTTGCATTTCCCCAGAACTACGGTGCTGCGGCGCGACTCTCACCCGTAGCCGTCCTGGAGTAGAACTGACAACCCTTGTAGATATTGGTTTGGCTGAATTTTGAGTTAATTTGTGCGTAGTTGTCAACATCGCGGTCAAACGATTTTGGATGAGCGGATTTATGATTTTGGATTGACTCCATGCATCTGGCGATTTTAGATTTACGATTTACGATTTTGAATTAAAGAGGATTTTCATGGTAATCCAAAATCTAAAATCTAAAATCAGACGGGCAACCCGAACTTTTTTAGATTTTAGATATTTACTTTAATTCAAAATCTAAAATCTAAAATTGCTTGGTTAGTTATCAGTTATTACTGTCAGAGGATAACTGTTTGCTGTTTATGCTTGTAATTCGCCATTGTTAGGCACTGTCTCGCTATGGGTGACAGTAGTTTCATAAGCTGGCTGTTTTTCTTCAGCTAGTTCTGCTCTAGCCTCGGCTACCATGTCTTCCCAGGTTTCACCAGCTTCTGCCAATGCTCCCTTACTCTTTTCGTAGGCAACGAGTCCACCTTTGATCAATGACTTGACTACGGGTTTGCCAACTCCAGCCACAAATGGAAGCACAATGGGTGCGAGGATTACTGCACCGATACCTGCGATCAAACCAGGTGCGCCAGCATCTTCAACGAAATCGCCAATTTTAGGAGCCATGATTGATTACCTCAATTGATGTGGAAAATCTGACAAGTTTTCAAGCTTAGTGCAATGCACACAAATACCTCATCTGTCAATAGATGGGTTGTATCCCTCAATACGATTGTATTCCTTTTTACTTTTGAGAATGGGACGTAAGCCATTTACTCCCGCGACTACTGTTGAGCCATTGTTGACGAGGGTTGCTGCTAGGGGGTTGATGCCAACTAAGACAGCAAAGACGATCGCAGCTAAGTTAGGGATGGCAACAATAGCCGTGTTTTGCTCGATCAATTCCTTTGCTTGACGCGCGATCGCGATCCCCTCCAACAAGCCTCGCAAATCGTTTTGCATCAGCACTATATCTGCTGTCTCGCGGGCAATGTCGGAACCATTGGCAAAGGAAACTGAAACATCAGCATATGCTAAAGCAGGCGAATCATTCAGTCCATCACCAACAAAAGCAACTGTCTTACCTTGTTCGTGCAATTGACGCACAATGCTGGCTTTCTGTTCGGGAAAAGCCTCAGCGTGAGTATTTTGTGGTATAATTCCCAACTGAGCAGCTACAGCGCTGGCAGTGCGGCGATTGTCTCCGGTGAGCATATGAATTTCTACACCTTCAACCGTTGCCAGGGCGGTAATTACATCCCGACTTTCTGGACGAAGAAGATCGCTAAATTCAATTTTACCCTGAAGCTCTCCGTTGCTGGCTACGTATATAGCTGAGATCCCATCTTTCTTGTTAGGGATGATAGGGTGATGGGGTGATGGGGAAACAGAACTGATGTGGGACTCCTGACGTGGGTACGAGCGGGTTATGCAATAATTTGGCTCTTGGGATAACTTAGACAAACCCGCCCCTACTGACTCCTGAATTGTGACTCCTGACTGACGCAAAAAGCGATCGCTACCTACTAAAACTGTCTCGCCCTCAATTTCTGCTTCTACACCCAGACCGAGTTGATAATTCCACTTACTGCGTGGCAGAATTTCAATGTTTTGTGCTTGTGCATGACGGATCACAGCTTCTGCTACTGGGTGAGTCAGGCGTTGCTCAGCCGCCGCCGCTAGTTGCAGTACTCGCTTTGGCGACGTATTTGAATTCAAGCTTTCGACATTGACAATGGCTACTTCACCTCTGGTTAGAGTACCTGTTTTGTCAAAGACAATCGTGTCAATCTCTGCTAGTTGTTCTAAGGCTCGTCCGCTGCGAATCAAAATACCGTTCTTGGCTGCATAAGTCAGTGCTGCTAGAACTGTCGTTGGTACTGAAACTCGAATTCCTGTAGCAAAATCAAGGGTGAGGACAGAGGCGGCTCTAGCTGGGTTGCGTGTTACTGCAAATACTGCACCACCTAATAGTAAAGTTGGTAATACAGCTTTTTCGGCAATTTTCGCGGCATAGTTTTCCATCCGAGTATCGTGAACGGGAGCCTCTTGCATCAACTTAATACTTTGTCCCGCACGGGTATCGTTACCTACTCTTTCTGCTAAAAGATAGATTCTTCCCTCCCGTACCAGAGTTGAGGCATATACGGGCTGTCCTTTATGTTTCAATACTGGCATGGACTCGCCAGTCAATTTTTGCTCGTCAATCAGTGCTTTACCGCGTTGAATGATGCCATCAACGGGGACTTGTTCCCCAGGATAAACGATAACAGTATCGCCTCGCAGCACCTCTTGGATCGGAATTTGTTGCTTTTCGCCATTGCGTTCCACCCAGACGAATTGTCCCAGTGAATTGAGCAAATCTAGGGTTTGCAATTGGGAAGAACGAGCCGTGCGATCGCGTATCTGTTCGCCAATTTCGATTAAGCTTAGCATCAGCGATGGCGTGAGAAATTGACCTTGGAAGGTGGTAATTGCGATCGCCATCAAGTCCAAAAAGTCAATATTCAGTTTTTGCTCGGTGGTAATTCCTTCTAACGCTCTTTGGGCTACGGGTATAGTAGCAGCTGCGATCGTTCCTGCAACTATAAGCGGTGGTATTGGCAATCCTATCGGTCCCCCTAGGACGGCTAAGGTTGTCGCCAAAGCAGGAAGTTGCCAACTCAACTCATTTTCATCATTTGCATCCGTTGCTGGTGGCTGTGCGGTGGGCGTGAGAAAGATTGCTTTACTGGCTGTCCCAATTAGACAAATCAGACGCTCACGCATTTTAGCATCTGCAACTGTATTGGGTTGATAAGTCACAACAACTGAAGCAGCTGCACGATTGATTCGGAAACTCGTCACTGCGGGATCTGCTTCCAGCAACATCCCCAGCCGTTCGCTATAGTCCTCATCATGCAGCAGCCTTGGTATCCGAAACCGCACTCGTCCTGAAAGTTTGTGAACAATGCTGTAATATACTTCTCCTTGCGGCTGCTCGTTGTCCTGATGCTGTGCTAAGACAAATTTCTCTTTGAGATCTACTACTTTCTTTTGAGAAATTTGAGCTGGTGGTGATGAAAGTTGTAAAGGTGCTTTTGCCATTACTTGTTTATTTGGTAGAGTTTTTTTAATTTGGATTTTCAATGACAGGCTCTTGGGCGAACGCAAGACCTGTAGATTGCAAAAGGGGAAATAAAAACGAATTATGAATTAAATCAAAATGCCTAGACAGTGAAGCTTAGTCATCTTGCTTTTAATGCCCCACCTTTAATCTGAAGCGACTATCACTGGCGCGTATTTCTAGCGAATAAGTGAGGATTGACTCGTTAGCAGGCTCAGGTGAAGACGCGATTTTAGTGAGTGACACAGCCAGTGATGCATCTGCTTTCGAGTTAATTAAACTCAATAAATGCGATCGCATCTGTTCATCTGAAATCTCACTTTGCTCGGATTGAATTACAATCGATGCTGCAATGCTGTTGATGCGATCGCTTTTAACTAGTACATCTGTGTGTACTACTTCCTGACGTTCTAAGTATTCTGAATCTTCGGCTGGCGGCACTTGCAAGCGTATCCTACCTGGGATAACATGAACCACGCTACAAGCTGTGTTTGTTTGCTCCTCAACTCTATTGCGATCGTTATCTAGAGCCAGTTTTGCCCTTTGTTTGACAAACTCCTGTTTTTTGCCTTGGTGTGATGGTAGCTGCGAGATGACACCAACCATTGCTTTGCTCCTGTTTCCCTCACTCTGGAACTGTCTGCAAGGGAAAGTTCGCCATAAAAGCTAAAGATAAATTCAGGGCAGGCGATTTCATTACTGCCCATAAATTAGCTGCTTCTAAAATTATTTGCCTATCTGGCTGTGGTAGCAATGTGACGCTAATTGAGTCTGATTCTGGCTCTAAATTCGCTGTTGTGGCGAGCGATTCTACCGCCGCTTGCGGTTGACTAATCTGTGTTGTTTGTGTTGCTACTGTAGCGGGGCTATTTTGCTGTACGCTTTCTTTTTGTGCCGCCTGCAACAAATCGAGCCAATGGGAAACTGAAATTCCTTCACAGAGCTTATAATTAATTACAATCGATGCTGCATCTCGATTCATGCGGAAACTTGCGATCGCACCATCTGCTTTCAGCAATTTTTGTACTCGCTCGGCATATACCGAATCCTGAGCCAGCCAAGGTACATTGAATCTAATTCGTCCTGGAACTGCATGAACGATCTTGTAGGGTGTGGAATTATCAACAGGTGACGGAGTGACTGTGTGAGTGGGGGAAGAAGGCATTTTCTCCCTGTCTTCCTTGTCTTTTTTCTCCTCCTCCCTCTCGCCTTTTACCTCAAGCCATGCGTCTTTAGTTAGATCGATCGCCCCCCTCGCCACCCCAGCTGCGATCATATACACGGGAATTGCTGCTAAGCCACTAATTCCTAACCCGCTTGTCACCGCTAAACCTGTAACCAAGGGGATAAAATCGAGTCCTTGTTCTTTCCAAAAATCCACTGACTTCCAAGCAGCAAAGGCATCTGTGTTTTTCTCTTCTGGTGCTGGTGCTTGGGATACACTCAATTGCTCTAGCCAGTTACCCATCTGCATTTGAGACAGTTTGTTTTCATCAAATTTGACTACCAAACTACCCGTTTGCTGATGGATTTGGACTTCGCTCACTCCTTCTTGCTCCTGTAAAATTTTTGCGAAAGTCTTTAATGCTGGTTTCAGGCTTCTATCATTAGTACGGAGCCGGAGACGACCAGGAGTTGCGTGTACAACCTGAAAGCTGCTGGCAATCTGCTGAAGGTTTAACTCTTCCCCACTACCAATGGTGTTTGTCATTTAAACAGTTGTTAAATCTAGTTCTTAGGTTATCAATTGATTAAATATAGTTTAACAAAATTCTGCTAATGTCTTTCTTCAGAGTGAGTTTTGCTTTATATAGACGAAGGTTGAGCAATAACTTCCCTGCTGTGTGATTAGTAATTGTGTATCCTGCTGTTCAACAGGGAACGAGTTAACAAGCACGTATTTAACTCAAAAGATATTAATTATTTTTGCCTCGCTTGTTAAGCTCTATTGCAAATTCCCGATTCTAGAGCTTACTTGGTCAAATCAGCGAAAAGACCGTGATACTATGCATTTCTAGCGATTGAAGATTGGGAGAAGACCTTTGACTCTACGGGTTGCTGTTGTTGGGTCGGGTCCTGCTGGTTCCTCTGCCGCAGAGATCCTTGCCAAAGCTGGAATCGAGACTTATCTATTTGAACGCAAGCTAGACAATGCTAAGCCTTGTGGCGGTGCGATTCCTCTGTGTATGGTGAGTGAGTTTGACCTCCCACCGCATATTATTGACCGTCAAGTGCGAAAAATGAAGATGATTTCACCCTCGAATCGAGAGGTGGATATCAATTTAGTAAAAGAAGATGAATATATTGGTATGTGTCGTCGTGAGGTACTAGATGGGTACTTACGCGATCGCGCAGCTTCGCTGGGTGCTTCTTTAATTAATGCCACAGTTCATAAACTAGATATTCCCACAAACAATACGGACCCTTACACTATCCACTATGTCGATCACTCGTCCGGTGTTGCGACAGGGATAGCCAAAACTCTGAAGGTAGATGTAATTATCGGTGCAGATGGGGCAAATTCCCGCATTGCCAAAGAAATTGATGCTGGGGATTACAACTATGCGATCGCTTTCCAAGAGCGTATCCGTCTGCCTGAAGATAAAATGGCATATTACAACAACCTGGCAGAAATGTATGTCGGTGATGACGTTTCTACCGATTTCTACGCCTGGGTATTCCCCAAATATGACCACGTAGCTGTTGGTACTGGCACGATGCAGGTTAATAAAGCTAGCATTAAACAATTGCAAGCAGGTATCCGCGCCCGTGCTGCGAAAAAATTAATTGGTGGTCAAATCATCAAAGTCGAAGCACACCCAATTCCCGAACACCCCAGACCCCGCCGTGTCGTCGGTAGAGTTGCCTTAGTGGGCGATGCTGCTGGTTACGTTACCAAATCCTCTGGTGAGGGAATTTACTTTGCTGCTAAGTCTGGTCGGATGTGTGCCGAGACAATTGTCGAATTCGCTAATGGTGGTTCGCGCATTCCTACCTCTGATGACCTTAAGGTTTACCTCAAGCGCTGGGATAGAAAGTACGGGCTTACCTACAAGGTGCTAGACTTGCTGCAAACTGTGTTTTATCGCTCTGATGCTACCCGTGAAGCGTTTGTAGAGATGTGTGCCGATTTGGACGTACAAAAGCTAACGTTTGATAGCTACCTCTACAAGACAGTTGTGCCTGCTAACCCAATTACCCAATTGAAGATTACTGCTAAAACGATTGGTAGTCTGATTCGAGGTAATGCTCTGGCTCCCTAATCAAAGCTTTCAATTAAATATCATTTCGTAGGGTGGGCATTGCCCACCTATATTTGTTTGTATTTCTAGAAGGCTAGCGTTTATATCCTACGTCACGGTTCTTAACAGCTTGAAACGGTGGGCATTGCCGAAACTACGTTTATTGAGCAACCTTGACATTGTAAAGTTTATGTACACTGCAATTGGCATCGTGATACATACACAATTAAAACGATCGCCTATTTCCATTGGCTCAGGATGGTTTTTTGTTTGCGATCGCCCCTCTAAAATCTACTATTGATTCTTCTCACTTTTTTCGCTATAGTATTATTTATAATGGTAATATGTTGCTTTTAAGAATTAAAGTTAATATTTCCATTACAAAGCAAGAATACCATAAAATTTCCTCATGTCTAGCAGTTAAAACAAATTTTATAGATGAATCCACAGCCGAAAGAAGCGACAAGTGCAGAAGATTGAATAATTTAAAGAATATTCAGACTTCTATAAGAAATTTTTAATCTTGACTGGCAACACTTGCAGGGCTGGCAGAAAGATCCGATTCTGACTGTTCAATACTAGGCAACTCCAAACAGTAACCAGCACCGTAAACAGTTTTGATATAGCGAGGATGGCGAGGATCGGGTTCGAGCTTTGTTCGTAAGTGGCGTATATGCACTCGAATCGTTTCAATATCATCATCAGGATCGTAGCCCCAGACTTCCTTGAGGATGTCACTGGGAGAAACTGTTTGTCCGTGTCGCTGGAGTAGGCAGTGCAACAGCTCAAATTCGAGATGAGTTAGCTTAACCGTTTCGGTGAACCAAATTGCCTCAAAGCGTTCTGGAACCAGTGTAAGTGAACCATAGTTGAGAATTTCGCTATGTTTAGCAGCCTGGGGAATGCGATCAGTCCGTCGAAGCAAAGCTCTGACACGAGCAAGCATTTCTTCGACCTCAAACGGTTTGGTGAGATAATCATCTGCACCAGCATTGAAACCTTCAACTTTATCTTGAGTTTGGCTTAAAGCCGTCAACATTAATACAGGAATTTCAGCAGTGCGCTCATCCCGACGCAGGCGTTGGCAGATAGTAAATCCATCCACTCTAGGCAGCATGAGATCTAGCATAATCAGATCTGGCTGTAGCTGTAGAGCCAGCGCTTGTCCTTTAATCCCGTCTTCGGCTTGGCTGACATCGTATCCAGCCATTTCTAAGTTGACTGCAACTAGTTCTGAGATTGCGGGATCATCGTCAATTACAAGTATTCGCGCCATTAGTTAAAAAAATTGACAACTTATTAAGGATAAATAAGAACCTTTGGGAAATACAAAGATTGCTGTACTGATTATATGAAGGATTTCAGAGATTATCTAAGTCTTCCAGTCCGAGTATAGTCACATCATCGAAAAATATTCAGTTTCGTTAGAAAGAGTGAAGGCTGGAGGCTAGTGGAACCACTGGAACCAGTGGCTAGAAAAAAGAGAAAAGGGGAAAGGGAAAAGGTAATTCGTAATTCGTAATCAATGATTACTCCCTTTTGCTCCCCCTCTCCCCCTCTCCCTAGCCTCTAGCCCCTAGCCCCTAGCCCCTACTTAATCTTGAGAAGCTCACGAAATATAAGATTGAAATTGTATAGTGTCAATCCATACTGCATTGCTTAATACTGCATTTACGCCACCAAGGTGGCTGAAAAATGGGATAACGATGACTGTTTACACAGCTACTTGGGGTAGTAAAAACTGGTCAGCAACCACGAGGGAGCTGGAGCCGCCTTACCTTGAAACCATCTTTACAGGGGCTGGCGGAGTACCAATTTATGGTTGGGTTGCTATTCCCCATAACCCAAAAAGCACGATTATTGGAACTTATGGGATTACAGGCTCACTGGATAACCAATGGTTTTTGAGGTTGCTAGGACGTAAAGCATTTGCCCAAGGCTATGCAGTAGTTTTATTTGACTGGCGGGCGCACGGCAAAACAGCTCAGTTATCACCAACATTAACTTCTGATGGTTTATACGAGGGTGAAGATTTTGTTCGCATTGCGGCACAGGCTAAAACAATGGGTTGTCCTGGGAAATATTGGTTCACAGGGTTTTCTCTCGGTGGACAATTGGCACTGTGGGCAGTCAAAGCCTCCCAGGATGTAATTAGCAGAGTTGCCCAGGGGCAAGGGGCGCAAGGGGCAGAGGAGCAGAGGGGCAGGGGAGATGGGGAGATAAGGAGATGGGGAGAAATTCCCCCATCACCTCCAAATCCCATTCCCCCATCCCTCGCCCCTCACCCCTCACCCCTCACCCCTGACGAGATCGGCGGTGCGGCGGTGATTTGTCCGAGTTTAGATTCGATTCGATCGCTATCTTATTTAGTTAGAGATCCCTGGGGTAAGTATCTCGAACAGGCGATCGCCAGAGGGTTGAAACAACTAGCTAGGCAAATCTATGAAGCTCATCCAGGGGCAATTGATCCAGCCGCAATTGAACGAGCTAATAGTATTTGGGGTTTTGATCAAGAATTAGTTATCGGACGGTTGGGCTTTGACTCGGTAGAGGCGTACTACGAAGCTAGCAGTGGTTTACATCTACTGCCTAATTTAGAAAAACCGACGCTAATTATCTATGCAGCTGACGATCCTTTATTTGACCCGACGATTGTACCTGATTTGCAAAGTGCAAGCGATCGCAACCCCAACATCGACTTAATTTTGACTGGTTACGGCGGTCATGTGGGCTATCTAGCAAGTAAAGCGTGCCAGGATCGAATGGGCGATCCCGATCCCTGGTGGGCATGGAATCGAGTCTTAGAGTGGATAGGAACTAGGAGCTAGAAAAGGATTAAGTATGAAGTAGGAAGGATGAAGTTAGAAGTGTGAAGTATGAAGTTAGAAGTATGAAGCAATTAACAATGAACAATAAACAATTGATAATTGATAATTGATTCCCTTTTCCCTTTCCCCTTTACCCTTTTTTCTAGCCCCTACTCCACTAGCTTAAGTAGCTTCTGCACCAGATCAAGGGCGAAGGTTTTGTAGCCTACTGTATCAAATAGGATCAGGATTTTGTCGCTTTCGTAACGCAAGACACGCCCTTTGCCAAAGTTGGTGTGTATGACAGTGCTATTGATGGGAAAGGGGTGGTTGCTGTCTGACTCTATGACTAGTCCAGCTTCGCAGTTGTCGCAAAAGCCACAATCGTCATCTAGATTTTCGCCAAAATAGCTAAGCACGTACTGACGACGACAGTTTTGCACCTCGGCGTAGCCGCGCATCATTTCTAGACGCGAATGCTCAAATTGTTGCCGTCGTTCACCAGCAACAACTGCGGCGGCGGCGGCTGACTCGCAGTTAATTTTAGCTTTACTATTGGCAATTACCTGACCAGTGGGCAAAATTTCGAGGGCATCGACTTCTTCTAAACGGGACAGAGCTTTTGTCAGTTTTGTTTGAGATAAATTTGTTAATTCCTGTAACTCTTCCGGTTCGACTGGCTCCGAGGCTGACTGGACGGCTTCAGCGACTTCTAGCATCTGCTCAAAGTCTACCTTCCCGCTGGAGGAGAAGAAGCGGCGAATTTTCAGGTCATCTGGGCAATAGAATAAAGTTGCTACTGCCTTCTCGCCGTCTCGTCCAGCCCTACCAATTTCCTGATAATATGAGTCAACCGAATCGCTGATGTCGTAGTGAAAGACAAAGCGGACATTTGGTTTATCTACACCCATACCAAAAGCCGTAGTAGCGACAATCACCTCTGCTTGATCTTGCATAAATTCGGTTTGGACTTGTTGGCGATCGCTCGCCTTCATACCAGCATGATAATAAACGGCTTTGATCCCCTTGTTGCCCAGGGCGGCGGCAATTTCCTCTGCCCGCTTGCGAGTAGCAACATAAACAATTCCAGGTTTTTGGATGTTGACAACGCGCTCAATTAATGCATTATGTTTTTCTGCTTGTTCGTAGAATGTCTCCACACCCAACCAAATATTGGGGCGGTCAAATCCGCGCACGATTACACGCGCATCTCGCATCTTTAGCCGTTTGATAATCTCATCTCGTACCAAGGGCGAAGCAGTGGCGGTAAGGGCAAGTACGGTAGGATGACCAAGCGCTTCAATTACAGTACCCAGTCGCAGGTAGTCGGGACGGAAATCGTGTCCCCATTCGCTGACACAATGGGCTTCGTCAACAACAAACAAGGACGGTTTAGCTGCTTTAATCTTTGCCAGTACTTCCTGATGGCTAAATTGCTCAGGGGCAAGAAATAGAAACTCCAGCTTTTTGCCTTGCAATTTCTCAAATGCTTCCCCGCGTTCATTTTCTGGTACAGTTGAGTTAATTACAGCTGCCCCAGCTATGTGATGCTCTTCGATCGCTTCCAATTGATCCCGCTGTAGGGCAATTAGAGGCGAGATCACAACTGTTGCACCAGGCAGTTGCAACGCGGCAAGTTGGTAAATTGCTGATTTGCCTGAACCAGTGGGCATTACGGCTAGGGCATCATGTCCATCAAGGACGGCTTGGATTACCTCGGCTTGCCCTGGACGCAGGTGATCGTAGCCAAATGTTTCTTGAGCAGTTTTTTCGATTTGTTCTTGCTTGCGCTTCTTAGCCATCTGTAGATTTGATTTCCTTCCCAGGTCGATTGCTGTTTGGTACAATCCGGCTATTCGTTGGAGCGATCGCCTTCCTTCGCCACCTTTGTGTAAACTTATATTGAACGCTCAAAGCGATTACTGACTTCTCTCTTATGGATTACAAGTAAAGGGTAAGCTTTGTCATCGCCCTACTGCGTAACTCCTAAAAACTACAGATCAAAACGAACATCCAAATCTAGATGTACCTGACAAGTACTTGTTCATAGACTTGTACTAAAGCGATCGCTAATTGAATTAGAGTCCAACCGACTAGACAAATCAATGCAGCCCAAGTAGTGTTAATATCTAAACCTTGACGCACAGCCACAATAATACTTAACAAACTCCAAACTGCTAACACTCGTTCAATTGGTCGCCCTAGCAAGGGAATCAGCGTTAAAAAGTTCAGCACTTGAGGAGCATAGGCAAAGCCAATCGGAATCAGCAATTCTCTATAAGTGACATGATTGGGTTTAAACCACTGCCCGATTTTAGATATTGTTAAAGTCCAGAAATAGTAACCGCCGACAACGCTGATGCCGTCAAGCAGCAGTGCTATAACCAAGCTGGGGAGATCAGCCCGATTAATCAATAAAATGACAGCACTGCCTAGAGCATGAGACACTGCCGCTAAAATCACAATTGTTCGAGCTAAGCGCCGTGTTATGAAGGTGCTACGAGTATTTTCGTAAAAATTTGCATCCAAAGATAGTGCCTTCCACAGGGTAGAGCGCAAGCTCCTTTTTGAATTGCCACTCACGTTGAATACCTGCTGCTTGGGATTGATGACAACGTTGATAGATTACTGCAAACTAGGGCAAAAATAGCAAGAGTGCGATCGCAATCTTTGAATGCTTAATTTAATTGGGCGTTTACTTGTCTGGCTAAGGGGTGGCAGCTTAAAGCTGCTGACGTTAGCTGGAATAATACTTTTAGTCTGGGGAACACTCTCCCCAGTCGGTACTATAGTCTGGTGGCTCAAACAGAGTTCTGAAAGCTTGGGTTTGAAGAAATCGAAGCAACTGCCACCGAGAAATAACTCAAAAGCTATCGCTAAAAACTCGCAAATTAACTGTTATATTGTTTTTCTCACAGGAGTGGGGGATTTTTCTACCGATCAATTAACTCCTGGGGAAGCAATATTTCTCAACAGTTTAGATCGAACTCATCCCAACTGCGTCACGGTTCGAGATGTTTTTCCTTACTCAGCGGATAACAAAAGTTTAGGGGGAGAGCGCTTACTCGCTCCCCTGTGGAACTTTGCCAATAATGCAAAGGGTTGGTATGGTGTAGCAAGCGTATTAATCAAAATTCGCAATCTTTGGCGATTTGCCATCTCCGCAGACGAACGATATGGACCGATTTACAACCAAGGAATAGCTAGTGCCATCATTGACCGAATGAATGCAGCTAATCCACTATCAGTGTCCTCTGGTAAACCCTTCAAAATTATTCTCATTGGTACTAGTGGCGGCGGACAAGTTGCCCTTGCTGCGACTCCCTATCTTGAAAAGTGGCTAGATGAGCCAATTTTTGTAGTTTCCGTTGGGGGTGTATTTGCTGGTACAGATGGTTTCAATGCAGCTGAACGTGTCTACCACCTGCGAGGCACTAAGGACTGGGTGGAGGATATAGGCGGTATAGTGTTTCCATCGCGCTGGTTTTGGTCTGTTGGCTCTCCCTTTAATCAAGCTCGTCAGCAAGGTCGTTACCAAGCATATATTAGTGGTCCTCATGAGCATGATGGCTCTAAGGGCTATTTTGGTGAAGCGGTAGCAAGGAAAGACGGCACTAAATTTGTAGATTTAACAGTTCAAAAAGTCAATCAATTGCCAATTTGGTCTGTTCAAGTACAGAACAAGTAGTGACTATTCAATTATCAATTACCAATTACCAATTACCAATTACCAATTACCAATTACCGCTTGTTCATTAGTAATTAATTTTGAATAGAAAACCTCAAATCGACCGTCAACGGGAGCATCAAGCAAACGAGCGCACTTTTTTAGCTTGGTTGCGTACTTCTATTGCCTTAATTGGCTTTGGATTTGCCATTGCAAGATTTGGTTTATTTCTACGTCAACTCCAAACCGCCGTTACTCAACAACCAACTACAAATCATCCTCTTTTCAATTCGGAAAGCCTGGGTGTGAGTCTAGTAATTGTTGGTATAGTTACTATTGCCTTAGCAGCTGGGCGCTACAACCAAGTTTTTTGGCAAATCGAGCGCGGAAATTATCGACCAAATCGATTAATTGTTTGGCTTCTGGCGGCGATAGTAATGATTTTGGGAACTTTGAGTATTCCTTTAGTACTTTGGCGTAATCCCCAAATGCCAATTACTCCATCTTCAGATACAAGCAACAATCAACAATCGCTTAAGTGACTCGAACCAATAGCCAAAACCCGTTCAAATGGGTAAAGTATGCTTGCTAGTTTTACCAGGTAGACTTTTGATGTGAGTCCTTGAGGAGCAAAAAATTTTTAGGCAACCCAATCAAGCTGATGCTCTACAAATGCTTGGGATGATTGCAGCACAAAGTAATAATTATGACCTGGCAATTGAGTGTTTTAGCAAAGCAGTGAAAGAAAATCCATCAATTGCAAGCTTGCATTACAACAACGGTAATGCACTTCGAGCAGAAGGTCAATTAGAGTTAGCTATTGCTCATTACCAGCAAGCACTTACCTTGGAGCCAAACTGGGCAGAAGTACATAACAATCTAGCACTTGTGCTGCAAGAAAAGTTGTTTTTAATAAGCGATCGCTCACGGGAGGCAAGCACTTACCTTACAACCAAGTTCAATTGTCCTCACAGAGGCGATCGCTTATTATCAGCAAGCTCTGGGTGTAGTCAAAAGTAGTTGGTTAGACATCTACACTCAAGCGCGGACAGTTGATGGTTAAGCGTTGAGTACTGGCTAATCTAGCCCTATAAGAGGGTTTATCGGAAGGTGCAAGGGATCTTTGAAAGAGGGCTAGATGTAAAGCTATAGTTTTTTTGCATTTTATTGCAAATTGTATTAATTAACTAACTTAATTTGGATTCCAAACAGCAGCAATTGTATCTGTTAACCGAAGACCTTTTGGCGAGTATCGCGTAATGGTGGAGCTTAAATTGTGAAATTAACAAATTATGTATGCCTGCTTACATTGAGCCTTGCAGCTAGCGTCACTCCATTCATAGCTATTAATCCTGCTGTTAGCCAGTCTCAAACACAAACCGTATCCCCAAAGTCCTTTCCCCAGAACGAATCTAACAGTATTCCGATTGAACGTCTGGCAATCAAAGCCAGTCGGTTACACCAAGGTATGGTTCTAGCTGAGGTGGAAAAGGTGATGGGAAAACCAACCGATATCAAGGTTTTCCCAAACTTGGATATGAACCTCAAGATCCTGAACTACCGTCAAGAGCCAATTATCACCAAAGTCTCAATGATTGACGGTCGCCTTTCCGGCGTGACTTGCGAACTCACAAGCGTCACTAGTAACAATATTCCTCGATTTGCTCGCGGCATTAGAGTTGGTATGAGTCGGGAAGACGTACTAAAGCTGATGGGCAAGCCTGTCTCTGAAAGACGCAACGACATTTCTTCCAACAAAATTGAGCAACTTATATATGTAAAAAAAGGCGAAAGTGCAGTTAACGTCATTCTGGCAGATGATCGGGTAGAAGGTGTCAATATTGGCTTGGAAACTCCAGCCCAAATTCTCAAAGTCATATTACCTGCAACGCCAACCATGCCAACAGGCGAACCTGCATATCAGCGGATTCGGATTGGGATGAATCAGCAACAGGTTACATCAATTTACGGTCAACCTGACTTCATTCAACCTCTAGAGTATGAACATCAAAAGGTCGTAAACTATGTCTACGCCAGACTCAATACAAATGCGTCTACTCGGTTTACGTTTATTAATGATATATTGACCCGTTACTCTTTTATTCCCCAATCAAATCTTTATCAGAGCAAATAGATAGATGCAAAGGTTGAAGTATCCAAAAGTTGTAGCTAATTAAAGTTATTTTACAATAAAGGATTCTTCTCAACTGGCTAAAACATCTCTAAGGGGTAGAGAGTTTTTTTGTTAATTTTGCGCTTTTCGATTAAAGGCGCAACGAGCATACTAAGACCAGTTTTTAATTTCTAGCCACCTAGAACCAAATCTAACTTAGTATGCAAAGAGGTTAAAATTTTTGCAGTATTTTCTTATAAAAAACCGGAAAGCTGCAAATCAAAATTGTATTTATTTCTGTAAGATATCGCTACAAGATATCCTGCAAGATGATTCAAAAAAAGTGAGATGAATCAATGAGAACTTCGTTCATTTTTAAGAGCGCATCTGTGGCATTTCTACTAATGGGTGTCACCATACCAGATGCTTATGCTCAGGTTGCCACTCCTCCTGCTCCCAATCAGCCTGATAGTGTGAAGTTCAACCCACGAGATACAGAGGCGAACCCACAGAATCCACCAGTCCTGCCAGATTCTAGGATTGTTGCTCCCTCTGCTCCTAATTGGAAGATTCCCGTAAACCCAGCCAGACAATTTGATAAATTCATTCTTCCACCACCACCTACTAATACCTCGAATCAAACTAAGTCAGAATTGGAGGAATTGAACCAACTGGCTGCTACTCGAAGCAATCCGAATGTCGTTACTACAATTACTCGTTGGAACTTTGACCCACCTGCTTCTAGCTACAATCTCTACTTTGATTATCTGATTCAGAAATATAAATATAGTCCCCCCTTAGCGGCTCGTTGTGAAGCGATGCTCAATGAGGGCGTTTATTCTGGTCTTTTGGCTGCGTGGTACAACAAATTCACGTATTTGCGTCCCCGTCCCGATCAAGTTACAGGTTACGCATTTCAATCCCTAGTTAACCCTGCTGTCGCAAACGGTCCTACCCTACCCACTCCTTACCACCCATCATATCCCTCTGGTCACTCCACATCTGCTGGTGTATTTATGGCGATTGGTCCTGCTTGTTTCCCCAATGAACCAGTGGAAAGCTTCGTTAACTTGGGTAGAGAAGCTTCCCTCGCCCGCAGGCAAGGAGGCGTACACTACTACTCTGACTCGGTGGCAGGAGAAGCGTTGGGTTATACGGTTGGTAGTGCGATCGTTAGAGCTTATAACACCGACGGTTCTCCTTTAGGTGGTAATACTGCTGCTGATGTGTATAGCCGTCCACCATCCTTTAACTCTGGCGGTACACCACAAACCACCCTTCAGCAGAAACGACCTACAATTACCCAAAGACCAGACTTATCTAATGACAGGTCGAGGATCATCTTGACACCACTGCAAACAAATGGGCAGTTCCCAACTCCCACTCTTCCAGTGTCTACCCCGCCTGCACCGACTGTTATTCCGGCAGCCAGTACGATCATTCTTGGTCCACAATCAACACCTGTTAACCCAACCTCACCAGCCAGAAGAGCGCCTGCTAGCTTCTCCGATCCAGACCCAGCACCTTCTCAATCGGGTGCAACAAATAGTGCTGCTCCTTTACCTTCCTCCTCTTTGCAAAATGTAGATGCGGCTCCTACAAACAAACAGTAGTGGTAAGTGAGTCTGCTCTAAATTAGTAGCTCCGTCATAGTTACTATTGCCTTAGCAGCCAGCAGCACAACCAAGTTTTTTGGCGAATCGAGCGCGGAAATTATCGACCAAATCGATTATCTTTTGGTTCCAAGGCGGGGCTAGGGAACGAGGCGTAGGAGGCTAGAGGCGTGGGGCAATCCCTCGATGCAAGATTATTGATGGTGGGCAATGCCCACCCTACTACTAATAGCTAACAGCTAATAGCTTTTATCAAAAGAAATCTGCCATCCAAGGTGAGGATGCTGCAAATATTTGTGTAGCTACTGATAGGGTTTTTTCTGTGGCTTGTAAATAACCTGTTAGTTGCAATTGGTAGGGTGTTAAAAATCCTGTATATAGTGGTGATAATGAATTTATCTCTAGCTGTAATTCGCCTTTTCCACCTTTAGTGACTTCACCGCGTCCATTCGCTACAGTTAAGACAAACTTACCATTATTTTCAGCTATCAAATTGTCTCGAATTTCCAAGTGCAATTCGGCTTTCAATTCTAGGGGATAGCCTCGTTTTTCTAAAGCGAGACTCACATCAACAACTCTCAACATCCAGCGTCTTGAGGTGTAAATTTTAGCTGTTTGTTCTGGTAGCAATAATGTCAAAAAATCAACGGTTGAATGTCGCCATCGTACCTTTTCTATTTGGGAGCGATGATCGCAAATAAATGTCCAAAAACGTCGTACAGCAGCAGTTGTGAGTAATACCCAATCCTCGATTTCAATTAGGTTAGTGTTATTTTCTTGCCTTTGGCTGAAGATAATGTAACCCTCTGGTTGAGTTTCTTTGCCAATTAGATAAGCATAGACAGGCGGTTTAATCACTTCCTCCCAAATAGCTTGATTTCGTGCTAAATACCCATTGGTTACTTTTGCTTGTTGGTGGTAAAGTTCATGGAAGACTTCATGACGTAAAGGAATTATAGGCTGCATGGGGAGTGAGCGATCGCTTGCTCCAATACTATTAGTAGCCATCTCCCAAAAGCAACGGCTTCCCCCTTGTTCATACCCCACTTTGCGATAAAGGCGTTGTGTAGCAGCATAAAGTGTTGAAATTGGCAAGCCCCACTCATAAATTTCTCTGTGACTTTGGCGCAGCAGTTCCAGCGCAGCACCTGAACCCCGATGCTCTGGAGCCACGCCAACAGCCGCAATTCCAGCCATTGAAACGCACTCACCAGCAAACCACTGTCCTAGCTGTAAAATCGCCAAGCCGCCTAAAATCTGCCTTCCCTGGCGGATGACGCGGAAGTTTTCTAAGCCAATGCGCTGGGAGTAAGCTTCTGAGTCTTCCAATGAACTATTAAAGCATTGCCCAAGGATATCTCTAAGCTTTTGGATGTCTTCAGGATCAGAGATAGTGCCATATTCAAACGATGTCATGGCAAGTTTAGCTTTCTGTGCAAACTACACTTTTGTAGTGTAAGTTGTTGACAGTGACAATGGGATAGAGCAAGCCTTACTAAAAAACTTTATTTCCATCTATTTGACTGCTGAAACATTTTTACCAATTTGTCAAAAAGAGAGGATATTTAACATTTCCAGGCAGATTGATATTAATTGGATTTTTGAGTAAAACTTTAATCTTAGCCTCTTGTTCAGAATTACCATAGTGATACTTAACTTTGATAAGATTTATTTCTGACATTTGCTCAAGTTGCTGACTCTTTTCTGGAATTTGAGAATTAATCTGTCCAGCCTAGATAAACCCAACATTCCAGAGGTGATTAGAATCACTTGCAGTTCAGGTTTGAACAATCTAGATATTTGCACTTGGCAAATGGCGCTTATATAAATAATATTGTCTCCAATTTGGTGGCAAATTTCAGATATTTTTACTAGTTCATAAATCCAGCTAAATAATTATTAATCCATAGTTATAATTGATAATTATACTTTTTGCATAGAAAACCCTTTTCGGGCGGTTGTTGCAACAGGTGCAAGATACGCTGTCT
Source organism: uncultured Chroococcidiopsis sp. (assembly GCA_964248365.1). Lineage (GTDB taxonomy): Bacteria > Cyanobacteriota > Cyanobacteriia > Cyanobacteriales > Chroococcidiopsidaceae > Chroococcidiopsis. The sequence continues at coordinate 7,719 of CAXTYC010000003.1, read as the reverse complement.
GTCAAAGTAACGCCTATTCCTCACTTGCTATGTTCCAAGCCACTCGTCGCCGTTTAGCTATTTGGTACACAGCGGTAACAGCCGTCTTGTTGCTACTATTTGCCAGCGGAGTATATTTGTATGTACGTAGTACCTTAATTGAACGAATTGATGATACCCTCAATCATGTGGTGGAAGTGGTAGAGCGATCGCTAGTGATTGATTCAGCTTACCCAGATGCTGGTCAACTGCGCCTGAATTTACAAGCCACATTCCAAGATAATGCTGACACAGTAGAAGACGACCACATTGATCTAGAGTGGTTTAGCCCCACTGGTGAATTACTGTGGTCAACTTTATCAGCACCACTAGATATTCCCATTCATCCTAACCGTACTGGCGAAACTGTCCGAGTAATCAGGAAAGAGGATTTAGAACCGCATAACGATTCCTTTCTAGGATTAAAACCCCAGGCTACCCAACTGCGACAGGTAACAGCAAGAGTTCAAGCTGGGCGACAAGTAGTAGGATATCTGCGTGTCAGTCATCCTTGGTTTGAAGTTACAAAACCCAGCCAACAGTTCGTTTTTGATTTAAGCCTGGGGATAGGGTTAATGCTGCTTTCCGTCGCTATGAGTGGATGGTTTTTGTCGGGAAAAGCAATGGAACCAGTGCGCGATTCTTACTCTCGCCTCAAACAGTTCACTGCTGATGCTTCCCACGAACTCAGAAGCCCCATTACTCTCATTCAAACGAATGTACAAGTTGCATTGGCTGAGCTTGAATCGGTAGAAGGGCAACATTATACATCAAAATATAGGCAACAGTTAAAAGTTGTCGAACGCTTAACTAAGCGCCTAGGTCGCCTAGTTGATGATCTATTATTTCTAGCACGGCAAGATAGCGGCATCGTCCAGGCTGGATTTTCCCAGTGTCCCCTAGATGCCCTATTGATGGAAGTGGTTGAAGAACAACAACTGGTAGCAGCTGAAAAGAATATTAAACTGTCGCTGGATATAATTGATCCATCAGAGGCAAAAACCACTCCAGAAACATTAGAAGACTGGTTTACGCTTCAAGGTGACTGGAACCAACTAGTGCGCTTGTTTACAAATCTGATTGGCAACGCAATACAATACACCCCCAATGGTGGTCAAGTCACTGTAGAGTTAAAAAGAATCCCTACCAGCAAAGAACTTTCTCTCTCGCCTCTCGCCTCTCGCCTCTCGCCTCTCGCCTCTCGCCTACAAGTTAAAGTCAAAGATACTGGTATTGGTATTCCCGCATCAGCACTACCCCACTTATTTGACCGCTTTTATCGAGTAGATCCAGCTCGATCCCATACTGCTATAAAATTAGAAACATCAACAGGATCTGGCTTAGGCTTGGCGATCGCTGCTGCCATTGTCGCTCATCACGACGGTCAAATCCAGACCGAAAGCACTCTCGGTCAAGGCACAACCTTTACTGTCACCCTACCTACCAGCCTTGAAGATTAGAAAATTATAACATCCACTAGTAACTGATAACTGGTAATTGGTAGTTGGTAATTGGTAGTTGGTAGTTGGTAACAGCGTTCTCGCAACCGCGCGCCTGGTAACTGGTAACTGGTAACTGTCTAAAATGCTTCCTGTGATAGATGCAACAGGGGGTTGAGTTCCAATAATTTAAATGCCAATGACTGTAGTTATGGGTACAAAATTGCTGCTTATTCAGTTTAATGGCTCTACTGCACGCGATTAACTTGAGTCAGCCAAGAAGTGAAAAAGTAATACTCATAACAACTACTGTAACAAATTTAAATGAAAAGGTAGAGAGGGTTAAATGCCAATTCCAATAAGAGAAGATGTTGCATACATTATCCTGAAAAAAATAAATGAAAGTGGGCAAGGAATCCATGAAGTTCACTTTGATGCCGACGACTTTATCGGTCGAGAACCAACCAAAGCCGAACTTTTGGGACATCTAGATTTTCTAAATCAAAAGCAGTATATCAATGCTGAATTTACTGGTAATGCCTACGCTAACCAGGAAGATGTTCCCGACGCAGCTAATCCAAAAGAAGTTGACTTTAGAATTGCCAATTCCTTCGGCGCGCCCGATGGTCCTCTGCCTCATTTGATTACATTCAAAGCGGCACAACTGACGGACAAAGGTCGCAAAATGTTGCAAAAGATGGACGCGAAACCACCCGAAGAACTCAAAGAAGGTCCATCAGTTCCAATTGCTACCAAAGATATGCCGTTCCTAGAGAAAATTTTGCTCAAGAGCGGTCTTGAGGATCTTTTCGATGCTAGGGATGTGACAATAGTAATATTTCGTGCCATGCGGGATTTAATGACTACTGAAGCCGCTGAACGAGTAGAAGATGAACTGCATAAAGAAGCACTACCCACCGAAGATAAAGCTCTTAACAAGGAAATTGCAGAGCTTTGGGAAGATACCAATCCCATTGTTCACTTCCTGAGCAAGATTCGTCAGCCTTTCTTCCATGATGCAAAGAGTTCCGATGTCACTAACGTTAATGACGAGCGCTTTTTATTCCGAGTTAAAAATGAAGCTCCAATGGCAGTAACTGGGCATGATGTAGACCGAGAACAAGTGGTTAAGGCTGTGTTTTCTGCCACCAAAGACGAATTATCTGAGGAACGAATTCAGGAAATTGCCTCATGTTTGCCTGGAAGAGTCAAACAATTGTGGCAAGAAGCTTGATTAAATTTTGACTGTCAAGGCGACAGGACGCAAAGCGCCCTATCTTTAGTTACCAGGCTCAGCCTGGTAACTAGTAGACTAGGCTGAAGGGGAGCAAGAAGCCTGGTAAATAGAAGACAGAAATGGGTTGCTGAAAACTACAAGAGATGCTTGTTATAGAAGTTATTAATAAAAAAATTTATAACCCATAAATAAACTATTCTTAGTTATTAATAATACTAATACTTAAGACAGAAAAAAATTATTGAAATAGTTTTTTTTCACCTCTAAAGTTAGAGGTGAAGCTTTGGTATAAATTGATAACTTTGTAGTTAGGTAATACGCAGGAAAATAGCAAAAAGAACTCTACCTGTAGGGGGAGAAAAATAGGCTGTCTAAGTTGAAGTAGGTGAAGCTACCTGAAAACATTTAATTAACTTAGATAAATATTCTTATAGGCTACAAATATCAAATCGAAACAAAATAAATATATTTAAGAGGTAAAAATAAAAATGGATAGAAATTATCAAAAAATTCAAAAACCTATTGGTTTACTTGGGGCAATTTGTGGAAGTTTGTTAATAAGTTTACCAGCATTTGCCACACCTGGCATGGATCAAAAGCAACTATCTCAAGCGAACCCCAATCCCACATCACAAGAAGCACCAAACAACCCTTCGGGCGCTTCTAATTCGTCCCGCAACCGCAATCCTGGTATTTTCAAAGAAGCGCCTTATAACCGTTCTCGCACCACGTTACAAAGCGCACCTGGGATTGTACCTAGTCAGCCAACTTCCCCTAGCAGCCCTGTAATTCAACCGCCACTACCAGAACAACAACAGCCCCCTAGCGCCACGATTACACCCATACAAGGGAAAGTGAGTGTGAGACTGGTGAATCAAACGGGTGCAAATATAACATACCAAGTAATTGGTAATACAAATGCGCGATCGCTAAAAGGAAAGTCTGATGTGTTGCTGGCAAATTTGCCAGCACCAGTGACAGCCACATTTAGACGCGATGATGGCGGACTATTAAGCGTAACTACACAACCATCCTCCCAGCCAGGAATGTTGGAAGTTATATTGACACAAACAACCGACCTTGCTCAAGACAGAACTACAATGAACATTCAAAAAACGGGTGCTGTCTTTCTTAACTAGGGGCTGGGGGCTTGGGGCTGGAGACTAGGGAAAGAGGAGGGGGAATCAGGGAAGAGTGGGAGAGGGGGAGATGAAGAATTAACTTTTTTGTCTTCTGTCTTCACAACTTCACAACTTCACAACTTCACAACGTGGGTCGTGGGTCTTGTGACGTGGAACTCGTTAAAGATATGAAGCTTGGATGAAACAAATTCAACAAGGGTAGACTAGTATCAATGGGTGAGTATTTAATACTCAACTAGAAGCGCGACTAGTTTATTCCCCCTACATTTGTTCATGGTTTTAGCAGTTAGTGTGACATCGGTTTTGCTTCCACCTTTCTTCTTAGGTGCTTTTTTACCTTCCTTGCCACTCGATAGCTTATTTTCCACTCAGGGCATTATGGTGATGCTACTAGCAGCCTATGCTGGTGCGATGTGGATGTTCCTCACCAGCGCCCCAAAAGTGCATACCGTTATGGTGTCGGATCTAGAAATTGCCCGACAGTTTTATGAAGGGCTGCTAGGCTTGTCAGCAGCTGAAGTGCCTTTGCACTACTACTACAACTACGAGCAAACTCTAGGAACAGCAGGAATTGATCCGCTGTATATGTCCGCCAGTCCCAGCTACACTGGCGCTAAATCATTTAATACTCCTGAAGGGCTTTGGTATCAGCTAAAGAAAAATACTCAGCTACACATAATTAGTGGGGCTACTATAGGCAAAAAAAATCAGCAACGCCATGTTTCTTTTGATCGAGAATGCTTAGAGCAAGTCTTGATGCGAGTCGAATTACGTGGTTTGAAGCACAAGATATTGAGCCAAAAACCACTGAATTTTTTGGTTAAAGATATAGAAGGGCGAGTTATTGAAATGTCGGAAGTGTCAAATTAGTGGAACCAGTGGAACCGGTGGAACTAGTGACTAGAAAAGTATGAAGTATGAAGTGGGAAGTATGAAGTATGAAATTTCAACCTTTTTGCCTTCAACCTTCAACCTTTACCCTTTCGCCTTTTACCCTTTCCCTTTCCCCTTTTCCCTTTCCCCAACTTTTCTCTAGCCACTGGTTCCACTGGTTCCACTAGTCACTAGTTTCGGGTTTGAGTAGGGGGAAGGCGATCGCATCTCGAATACTAGCACAGTCTGTCAACAGCATCACTAGGCGATCGATTCCAATTCCTAATCCACCTGTAGGCGGCATTCCATACTCTAGCGCCGTCAAAAAGTCTTCATCCACTCCTTGCGCTTCCAAATCCCCAGCCGCTTTACGAGCGGATTGTGCTTCTAGGCGCTGGCGTTGATCAATCGGATCGGTAAGTTCTGAAAAACTATTCGCCGTTTCGCGCCCGACAATAAACAGTTCAAATCGCTCGACTAAGCCAGGTTTTGAGCGGTGAGGTTTAGCCAGAGGAGAGATTTCTACTGGAAAATCCATCACAAAAGTAGGCTGAATCAAAGTGGCTTCACAAGCTTGCTCAAAGGCTTCGTTGAGGACTTTGCCAATTGAATCACATTCCTCTACACCTTCGATTCCAGCCCCACCAACTGCTGTTTTTGCTGATTCCAGAGTTTGAAAAGAGTTAAAATCTAGCCCAGTCTTTTCCTGCACCAACTCGTGCATTGTCACTCGTCGCCAAGGCGGTGTTAAGTCAATCGCCTCACCCTGGTAAGTAACTTGCAGTGTGCCTAATACTTCTTGCGCTACCGACGTAATCAGATTCTCCGTCAGCGCCATCATGTCGTAGTAGTCAGCATAAGCCTGATAGACTTCAATCGTAGTAAATTCAGGATTATGTCGGGTAGAAATTCCCTCATTGCGGAAAATTCTTCCCAGTTCAAATACTTTTTCAAATCCACCTACAATTAAGCGTTTCAGATGCAGTTCTGTAGCAATCCGCAGGTATAAATCTATCTCTAGAGTGTTGTGGTATGTAATGAAGGGTCGGGCATCTGCTCCCCCAGCCTCGGCTTGCAGAACAGGCGTTTCAATTTCAATAAAGTCTTGCTGTTCCAGGTAGCGACGAATTGAGGCAGTAATTTGAGCGCGGCGGCGGAAGGTTTGCCGTGCTTGGGGGTTAACAATTAAATCAACATAGCGCTGTCGATAGCGTTTAGCAATATCAGTTAGACCGTGCCACTTATCGGGTAAGGGTAGAAGCGATTTGGTGAGAATAGCATATTCGTTAACGTAGACAGATAATTCACCCTTTTCAGTCCGCTTGATTGTCCCTCTAACGCCTATGATATCTCCTACATCTGTCAGCTGCTTGAGGTGATTGAAAGCATCAGGCAGCTCAGATGCCATAGCTTTTTCAACTCTGTTCTTGTCTAGATATAGCTGAATCGTACCAGTTTCGTCTTGCAAAGCGAAAAAAGCAAGTTTACCAAAGACACGACGAGCTACAATACGTCCAGCGATCGCTACTTCTAGATCAACTTCTTCCCCAGCCAGCAAATCGGCAAATTTCTCCTGCAATTGAGCCGCATGGTGGGTTATTTCCCAACGATAGGCATAGGGGTTAATCCCCAGAGATTTTAGCTGTTCAACTTTCTCTAACCGTGTGGCACGGATTTCATCTTCGGACATGATTACTAATTCCTACAGGCAAGGCGCTTGGGATTTATCGAATGATGGAATTTTGATTATATCGCTGCTGTAAATCTTAAGGGTGTGGGGTAGTTGGTAATTGGTGAAAGGGGCGCTGGGGCGCTGGGGCGTAATGGTTGCTTTCTCCCCTGATTCCCCTGATTCCCACTCTCCCACTCTCCCACTCTCCCATTTTCTAGCCCCAAGTCCCAAGCCCTTAGCCCCTCACTTATTCTTTTTAATTCTGTCAATCTCTTGTTGCAATTCTTCAATTTGTTGCCGTAATGATTCGACCTGCTGATGATTTTGCTGTGATTGGGCATCAACATCAACTGCTCCCTCAGAAGGCGATCGCTGATAATTTCCCTGGCGAATCGAGCGATATTCTTCTGAAACAGCCCACGAGCGCAAATATGTCAAGCGTTCTACTGTAAACGGATGAGTGAGAAACACTCCTTGAGAAATATTATTGTAGAGAAAAAACTTATACACCTGGTTGAGGCTGTCTTGGTCAAGTTCTTGATATTTTTCTGATTGACGAATAAACTCATCCAAACTGCATTCGTTACCATAGCGCGTACTGCCACCAGCAAGTTTCATCATCGTCTGCATGACTGGGTTTAGCTCATCAATTACCAACAGTGCTGCGCGATCGGCTGATAATTCAGCTTTGCGCTGCCATTCATAAAAAGCATAAATCAAACCACTGCCAAGCACATTGCCTAAACCAAACGTCATTTCGCCGATATAACTAGCAGTAGTAATAGCCCAAATTGCCATTTGAATTAGCAATGTGTGACCGCATTTGAGATGTCCTAACTCATGTGCCAGCACTGTCCGAATTTCTACTTCATTCATTAAGTCCAACAACCCAGTATTTAACACAACATAGGGAACCTCTTGCCCCATAGCATAGGCGTTAACTAGGGGTGCTTGGGAAACAAACAAAGCAGGCTCTGGGGAAATATCCAAATCCCTGACACATTCCCGAAAAATTTGGTAAATACTAGAGTATTGGCGTGGTCCGACTTGAATACTGTTACCCATGTGATAAACCATCTGTGGGCGCTCGTAAATGAATTTCACAAATTGACGGGCAACTAGTTCAAATCCAGGTAAACTACGTAAAGTCTGCTCAGCTTGGCGATCGAGAGGATGCCTGAAAGCTTCACTGGAAATTCCTGTATAGGTTGGCATAGTAGAAGAGTTGGTAGTCAATAAAAGCGAGAGTGCGATTAGCTTTTAGCTGGCTTGGTAACTAGTAGTTGGTAGGGGCGGGTTTATCAAACATACTTGTAAACAAGCGGAAAGTGGGGGTGA
>CAXTYC010000002.1:166546-395274 GCA_964248365.1 uncultured Chroococcidiopsis sp. | reverse complement strand
AATATTCGATTAATTCAGTAATGAAAGTGCCTGTACCAGTTGCAGGATCTAAAATTTCTACGTTTTTGTCAGATAGTAGCTTATTAAAATGTTTGTGCGTTAAATAATCTACACTTTCAATCATGAAACGCACGATTTCATTTGGCGTGTAGACGATACCTAGTCTATCAGCAGCTTTAGGATTATATGCTTTGTAGAAGTTTTCGTAAACGGCTTTCAGAAACTTCTGCTTTTCATGATGATTACAAATATTCGCTGCTGTTCTTCTAATGACTCCATAGTAATGCTCAATCTTACTTATAATATTTCTTTTAGTGCTACCTTTGAAAAAGGTGTCGATTATTTGTTGTAACTCTTGGGCAATATTATTCTCTTTGTGAAATTGTGATTCATTAAATATATTGATAAAAATGTCTTCCGTCAGAATATGCTGAATTATCATTTCCCGCACATCTAATAATGTGAGTTCGGGACTAATAGAGTTTTTACATATTGACCAAAATTTATTGATATAATCTACAAAAACCGAATTTGTCTCATGTTGCTGATCAATCGTATTACGCAGTTCATATAGAATATTCGGCAAGTCTTTTTTAAAGTTTTCAATAGCAGCGCGAAAATCTTTTACTTCAGGGCGAATATAGTTAATAAAATGATTGAGTAGTCCATCTAGCGCTTCCCACTCTTTCATGGGAACACGCAGGATTTCACTTCCACTCTGAATTAAAACTGCTGTTTGAGAATCTTCAAACAGAATGTTGCTGTCTGGATATCCTTTGGCAAATTTTTTATCAATTTCTCGGTCTAATTCGTCATATTGATCTTTACTTTCCCAATATCCCCAATCTATTCGTAAAGCGTCTTTTACTGTGCCATCGGGACGAATAATTTTACCACTCTTAGTTTTATAATCTAATTCAGGGATAAGTTGAAAATTTCGGGGTACACAATACTCATTTAGTAAGTTTTGAAAGGCAATGCGAATAGCAGTTTCTTTACGCGAACCACCGTATTGAATTATTTTCTCAAGGTTTGATTGATATTGGCTAATTAAAAGTCTGGACATATCAAAAATTCATATTTTGATGTCCAAAGTAGCCTTTTAAAGGCTATACAAGCTAGGGAGAATTTACGGTAAATTCACAAATAATTTTCTGAAACGCAAGTTGCTTTTATCTAATTATTAGGTAATTTTTAATATAAAAAGTGATTTTTTATGTGTTTTTACTCTTGAAATGTGGTAGAATTTGTATAAATATTAAAATTCAATATAATCTCAGTATTTCTAATTACGTGGATTTGAGTAGACAGTAGTCTGTTACCCATGCCCACGACGTAGGCTGGCAACGAGTTTGTAACCAGATTCTCATGTTGAGCCAAAAGAAGTAGCTAAAAGTAGCCTGATAACGAGTTTGATGTCAGGTGGGCAATGCTGGGCTACAACTGATAGGAGTTTGACGAGGCAAAGCCTGGTTTAATCTGTTGAGTTTGATCTCAAGTAACGAGTTTGATGTTGGTGGTGGGCATTAGACTTCTTGCATAAGGGGCGCAGCGCGGAACTTTTTGCGTCCGAACGATCGCGGCTTTGCGCGGACACTTTGCCTCCTGTCGGGAAACCCGCCATCGCTTGTGTCCAAGTCTATTGCGAGAAACAAAAAAAGACTTTTATACAAAAAAAGGGTACTCGGTATGAGTACCCCGACGGTATCAACGCACTCAGATCTTGCACCATCGCTCTCGACCGCAAGGAAATTAATTTCCACAGCAAGTAACTCAAGTCCATTAAAATGGACACAATGCCGCGAGCAATCCTCTTAAGAGGATTTGGGCTATTAGCTTTTGAATTTGAATTCAAAAGCGGGTGAAGAGGCAGGTGCAAGATGTGAGATGCAAGGGAGACTACATCATGCCCATGCCACCCATGCCGCCCATGCCGCCCATGCCACCCATGCCGCCCATGCCGCCCATGCCGCCCATGCCGCCCATGTCGGGCATGGCAGGTTTCTTCTCAGGTTTTTCAACTACCAAGGCTTCGGTAGTTAAAACCATTCCAGCAATTGAGCCAGCGTTTTGCAAGGCTGAGCGGACAACTTTGGCAGGATCAATAATTCCAGAGGCGATCAAGTCTTCAAACTCTCCGGTAGCAGCATTATAGCCGATATTGAAATCGGATTCGCGCACTTTCTCAACGATTACAGAACCTTCAGCACCAGCATTATCTGCCATTTGGCGCAGGGGAGCTTCTAGACTTCGTGCGACGATTTCAGCTGCAACTTTTTCTTCGTCTTGCAGGCTGTTTTTAAACTCCTCTATCTTCTTTGCCAGGTGAATTAGAGTTGTGCCACCGCCTGGAATGATACCTTCTTCCACAGCGGCTTTGGTGGCGTTGAGCGCGTCTTCAATCCGCAGTTTGCGATCTTTGAGTTCGGTTTCCGTCGCTGCACCGACTTTAATGACAGCAACTCCACCAGCGAGTTTAGCGATTCGCTCTTGCAGTTTTTCCTTGTCGTAGTCAGAGTCGCTTTCTGCGAGTTGGTTGCGAATTTGACCGATGCGCTTTTGTACGTCGTCTGTATTATCACCTGTGGCAACAATTGTAGTAGATTCTTTATCAATTGTTACCTTACGGGCGACTCCCATCATCTCCAACGACGCGGTGTCTAGGCTCAGTCCAATTTCTTCGGAAATTAGCTGCCCACCAGTCAAAACAGCGATGTCGCGTAGCATTTCTTTGCGGCGATCGCCAAATCCTGGTGCTTTGATTGCACATACACTCAAAACACCCCGCGCCTTATTGACAACCAAAGTTGCCAAGGCTTCTCCATCCACATCTTCGGCAATGATCAGCAACGGTTGACCAGCCCTCGCAACTTTTTCCAAGACGGGAACCAAATCTTGAATCGTGCTAATTTTCTTGTCAGTGATCAACAGTCGGGGATTTTCAAACTCGACTACCATCCGCTCATTGTCGGTGATGAAGTAGGGAGAAATATAGCCTCGATCTAGTTGCATCCCTTCGACGACTTCCAAATCTGTAGTCAGAGATTTGGATTCTTCAACAGTGATTACACCGTCTTTAGTGACTTTCTCCATTGCTTCGGCAATCATTCTGCCGACTTCTTCATCATTCCCAGCCGAGACAGTGGCGACGGATGCGATCGCACTGCCTTCAACTGGCTTGGCTACAGCGGCGATTTCCTCAACCAACTTGTCGATGGTTTTCTCAATTCCGTACCGTAGCGCCACTGGATTGGCTCCTGCCGCCACGTTTCGCAAGCCTTCCCGAATCATCGCTTGCGCCAGGACAGTTGCCGTCGTCGTTCCGTCTCCAGCTACATCTTTTGTCTTAGAAGCGACTTCCTGAATTAGACGAGCGCCTGTATTTTCCAGAGGATCTTCTAATTCAATTTCTTTAGCAACGGTAATGCCATCATTGACAATTTGGGGTGTACCAAATTTCTTTTCTAGCAGGACGTTGCGACCTTTTGGTCCCAAGGTGATTTTGACAGCATCGGCAAGGGCGTTGACACCCCGCTCTAACGCCCGCCGCGATTCTTCATCAAACGCAACGATTTTTGCCATGTGTTTATTTCCTCACGCTTCCCATTTATCAATTTAGCACTCACTGCTAAAGAGTGCTAACTGGGGGGCTAGGGATTAGGGGCTAGGGGCTAGGGGAAGCAGGGGGGACTCGCTCTTCCCCGTCCCCGCAGGGGATGGGGATTGGGGGAGAGAGGGGCAGGGGGGCAGGGGGGCAGGGGGGAAATTACCCTCTAGTTCCTCTAGCCTCTAGCCTCTAGCCTCTAGCCTCTAGCCTCTAGCCTCTAGCCCCCAGCCTCTAGCCCCTAGCCCCTCTCTCATGCCATTACCATACCGCCGTCTACGTTGAAGACTTGACCTGTGATATAGCTAGCGGATGGATCGGCAGCGAGGAAACGCACCATACCAGCGACTTCTTCTGGTTGTCCGTAACGACTCAAGGGGATATATTTAAGAATTTCTTCTGCATTGATTTTACTGGTCATGTCGGTAGCGATGAAGCCTGGGGCGACGGCGTTGACGATGATACCGCGCCCAGCAAGTTCTTTGGCAACGGTTTTGGTAAATCCAATTACACCTGCTTTGGCGGCACTGTAGTTGGCTTGACCTGGATTGCCCATCTGTCCAGCGACAGATGTAATGTTGATGATTCGTCCGCTACGTTGCTTGAGCATGACTTTACTGACAGCTTTGGTACACAAGAAAACGCCAGTCAGGTTAAGGTCAATTACTGCTTGCCAATCTTCGGGCTTCATTCGTACTAACAGAGTGTCGCGGGTAATGCCAGCATTGTTAATTAATATGTCAATGCGGTGCCATTTTTCCATTACGGCATTGACAAGAGCTTCTACCTGATCTTGTTCGGAGACATCGGCTTGTATGGCGATCGCCTCGCCACCAAAGGAGGTAATTTCTGATACTACCTGTTGAGCTGCTGTACTAGCACTGGCATAGTTGATGACTACTTTGGCTCCTTCCTCTGCTAAAGCTTGGGCGATCGCTCGACCAATTCCCCGTGAAGCACCTGTAACAATTGCCACCATGTCGCGCAACCGTTGCGTATTTTCTGGCAATTCCATAACAATCTCTCTTCGACTATGGGTGTAATTCTCAAGTTTATTACGCTCACTTATCTTAAGCCGATTAAACCCTCACAACTTAAGGCAATTAAAATTTGCAAGAGCTAAGATTGAGGGTGAAAAAAGATAAAATTGGTTTTTTTATGGCGACTAAACAAAATTTCAACAACTTTGAAGAAATACTCTCTAGCGCTGATATCCCAGTAGTGGTTGACTTTTACGCTGACTGGTGTGGTCCATGTCAAATGATGGCTCCCATTTTAGAACAAGTGAATGCCTTCCTTAAACCCAAAATTAGGGTAGTGAAAATTAACACTGATAAATATCCCCAGCTAGCAAGTCAGTATCACATTCACGCCCTACCGACATTGGTAGTGTTTAAGCAAGGTAAACCAGTGGATCGCATTGAGGGTGTTATGTCTGCTCCACAGCTAATTCAACATTTACAAAGCTTTATTTAGCTGTTAGCGCACTATCAGTTACCAGTTACCAGTTATCAGTTACCAACTACCAACTACCAATTACTTGTTACCGCTAACAGCTAATAGCTTACTCAAGAGCGCCGAATATTGAAACAGCACCATTCCTGCCGTCGCCAGAGGGCAGCAACAGTCCAGCCGTTCTGTTCTAGGGTATCAGCAACTGATTGTGATTGGTCGAGTAAAATACCGCTTAGTATGCCCCAAGTTGAGGGAAGGGCGATCGCACTTATTTGCGGAATTAGATCAATAATCACGTCTGCCAAAATATTGCAGACAATGCCATCAACTTGTTCAGATGTCAGATGAGGCAATAGCTCTATACTGCCATGCTCGACAATCATTTGCTGATGGCTAATTTGATTGAGCTGTCGATTGCTACGAGCAGATTTGACTGCCAATAAGTCAGTATCCAAGGCATAGACTTTGCTTGCTCCTAGCAAAACTGCTCCAATTGAGAGAATACCAGAACCACAGCCAATATCAACAACTACGGTATTTTTGGTATCTTCATCGATTCGCATTTCTAGGGCTTCCAGACACAGTGCAGTTGTGGCATGATTACCCGTGCCAAAAGCAACACCAGGATCGAGGCGTAGCAGGAGACGATCGCAGTGTTCTGGAATTGGTAGCCATGCGGGATAGATTAAAAAGCGATCGCCTATTTCCAGGGGTTTCCAATGTTCCTTCCAGCTAGTTGCCCAGTCTTTCTCGTCAATGAGCTGCCATTGCATAGTAGGCTGCGATCGCTCCATCAGCAGTGCATCCTGCCTTAGCCAGAGGGAAAGCGCCGCTAAGTCTAATAACTGTACCTGATCTCTAGGCAAGTATGCCTTGACTAAAAAGGCATTACCTTTTTTCTCGCTAGCCATACCTCGGCAGCCAAATTTTTCCAAACGCCAGAAGATAGCATCTTCCAAATCAGGATCACAACGAATTTGCAGTTCCCACCAATTATTTGCCATGTCACAAGGGAGTAGGGAGTAGAGACGTAGCAATGCTACGTCTGTACGTAGGGAGTAGGGTGTAGGGGAGAGGAGGAGAGGGGGAGATGGGGAGCAATTATCAATTATCAATTAACAATTATCAATGAATAATGAACAATTGATAATTGTTTTCCCTTTTCCCTTTTCCCTTTTCCCTTTTCCCTTGCACTCGCCCCTCACCCCTTTTATAAAGTTACTGTATAAGCATCCCGTATTCCTGAGACTTTAATAATTTCGCTCAAAATGCCATCAGGTAGGGGATCGTCCAGATTCAGCACCATAACTGCATCACCACGCACAATTTTGCGTCCCACTTGCATACTGGCGATATTGACATTAAAACTACCCAGTAGGGAGCCAATTTTGCCAATAATCCCTGGCATATCGCGGTGTAGGGTGAATAACATATGTGGGCTGGGGGGAACGTTAATCGGAAACTCGTCAATGCTAGTAATGCGAATTTCACCATCGCCCAACAAAGCACCTGTGACCGAATGTTCGCCCAGCGATCCTTTAGCCGCCAGATGTAACGAGCCAGCATAGTCACGAACCGATGCATCCCGCGTTTCAATTACGCGAATTCCTCGCTCTTTGGCTTCAACGCTGGCATTGACATAATTTACTCTTTCTCTGAGAGCTTGGGAAAGTAAACCTTTGAGCGCTGCTACTACCAGGGGCTGGCTTTTATTTGTTGCCAGTTCGCCTTGTAGTTTGATATTTAGCAATTCTACCCTACCCCCAGCTAGTTGACTTACCATAGTGCCTAGAGTTTCAGCTAGTTGCATATAAGGTCTGAGTTCTTCTAGCACGTCGGGGCTGAGTCCAGGGATGTTAACAGCCGATCGCGCTGGTAGTCCCAGCAGAACATCGCGGATTTGTTCTGCTACATCGATCGCTACGTTAACTTGCGCTTCAGCGGTTGAAGCTCCCAAGTGGGGAGTAAGGATAATCTCTTTCCCCAATGACCTCAAGGGAGATTCCCCCAGCGGTTCTTTATCGTACACATCCAAAGCTGCACCTGCAATTTTGCCAGCTTTGAGTGCGGATGCCAAAGCTGCTTCATCAATGATGCCACCCCTGGCGCAGTTAATAATGCGGGCAGTAGGTTTCATTCTTGATAGTGCTTCTGTATTAATTAGATTTGCGGTTTCTGGCGTTTTGGGGATGTGCAGTGTGATATAATCTGCTTCCTGTAGTAGGATATCGATTTCTACCAAACGACAGCCTAATTGCTCTGCTCGTTCTCTAGAGATAAATGGGTCATAAGCAAGCAGTTTCATACCCATTGCTTTTGCCGCTGTGGCAACATGGGAACCGATTTTACCTAAACCGACAACTCCTAGAGTTTTTTTGTATACTTCAGTACCGATAAAGGTTTTGCGATCCCATTCGCCACGTTTAACTGAAGCGTTAGCATCAGGAATGTAGCGAGACAGAGCTAACATCATGGCGAGCGCGTGTTCGGCGGCGGCGATGGTATTTCCTTCGGGAGAATTAACTACTACAATTCCTTGACGTGTTGCCGCTGGAACGTCTACATTATCAACGCCTACACCTGCTCGACCGATGATTTTCAGTTGCTGCCCAGCTTCAATGATTTCCTTGGTAATCCTGCTACCTGAGCGAATCATCAGCGCGTCGTACTGGGGAATAATCTGTACTAGTTGCTCTGGCGACAGCCCAGTTTTTACGTCTACAGTAGCAACTTGCGAAAGGATGTCAATTCCAGCCTGGTCAATTGGATCTGATACAAGAACTTTAGCCATGATTAGCAAAAGGGATCGAATGGGAAAATCGCACTATTAATAATAATGTGAAATAATTGCGTATATTAAGTATTGTTTTAAACTACCTCGTTTTGTCATGTAGTAGCCATGACTTTTATTAAGGATTTCTAGCTTATCAGTTACCAGTTATCAGTTACCAACTACCAACTACCAGCGCCACGCCTAAAGCTGCTAAGTTGTTATTTGAATGATAATTGCTTCGCGGCTGCCTTTAAGCGCTGCCTTTATCTGATGTGTCAATAACTGCACACTCGTTAACAGGCGATCGCTCAGATTCAAAAAAAGGGTTAGGGAAATCTTTGCCTTGATCCTTAAACCTTAATAAAGACAAATTTTAGATAACAGTTATCACATCTATGAATTACCTTGTTGCCGTGTTACCAGATCGTATCCAAGCAGAAGAGGCTTACACAGCCCTAGAGAAACAGGGCGTACCTACCGAGCAAGTTACCATACTTGGTAGAGGATACAAAAGTGCTGACGAGTTTGGTTTAATTGATCCCAACGAGCAAGCTAAAAAGCAATTCCAGCTAATGGCTATTTGGCTTGTTCCCTTCGGCTTTGTGGCTGGCTTGACGTTCAACCGTCTGACTGGTTTGAATACATTTCCTTGGGCGGGTGAAATTGGTAATGCCTTAATCGGTGGCTTGTTGGGCGCTGGTGCTGGTGCTATGGGTAGTATATTCTCAGGTGGTGCGACAGGCTTAGTGTTTGGTAGTGGTGACGCTTTACCCTACCGTAACCGTCTGAATGCTGGCAAGTATTTAATTGTAGTTACGGGTAATGAAAGTGTTACTCGTCAAGCTACCCGAATTCTACGCTCCTTTGAACCAGAAAATATTCAAGGATACGCTGACGAAACTAGTGGGTAGAAAAGTGACGTTCTCCTCTCCCAACCCTGACGGGTATGGAATCCGGTTCTTAGAATAGACTTAATTGTGTGCCAACAAGTCCAGTCCAAGCTTCTTGCTTCACAGCCTGAGTATCGTCTAAGCACATACATACCACCAAAAGCGCAGGCTTGGTGGCAGTACCCTGACGCAGTCTAGATGGAAACTAGAAAAATGATGAATCATCAAAACACAAATAACTGATTTCATACTACATAATTCATACTTCATAATTTTTAAGATGCTGCCAAGGGAAGAACTTTTAAAAGGTGTTGAAGATCGAGAAACTATCGCTCGTGTAATTGATCTAGCAGATCAAGCGATTAAAACTTGGGAAGTTGTTTGTACAGATTTTCTGTCTCCCCCAGAAATAGCCCAAGTTCAACAAATTTTTAGTCGTTTAACTGAAGTGCAGCTGGTTGCTTGGGGTGGTTATCCCCAGGCGGAAAGACAACGAATAGCTTTAGCCCGTGCTGAAGTTCCCCTAGATTCTTCCCTCGTTGCAGTCGCCTCACTGGAAATTGCTGGTAACTTTTTGTTTGATACTGCAACTCACCGCGACTTTTTGGGCGCAATGTTGGGAACTGGTATTGTGCGGGAAAAAACGGGTGACATCATTGTGCTAGGTGAACGGGGGGCGCAAGCAGTTGTAGTGCCAGAATTAGTGGAATTTCTGGAAATGAATCTTAATCAGGTACGTTCAGTACCAGTCAAAACCCAGCGAATTGACTTGGGTGAATTAAAGATTCGAGAACCGAAGAAAAAAGACTTGACAACGGTTGAGGCTTCGCTACGACTCGATGCGATCGCATCGGCTGGTTTTGGGATGTCTCGTAGCAAAATGGCAGAGTTAATCAATGGTGGGGATGTGCGCGTCAATTGGAAGGATGTCACCTCTGCCAGTACCCCAGTTAAATCAGGAGACTTAATCGCCATTCGTGGCAAAGGACGTTTAGAAGTTGGGGAAGTTGCTGTTACCAAAAAAGAACGTTACCGCGTTCAGCTAACTCGTTATATGTAAGAAAGGGGAAAGGGGAAAGGGGAAAGGGTAAAGGTAATTTCTTCCTCAGTTCCCCCAGTTCCCCCAGCTTCCCTTGCGATCGCATCGGCTTTTGTGGGCTAAGTTCTGCCGATTTCTCGTGTCGGTTTTTTACTGTGAGTTGGGCGTGACTTGTGTCGTGCCTTTTTCTTGTAAATCTCTTTGGTATTTTTCTGCGATCGCCTCCCGTAGCCACTCAGTTTTGTTGGGAAGCGATCGCACGTAAGCATCTATTTCTTTTGCCAAGCGTACTGCTACTGGCTTTTCCGCCATCGCTTCTCCATATAGCGGTGTTAATTTATATGTCGGATGCGGGTTCGCCATTGTGTGTTAACGTATTATCACGTACAATTAATTCAGATTCAAAACCGTAAGAGGGGGGCTACCAACAAAGTGGCAGTGTTACTAATCATTGGCAGCGGAACCAGTTATGCCTTTTTCTTGTAAATCTCTTTGGTATTTTTCCGCGATCGCCTCCCGCAGCCACCCAGTTCTATTAGCAAGACTTCTTACATATGCATCAATATCAACTTCAACCCGCACCGACAAGGGCTTTTCCGCCATTGGCTTTTCATACGGTGATTCAAATCGAGAAATTGGTTTTTTTGGGTTTTCCTCTTGTGTATACATAGTAGGTTATTGTATAATAATATAAGTTTAAGCCAGGAGCAAAAGCTACCAACTCACCTCCTGGCATCACCTCAAACATCCGGTATACATAGTTTGGAGACTACCCTAGTTTGGAGGCTATCATGTATTTTAACCAATCTGACTCAAAAGCGATCGCTTCTTCTTTGCTTTCCAGCCTAAAATTTCAAAGCAAAGTGATCGTCCCATTGCTTGCGCCCCTCGTTCCTACCTTGATCGAAGTCGAGCGAGTTGGCTTTACCAAAAACGCCTCGAATACACCTTATGTGGTGTACCGCATCAATAATCGCCGCTGCTGCACGTTCGTCAAGCGCCGCTGGTTTTTCGCTTGTGTGCAATTGCTGCTCAAACTTAAAGATGGAATCGAGGCTAAAATCCGCAATATTAGATCATCGTCGGATTTTGGGCTAATTGTCCTCACCCTCGAAACACGGCAATATATTCCAGGCAGCTACGTCAAGAAATTCTTCACTTGGCTTAACTGTGTTTTGGTAGAACGGATAGTGGAACAGCCCCTTGGGCGCAATCATTTCGGTATATACCCGTATCGGATTGCGGCATATAACAAAATCAATGAACAATTATCAAAGAACAATGAACAATGAAGGTAATTGATAATTGATAATTGTTCATTGATAATTGACTAAATAACTTGTGGCAGGCAATTTTTTCCTTAGTGATGTTTTTTGTCATGTACCTACCGATCTTGGTACTGACCTTTTATAGTTTTAATACTTCTGCTTATAGCGCTCGCTGGCAGGGATTTACTTTAAATTGGTATCTCATGTTGTTTCGGGATACCCGCATTCTTACTGCACTGCAAAATAGTCTGGTTGTAGCTTTATGTGCTGTCGGGATATCAGCCGTACTAGGTACACTGATGGCAGTGGGCTTAGCCCGTTATCAGTTTGTTGGTAAAACTTTGTATCGTGGGATTTCCTACCTACCAATCATAATTCCAGATATTGCGATCGCTGTTGCTACTTTAGTCTTTTTAGCCACATTTGCCATTCCACTAGGTTTATGGACAATTGTGGCAGCTCATGTCGTCTTCTGTCTTGCCTATGTCGGACTTGTCGTTTCTGCGCGGCTGGCTTCTTTAGATCCCCATTTAGAAGAAGCTGCTTTAGATTTAGGAGCCACACCAGTCATAGCTTTTATCAAAGTTTTACTACCTCAATTAATGCCTGGGATTCTATGTGGTTGTCTATTAGCTTTCGTCCTCAGCTTGGATGATTTTCTCATTGCTAGCTTTACCTCTAGTAGCGGCGCTACTACCCTACCAATGGAGATCTTTAGCCGCATCCGTAGTGGAGTCAAGCCAGATATTAATGCACTTAGCGTTCTTTTGATTTTGGTGTCTGGGCTAGTTGCTTTTATAGCTGAATATATCCGTTATCAAGGAACGGAAGGGTTAAAGGATAAAGGTTGAAGGTTGAAGGATAAAGGACGAAAGATGAAGGATAAAGGTTGAAGGGTAAAGGTTAAAGAATGAAATTTCATACTACCCTAGCCTTCAGCAACCCCTGTGGGGAAGGGGAACGCTCCCTTGTACACACTTCACACTTCACATTTCATACTTTACACTTTATACTTCTTTGCCTTTTCCCTTTCCCCTTTCCCCTTTCCCCGTTCCCCGATAAAAAAAGGGGCTTTGATATCAAGCCCCGTTCGATGTCAATGAATTTTTGATTGTTTAGCCTAACTTGCAATAACTTCTAGAGTCCAAGGCAGCTTGTGATTTAAATCAGTTTTAGATCGGCGTACTCTGCCAATAAATCATCAGAAGTTAGGGTGTCACCTTCTGCTTGTGGTGTCCATAGAACTTCAATAGCAAGCAGGCGATCGCCCCCAACACCACCAATTATACGCAGCGCTTGCCGCAAATCATCAACACTGTTAATAGCTGGTAGTTGCAGGTTGCCCAAGGTTGCTGCTAGCAGGGTGACGATAATGTATTCTCCAGGTCCTTCAGTAATCAGACGAGTCGGGTTATCTAACTCACTAGGGGAAGAAGCTGGTGATAAAGCGCCTCGTGGACTTGATCCTTTGAGTTGGTTGTTGACGTTGGAAAGAGTTTCTTCAGTGAATTTGCTTCGTTCTGCCAAAGCCAAACGGTTGAACTCAGATTCGGCTGAACCTAAACGAGCTTGCTTGGTATTACCGCCAGCATATACCCAGTATTCTGGATGGCGAAGCAAAGCGAGGGATGCTTCCTGTAAGATTTCTGCACGTCCTTCAGGAGTATTGGTATCAGCAGTTTCGGCAATGCGGTTGAGTTCGGGTTGCAAATCACGAGCTTGGGCTAACATACCCACTTGTAAACGAGTAACGGTTACAGGAGGATTGCTGCTGTATTCGACCTCAACATCGTTGCTACCAACGCGACGGAAGGTTTGCACCAAAAAGTTGGCGATCGCAATAAAAATCAAGATTGTAAACAGACCGCCAAATCCACCCCCAATCCCAAAGAAAGGAAATAGGAACGGGAAACCAAATCCACCCCCAGGATAAGGAGCATAATATCCTCCCCCGCCAGGCGCATAAGTGCGACTCGGAGGGCTGTAGGTGCGGCTGGGCGCTCTAAAAGAACCACCACCAATTCGACCGCCAGTACGCGCTGCTAAAGCTCCGTCAGCGTGACTCAATGCCAAAGTAGCAACAAGACCAAATAGAAACAGATGTTTTAAAAGCGGTTTCATGACCGAAAACAGTTTTTTACGCATAACACAATGCTTTGAAAAACAATATTGGCTTTGGTTTATTCCATTTAGGGTATATGATTTTCCCTTAGCAATAACGTAAGCAGTGGTTCGGTTGTAGCAATTACAACTAATCGATCAGCCTTGAAGCTGTATGCATTAGCTACATTTCTACTCTATCGCCTCTATTGTTTTCTCAGCTTGCCCCTGAAGTAGGATTACCGAACCTTAATAGTGGAATCAGTGGAACTAGTGACTAGTGGCTAGAGAATAGTCAAGAGTGGCTAGTAATTAGAAACTAGGGTAGCTAACCAAAAAACTTCAACTGGGATTTCTAGCCACCAGTTCCATCGGTTCCACTAGCCCCTAGCCTTTAGCCGCCGCCGACGATTGTCACTACTTCTAAGCGATCGCCTTGATGGATCTGAGTTTCTGCCCAAAACTGGCGATGCAAAATTTCACCGTTGTATTCTACTGCCACTAGACGGGGATTGAAGCCGAGTTGTTGTAAGACATCAGTGAGTGGAGAAGTTGCCTTACAGGTACGGATTTCACCATTCACTTGCAACGCGATTTGATCAGCCATGTCAATTATCAATTATCAATTATCAATTATCAATTGCCACTTATTCATTGCGAACATAGTGAGTTGTTCATTGTTCATCCATAATTGATTACTGTTCACCCAAAGAGTCGTTATTGCCCACTTTGGCAATTTTGAGAGATTGGGCGCAAGTCAGTTGGGAAAGGAAATACTGAGTTACCAAAGTCGGTTGCTCTGCTTGCATGAGACTTCGCACGACGGCTATTCGCTCTGCTCCAGCTGAAATTACATCAGTGACGTTCTGCACGTCTATTCCTCCAATCGCAAACCAGGGAATAGGACAGTGCCTAGCCGCGTAGCGGACATATTCTAACCCAGCTGCTGCTTTACCTACTTTGGTCGGTGTCTCATAAACTGGACCAACCCCAATATAGTCTGCTCCCTCCCCAATTGCTCGTTGCATTTCGTCTGGGTTGGTAGTAGATCGACCAATAATCCTTTGGGGACCAAGTAGCATCCGAGCAACTGCAATCGGCATATCTTGCTGCCCTAGATGCACACCATCAGCGTCTACTGCCAAAGCTAAATCCACGCGATCATTAATAATGAAAATTGCTCCATATTGCTGGCATAGTTGGCGTAACTTCCGAGCTGTATCTAGTCGCTCAATATCGTCGGTATTTTTGTCTCGGTATTGTAACAACCTTAGTCCACCTTGCAGGGCAGCTTCGACAATGTTAAACAACGACGAGGCTGGAGAGGTGACAAGATATAAATAGGATTGTGCTAACAGTTTGTGTCGTTGATAACCCAGTAGATTACTTTCTAGGGTATATACTCGATAACGCATCTGCTTAAAAGCACCCCCCATTTTTGGGTGGTAAAGCTTGCCATATTCTTCTAATACCCGCAGCGCTTCTTCTACGCGACAAAAATTTGCTTGCAGCAACATTGCTAAGCTAGCGCGTTGTTGTTCTTGGGGATGGGTTAACTCAGTCCCAGGATCGCCAGGGGTATCTCTTGCAGCTCGCAGTTCCGAATTATGCCAGCTGGCTAACTCTTGGCGTAATTGTTTGCATTCTTCACTTAGCTGGACGCTGTTCAGACCAAAGCGGCACCATTCTTCTATGATTCGCAAGCCTTCACGGGCGCGGTCTAAATTGGCATCCAAGATACGGCAAACCGCTGAGTGCACTAGCCCTCCTTAAGGATGTAGCTGTGTAATTTGGAACAAATCATTAATTTCTCATCCTAACAGTCAGCTTCCCCATTGCGAAATATCACCCAATTTTAGTTCTATGATTTTGGTGGCACAGATTTATGAGCTAACAGCTAATAGCTTCCCCGTGAATGTTATTCAAAGAAGCGATCGCCTCTCTCGATTAACTATCTTGACTTTTAACCACTTTTACTGTATAAAAAGCAGAACATTTCAAAATCCCAGCCAATTCAAAAGGGAGAGTGGGAGAGGGGGAACTCGCTCTTCAAGAGCGCTCGTGGGGATGAGGGGGAAAGGGGGAGAGGGGGAGAGTGGGAGAAGAAAGAATTAAATATTCTGTCTCCTGTCGTGGGTCTCCTTTACCTTTACCCTTTTCTCTTTTCCCTTTCCCCTAGTATCGAGAGGGGTTTTGGCTGTGCTTAGGAAAGAAGTGAGGAGAAGTTGCCTTGAGTCTAAATTACCGCTTGCCTAATCTAGCTTTCACTTTAAAGGCGATCGCGCATAAAACTAGCAGCCCTCGTCTACTGTTGAGTGCCACAACAATTGGTTTAACTAGTATAACCTGGCTGTGTTTAAGCACACAGGGAGTTACATTAGAGCTACCACCTCAACAACTGGCTCAAAGTTCTAGGCGAGGTCAAAATCAAACGCCCCAGAAAATGCTATTCGTTAATCCATCCGTTGCCAATGGCAGTAACGATAGTAGTCAAAGCGCCCCCTTTAAAACAATTACTCAAGCGCTACAGGTAGCCGAACCCAATAGCGTAATTATCCTTGCTGCTGGTACTTACAGCACCAATTCGGGTGAAAAATTTCCGCTTCAACTTAAATCAGGTGTCTCGATATTAGGCGACTCCAAGACAAAAGGTAGCAATATTGTGATTAAGGGTGGTGGAACTTTCATGAGTCCCACTTTTGCCCGTCAAGACGTGACGATTCTTGGAGCAAACGAGGCTAGTCTAATGGGGGTAAGTGTCACTAATCCTAATCCGCGTGGTTATGGGCTGTGGATTGAGTCGAGTAGCCCAACGGTAAATGACAATACTTTCACTGGCAGCGATCATGATGGGATTTCTGTAACTGGCAATAGTGCGCCGATCATTCGCAACAATTACTTTCATCACAATGGAGCGAATGGAATTACGATTTATGGTATATCCAAACCCCTGGTGCGGGAAAATGTGTTTGAACAAACAGGATTTGGGATTAACATCGCCCAAAAAGCCGCGCCGCTACTATTGGGTAATCGCATTATTAAAAATAGATCTGGTATAGTGATTCAAGCTAATGCTCGTCCAGTGTTACGCAACAACGCGATCGAGGGCAATACCGAAGATGGAGTAGTAGCGATCGCCAATAGCCTGCCAGATGTAGGCACGAAAACACAACCAGGCGGCAACATATTTCGCCAAAACGGTCGTTATGACATCAATAGCAGCGCCGCTAAACAATTACTCACGGCTTTTGGCAATCAATTAGCTCAAGATCATAGTATTGGCAACATTGATTTAGCCGCAACAGGAAGTTCAACTATTCTAGCGGCGAGGGCTGATAATCATCAAATAGCTCTCAATCGAGTAACTTTGCCAGAAAAAGAGCAACAACTTCATCAAGTAGGCGTATCGCCTGCCACAGCCGCACCTATCGACATTCCTGTACCTTTTGAGAAAAAAGACCAACAGCTTCGTATTGTAGGCGTATCGCCTGCCACAGCCGCACCTATTGACATTCCTGTACCTCCGCCAGCATCCACACAGAAAGTTAAACCAAAACCAAGCAATGCGCCACAAAAACCGAGTTTTACTCAAACAAAACCCAATCGGGTTGAAAGTAATGTTTCCTCTGCTGCTGGTAATAACAAGCCGCCTACCGAGATAAAAATTCCCACCCCACCGCCACAACCAAAAAGTGATAGCTTGACACAAGGATTACCTGTATTAGCGCCTGCACCGATTAATACTTCCGAATTGTTGCCTGTTCCCAATGCAAATATTCCCATTGGCAACAATAGTAACCAGCTAAAACCACAAGTATTAGCACCTGGTGTTCCGACTGCTGGTAATCCACCACAGCCACCTACTCTAGCTACAGCAATGGGTTTTCGTTATCGAGTAGTGGTAGAGGCAGAAACACAAACGAAACAAGCTCTCGTGCGATCGCTCGTTCCTGGTGCTTTTCGTACACTCTCGAATGGTAAAGTGATTATGCAAGCAGGTGCATTTAGCGATCGCGCCTCTGCCGATGAAATTTTGCAGCTATTAACGGGCAACGGTTTAAAAGCTGCGATCGAACAACTAAACTAACTCAAAATCCTAGCTGTGTATGCCACCCATGCCCACCACCTCCAATGCCTGTCAAATCTTTGAATAAACTGTTGCATTGTGATGCAATTAATCATCTTTGTGGGTTTACAAGCTTCTGGAAAAAGTACTTTCTTCCGCACTCATTTTGCCTCCACCCACGAGCATATCAGCAAGGATTTATTACGTAACAATAAAAACAAGGATAGAAGGCAAACACAGCTAATTGAAAGCGCATTTGAGGCAGGACGTTCGGTAGTTGTTGACAACACTAATCCCACAATCGAGGTACGCGCACCGCTCATTAGGCTAGGCTGTAAATACGGTTGTGAAATTATTGGCTATTACTTTCAATCTGTGCTGAGCAATTGCCTAGAGCGCAACAGTCAACGCTCTGGTAAAGCACGAGTGCCTGAAGTAGGAATTTACGCCACAATTAAAAAACTCACACGCCCCTCTTACGCAGAAGGATTTCACCAACTTTTCTACGTGCGAATTTCTGACAAATCAGATGGTTTTGAGGTTCGTGCATGGACGAAAAATAAGGTTATTCATGGATAACAATGCATTTGAAAATAAAATGCGGGCTATGGAATACTTTCATAACCTGCGTCTCTTACCTGGAGCTTGGGTAGTAATTCGCCTTGACGGTAGAGGGTTTTCGCAGTTTACCGAGTCAAAATTCGATAAGCCTTTTGATCTAAAGTTCCACGAACTAATGGTGCAAACTACCAAAGCCGTCTTAGAACAACTTCAGGGTATTTATGCATATACAGAAAGCGATGAAATCTCTATACTATGCCCTCCACAGTGGAATTTTTTTGACCGCAGCCTAGAAAAGATTGTATCTATTTCTGCTAGCATTGCCAGTTCAACATTTACCCACGCTTGCCATACAGTAGTAAATTTTGATAGCCGCATCTGGCTGGGTGTAGACAAGTCGCAGGTGTTAGATTACTTTCGTTGGCGACAGGCAGATGCTACCCGCTGCGCCTTGAATGGCTGGTGTTATTGGACACTACGCAA
The DNA here is from genome assembly GCA_964248365.1 of uncultured Chroococcidiopsis sp. GTDB lineage: Bacteria > Cyanobacteriota > Cyanobacteriia > Cyanobacteriales > Chroococcidiopsidaceae > Chroococcidiopsis. The sequence goes on along the minus strand of CAXTYC010000002.1, from coordinate 377,035 downwards.
AGCGGGTAAAAGTGTTAAGCAGGCAACAACTATGCTTGAAGGGCGATCAGTAGCATTCAAAAACGAATTGCTCTTTCAACACGGCATTAACTTCAACAACCTACCCACTTGGCAGCGCCGAGGAGTGTGCTTGTATTGGGAAGAATATCAAAAAGAGGGCTACAATCCGATTCAAAACGAAACTGTTGTTACCACCCGACGGCGGATTAAAGTGGATGAAGAACTACCTATGAAAGAAGCGTATGCAGATTTTATCAACTCGGTTATTGATGCTAACCAAATGTAGCCACCCTTGTTCACCATAATCTATAGCAATCCTAGATGATTTGTAAAATTATCTCTCTAATTCTTAGCTCTGTGTCCTCTGCACCTCTGTGGTTCGTTAAAAAACTCTCTTTCACAAAGAAAATAGGATCGCTATATAAATTTCAACTAACCCAAAAAACAAAAAAATCGCGCTGCTGCCAAAGAATTAACAAGCCGCTGATAGTCACAAGAGCAATTACAAACTGTCGAAATTGTTCATCACTAATCCTTTTCAAAGCCATCTGTCCAATCCAATTAGCTGGAATAGCTGTAATTCCAATAACTAAACCATACCAAAGATAGGGCTTTGTCAACACTCCCAACGTAGCATAAGTGATTATTTTAGCTATATGTACCACCAAAACATGAGCAGATTTAGTGCCAATCATTTTTTCTTTAAGCAAGCCGTAATTCAGATAAAATGGATTTAAAATAGGACCAATGCTACCAATCAATCCTGAAAGAAAAGCATATACAAAACCAGCGGGTAAGAAAAACCAACCCTGAACCTTAAAGGATTGTTCTTTTTTTCCCAACCCAAAACTAAAAACAGAACTAACAAGAAATAATCCCAGCAGAACTTGCAGCCATTGCAGTTGAGTTTGAGTAAATACAAATGCACCTAATACTGCTCCCAAAACTGCTCCAGGCAAGTACCACCAAGTCAATTGCCAATCAATATCTTGCCAAAACACAAAGACTCTCTGCAAGTTTCCCAGTAGCATACCCGTTGTAACAACTGGCGGAACCGCTTGTGCATCCATCAAAAAATTTACCATTGGAATGATGATAAATGGACTACCGCCACCAGCTAGGCTGCTGATGAACCAAGCGACAAAACTTGCCAACACTAATAATAAAACAGTCATAAGGTCAGGAAAATAGAGCAATTTAAATGATTCTAAAATTTTTTTTTAGTTCTTCCCCTAGCAAGAGAAATAATTTTATTCTGATTGGCTACCACTAAAGAGACAAAAGTTTATTACTGTTCTCCTCATCCAAAGCTATAGCCTTCTGTAAAAAGGAGGTTATGTCTTGTGGTTTGAATTATTTAATATTAATTTTTTGAGATAATGGATTGTTTAAATTCAATATGCGATTGCCACATATATCCTCTCTTCATCCAGAATACTTTACTGAAGCAAGCATAATTATAAACAAGTCTTTCATCAACAATTGTACCCCATTAATGCTTATATGAGAGTAGGGTGGGCAATGCCCACCGTAAAGTAAGTATTTTTAGGTAATAAATCTAAAATTTTAAATATTCTAAATAAGTAATAACACTGATATTTATACTATTGTATTTTTCTAAAGTATAGGCGCAATCTAGAGCGAACCTGTTCTGCACCAAGGTTTTATTTTATCTTTATCCAACTACTTATTACTAATAACTTTCCTCCTTAACTTTTTCACATATTTTAAGTAATAACACCGACAAGAATAAATTGTAAATATCACTGAAGCAATTGAATTTTTCTTAAGCCAGACTTGATTTGCTTCCTTTTTATTATTTTTCGTTTCCGTGTCGAGTCTGGTAAGTCAATATCAATTAGAAGTACAAGAAATTATTCAAGCTGGTGAAAGCAATCAAAAAGCTTCTCTTCGTTTTGCTTTTCAAAAATTACTTAGCAAGTATTGTAAAGCTAGAGACTTTGAACTTATCCCTGCATTGGATTATAAAACTATAAGTGGCAAAATCATCTATCCTGACGGCACAGTTAAAGATGCATTGCGTCTAGATTGGGGTTACTGGGAAAACAAAGATCAATATGACAATTTAAATAGGGAAATTGAAAACAAGCTTTCCCAAGGCTACCCAGATAGCAACATTTTATTTGAAGATTCACAAACAGCGGTTTTGATTCAAAACGGAACTGAGGTAATACGAGTCTCTATGCAAAATGGAGAAGCACTAGACAAATTACTCATTCGTTTTATTAACTATGCGCGCCCAGAAGTTAGGGATTTCCAAGCAGCCATTGAGACATTTAAGCAAGACTTACCGACAATTTTAGATAGTTTGCGAAAAAGAATTGAGCAACAAAATGAAACGAATTTAGAGTTTAGAAATAGCCTAAATCAATTCTGGGATATTTGCAAAAAATCGATAAATCCTAACTTAACATTGCTGGACATCCGAGAAATGTTGCTCCAGCATATTTTGACTGAAGATATTTTTCACAATATATTCAAAGAATCTTCATTCTATCAAGAAAACAATATTACTCGTGAGTTACAACGAGTAATAGATACATTCTTAACAGCTAGCACTAAAAAAAACCTTTTTAGAACAATTGAAAATTACTATGGAGTGATTATAAGAACTGCAACAAGTATCTACAGCCACTCGGAAAAACAAAAGTTTTTGAAAGCAGTATACGAAAACTTTTACAAAGCATATAACCCCAAAGCTGCTGATAGATTAGGTATCGTCTACACACCAAATGAAATTGTTCGCTTTCTGATTGAAAGTGTAGACTATTTAACCCATAATCATTTTGACAAGCTATTAGCAGATAAAGATGTTGAAATTTTAGATCCAGCTACTGGTACAGGAACATTTATTACAGAATTAATTGAATATTTGCCTAAAAATAAATTGGAATACAAATATAAAAATGAGATTCATTGTAATGAAGTAGCAATTTTACCTTATTATATTGCTAATTTGGACATTGAATTTACTTACCGCCAAAAAATGGGTAGATATGAAAAGTTTGAAAATATTTGTTTTGTCGATACGCTTGAACATACATCTTTTGAGAGTAGGCAGGATAATTTATTTGATAATAATTTAGAAAACCCAGAAAGAATTAAACGGCAGAATGAACGTACTATCTCTGTAATTATTGGTAATCCGCCATACAATGCAAATCAATTAAATGAAAATGAAAATAATAAAAACTTAAAATATCCAGCACTTGATCGCCGTATCCAAGCTACTTATATTAGAAACAGCAAGGCAAAAAAAACTAAATTATATGATATGTACGCTAGGTTTTTACGTTGGGCTTCTGACCGATTAGCTAAAAATGGTATAATTGCTTTTGTCTCTAATAATTCCTTTATTGATGCACGAGCCTACGATGGTTTTAGAAAGGTTGTTGCTGAAGAATTTAATGAGATTTATATAATTAATCTAAAAGGCAACGCTCGTACAAGTGGTGAAAGAAGACGTAGAGAAGGCGGCAACGTATTTAATAATACTATTAAAGTAGGAATCGCCGTTTATTTCCTAGTTAGAAAAGAAAATACTCAAGGCTGTAAAATATATTATCATGCCATAGCAGATTTTGCTAATTCAGATGAAAAAAAATTGTACCTAAGTAGTAATAAATTTCAAAACTTACCTTTTAAACAAATAATACCACAAGACAATAACTGGATAAATCTTGCAGATACTAATTTTGATAGCTTACTTACATTAGCCAACAAAAATACTAAGTTGGCAAAAAGTAAGAAAGATGAAAATACAGTATTTAAATTATTTTCTTTGGGAGTTATTACTGCAAGAGATGAATGGGTTTATGCTAATTCAACAAAAGATATCAAACACAAAATTAGATATTTAATTAAAGTTTATAACCGAGCTGTTGATGACAGATTAGCTAATAATTCTAGCTGGCAGCCTCTAGCCGAGCGCCCCTTAATCAAGTGGACAAGAGCCGTTAAAAACGATTTAAGTAAAGGTAGAAAATATAGTTTTGCAGCTAGTGCTATTAGAGACAGTTTATATAGACCTTTTGTGAAAAGAAAGTTGTATTTCAGTAAAAATTTAAATGAAATGCATTATCAGCTAGGACAAATATTTATAAACACTGATAATCAAAATTTAATTATTTGCTTTACCGATCCTGGTTCGCTAAAGCCTTTTATGACTTTGGCTAGCAATCAGATACCTGATTATCACTTAGTAGGTGATTCACAATGTCTTCCCCTCTACCACTACGATAAAGACGGGAACCGCATTGATAACATTACCGACTGGGGATTAGAGCAATTCCAAAATTATTATGGTGCTACAATTACCAAATCAGATATTTTTTACTATACCTACGCTGTTTTACACAATCCTGCTTATCGGACAAAGTATGAAATCAATCTGAAACGAGAGTTTCCCCGTTTACCTTTTTACGATAACTTTTCCCAATGGGTTAACTGGGGTAAACAGTTGATGGATTTACATATTAATTATGAATCCGTCGCACCATTCGGTTTAAAACGCATTGATTTACCTGTGGGGGATCACACTAGGGGCGGGTTTAATGAAATATCTAGTAGGGGCGGGTTTAATGAAATTTCTCGTATTCCTACAGATATGCAGGGTAAACCCGCCCCTACTACACATATGCAGGGTAAACCCGCCCCTACCATCACGAAAAATCTATTGCAACATACAGATAAACAGAATAAACCCGTCCGAACCCCAAAAACAAAATTAAAAGCAGATAAAGACAAGGGAACGATATTTTTAGATGATATAACCACCCTTGAAGGTGTCCCTAAAGAAGCCTGGGAATATTGCTTAGGTAATCGTTCTGCTTTAGAGTGGATTTTGGAGCAATATAAGGAAACCAAACCCAAAGATCCAACCATTGCAGCAAAGTTCAACACTTACCGCTTTGCAGATTATAAAGAGCAGGTGATAGATCTTCTGCAAAGAGTTTGTAGTGTTAGTGTAGAAACAATGAGGATTATTCGGGAAATGGAAGGGTGAGAGCCATTGTGTTGAGTATTAATTAAAGCAGAAGAAAGCGATCGCATTTGGTGGAAAGTCCTCATCTTACAAACTCTCCTTCATTGCAACCAACGTCTACGACATAACAATCGCTAGCAAGTTTGAGTTGCTCAAGAAAGACGATTTGCTTTAAACAATCAAACTGCAAATATTGTTATCCTTACCGTTACTATCGATTGGCGTAACCGAATTAGAAGGATTCTATCTACTATTTTGATAATTTTTGGATAGGGTGCGTTATGACGCACCCGCAGATTATTTATGCTCCCCCGCGTAGCTTATCTAACACGCCTCGATCTTCGAGTGTGGAAGTATCACCAGAAACTTCTTGCCCAGATGCTAGCGACCTAAGTAGCCGTCGCATAATTTTACCAGAGCGGGTTTTGGGCAGGGCATCAGTAAAGCGGATTTCACCTGGACGAGCGATGGCACCAATTTCCTGTACAACGTGCTGCTTGAGTTGTTTACTCAATTCTTCACTGGGTTGATGTGTACCTTCCAGGGTGACGAAGGCGACGATATCTTCTCCTTTAACTTCATCCGGCTTGCTGACAACAGCTGCTTCGGCAACCGCTGGGTGGGAAACTAAAGCTGATTCAACTTCCATTGTCCCTAAACGGTGTCCTGAGACGTTGATCACATCATCCACACGCCCCATTACCCAAAAGTAACCATCTTCATCCTGTCTCGCGCCATCACCCGCAAAATAGACATATTGCCCATCTTTGGGGGGAATGTGTTCCCAATAGGTGCGGCGGAAGCGATCTGGATCGCCATATACTGTTCGCATCATACCAGGCCAGGGATGCCGCACTACTAGATATCCACCGTCGTTATTTGCCACTGTGTTCCCTTCCAAATCGACAACATCAGCCAAAATTCCAGGGAAGGGGCGAGTAGCAGAACCTGGTTTAGTGGGTATCGCGCCTGGTAACGCTGTAATCATAATCCCACCAGTTTCTGTTTGCCACCAGGTATCAACAATCGGACAGCGTTCTTTGCCAATTACCTTGTAATACCACATCCAGGCTTCTGGGTTAATTGGTTCCCCCACTGTTCCCAGCAGTCGCAGTGAAGACAAGTTTCTAGCGTTGGGCAAATCTTCGCCCATCTTGATAAAAGCACGAATTGCCGTAGGAGCAGTATAAAAGACTGTCACGCCGTATTTTTCAATTACATCCCACATACAACCAGGATTGGAAGCACGGGGCGCACCTTCATACATCAGCGTGGTTGCGCCGTTGGAAAGGGGGCCATAGACAATATAGCTGTGTCCTGTAATCCAGCCAACATCAGCGGTACACCAGTAGACATCGGTATCTTGCAGATCAAATATCCATTTGGTGGTCATGTGAGTGTATAAGTTATAACCACCTGTGGTATGTACCACGCCTTTCGGTTTGCCAGTGCTGCCAGAAGTGTACAGGACAAACAGCATATCTTCGCTGTCCATTGGTTCGGCTGGGCAATCGGCTGATACATTTTTTTGCAAATCGTGCCACCAACTATCCCGCCCTGGTTCCATGCGAATTTCTTGCCCAGTACGCCGCACCACAAGCACATTTTTAACTGTGGGTACAGCACCATCGGCTAGAGCTTTATCTACCGAAGCTTTGAGAGGGATCATTGCATCTTTACGCCAACCGCCATCAGCTGTAACAACTACCTTAGCTTCGGCATCGTTCAGCCTGTCGCGCAAAGCCTCGGCACTGAAACCGCCAAAGACGACGCTGTGAGTTGCACCAATTCTGGCACAAGCAAGCATGGCGATCGCTGCTTCGGGTATCATGGGCATATAGATCCCCACGCGATCGCCTTTTTGCACACCTAGCTGTTTCAAAGCATTGGCAAACTGACATACTTCTCGATGTAACTGGGCGTATGTCAGGGTACGAGAGTCTCCTGGTTCTCCTTCCCAAATCAAAGCTGCTTTATTTTTACGCCAAGTAGTGAGATGGCGATCGAGGCAGTTGTAAGAAATATTAATCTTGCCCCCCACAAACCACTTAGCAAAAGGCGGTTGCCAATCTAATATTTTATCCCATTTTTGGAACCAGTGTAATTCTTGTTGAGCCAGTTCTGCCCAAAATTGTTGGGGATCTGACGCAGCTTTGTTGTAGAGGCGATCGTATTCTTCCTGGCTTTTGATGTGTGCTTTTTGGGAGAATTCAGCCGGAGGGTGGAATAAACGCTTTTCTTGCAGGATTGATTCAATCGTAACTTGTGACATGGTGATTGCTGTTATTGCCGTTGTTACTGAATATTTTGAACGCAGATTTACCTGAAAGTGTTTTGAGTTTCATTAAGATACCCGATCGCGCTTTGTTTGATAATTGTAGTCAAACACTTACAATGCTTGATATGCCATCACAAGAAGCTAGTACTCTAACCCTCGATGAGGTTCATCGCCTTTTGAAATTGGAAAGGCGATCGCAGGGAGTATTCACAGACTTTTTAACTCTAGAGCCTCTATCAGAGTTTGAACAGCAAGATTTATTGCGAATTAGGAACGATTTTGAGCGTTATCTATCAGGGCGTAAAATTTCTGAAGGATTAGTTAAATTTTTGACACTTGCACCGTTGATGCGATCGGCTGGATTTTATCAAGCTCCCATCCGCTTGACGATGGAAGATAGTATTGCGATTTCTGTTGAAGACGAGGATATAAAAATTACCGGACGGTTAGATATTCTAGCAGTCAATACCCAGTTAGGTACGACTGCCCCGCCTTTGTGGATTTTAGTAATTGAAACGAAAAATGGTTTGGTAGAGGTATTTACGGCTTTACCGCAATTATTGACCTATGCCTTTAAAAGTTTAGAGCAGCAGGAATCGGTATGGGGATTGGTAACGAACGGACTGCGTTATCAGTTTGTGCATTTGAGGCGAGGAAATCCGCCAACTTATCAATTAATGCCAGAACTTATTCTAATCGAGCCTGAACGTTCTACGCAGTTATTGCAAGTTTTCAAAGCGATTTGCCGACTACAAAATGTGCAGTTGCAATTGGTATAAAAAATCCACATCGGAAATATTTTATTTGCGATTTTGTTGGGGTATGAATTAATTTTTGATTAGGGTACACAAGGCGATCGCACTTTTTGAGAATTTACACATATATCTTGCGATCGCCTGCTTTGTTGGGGGGATCGCTATTTCATTTCCTTTTATTTTCCCAAAGAATTAATTCTCTGTCTCTACTGGGTTGAGGAAGTCTGCAAAGGCTGAAATATTTAAAATTATGTCATTGATATGTAAATTCCTAAAAATCGCCGGAAAATTCCTACTCTACCCTTGTATTACTCTATTGAAATTGCATTTTTGGCAAATTTAGTCAGTTGGGCAGTAAGGAAACCACCCGCCCCATTATTAGCTCAACTTCCTTAATTGTCTACCCTAACCATGCCCAAAAATCCCCGCCAAACCAGAAAGCTTGCTTCTTTCCTTTGTATGCATATCAGTGTCATACCATTTCGTTCTTTGTTCGACACAGCTGATCCCCCCATTAACCCCCTTGATCCCCCTTCCGTCAGAGTTTTAAAGGGGGAAACCAGAGGAAGCGAAGCTATTAGTATTACGGGGGTTAGGGGATCTGAAGGATTGCAAAGACAAACATAATTGGTGTTACAGTGATTATTACCGTGTATAATAACTTTTGCTTAACTCATACATAGCGAAAAGGCTTAGCAATTGCACAATTTGTTTTCAATCAGAATATGAATAGACAACATACACCGCACTTAAGTAACTGTTTATACATCCAACATTTTAGTTAATTAGTTTCACTTAAAGATGTCTGAAGAAAAAGATACAATTTAGCAAGTTATCTTAAAAGCAAAGGAAGAAATTGCAAACGTAGTCACATTTATCTCAAGTCGTGAATTGCGATCGCACACCTAACGAGCTAGTTTTTGAAATTTAGATAAATAAGAGCTTTGGCTAAAGGGGAAAGGGAAATCAGTTACCAGTTACCAGTTACCAGTTACCAGTTAAAAGAAAAGGGACTCGGAAATTCGCGCATTCAGAATTCTCCCCCTCTCCCACTCACCCACTCACCCCTCACCTCTAGTCCCGATTTACCGACAAGAGGTTAAGCTGTATTAGTACGCTTTTGGCAGTTTTAATAATTGTTTTGCTCATCGGGCAAGGTTTTTCAGTTTCAAGTTAAGAAATAGTTGATGATAGACCAAATTTTAGACTCTCCTTATCATGCCAGCATTGAAGCCAGTCTGGTTTTAATCATCCTCGTCTTTTTAGAGGCGGTGCTATCTGCTGACAATGCGATCGCCCTAGCTGCGATCGCCCAAGGACTCGAAGACAAAAAACTCGAACGTCAGGCGCTTAATATCGGCTTAGTCTTTGCCTATGTCCTGCGTATTGGCTTAATTCTCACCGCAACTTGGGTACAAAAATTTTGGCAATTTGAGTTACTTGGTGGAGCTTACCTACTGTGGCTAGTATTCCAACACTTTACTTCGCAACAAGGAGAGGATAATCAGCATCTAGGACCGCGTTTTAACTCCCTTTGGCAAGCTATCCCTGTCCTTGCCTTTACAGATCTAGCATTTTCCCTCGATAGCGTTACAACCGCGATCGCTGTTTCTCAAGAACGATGGCTGGTACTCACAGGCGCAACAATAGGTATCGTTACTCTTCGCTTTATGGCTGGTTTGTTTATCCGCTGGCTAGATGAATATGTCCACCTAGCGGATGCAGGCTACACCACTGTAGCGTTAGTCGGTTTACGACTGCTGCTCAAAGTAGTAAACGACACTTTAGTACCGCCAGAATGGGTAATGATTAGCGCGATCGCTCTTTTGTTCCTCTGGGGTTTTTCTAAACGGACTGTCGAAGATTCTACATCCCAAACACCTGAAATACCTACCCCTCAACCAGAAAAAAGCGAAGTGCCTAAGTAGAGCTGGGGAGAGGGGGAGAGGGAGAGATAAATATATATTTACTAGCCTCTAGCCCCTAGCCCCTAGCCCCTGGTTCCTCTAGCCCCTCAAATTCTTAAAGCGTACAAATGTATTTGCCTTCGTACTTTTTAAAAGTTTTGTTAAGAAATTTTAAGGCTTCTTCAGGTGATAAGCTATAAACTTCTTCAATTTCCTTATTCCAGGGAAATTTTTCTTTTCGATCTGTGCGTTCCAGGTAGCCTTGTTTAAAAGCTGACTCTGGAGTCATAAATGGCATTTTACTTATTTCTTTAGGTACGAGAAAAGCATTATTGTATTCAAGATTTACAATTCCATAGTCATGTTCGGTACAAAGTACATGAAGCTGCGAAATACTTTGACCGTAAAAATAGTCCTTATTCCACACATGGTTCGGGTTCCATTTTTCTGGCTCCCATTTAACTGTAAATTTTATCGGTGGTGGAATTTTTTCATTAATTTCCACACATATTAATGAAGGTCGATAATAATTTAAAATTTGTTCTAAAACCGCGTAATCAAAACTATCAATATCCAAGCTCAGAACACCGAATTCTCGCGGTACTTTGTTAGCACTCAGCAATGACACTACAGTGTCGGGCGTTACCATACATCTACTTAAATTCACCCCAGGAAAATCTTGATATTCTGAGGCAAGTTCTGCAAAATCTTCACTATTATATTCTACAGACAACCCCGCCCATCCATTGATAGCTAATAGACAAGTGTTTGACCAACTGACCCCATTAGCAGCACCTATATCTACAAAAAATTTATGTTTTATATCTATACTTTTGATAATATCAGCAATAATTTTCTCTTCGTTTAGGGAAGAGAATTTTGATTCCGCAGTTATTGCTTTGGATTTGTTTTAATTGCTTGAAGTTTACACCAGTAATCTTCAGTAGTTGCTTAGTGAGCTTCTTCACCTTATTCATTATTTATTTCAACCTGAATTAGTAACGAGAAAAATTTCACCAGAGCAGACAGCACTCAGAAGTCAGAAGCCAGGAGACAGGAGACAAAATGATGAATGTTGAATGCTAAATTTTGAATTCATAATTTCAGCATTTTCCCAAGCCCCAAGCCCCAAGCCCCCAGCCCCTGGTTCCTAAGCTTGCTAATTACTCTCGAATCCAAGAAGTCAGGCTCGGTTCCCAACTTGCTAGTTCTTCTTCTTTAAACCACAAGCTAACCTCACGCTGGGCGGTGTCAACAGCATCCGACCCATGAATAATGTTACGACCAATATTAACGCCAAAATCTCCGCGAATCGTGCCTGGTTCTGCTGTGAGGGGGTTTGTCGCCCCAATCATTTTTCGGGCAGCAGCGACTACGCCTTCACCTTCCCAAACCATTGCTACAACAGGACCAGAGGTGATGAATTCAACTAGTCCGTTGAAAAACGGTTTCTCTCGGTGGATATCATAATGCTGCTGTGCCAGTTGTTGGCTGACTTTCATAAACTTTAAGCCAACAAGGGTGAATCCTTTGGCTTCAAAGCGCTGAATAATTTCGCCCACTAGTGCGCGTTGTACCCCATCGGGTTTAATTGCTAAAAATGTACGTTCCACACCCATCTCCTAAAACTTTATGAATTGATAAAGCTAATAGCTTTTAGCGAGTAGCGATTAGCGAGTAGCAACACAATTGACTAGTGAGTATCAAAGATAACCGAAAGCTAGCTCCTGTGGAGGAACACGCTAGCACTCCAGCACTCCAGCACTCTAGCTAACAGCTAACGGCTAACAGCTAACAGCTAACAGCTAATCGCTCAAAATTTAGATTATCCTAGAAAGTCTCTCTTCGCTCAGAATGCACTCAGAATTGAATGAGTTACACTGGCTATTCGTGGGGCTACACAGAGGTCAGGAAGAAATGGGTGTTGACTTAACTGCTTCATCAGAAGGGGTCGAACCAGCGACCAAGAAAAAAAAAGCTGAGCTAAAAGATGCTCAAAAACAATCATTGCAGATTGTGCCAGCCAATTTGTCACGCTCATGGAAGATTGAAGATAGCGAAGACCTATACCGAATTGAAGGCTGGGGTGAGCCATACTTTTCGATTAATGCAGCAGGTCATGTCACCGTTTCCCCTAAAGGCGATCGCGGTGGCTCGTTAGATTTGTTTGACTTGGTCAATGCCCTGAAACAGCGTAATCTAGGGCTACCAATACTCATTCGCTTTTCTGATATTTTGGAAGATCGAATCGAGCGCTTGAATGCTTGTTTTGCCAAAGCGATCGCACGATACAACTACCCAGGCGTTTACCGAGGCGTATTTCCCGTTAAGTGCAACCAGCAACGTCACCTGATTGAAGACTTGGTACGATTTGGTAAACCCCATCAGTTTGGCTTAGAAGCTGGTTCTAAACCAGAATTGATGATTGCCCTGGCTCTGTTGGATACACCAGGAGCGCTTTTGATTTGCAACGGCTACAAAGACAAAGAATACATCGAAACGGCGATGTTGGCAACTCGACTAGGGCAAACACCGATCATTGTTCTAGAGCAAGTTGAAGAAGTTGATCTAGTAATCGAAGCTAGCCGCAGCTTGGGAATTCAACCGATTTTAGGAGTGCGGGCAAAGCTAAGTACCCAAGGAATGGGACGGTGGGGAACTTCAAGCGGCGATCGCGCTAAATTTGGTTTGACAATTCCAGAAATCATCCAAGCAGTTGATAAGTTAAAAGCAGCCAATCTGCTTGGTTCATTGCAATTGTTGCACTTTCACATCGGTTCGCAAATTTCTGCTATCAATGTAATCAAAGATGCCATCCAAGAAGCCAGCCGGATCTATGTAGAGTTAGCCATGCTGGGAGCTAACATGAAATATTTGGATGTGGGTGGTGGCTTGGGAGTTGACTACGACGGTTCGCAAACCAACTTCTATGCCTCAAAAAATTACAATATGCAAAACTATGCCAACGACATCGTGGCAGAGTTGAAATACGCCTGTGCTGAACGGCAAGTCCCAGTACCCACATTGATTAGTGAAAGTGGGAGGGCGATCGCTTCTCATCAATCCGTCCTAATTTTTGACGTGGTTAGCACCTGTGATGCTCCCACAGGAGCGCCAGAACCCCCGCAAGAGCAAGAAGCACCAATTGTTCATCATCTGTGGGAAACTTACCAGTCAATAAGTGGGGATAATTACCAAGAAGCTTATCACGATGCTGTTCAATTCAAAGATGAGGCAATTAGTCGCTTCAACTTAGGAATTATGCGCCTTACCGAACGAGCCAGAGTCGAGCGCATCTACTGGGCTTGTTGTGAGAAAATCATGGCAATTACGCGCCAGCAGGAGTATGTTCCCGATGACTTTGAAGACTTAGAAAAGATCATGGCTTCGATTTACTATGTCAATCTCTCTGTCTTCCAATCTGCTCCTGATTGCTGGGCAATTGACCAGCTATTTCCGATTATGCCGATTCATCGGCTAAACGAAGAACCTACCCGTAGAGGGATTTTGGCAGATCTAACTTGTGATAGTGATGGCAAAATTGACCGCTTTATCGACCTGCGAGATGTGAAATCGGTCTTAGAGCTACATCCTTACAAGCCTGGAGAACCATATTACCTGGGAATGTTTCTAAATGGAGCTTACCAGGAGATTATGGGCAATTTACACAATTTGTTTGGTGACACAAACGCGGTTCACATCCAGTTAACACCCAAGGGCTACCAAATTGAACACGTCGTCAAAGGTGACACCATGACAGAAGTTTTGGGTTATGTGCAGTACGACGCTGAGGATTTGATTGAGAGCATCCGCCGACGCACCGAGCAAGCTTTGCTAGAAAAGCAAATCACCTTGCAAGAATCTCAGCGCCTACTACAAACCTATGAGCAAAGCCTGAGTCGGTATACTTATTTGTCTTCGTAAAGAGACTAGGGGCTAGGGGCTAGAAAAAGGGAAAAGGGAAAAGGGAAAAGGGAAAAGGGAATTTCCCCCCCTGCTTCCCCTGCTCCCCACAGCGATTGCCTGCTTTCTTCTAGCCCCTCGCCCCTCACCCCTAACTTGCCTCTAATCCCAACAATTCAGCGATCGCTTGCCGTTCGAGCGTTGGTTGGGATGGGATTACCTGACGAGTGTCAGTAATTAGCCAATCCAAAGCAGCTGCTTTGACATCGATCATTGCTCCAGTCTTATCTACGCAATAGCGTCCATAAACTAGCTTGTCTACCAGACTTAATCCAGGTCCGAGGCGAGAGTATTCAAAAATGACGCTATTATCAACAGTTGCACCCCCACAGATGTAGCAATTGTGACCAATCATTGCAGGTCCAATAATTTTGGCTCCGTCTTCAATTCGCGTCATTCCCCCAATGTAGACAGGACCTGTGATGTCTACCTTGTCCCAGTTCACAGCAACATTCAGCCCAGTGTAGATACCTGGGCGTACTTCATGACCGGGAATTTTCACATTTTTAATTTCGCCATTGAGTACGCCCCGAATTGCCTGCCAGTAGTCTGGAACTTTACCAATATCTACCCATTCAAAGTCCATTACTAGTCCATGAAAGGGCGCATTCATTTCTACCAACAAGGGGAACAACTGAGCGCCAATATCGAAATTTTGACCGGAGGGGATATATTTCAATACTTCTGGCTCAAAAATATAAATACCAGTGCTGATGTTAGTGCTAAGAGCCTCGTCAACTGCTGGTTTTTCTTGAAAGGCTTTCACCCTACCAGACTCATCGGTAACTACAATCCCGTAGCTGGATACTTCTTCACGAGGGACAGATTTCATAATTACAGTGGCGATGGAGCCTTTGGCTTTATGCCACTTCACTGCTGCGGATAAATCCAAGTCAATCAAAGCATCACCGCACAATACCACAAAGGTATCGTCAAAAAATGGTGAGAAGTCCTGTATTCGCCGCATTCCACCAGCAGAGCCAATTGCTTCCCCAACTAGAACCCCATCAACAATTCGACCTTCAAATGAATAGGCAATCTGTACGCCAAACCGTTGCCCGTCGCGGAAATAGTTTTCTATTTCATTAGCTAAATGGCTAACGTTGACCATAATTTCGTTAAAACCGTGCTGACGTAACAGTTCCAAGAGAAACTCCATCACTGGCTTTTGCAGGATAGGAATCAGCGGTTTGGGAATTGTGTAGGTAATGGGACGTACTCTAGTACCCTTACCTGCTGCTAGAATCATGGCTTTCATCAGAATTTACTCCTCACTTGTGGTAACTTTAATCGCTTCATGTAAAATTTACTCTCCAGCAACAGACAGCCGCAATTAAGTTAGTTAACACCTCATCATCGATCAATTAAGCGCAACAGTCATCTTGGAAACTACGGAATCTGAGTAACTAAAGGGCTACGGTGTAACTAATATAATTTTGGCAAAAGTAATGTCTAAAAACTAACAAGAGCATACCTTTGCCCTGTTTCATTAAAGCGCGATCGCCTCTTGTTTTGAGTCAAACAGCGCTCGAATTTTAATTTCCTGGTAAAACTCCTCTTGCGATAACTCTACTTTGGATTGAGCAGATAGCAGTAGTAACGCCCAAAAAATACTGACTCGTTCATGGCGTTGGGGAGGCGTTAAACACTCGGATTCACACATATCTTGCTTACCGTGTTGGGCAGCAGCCATTAATGCTGTTTGCTTGGTATGAGTCCATAACTCTACTAGTTCTGACAAATTCAGCCAATTATGTTCGGATGCCAAAAGCCGCGAGTAACGATCTAAGAACTGCTCTAGTTCCCTAGCCACAGAGGTAAGATTTTCTTGGTGAGCCAGTTCTAAAGGTGAGCGATTAGTGCTTGTACCAGGCTGAGTTCCCAAGCGACGGTTACGTGTGGTTTTCGTCGCCAGTTTTTCTTGAGATTGTAGCCCAGTTGCTATTAACTGTAACTGGTCTATTAACTCCCCCAGCGTAACCATGCGTTTTTGGGGCGGTAAAGCACAAGGGCGGCGACTTAACTGTTGCTCTAGGGGAAGCCGTCTAGAAGTTCCTACCTCGTCTTCACCCAATGGTAGGAAATCATCTTGTGATAGTTCTTGTTCCTCTGGCGGGGAAGCTAGTTCAGTTAGGGTGTTGGCTTTGAATAGTACTAGCAGTGATGCCAACAAAAAAGCTTGTCCAGATTGAGACAAATCTGCTTCACTCGAACTTGGGGCGATCTCGTGAGCTGAAATAATTTCACTTAGGTAGCGATCGATCACCTCGATTACTTGCACATCCCAAGGATCAATTTCTCCCCTTTGTGCTAGCTCGATTAACAGTGCGATTCCTTCAAAAATTTTAGCAGCGTCCATTCTACTCGCTTTTCAACTAAAAATATCTTAAGAAAGGTTAATCAGTTACCAGTTACCAGTTACCAGTTAAAAGAAAAGGGTAAAGGGAAAAGGTAATTCGTAATTAATGATTCACCCCCTCTCCCCCTCTTCGATCGCCCCTAGCCCTTCCCAAGAGATTTTGAAGCTGAAATTTTAAATTAGCAATGATAATTCAAAATGCTTAATATGTACAATCTGTCAAGAAAGTCTCCAACTCAGGAGGTGAGGAGTCAGAAGTCAGAAGTCAGAATAGTAATTCCTCATTTCCCCCCTGCCCCCCTCTTCCCCCCAACCCCACTACGCGAGTGAACCCGAAGCCCCCCTTGCCCCTAATCCCCACTACGCGAGTGAAGAGCGAGTTCCCCCTGCCCCTGAAGCCCTCTTCTAGCCCCCAGTTCCTTTCTCTTGGCTGGATTTTGATTCTTGCCCAACAGTTATATTTGACATAACAGTTGGTTGCTTCATCTGGCGGATTGCATCGATGGTGCTTTTGATGGTTCCGGCGATCGGCACAGAGACAAGAACACCCAAAAAACCAGCAATTTGCGCTCCCAGCAATAAGGCAATGAAGATCCAGATCGGATTTAGCCCAGTGAAACTGCCCATTAATCTGGGAGCCAGCACATTGTCTTTAATCTGCTGCATGAAGATGGCGGCGATCGCTACCTGAAGGGCTAACCACCAATTTTGAAATAGTACCAAGATAGTTACTGTAGCAATGCCTAGACTGGCTCCAATGAAGGGAATGAGTTCTGCTGCTCCAATCAGTAGGGCAAACAGTAGGGCAAATGGAACCTTCAGGATGACAAAAATTGGGGTTAAAGTCCCAAACATGAATAACCCCAGCAACAATTGAGTCAGGAAAAAGTTTTGAAAATTAAGCCGCAAGGATGCGCTCAGCGGTAGTCCAATTTGGGGCGGTAAGAGATTGATTATACCTTGCCAGAGGCGATCGCCATACAACAGCATATAAAACGCCAGCACAATCACTAAAACAGACTCAATTAACCCCGACAGCGTTCCCAATGCCAATCCTACAGCTTGCCCCGCTATCCCTTGCAAAGAGCTTTCAATATTTGCATTGATTCGACTACTAAAACCCCTAAGATCGAGTGGTAGCCGTCTAGCCCTTGCCCAGTTATCAAACTGCCCCAATCTTTCTTGAATATTCTCTAACCACAGGGGTATTCCCTGTAAAAGTTGATTTGTTTGGTCAACCACCAGTGGCACTAGTGTGACACCAACCAAGACCAACAGCGTCACACTCACAAGTAAAACAATAATCACAGCCTGAGAGCGTGTGATGCCAGAGCGCTCGAAAAACCGCACTGGGTAGTTCAGCAAAAAAGCCAAAATTGCTGCTACCGTCAGTACGGTGATTAAATGCTCAAAAGAGTGAAAAGCAAAGGAAAGCAGCCAAAGATTCAGAGCAATAATTGGACCGCTCAGACCAAAAATAATCAAACGTTGCCAGGAGGCTGAACGGCGCATTGTTTCAAACTACCTATAATCTAATTGCTCCATTACTATCCCTAGATTTTAGTGGCAAAATCGAGTTAGTGGTTAGCTGGCGCGCTGTTAGGTATTAGCTGTTAGTGGTTAGCCTCTGTGCGGTTGCTCTCCTCTACAGTTTCTAGCAATGGTTATCTTTGTAAAGGGGCGCATCAGTTGTATTGCTACAAGCTAAAAGCCAAAAGCTAAGCGCTAAAAGCTAATCGCTAAAAGCTAAACCCTAAATGCTAAACGCTAAAAGTGACAATCTATGACTACTATTACCCTTGCTAGTTGGGTTTTGGGTATTTTCCTCAGCCTGATGATACTTTTGCTTATTTTTCGGATCATAATTAGCTGGTATCCTCAAACCGATCTCAATCGCTTTCCCTTCAATTTAGTTGCCCTGCCCACTGAACCTTTTTTAGTACCTTTGCGGAAGCTAGTACCACCCATAGGCGGCGTGGACATCACCCCCGTCCTTTGGATCGGTATTTTTAGTCTAATGCGAGAGATTTTACTAGGTCAGCAAGGACTGCTGACCATGCTTTTGCAATGATAAAGAAAGGATGAAGGATAAAGGATGTACAAGGGAGCGTTCCCCAAGGGTAGGATGAAGTGTGAAGTATGTTCGCTTAGTTGCCGAAGGCGAGGATGAAGGATAAAGGATGAAGTGTGAAATTTTAACCTTTCCCGCAATACCTTTTTCCCCTACTCCCTACTCCCTACTCCCTTTTTTGGCATCATCACTTGTTCAACAAAGTTTGTGTAAACCTCACCTTGCAAAAACTCTGGTGTTTCCAGAATCTTTTGATGAAAGCTGATTGTAGTCGGTAAGCCTGTGAGCGCACATTCCCGCAATGCCCTTTTCATCCGTTTAATTGCGGTTGGGCGGTCTGGTCCCCAGACAATTAACTTACCAATTAGGGAATCGTAGTAGGGAGGAATTTGATAATCAGTATAAACATGAGAATCTATCCGCACCCCAGGACCTCCAGGCGGTAGATAACCGCTTATTCGCCCAGGAGCCGGACGGAAGTCGCGGTCTGGATCTTCGGCGTTGATCCGGCATTCGATCGCATGACCTCGTAGATTTACCGTGTCTTGGGTAAGTGAAAGTTTTTCTCCCTCAGCTACTCGGATTTGTTCGGCAATTAAATCTAGCCCAGTAATCATTTCTGTAACTGGATGTTCAACTTGAATCCGAGTGTTCATTTCCATAAAGTAAAACTCACCAGTTTGAGAAAGTAAAAACTCAACTGTGCCTGCTCCCACATAGTTAATCGACTTGGCAGCCACTATGGCAGCAGCTCCCATTTTTTCTCGTAGTTCTGGGGTTAAAGCTGGACTTGGAGCTTCTTCTAATAGTTTTTGGTGGCGACGCTGAATCGAGCAGTCGCGCTCACCCAGGTGAACTACATTACCATAACTATCAGCTAGAATTTGAAATTCAATATGGCGAGGACGTTCGATAAACTTCTCTAAATAAAGCCCTGGATTTCCAAAGGCGGCTTCTGCTTCTCCCTGAGCTGCTAAAAATAACTTCACTAAGTCTTTTTCGTCTCGTACTAGCCGCATTCCCCTACCGCCACCGCCAGCTGTAGCTTTAATCATGACTGGATAGCCAATTTTTTGAGCGATCGCAGCCGCTTCTTTTTCGTTTTTGACCAATCCATCACTACCTGGGATAGTGGGAACTCCAGCCTTAATCATTGTTTCCTTGGCAGTTGATTTATCACCCATTGCCAAAATTGCTTCTGGCGATGGTCCAATAAATACAATTTCGTGATCGGCACAGATTTCAGCAAATCTGGCATTTTCAGCCAAAAAGCCATAGCCAGGATGAATGGCTGTAGCATTTCTTGTCAAAGCAGCTGCAATAATCCTGGGAATATTTAGATAACTTTTACTACTGGGAGCTTCACCTATACAAACTGACTCATCAGCCAATTGGACGTGCAGGGCATCGCGGTCTACTGTAGAGTGAACCGCAACAGTACCAATTCCCATTTCTTCACAAGTGCGAAGAATTCGGAGGGCGATTTCCCCTCGGTTAGCAATCAAGATTTTATCAAACCGCATCTTCCAGCAATGATTTCTATATCATCTGTAGCATAGAGCTTTTAAACAGTTACCAGTTACCAGTTACCAGTTACCAGTTACCAGTTACCAGTTACCAGTTACCAATTATTCCCTTGAATATGCTATACTAGTTATCTACGATTGTTGCGGATGTGGCGGAATTGGTATACGCGCACGTTTGAGGGGCGTGTGGGCAATGCCCTTGCGAGTTCGAGTCTCGCCATCCGCATTCTAGGGGCTAGAGACTAGGGGCTAGAAAAGAGCAGGGATCGCTGTGGGGAGCAGAGGGGCTAAAGGGGCTAAAGGGGAGAACTACACAACTCCTGACTTGGAGACTCCTGACTTCTGCCTTCTGACTTGGATACTCCTGACTCCTGACTTGGAGACTTCTGACTTCCGGCTTCCGAATTGCCCTGTGATTGTTTATGATTTGAAATAGAGTCATAAAGATTTGTAAAGAAATTGGCTACAAAATTTGAATCAGTAAACAAACTAACACTGCCAACAGCTTGGCATCGCTTGACACCAATTTGGGAAGGAGGCGAGGAAATTGTACAAAAAGGCTTGCCTCACACTCAACTTTCCCCCCTTTGGCAGATGCTACTTTTAGGGGATGGCTCACCGACACGACAAGTTCAAATGCTCACAGGTGAGCCGACGGAAGTAGATGTAATCGATATGTCCGTTGTGGGGATGGACTTAGATGGAGCGCCTGATATTATTCAAGCTATACCAGGACCAAGATTAAGACGACAAGTATGGCTGCGTACCGCCTCTGGTCAGCGATTGTTATATGCTACTTCCTGGTGGGAAGCTAGTCATGTAGATGAGTATTTGCAGAACCGAGCAATGCCGATTTGGGCTAGTTTGACTCAACTACGCACCGAGTTGTATCGAGATGTCCAGGGAATTCACTACGGTTACTCGGAAGCTTTAGAGAAAGGCTTTAATCAAAAAAGTCCCTTTTGGGGTCGTCATTACCTGTTTTGGCATAATGGAAAACCCCTAACGTTGATTTATGAAGTATTTTCACCTTATTTAACGAAATATTTGGGTTCCACGCAGTTGGGTTAAACTGTTGGATTTTGGATTAATCGACAGAATATACGGGAAAATTTCATTTATAACTAGTTATACCGCTAAGTGGTTAGTAGGGTGGTACTTTGGGATTATCGATGATAGCTGGGTGCGATCGTTGGTGTTGTCTGTGAGCGATCGCCACATCCCCCCAATCCCCCTTTTTAAGGGAGGCTGTGGATAATGAAAGTTGCTTTTAAGCAATCTCCTCATGGATGGATTTCAATAAGCATAGAGTGCAGTCACGTCTGTACTCAAATTCACACATCGAGCGTATTTGATCCTTACAAAGAACTTTATATCTGGCTTGGGCAGATTCGAGACTTGCAATTACCAGCAACAATGATAATTGATGAGGAAGGTCGTGGAGTAGAGCTTGTTGCCGAACAATCGAGTGATGAGTTTATACTGTTTCGTCTTGAGCCTTGGATGTGCGGCAAAGACACCACAACACGTCTGAATACACAAGTTGAGCGTCATCAATTACTCAAGGCGTTTCATGATGGAATTGTTGAATTTATCAAGCATGACTATCACCCATCAGACTGGTCATACCTTGATAACCTGAGCAATACAGATTGGGAAGCATTGTTTAAACTACCTCATATTCCTAGCCATAATTGGCAAAAGCATTTAGCAATGTACAAAGGAGGGCATGGTAGGGTTGCCAAAACTGGACTTGAAACTGTCTGGAAGCAACTAAGGCAAGAACAACAAATGTTGGTCATCTTGCAAGACACTCTGTTAGAGATTGCAACGTTGTGTGCTACAGGTCAAACAACCCAAGCACAAGTACTTACCGATATGGACAAAACGCTACCTATCGATATTGCTTTGGGTGAAGTCAATCCAAGCTGGTATCAAGAACGACGGGCTACGTTAGAAACAGAGTATGGATTAGGTAAGCAAAGCCGAGATGACCAAAACCGCCGTCGGACTCAAGCCAAAGTTAGACTCAAAACGCTCAAGCTTGGTCAAATAGTCGATGGCACTGTACGACGTGTTAAACCGTATGGGGTTATTTGTCGATATTGGGGGTTATCATGCCCTACTGCACATCTCTACAATTTCTCAACTGCCTGTTGAACATCCACAACGAGTTTTTAAGTGCAACGACTGGGTGAGAGCAATGATTGTGTGGATGGATGTTGAAAAAGGGCGAGTTTTACTCTCAACTAGCGATCTAGAGCCTGAACCAGGTGGTGATATGCTCAAAGAGCCGTTGAAGGTTTATGAAAAAGCGGAAGAAATGGCAGCTAGATACCGCCAACACGTCTTGTCACAGCAGGTAGAGTAGGGCAGCCTAATAACTAGTTGCACTGCCGAATTTAGCGCAGGTTCTATAAAAATAGTTTTCTAAACCTATGTCCATCTGGTTCTACAACCACAAATGCTCCTGTTAATTCCACTTCAGAGTAGGTTTGTAAAATTCGTGCTAGTTCGGTGTGAACTCCATTCGCAGTGCTTGGCAGGACTCGAAGGTAAATAATACCAGTTCCAATTGCTCTAACTTAGATCTTGCACCTACCCCATAGTCCGCCTGCTAATTAATTAGCAGGCTCTCAAGCCAAAGTCTTCTTAAGAAGACTAACATTGGGTTGCAGTCCATTTCAATGGACTTGAGCTATTAGCCCAAAAAAGAAGTAAGGGGCGGTTATTGAAACTGGTGCAATATGTGAATCTAACAAAAACAAGATTTCCGTAGTCCCTGTCTCGCGTCACAAGAATACGTTGCTGTTCGTGTGTCCTAAGAATTTCTTCATCACTTGCTTGCGAAAGACCAATCTGAGCAACAAGAATCACATCATGTTCGGCATCTACCAAAAATCTTGCCGTCAAAGCGAAAACATCTTGGTCAAGTAACGAATCTCACGATGTCGCGCATACAAGGCGAATGTCCTCAGCCGCCACCAGCGCAATGGCGTACCGCAGACAAGCACGAATATCCTCAACTTGAAGGTCGGGATAATAGTCTTTTGATAATTTCTTCAAAGGAAAGCCCTTCGTTGAGCAATTCAAGAACGCTCTGCACAGTGATGCGCGTACCGACTATGCAAGGCTTACCAAAGTGAGTTTGAGGGTTGACCGAGATTCTATCCATATTCGCCACATAGCCACAGATTTTCTTAATTTTAGGGCATAGTTATCCGCAGCCGCTGGGGCAAAGTGCTTGAGGACGGTTGGTTTAAGCATCGGTTGTAATGCACTCGTTACACTAGCAACCAATGAGTTATTGCTGTTAGCGTCAGTCCTACCACCATAGCGGGGCTGGGCTACGGCGGTAAGTGGATATTAAACGGGCGATCGCTCTAAAATCAGCTTAGAGCGTTTGACATTTTCAGGAATGGCGATGGGATAATCACCTGTGAAACAAGCAGAACAGAAAGTGTTAGGATCTTCTTTCGTAGCTTTGAGCATTCCATCCAAACTGAGATAGGCAAGAGAGTCTACCTCTATTTGTCGGGCAATCTCTTCGACTGACTTTGTAGCGGCGATTAGCTGATCTTGGCTGTCAGTATCGATACCATAAAAGCAGGGGTGAGTAACTGGCGGAGAAGAAATCCGCATATGCACCTCAAGTGCGCCTGCATCTCGCAGCATCTTGACTAGTTTGCGGCTGGTTGTTCCGCGTACAATTGAGTCATCTACAATTACGACTCGTTTGCCAGCTAACACATCTTTGAGCGGGTTGAGTTTCATGCGGATGCCCGACTCACGCATAGTTTGAGTCGGTTGAATGAAGGTTCGTCCTACGTAGCGATTTTTAATTAGCCCTTCTGCATAGGGAATACCCGAAGCTTGAGAAAAGCCGATAGCAGCTGGCACACCAGAATCAGGCACACCCATTACCATGTCGGCTTCTATGAAAGATTCTTCTGCCAGTTGTCTTCCTAGCTGTAATCGATAGCTGTACAAACTCTCACTATTCATGGTGCTATCTGGACGGGCAAAGTAAATCATTTCAAAGATACACAGCTTGCGCTGGGGTTTTTGCGCCCAATGATAAGAGGCTAATCCTTCTTCGGTAATCCAAACTAACTCGCCAGGTTCTACATCTCGTAGGTATTCTGCACCAATAATATCTAATCCACAAGTTTCCGAGGCAAGAACGTAACGATAGGGATTGCTGCCCAAAGTACCAATTACCAAGGGACGGATGCCGTTCGGATCGCGAGCGCCCATGATTCCCCCTGGTGTCCCAATTACTAAACTAAAGGCTCCCTGGCACTGCTGCAAGGCGGCGATCGCTCCATCTAACCATTCTTTCCCTGCGTTGACTTCCAGGGCGATCCCAAAGGCGATTAACTCTGAATCCGTAGTAGTAATTAAGTTACACTGGCGCTTTAGCAACTCTTCGCGTAATTGAGGAGTATTGACTAAATTACCATTATGTGCTAGCGCAAGAGAACCTAAGCGAGTTTCTAATACTGCTGGCTGAGCATTCACAACACGGCTAGAACCAGTAGTCGAGTAACGAGTATGACCTACGGCTATACTACCTGGCATCTGCTGCAAAATTGATTCATTAAAGACTTGGGACACCAGCCCCATTTCTTTATGCAAATACACTTGTTCACCTTCAAATGTGGCGATTCCAGCCGACTCCTGCCCTCGGTGTTGCAGGGCGTACAAACCAAAGTAGGTTAGTTTAGCAACGTCCTCGTGGGGTGCATAGATACCAAAAACACCACAGGCTTCTTCTTGCTTATCAGAAGGCTCATGGATTAAGGATGAATTATGAATCAATTCTTCATTCATCTTTTTGTCTTCATAATTCATACTATCGGTGGGCGGCTGGTGTGGAATCATGCTACAGCTTTGCTCCTAAGCGGCGTGTTGATTCTGGGAGATCTATAATCTGAACTAATCAATTCAGAAACATTAACTAATACTTAACAAAAAGTTAACTATTACCCATAACAAGATTAGCTTAATAATGCTTCCCAAGGGCATTGATTTTGGATAATAATTTGGTTTAAAATTACTGGGATCCTAATTTGGCATACTGGCTGACGTAGTGAGACGTTTTTCAATCGCATTGAAGAAGCGATCGCCCATCTGTTTGATCGTAACTTCGATTAACGGTTGATCGAGAGCCGTAAAAACCCGTAAAAATGTATCGGTACTACTAACTTGACCGATTTTTTGCCAGTTATTTCCTCGCTGCCCAGTTAAGTAAGATTCCCAAAGTTGTTGATTTTCTCTACTGACAGAAACTAGTATTCTCGCTCCGCCTTCACCAAACAAGACTTCATCCCAACGGTATGTATTTTGTTCTGATTCATTTGAGGTTAATTCTAGGTTAATTTCTGCGCCCCTTTGACCGCTAATACAAGCTTCAGCTAGAGCAATGGCTAATCCTCCTTCAGCACAATCGTGAGCTGAACGTACCCAACCTTGACGAATTCCCTCACGACAAGCAGCCCCGACGCGACGTTCCAAGTCAAAATCAACGAGGGGTGGTTTACCTGCGACGGTAGCGTGAATTGTGGCTAAATATTCCGATGCTCCCAGTTCAATTTGGGATTTTGTTCGCGCAAAGCCGCTAAGGCGCGAAGAAGGTTTTTGAAGAGGTAATCCAAGAAGGTAAATGATATCTCCTTCGGCTTGCCAACCTTGACTACAAATTTTAGTTATATCTGGTATCAACCCCACCATTCCTACTACTGGGGTGGGATATATTGGCTGAGGATTTCCTTGGGAGTCGAGAGTTTCATTGTAAAGCGAGACATTGCCGCCTGTGACTGGAGTTTTCAATTCTCGACAAGCTTCTGCTATGCCTCGACAAGCTTCTGCTAGTTGCCAATAGCCAATCGGTTTTTCTGGACTACCAAAATTTAGGTTATCAGTAACTGCGATCGCTTCTGCCCCTACACAGCTAAGATTACGAGCAGCTTCTGCTACTACTGCCTTAGCTCCTTCATAAGGATCAAGATAAACATAACGGGGATTACAATCTACTGTCGCTGCAACTGCCGATTTTGGATTTTGGATTTTGGATTTTGGATTGGGGGCTTCTTCTTGACTCCTGACTCCTGACTCCTGACTCCTGACTCCTTCAACCGGACGTAACCTGATAACAGCTGCATCTGCCCCGCCTGGAAGTATTACAGTATTATTTTGTACCTGATGATCGTATTGACGATAAACCCAGCGTTTAGAGGCAATAGTAGGAGTATCTAGCAAAGTCAGCAAAATATCATTCCAACTGCGAAAATTACCAGAAATTTCTATTCCAGAAATTGTGCAGGGAGGAAGAGATTCAGGTGTCCACTCCCAAGCGAATCTGGCATATTCTGGGGGTTGGCTGGGTAATTCTCGGTGATATATTGGTGTATTTTCTGCCAATGCTGTAGCTGGAATGAACGCTGCTACCTCACCTCGAAACAGAATTCTGACAATTGGCTCGGCAATAACTGTTCCTGCAACTACCGCCTGAAGTCCCCAGCGATGGAAAATATCGATTAACTCTTGCTCCCTACCCTTGTGAGCAACAAATAGCATTCGCTCTTGAGATTCAGACAGCAGATACTCATAGGGAACCATCCCACTTTCTCGCACTGGAATTTTATCTAAATCCAATTCAATTCCAACGCCGCCTTTAGCCGCCATCTCGGATGTAGAACAGGTAATGCCAGCTGCTCCCATATCCTGCGCCGCCACTACTGCACCAGTTTTAAACGCTTCTAGGCAAGCTTCAATTAAAGACTTTTCTAAAAATGGGTCGCCTACCTGAACGGCTGGGCGGTCTTGTTCCGACTGTTCACTCAGTTCTGCACTGGCAAAACTAGCACCACCCATACCATCCCGTCCCGTAGTGGAACCGACATAAAGTACTGGGTTTCCAATACCAGCTGCTCCAGATTTAACAATTTCTGGCGTTTCCATTAATCCCAATGCCATGACATTTACTAGGGGATTACCGGAGTAAGCTGGATCAAAGTAAACTTCGCCGCCGACTGTGGGTACTCCAACACAATTCCCGTAGTGGCTGATTCCCGATACTACACCGTTAAACAGGCGTTTTGTTCTTGCATCTTCGAGGGAACCGAAACGCAGGGAGTTTAATAGGGCAATGGGACGCGCCCCCATTGTGAAAATATCTCGTAAAATGCCTCCCACTCCTGTGGCGGCTCCTTGAAACGGTTCGACTGCTGAAGGGTGGTTGTGGGATTCAATTTTGAATGCTAGTCGTAGTCCGTCGCCTAAGTCTACTACACCTGCATTTTCTCCTGGTCCGACAAGAATGCGATCGCCTTGTGTCGGAAATTGCTTCAGTAGCGGTCGTGAATTCTTATAACAGCAATGCTCAGACCACATTACCCCAAACATTCCCAATTCGGCTTTATTCGGGTGTCGCCCTAGTCTGCGAACTATTTCTTCATATTCTTCAGGCTTCAAACCCTCAGCAGCAATTTCGTCAGCGGAAAAAGGAGATTCTGAGGTGACAGACATAGGAGCATGGGACAAATAGGACAAACCCTTATTTTAGCTAAATCATTGTCCGCTTTCGGTATTTTGTAGCTGATTTCTTATCCATTGGCGAAATTGACGCACCGCTTGAGTTACACCCAAGGTTTGACATTGCTCTAAAAATTCTTCAACAGCGGTCGCTGGGAGTAAGGGGAAAGTAGGGGAAAAGCCGCATTCTACATATTCTCCATTTTGAAGTTGATAGATTTGCAATCTACTACCGTTGTATCTCCATACTTCAGGCACACCTAAATCTGAATAGATACTCAATTGATTTAAAGAACTGCTAGTAATATCAATTTCAAGGGCTAAATCTGGCGGTGGAACTTGAGTTAAATCTATTTCTTTTTTGCCTCTTACCCATGCTTCATTTTGTATGTAATAGCATGAATCTGGTTCTTTACCAGCAGACATTTCTCGACGTTTCAAAGTGAAGGAACCACCAGGACTATATTCAAGGTTTAGTTCTTCTATCAAAGTTGAAATTAAGCGGTCTATTACTCTGTTACGATTTTCATGCTCCCAAAGTGGTGTCATTAACTCTAGTTTTCCCTTGTGATAAGCCAGTCGGGTAGAACGCTGTTCTCCCATTTCCTGCAACAAGCTTTCAAACAGTTGCCAACTGATGTTTTTTAGTAATACTCTTTGTTCGGCTGGACTTGATGTACTAATCATAGAATCAACCATTAACAATGCCTGAAAAGTTAAAACTTACGCCTTTTATTTAATTATCAACTGTAGCGTTGCTGTATAAATAAAACATTGCTCCGTTTATAATTTATTTAGCTACACGATCGCGCCATAATCGTAGCGCAAATGCTCCTGCTGGCATCTCTCGAAACGCACAAACTTCCTCAAACATTTTCGGTGGTAATTGTTCTAAATTCGTAGGAATATGCCCAAACCCGCGTTGCAGTTCCAAGCCCAGTGTTGAATAGTGCTTCCAATTCCTCAACTTGCCCCCGCAAATCTGGATATAAAGGGTACAACTTGGCATTCTCAGGGGCGATCAGATCCAGATATTTCATAATATCTGTAGAATCGGTAAAAGCCTGCGTTCCAGCAATCAAGACTGGCACAGACTTTCCACCTACACGACTTGTTGCCAAGTGATGAAATAGCGGTGCGTGACGTTCTTCAACGTAGGGAATGTTCAGCCTATTCAACGCCCACCGTGCTTTTTCACAATAGTGACTAACAGGAAAAGTAATTAACCGCAATGGGGGTAATAAAGAGTCTAAAGGAGTTGCCATATTAACTACTGTGAAATTATTTTACTATTTGTGAGCTTTATTATTAAACTGAAAATGCTTTTAAAGTCAGCATTTGCTAGTTAAAGTTTTAAGGTTGTCTGTGACGATCGCAGTAAGCCTTAAATGTTGTAGGTGGGCAATGCCCACCCTACTTTTTCTTATCTTTTTCCTTCGCGTCCTTTGCGTCTTGGCGGTTCGTTAAATTAAGT
This sequence comes from uncultured Chroococcidiopsis sp., assembly GCA_964248365.1. Classification (GTDB taxonomy): domain Bacteria; phylum Cyanobacteriota; class Cyanobacteriia; order Cyanobacteriales; family Chroococcidiopsidaceae; genus Chroococcidiopsis. The sequence continues at coordinate 348,161 of CAXTYC010000002.1, read as the reverse complement.
TGTATGCCACCCATGCCCTCCTTACTTTTTTAATTGGACTTAGAGGCAGAAAATATGTCTGAAAATTTCAAGGATCAACTTCAGCAGATGACAAACGACGAGTTGATTGATTTTGCTTTAGAACACACAGGACAAGAATATGAAGATGTTCGCAAAGCCTCTTTACAAGAACATTTTTTGAGGATTAAAAACGATCCTAATACAGTTACAGCTCCACCAGGAGATATAGAAATTTTGAGGTTACAGTTAGCACGACTGCAAAACCAGTAGCAAAACAAAATTTCCCCACTGCTTGCTAGCAACTCGACATAAACCTGCCTTCGTCACTACCAAACGTGGGGAAGTCAAGAAGAAATATTTGAAATATTTCTTAATTAAAATCAGTTGCGTTAGGACATTTCCTGAATAATGTAATCGAAGTATGGCGCTGCTTCGGCTGCATCTTCCGCACTTAGTAAACCAAGCGCAGCTGCTTTGAGGCAACGAATCGATTCAACCATACCAGGAACGGGAACGCCCAGCGAATTGTACATTTCCCGTACCCCAATTAAACCAATCTTTTCAATTGGTTCTTTGTCTCCAGCTAGTACCCCGTAGGTAATTAAGCGCAAATACCAGCCATAGTCGCGCAGACATAGCGCCCGTTGGCGTTCACCGTAGGCGTTTCCACCTGGGGCGATAAAGTCTGGGCGTTTTTGCCACAGCTGTTTACTGGCTTGCTGAACAATCTTTTTCTCGTTTTCGGCTAGGGTAGCGGCGATTCGCATCCGCTGTGTGCCTGTTTGCAAAAAGTTTTTAATGTTTTCGAGTTCGCCCGTGCTAGGGTAACGAAGCTCGTCGTCGGCTTGGAGAATAACTTGGCTAACTACACTCATGATTATGGGGATGAGTCAGAATATCAATATCACTATGTAGTTTAACGATTCTTGGACACACAAAGAAAGGGAGATCACAAGTTGTGTCTGTTACCAAGTTGCCTAATTTTAATACTGATACTGAAAATAGCGATCGCTCATCCGACTCTTGGCAACAAGGTGAAATTGTTGAGGTAGGGATCGCCGATTTGAACGATACTGGTGATGGAGTAGGGCGCATCAATGGACGAGTAGTGTTTGTACCTGATACTGTACCAGGCGATCGCGTTTTAGTCCGACTTGTACGAGTAAAACCGAACTACGCTCATGGTAAACTCTACCAATTACTAGAACCATCTCCCCACCGCATCCGCTCTGGCTGCATTGTTGCTGATAAGTGTGGCGGTTGTCAGTGGCAGCATATCAATTATGATTACCAACTACAAGCAAAACGAACCCAAGTTATCCAAGCCCTAGAACGCATCGGAGGATTTACTAACCCCCCAGTTGATCCAGTTTTAGCTGCGTGGGCTGCTTTAGGATATCGCAACAAAGCCACCTATCCTCTAGGTAAATCAGCCACTGGTTTGGTACAAGCTGGTTACTACCAAAAAGGTAGCCACCTGCTGATCAACCTAAATCAATGCCCCGTGCAAGATTCGCGCTTAAATCCACTTTTAGCCTCTGTCAAGCAAGACATCCAACAACGCCAATGGCAAGTGTATGATGAACGCCATCATAAAGGACTTGTGCGTCATTTAGCGCTACGAATCGGTCGTCGGACGGGAGAAATGCTGCTGACTTTGGTAGTGAAAGATTGGCACTTACCAGGAATTGAGCAACAAGCCGACGAGTGGTTAAAACGCTATCCTGGGCTAGTAGGCGTGTCTCTCAATCGCAACAAAGAGCGCACAAATGTGATTTTTGGCACTCAAACTCGCCCTATAGCAGGAAAGCCTTACTTGCTAGAACAGTTTGCAGGACTCACTTTTCAAGTACGTCCTGATACTTTTTTCCAAGTTTATACCGAGTCAGCCGAAGCATTGTTACAAGTAATTCGACAGCAACTAAATTTGCAAGGTGATGAAATCTTAGTTGATGCATATTGTGGCATTGGGACATTAACCTTGCCACTAGCGCAGCAAGTACGACAAGCAATTGGTATAGAGGAGCAAACAGCAGCAGTAGAGCAAGCCCAAATCAATGCTCAGCTTAATGGTATTACTAATGCCACATTTCAAGCCGGACAAGTTGAAAAACTGCTACCTGGGTTAGGGATTGTGCCAGATATTGTACTGCTCGATCCACCGCGCTCTGGATGCGATCGCACTGTCATCGATAGTCTACTGAAATCTTCACCCCAACGCATCGTCTACGTTAGCTGTAAAGTAGCCACTCTCGCCCGTGATCTCAAACTCCTTTGTCAGACAGGGAAATATTATTTATCCAGAGTACAACCAGCAGACTTTTTTCCTCAAACATCTCATGTAGAGTGTGCTGCTTTTTTGGAGGGGCTAGGGGCTAGGGGCTAGAGGCTAGAGACTAGAAGAGATCTGGGGGAGATGGGGGAGCAATTATGAATTACCCTTTCACCTTTTCCCTTTTCCCTTTTCCCTTTTCCCTTTCCCCAACTACCAACTACCAATTACCAATTATCAATTATATAAGTATAAATACTATAAATATATGGAATTAGGGTAGGAATGGGCAGGAGATGCTAATATTGTTTAAGAGGCAGCTGTCAATTTCTAGCTAGATAAATAAAATTCAAATGAATAAATTCAGTCAAATAATCTAATTTGACTGTTTATGTTACAGGTTGGCAGATACCCTAGAGGCTCTATGCTCTTGAAGATTATTAGATCGGTTCAATTAGCTGATTGCCCGAATGGGATGACTGCGAAAGGTTTTGGCTATAACTATTCAGTTGCATCGCAGTAGCATAACTCCTAATGCACAAATTGCTGACAGATGCAAGCTCAAATAACACATAATATTTGGCTAAGATCTGTTAGATTTTAGGCTCATCCTGAACAAATGCACGTCTTTATAGGTGAAAGCTACGGGGTCTTTTGTAGTGATTACTATCTCACCACGTCCGGTTGGACGTAATTGGGGTACAATTAGCTTTGCCTCTACTCTATATCTTTGTCCCATTTTAGATTTACTTTTAGCAGAAGTGCCGTATAAATGGCAGCCAGAACTGCGACTGGGTCTGCAAGAGGCATTAGTAAATGCTGCTAAGCATGGGAACAAGTTAGATCCAAGTAAAATTGTTATAGTGCGCTTCTCCTGGGCAGATGACCACTACTGGTGGATAATTTCAGACCAGGGACACGGCTTTAATCATTCATCATGTGAATGCCACACTGATCCAAATGATTATTTGCCAATGGAAGAAGCAGAAAGCGGTCGTGGTATGTGCATTTTGTACAAAATTTTCGACCACGTACACTGGAATTCAGAAGGTACAGAACTCAAGCTAGGCAAACAAATAAATCACCGCTTCCGCCTCCCCCTACTTAACTAGAAGTATGAAGTGTGAAGTATAAAGGATAAAGGTTGAAGGGAAAAGGGAAAAGGCAAAAAGGATAAAGTAGGAATTAACAATTCTCCCCTTGTCTCCTTGTCCCCTTGTCTCCTTGTCCTTCCCTAGCCCCTAGCCTCTAGCCCCTAACCCCTCTTATTCCCGTGAGTGGGGCAAGGTGGTGCAGAAATAGAACGATCTAACCAGCCACTAGCCTGTTGGAGTCTTTGAAGGGCTTCTTCTGGCTGATCCTTGAGGAGAAAAACAATAGCAGCAGCAGCTTGCTCCCCTGCACGAACTTTGCGGTTAGATTTTAACTTATGCCAGTCGTTGGGTGAGATACTGAGTCTTTCCATCAGTGCTTGGGCTAATTCCAAGCTGCTGAGGTTGGTTAGATTAGATTTTGTGTCAAACTGGGTAGGCTGGATCATAGAGTCAGGCATATTAGTTTTTATTACTACTCTAACAAGCATAAATGCAGTCGCCTCAAGAGCCATCCAAATCCGATTTACAATCAGAAGATGAATTGATGCGATCGCTTTTGGACACCGAGCGATCGCTTATTGCCCTAAAAGAACGCTACGCCCAAGTAAGACAAGATCAGCAGCGACAAGCAGAACTCCAGAAACGCTTAAAACAGGTAAAAACAGAACTATCTAGAAATCGCTCACCTGGGTTAAAGGCAGAGTTAAAACAAATCCAAGAACAGCTAGAAGCCATAGAACTAAACTTAGAAAGCCAGTTATTCACTTGGGGAAGTTTGAAAGAACCTTTCTGGCAAGCCGTTCGCTTTGGAGGACTGGGGATTGTTGTAGGCTGGATATTGAGGTGGTTAGTGGCTCGTGGCTAGTGGAACCCGAAGAGGGGGAATCAGGGGAGAGTGGGAGAGAGGGAGAGGGGGAAATTTACCAATTACCAACTACCAATTAGTTATGGAAAAGCAACGTATATTAGATTTATTACCTAATGGTCAGCCGGATCAGTCAGTGATGATTCAAGGCTGGGTACGAACGAAACGTGATTTGAAAGGATTTGCCTTTATTGAGGTAAATGATGGTTCATCGCTTGCTAACTTGCAAGTGGTGATGAAGGCAGAAATGCCAGAATATGAAACACTCCTAAAGCAACTGAATACTGGTGCTTCGGTAGAAGTAACTGGGGTATTAGTGCCTTCACAGGGTAAAGGGCAAAGAATTGAATTGCAAGCTGATACGGTGAAAGTTTTCGGAGAAGCTGATCCCGAAACTTACCCACTGCAAAAGAAACGCCACTCTTTTGAATTTTTGCGGACAATTGGACATTTGCGATCGCGTACCAATTCATTCGGTGCAGTTTTTCGAGTACGCAATGCTTGTGCTACGGCTATTCACCAGTTCTTTCAAGAAAGAAACTTTTTGTGGGTACATACTCCCATTATTACCCAAAACGACTGTGAAGGTGCTGGGGAATTGTTCACTGTAACAAGTTTGGATCTTAAAAATGTACCTCATACCAAAGATGAGAAAGTAGATTATAGTAAAGACTTTTTTGGTGGACAAGCACACTTAACAGTTAGTGGACAACTTGAAGCTGAAGTCATGGCAATGGCATTCAGCAACGTCTACACTTTTGGTCCCACTTTTAGAGCAGAAAATTCTAACACTTCTCGCCATTTGGCAGAATTTTGGATGATAGAACCAGAAATGGCTTTCTGCGATCTCGAAGGAGATATGGATCTAGCAGAAGCGTTTCTAAAGTATATTTTCAAGTATGTGTTGGAAACTTGCCCAGAAGATATGGAGTTTTTCAACCAACGAATTGATAATTCTGTATTGGCAACGGCTGAAAATATCATCAATAATTCTTTTGAACGGGTAACTTATAGCGAGGCGATCGCTCTATTAGAAAAAGCCGATAAAACCTTTGAATATCCTGTCAAATGGGGCTTAGATTTACAATCAGAACACGAACGCTACCTGGCAGAAGAGTTGTTTAAAAAGCCTGCGATCGTTACAGATTATCCAGCCGAAATCAAAGCCTTTTATATGCGCCTCAACGATGACGAAAAGACTGTTCGGGCAATGGATGTTATCGCTCCTAAAATTGGCGAAATAATTGGTGGTTCCCAGCGGGAAGAACGCCTAGAAGTACTAGAAAGACGCATGAAAGCGCAAGGCTTAAATCCTGAAGATTTGTGGTGGTATCTAGATTTGCGGCGCTATGGTACTGTACCTCATGCTGGCTTTGGCTTAGGATTTGAGCGCTTGGTACAGTTTATGACAGGAATGGGAAATATCCGCGATGTAATTCCATTTCCCAGAACTCCATTGAGTGCCGAATTTTAAATGTTTGTTACCATTGCCCACCTGACTTATTTCTCCTTTTCTGCTTCTACCTGGGAATAAATTAATGTAGGGTGGGCATTGCCCACCTTACTTATTTAAGTTAATTTTAAATAAAAATGAGTTCAAATAATTATACAATGGATGGTAACAAGGAACTAGAGAAGGCTTTGGAAGAGCTAAATATTGACTTAGCAAAGCTTATAGCACTTACTACTGTTTGGGCTAATCCTAAAGTTTTTGATTCTTTCAAAAAGAAAAATGACTTTGGAGTTTAGTATTTAAATATACGAAGATTTAACAATGGAGAAAAAAGAGGAGAAAAAATTCATGGTGTTCTCCTCGATGACAACTGTTACCCAAACAGAGCAATTAAGGCAGCTACAGGAATAGGAATAAAGGAAATAAAAAATTATTCTGCTTGTCATGTTTATCCAAAATATTGCTATAACGAGAGATATCATACTTGTATTGCTAATCTAGTCCTAATCCCTGCTCCACTTGCAGGATTAACTGACCATCATCCTGAAATTACTGAAATATTGAAATATAAAGCTTTTGAATTATTTAACTGGTATATTGGAGAATTTAGTCATTTAAAGCCTATAAAATATCCTTCGCTATGGAAGGAGCCTGCTGATTTTTCAGAAAAAGTTCGTCAGTCACTCAAGAAAATAAAAGGCTGTAAATAAGGTTTTTAACCAACTCTTATTTAAGAATGCAAATGGAAATCTACTACTTGCTCAAGTAAACAGTATTGAGAAAACTAGCTAGTAATTTGCATTTAATGTAAGCGCAGTCTTATGTTCTAATTCCAAACCTGAAGCTTGGAACTAGAAAACCTGGCATGAGTTACATCTAGTAAAATTAAAATCAGCATAGACGGTAAACACCCATGAATGTGTCGTTAACTCCAGAGCTTGAGCAGTTCATCCAAAGCCAGCTAGAAAGCGGTAAGTTTACCTCAGTTGACGAGGTAATTGCAGCAGGTATCAAGCTGTTAGAGGAACGAGAACGCATCTACAAGGGACGGTTTGAGGAATTGAGAAAGGAAATCATGATCGGTATTGAAGCTGCTGATCGGGGTGAGCTTATTGATGGTGAAACCGTTTTCCGCGAACTGCGCGAGAAGTTACAACGCCGTCGCCAGCAGTCTGGGAAATGAGTAATGTTTGCAGGTTTACTTCTATAGCTAGTCGAGATATTGAAAGCATTATCGACTACATCGCTGATAGCAGGGATTTTGATGTAGCAGAGCGCTTTCTAGAAAAAATTAATCAAAGGTGTAGAAATTTAGCTAATTTTCCCAACATGGGGCGCAGTCGTGATGGTATTTTACCTTCGCTAAGGAGCTTCCCAGTCGATGGCTACCTGATTTTCTACCGCCTGATTGAAGATGGTATTGAAGTTGTGCGGGTAGTTAGTGGCTACCGCGATTTAGATACACTGTTTGACGAGCAAGATTAATCCTCGTTCCTAAGCTCTAAACCTAGTTCCCAGGCTGATACCGTTTCTCGATAAACTTGCACTTTTTACGATCCCCCTAGCCCCCTTTATAAGGGGTTGGGGGATCTTATTTGTCGCATCATCTAGGAAAATTGGTATGAGTTTGGGAAATAGAATATTTGGGCTGCGAGAAGTTCATTTGCATTTTTACCCACCGCCCTGTATAATCTATTTTCATGACTAATAACTCCGGTATTCCGCCCGATTAACCGGAGATTGCAAGGAGAACGTTTCATGGGGCTGTGGCATCGGATTAGGCTAAAAAGATTTGTGTCGCTGTTTTTGGTGGGATTAGGCTTGAGTGTAGCGATCGCTGCCTGTGCAGGCAATACTAATACAAGTACGGGTAGTAGTACTACGACAGTGGCTAGTCAAGGCGGGAACGTACAGTTAAACCTCGTTTCCTTTGCCGTCACCAAAGCCGCCCACGACGAAATCATTCCTAAATTTGTCGAACAGTGGAAAAAAGAAAATAACCAAACCGTTACTTTCAATCAAAGCTACGGTGGATCGGGTTCTCAAACTCGTGCCGTAATCGATGGCTTAGAAGCTGACATTGTACATCTAGCACTTGCCCTTGACACAAAAAAAATTGAGAAAGCAGGCTTGATTCAACCAGGCTGGGAAAAAGAAGCTCCTAACAATGCCATTGTGAGTAAATCTGTAGCAGCCCTTGTCACCCGCCAAGGCAATCCCAAATCAGTTAAAAATTGGGCAGACTTGGCAAACGATGGCGTGAGTGTAATCACCGCCAACCCCAAAACATCCGGTGGTGCAAGGTGGAATTTTTTGGGCTTGTGGGGTTCTGTTACCCAAACAGGAGGTAACGATGCAAAAGCTCAAGATTTCACGGCAAAAGTATTTAAGAACGTCCCTGTATTACCCAGAGATGCCCGTGAAGCCAGTGACGCATTTTTCAAGCAAGGTCAGGGAGACGTTTTAATCAACTACGAAAATGAGATGATTTTAGCTGGGCAGCAAGGCGAGAAACTGCCTTATGTAGTTCCTGACGTTAACATCTCCATTGATAATCCGATCGCTGTTGTAGACAAAAACGTCGATAAACACAACACTAGAAAAGTTGCCGAAGCATTTGTTCAGTATCTCTACACACCAGAATCGCAAAGAGCATTTGCTAAGTATGGCTTCCGACCCGTAGAACCCACAGTAGGAAAAGAAGTGGCGGGGCAGTTTCCTGCGATCAAAACTCTATTCACTGCCCAAGATATGGGTGGCTGGGATGGAATTCAAAAGAAATTCTTCGATGACGGCGCAATTTTTGACAAAATTCAAGCTAGCGCCAGGTAAGAGAGCTGGGGTCGCGCAGGGGAGAGTGGGAGAGGGGGAAAAGGGGAGAAAACAACCATTTGCGCCTCTGGTTCCTCTGGTTCCTCTGGTTCCTCTGGTTCCTCTAGCCCCTAGCCCCTAGCCCCTTCAACCTTTATCCTTCACACTTTTTTATGGCTGTATCAGCTCCTCCTCACACTCCTGTTAGCAAGAATCCATTTAACCAGCTAAGTAAGTTTTCCCTGCCCTGGCGGATTACTTTCGGGTATCTTACAATCATGCTATTGCTGCCTGTGGCGGCGCTGATATTGAAGGCTAGTACAGAAAAGCCGATTGACTTTTGGAGAATTGCTACCAGTCCGATTGCGCTTGCTACTTATGATGTCACCTTTGTCACATCTGGAATAGCTGCATTGATTAATGGAGTCTTTGGTCTTTTGATTGCTTGGGTTTTAGTTCGGTACAATTTCCCACTCAAGCGGTTCGTAGATGCAGCAATTGATTTGCCATTTGCTTTACCTACCTCGGTTGCAGGTTTGACTTTAGCTACCGTATACAGTCAAAATGGCTGGATTGGTTCATTACTAGCACCTTTGGGAATAAAGGTAGCATTTACTCGCCTTGGGGTAGCTGTGGCAATGCTATTTATCTCCTTGCCTTTCGTAGTGCGGACATTGCAGCCAGTTTTACAGGAAATGGAGGATGAAATAGAAGAAGCAGCTTGGTCTTTGGGCGCTTCGCAATGGCAGACATTTTGGCGAGTCATCTTACCGCCTTTGATGCCAGCTTTGTTGACGGGTCTGGCTTTGGGATTTGCTCGTGCTGTAGGGGAGTACGGTTCGATTGTAATTGTGGCTTCTAACGTGCCATTTAAAGATTTAATCGCCTCCGTGCTGATTATCCAACGCTTAGAGCAGTATGACTATTCGGGAGCAACTGTAATTGGCACTGTGCTATTGGCAATTTCACTATTAATACTGTTAGCAATTAACTTGTTACAAGCTTGGGGGCGACGTTATGAACTATGAATTAGCGGGAAGTTCTCTACAGTCCGGTTCGCCGGATTCTCAGTCATCCTCACCAGCAAAACAGCGTCCCTGGGTGAAAGTGGTATTGATTGGGGTGGCGATCGCCTATTTATCCCTAATCTTATTCATTCCTGCCCTTAACGTCTTCGTACAAGCGTTTAAGTCAGGGTTTGGTCCTTTCCTCAACAACTTGACCGAACCTGCTTTTACTCATGCAGCATGGCTTACGATTGCGATCGCCTTAATCGTTGTACCCTTAAATACTGTATTTGGACTGTGTGCAGCCTGGGTAATTGCTCGACATCGATTTCGAGGTAGAGCCTTTCTCACTAGCCTTTTAGACATTCCGTTTGCAGTATCTCCAGTCGTAGCTGGTTTGATGATTGTGCTGCTCTACGGACGCAATGGCTGGTTTGGACCATTTCTAGAAGCGGCAAACATTAAAATCATTTTTGCTATGCCTGCAATGGTACTCGCAAGTGCTTTTATCACCTTACCCTTTGTCGCCCGTGAAGTCATTCCCGTTTTAGAAGAAGCCGGAACCGATCAAGAAGAAGCTGCTAAAACTTTGGGTGCTAGTGAGTGGCAAATCTTCTGGCGTGTCACCTTACCCAATATCCGTTGGGGACTACTTTACGGTGTGATTTTGACCAACGCCAGAGTAATGGGCGAGTTTGGAGCAGTATCAGTCGTGTCTGGTAATATTGCTGGCAAAACTCAAACCTTACCGCTGTTTGTCGAGGAAGCCTACAAGCAGTATGCGACTGGGGCAGCGTTTTCAGCCGCTGTTCTGCTTGCTGGTTTAGCATTAGTCACGCTTGTGTTGAAAGAAATTCTAGAACGCAAAACAAGAATTAAAGATGTCGAATAAGAGGCTAATATTATGGCAATTCAAAATACAAAAGAATTTGAGCGCAATTCATTTAATTACGTAGAAGCTGATAGACATACCCAGACTCGAATTAAAATTCGTATTCCCAAAAATTTACATGACGAACCAGTAATTTCCCGTCTGGTTTCTGTGCATCATGTCACTGTCAATATAGCCGCCGCCCTACTAAGCGCGGGGCAGCGTGATGACGGCTGGTTTGATCTGGAACTACGAGGCACAAAATCTCAAATTAGCAGTGCCTTAACCTATTTAAATGAATTAGATTTAGAAATTTGGGGTCAATCCAATCCTCAAGAAGATGGCTGGTAAAAGAGCGATTAGCTTTCGCTTCCAAGCTGAACCAAATTTGCTCTGAAAAAGCAATTAACCCCTAGTTACTAAGCCCCGCCAAAGAACTAGGGGAAGAGATTTATAACTTGCGACATAGATGCAACCCTTTTACCATTTCCCTTAGTTGGAAATTATTAGGATTACTCTCTATAAGAAGTAGTGGTTCCTACAGCATTAGGGTCGCGGTAAACAGTGGGTTCTTCACGCTTTTTACCAGCTAATCCAGCTAGACCTGCTAAACCGATTAATCCTAGCCAACCCCAATCAAAGCCGCGATCATTTCTAGTGGTTGTAGCGTCAGTTCCTGCGCCTTGGGTGTGGTCTGTCATAGTGCCATTAGTGTTGCCAGCTGTGCCGCCTCCCGTGCCGCCCCCCGTACTTTGGGCGTGAGCAGGTAGAGTAGCCAAAGTCAAGGCAAGAATGCTAGCCCCAGCGATTTTAGATAGATTGGAAAGTTTCATAGTTGGTTAAGGTTTGTGTTGTTTTTGTGTTGTTTTCTGATTCATTACTAATTTAGTAGTTAGTAACCTAAACAAAATCAATCTTGAGCAATAAAACTCAATTTCTCTTAACTACTACTCAAGAAATAGAAAAATTCGACCCATCAACCACCGTTTAAATTCTGCGTTTTAGTTAGCTCCAACTGGGTTTAGTAATTTTTCATCGCACGTTGGATATCTCTTTGATCTTGACGGCGCTTCAAATCTTCACGCTTGTCGTGGAGCTTTTTACCTCTGCCAAGTCCTAAGCTAACTTTGACTAAACCGCGCTTGAGGTAAAGTTTCAAAGGCACTAGAGTCAATCCTTGCTGTTCTACCTTGCCAATTAGCTTACGAATTTCCTGCCGATGTAGCAGTAATTTACGAGTGCGACGGGGATCATGGTTAAAATATTGGCTGCTACTTGTGTAGGGTGAAATATGCACGTTAATCAGCCATGCTTCGCCATTGCGGATTAAAGCATATCCATCTTGCAGATTGACCTTGCCCGCCCGAATTGACTTAACTTCTGTTCCCGTTAGCTGAATTCCTGCTTCATAGGTTTCTAGGATATCATACAAAAAACGGGCTTTGCGATTATCAGTAACTACTTTGTAACTTTCACTCTTGTCATTCATTGAAGTTTTCTCGCTAATACCTGATCGTAAAATTGGGGTCTAGAAAAAAGCCGCAAATGTGTTTCTGCTTGCCTTTAATATTTCACTTTCGCTACTAAAAATTTTGTTATTCCTTTCTATTGCGAACTTATCATCTTTCCATCTATCTCAAAGGAGTTTCGCTTTATTCCTTTAGATATTAGTCATAACTCCCTAGCTGTGCATGACTACTCCCGTTTTTCTATCGACAGTTGGAATGACTAATTTTTAAGTTCCTGGGTAGGATATATGAATCACTTTATTATTTATGCCCGTAGTTGTAGAGTACAGCTACGGTGATTAAACTTATTTATCAAATATATTTGTTATATATAATTCATGCCTTTGACCATCCTTGTTGTTGATGACGATCCTGGAACTCGTCTAGCCATTAGCGATTATCTTGAAATGTGTGGCTATTCAGTCATCACGGCTGCTGATGGTCAACAAGCGTTGGACATGGTTGAGTCGTATCGTCCTCATTTAATGGTGACTGATATTGTCATGCCCCGCATGAACGGTTATCAACTTGTGCGAAGCGTACGACAGCACCCTTCGCTACGATTGTTGCCAGTAATATTCTTAACAGAACGCAACAAAACGGAGGAAAGGATTCAAGGCTACCAATCAGGTGCAGATCTGTATTTACCTAAGCCGTTTGAGTTGCAAGAACTAGCAGCAGCAATTCGCAATCTTTTGGAGCGATCGCAAATGCTCCAATCAGAATATCGCTTATCCTACGAAGAAGGCTGGCGTACTTCTGTACAGCCCCCCACAGTTACAACCCAAAAACCTGAATTATCTTTCCACTTAACAGATCGAGAACGGGAAGTTTTAGTCATGCTAACCCATGGTCTTTCCAATGCTCAAATTGGTACTCGACTACACCTGAGTCCTCGCACAGTGGAAAAATACGTTAGCAACTTATTACGCAAAACTGCCACTAATAACCGCGCCGAACTAGTTGGCTTTGCTATGAAAAATCGGTTGTTGGAATAGGGGCGAAAAAAGTATGAAGTATGTAGGTGAAGCCTTCCCGTACCCCGAATTTGCCGTTCGCTTAGTTACCGCCGGCACAGCTTGGGTAGGATGAAGGATGAAGTATGAAGGTTAAAAAGTTTCTCGTAAAGAATGCGTGAGTTATGAGTTAAAAACTTAAACAATTCAAAACTCAACACTCTTAACGAGAAACTCTTCAACTTCCCTTTACCCTTTAACATGAGCGCCTTTTCCCTTTCCCCTTTTCCCTTCAACCTTTAGCCTTTATCCTTCATCCTTATTTCCTCATTTACGTGCTGAAGTAGCCCATTACAAGCGTCTTGGAGTAAATCGATAACATGATTAAATCCTTCTGCTCCTCCATAGTAGGGGTCTGGAACTTCCTTAGTGCTGTACTTAGAGCAAAAATCGCACATCAAATGCACTTTATCTCGGTATTGCTCGGCTGAATCGAGAGCCAAAATCTCTTGGTAGTTGACGAGATCCATCGCTAAAATCAAGTCAAAGTTTTCCAGATCTGACTTTTTTAACTGACGAGCCTGACCACGTAGTTTAATTCCTAGCCGACTGGCTGCTGCTGCTGTCATACGTTGGTCAGGGGGACTACCAATGTGATAGCTTGATGTGCCAGCAGAGTCACAAATTATCTGTTTGCTTAGTTGGTTTTGCAAAATCAGATAATTCATGATGTTTTCTGCTGCTGGCGATCGGCAGATGTTACCAAGGCAGACAAAAAGTAGTTTGTAAGGCATACCTACAAGTGAGGAGTTGTGGAGTTGTGGAGTAGGGGGCAGGGGAGCTTCGGGTGCAGGGGGGAGAGGAAAGAATTAAATATTCACAACTTCACAGCTTCTGGCTCCACAACTCCTTTCTCCTGATTTTGTTACATTCCAGGGATCTCCAAACCACTGGTTAATTCTTCCATGCGTTCCCGCATTGTGGCTGTGGATTTGTTGTAAGCGTCTTTCATGGCTGCTGTGACAAGATCGGACAGCACATCTACTCCTTCTGACACAGCCTGTTGGGCAATTTCTACCCGCCGAGGTTCTTGATTGCCGCTCAGAACCACTTTCACCAAACCGCCGCCTGCTTCTCCAACAATCTCCATTTCTTCGAGTTCTTCTTGGAGCCTTTTTGCGCCCTCTTGAACTTGCTGTGCCTTTTTGAAAGCATCTGCGAGTTCTTTCATTTTTCCTAGACCAAAGCCGAATCCTTTTCCTTGTGTCATATCTAGTTGAGTGGTTTTAAATTAGATAAAAGTTCCATTAAATTATAGATGCGCTGTAGGGTGCGTTAGGCACTCAAGTACTCTACTTGCTCATAGAGAATAAATACTATGCCCCAGCATACCTAGATTAGACCTCTTGCTTTAGTGCCAATTGTCTTATGGTGGCGCTGATGTTAGAGACTAGGAATAGAGCAGGGATTGCTGTAGGGAGATAAAGATAATTACGAATTATCCTTTAACATGAGCGCCTTTTCCCTTTTCCCTACTTCTGCAAGAAGTCTATTGATCCTTGTGAGTGTTAAACAAGTTGAAATCCTAGCATCTTAACTTCTGGCTCTAGCTTGAGCGACCAGCGTTGTTCCACTTGTTGCTGAACGTATTTAATCAGCTGCGAGATATCACTAGCTGTTGCACCGCCGCAGTTGAGAATGAAATTAGCGTGGCGTTGTGCTACTTGCGCTGCACCAATTTGATAGCCTTTTAGACCAGTTTGCTCAATTAGCCAACCTGCTGTGTAAGGCAGAGGATTACGAAAGACGCTACCACAGCTAGGTAAGTGGTAAGGCTGAGTTTGCCGTCGTTGCTCTAGGTGCTGGGCGGTTGTTGCCATCACTGCTTGTGGATCAGCACCTGGTTGCAACTGAAAGGTTGCTTGTGTAACTAGATGCTGACTTCCTTGCAGTAATGAGGTGCGGTAGCTGTAACCAAGTTGGTCGCAAGTGAGGGTTTTTAGGGTTCCAGAAGGTGAAAGTACTTGAGCATCGACCAATCTTTCGGCTATACAGCTTTTATGCGCTCCGGCATTCATGACGATCGCACCGCCTACGCTCCCAGGAATCCCTACTGCCCATTCTAATCCCTGCCAGCCTCGCTCTGCTGCTTGCCATGCTAGGCGAGGTAAGGGTTCTCCTGCTGCTACTGTTACCCTGCCATCAGGGTTGAATTGGGTGTGACGAAGATGGCGAGTGCCAATTACCAAACCAGGTATACCGCGATCGCTTACCAATAGGTTAGAACCCGCACCTAACAGCGTCACTGCTAATCCCTCCCTTGCCGCCCACTCGAAGCTAGCTTGTAGCGCTTCCAGGTTCTGGGGAGCAACGTACCATTCGGCAGGTCCTCCCACCCGAAACGATGTGAGTGTCGCCAAAGGAACCTGAGATTTAACTTGACAATTAGTACCAGGTAAATAAATCAAACTACTGTCTAACATATTCAGGAGGGGTGAGGGGCAGGGGGGCAAGATAAGTATGAAGTGTGAAGTATGAAGTATAAAGTATGAAATTTAATTTTTATCCTTCATCCTTCATCCTTCATCCTTCAGCCTTTACCTTTTATGGTTGCCATGACTTCTGGAATTATCTGATTGAGGTTTCCTGCTCCTAAAAATATTGCTGTGTCTTTGGGGCGTAGTGTTTGTACCAGAAACTCGCTTATAGAGGCTAAATTCGGTCGATATATCACTTGGGGATTGTATTTCGCAATCCTATGCGCTAGTTTTTCCCCATTAATCTGCCCTAAATTCGGTTCACCTGCACTGTAGATATCACTGATAATTACTAAATCTGCATGATTAAACGATTGGGCAAACTGGGGTAGAAACGCCATTGTACGGCTGTAACGATGGGGTTGGAAGATGGCAACAATTCTAGTTTGTGGTTTTGCTTGTAAACGAGCAGCGGCAAGAGTTGCCTGAATCTCACTTGGGTGATGAGCGTAGTCATCGATGAAAGAGATGCCATTAACTTCGCCGCGTAGCTCAAACCGACGACGAGCGCCTTCAAAGGTAGCAATGCTATTAGCAATTACTGAAAAGTCTAAATTTAATAAACGACCAACTGCTACAGCGGCGATCGCATTACTAAGATTATGTTGCCCTAGCAGTTGCAAATTCAATCGTCCTAGCTCTTTATTTCGTTCCCAAACCGTAGCTGCTGTGCCGAATGTGTGGTATTCCACATCGGTGACAGTATAGTCAGCTTCAGCCTCTGGGTTTAGACTATAGCTGATTGTCGGAGCGAGGCGATCGCGTACTGTTGCACAATCAACGCAAGCCACTAGGGTTTTACACTGTTGGGCAAACACTTTGAATGTGGCAACCACTTGCTCTAAATTCTTGTAGTGATCTGGGTGATCGAGTTCAATGTTGGTAATTACTCCTATTTGAGCAGCCAACTTGACTAGGGAACCATCAGATTCATCTGCCTCGGCAACCAGATACTCACTTTTGCCCAGTCGTGCATTACCTTCCCATGCCTTTACTTCTCCCCCAACTATTATTGTTGGATCGAGACCAGCAACGAGTAACAAGTACCCAATCATACTGCTAGTTGTCGTCTTACCATGCGTTCCAGCTACGGCAATGCTGTTGTATTGCTCAATGAGTGCGGATAGTAGATCTGAACGGTGAAAAATTGGACAACCTAAATCCAGTGCGGCTCGATACTCTAAATTAGCTGGATTAATTGCTGTTGAACAAATCACTTGCGGCAATGCCTTTTCTTTATTTGCAAGTGATTCACCTAATAATTGCCCTGCTTCTTTTAGTACCTGCGTACTATTTAATCCTACCATAGCAGCGGGTAAAGCTGATTGGGCAAGGTTAGATGAAGCTAGAAAAAACTCCAAATTAGTAGCCTCTTGTTGGCTAAAAATATGAGCGCCAAGTGATGCTAATTTCTCAGTAATATGGCTTGAACGAATATCTGAGCCTGAAATAGGCAGTTTGCGCTTGGCTAAGATATAGGCAAGGGCTGACATCCCAATACCACCAATACCAATGAAATGAAATGGCTTACCGCTAAAATCAACATAATTAGTCATTTTCACTCCTCACACCTCAACACCAGTTGCCTCAAGTCGGGAAACCCGCCCACCTTTCACAGATCCCCCAAGGCATACTGTACAAAGATCACGCGATATCATATCAAGAAATACATTTTTCCGGTGGCTACTCATGTTTAAGATTTTTATATCTGATACTGTTAGATTTGTCCGTTTAAGTGACTTTTATTTACACTTTTAGCTAACAGTGTTTTATTTTTATCTGGGTAAAATGTTTAAGGGGAAAGGAAAATCAGTTACCAGTTACCAGTTATCAGTTACCAGTTAGGGGAAAAGGGAAAAGGGTAAAGGGTAAAGGGGCGCTTAGGCAAGAGGCAAGGGGCGCTTAGGCAAGAGGTACGAGGCAAGAGGAAAAAACGTCTACTGATAGCACAACTGTGGAAACAAACAAAAAATCCAACACTCTCGCCTCTCGCCTTCTGATGAGCCTCGTGCCTCGTACCTCTCGCCTCTCCCCCTCTCCCACTCTCCCCCTGCCCCCCTGCTCCTTCTTCCTAATCTGGTGGTTGCATGGGAAAAATCGGAATTTTCGGTGGTACATTTGATCCAGTTCACTGGGGGCATTCGCTAATAGCCGAGAGTGCTTTAAGCCAAATGGGGCTAGAGCAAGTAATTTGGGTTCCGAATCCCTATCCGCACTATAAACAAGCTTCCCCATTCGAGCATCGATGGGAGATGGTAGCAAGATCTCTCGCCTCTAACCCAGCTTTTACAATTTTCCCCAGCCCCCGCGAGGGTTCCACTGGCTCTTACGCCATCCAAACCTTAATTGAACTGCAAGCTGCTTACCCTAATACTGACTGGTACTGGATTCTAGGGCTGGATACCTTTCAAACTTTACCAGGTTGGTATCGACGACAGGAAATAGCCACTGCTTGTAATTGGATAGTAGCGCCTAGACTTGGCTCATCTGTCCAACAAGAGCAAGAAAATAGGGAAATTCAATTCGCTTGCGATCAAGTAGTGCAAAAGTTAGCAGCACAATCTATTAGCATTAAATGGCAATTATTGCATATGCCTATGGTAGGAGTTTCTGGCAGCTTAATTCGCCAATATTGTCGGGGCGATCGCTCGATTCGTTACCTTGTTTGCGAACCTGTCAGAAGCTATATTGCCACACATAATTTGTATAAGAGGGGCTAGGGGAGAGGGGGAGAGGGGGAGAGTGGGAGAACTACAAAACTACAAAACTACAAAACTACAAAACTACAAAACTACTGACTTCCGAATGCGCACACATTCCGAATTGTTTTGTGTTTTTTGTATCAATCTAAGGCTAGCTAGTTTAGAATATACCGCCCTTTGCGATATGATCAATTGTCAACAGTAGGTATTTTATTCACTAGACACCAGAGGGCAAGAAGCTGTGATTAGAGTTGCAATTAATGGGTTTGGGCGCATCGGACGTAACTTTATGCGTTGCTGGCTAGGGCGAGAAAACACCAATATCGATCTCGTTGCTATCAATGACACTTCTGACCCGAAAACCAACGCTCACCTGCTGAAGTATGACACGATGCTGGGGACGTTAAAAAATGCCGACATCAGTGCCGATGAAAACTCGATCATCGTTAACGGCAAGACTGTTAAATGCACATCTGATCGCAATCCAGAGAACTTGCCCTGGAGAGACTGGGAAATTGACCTGATCATCGAATCGACAGGCGTTTTTACCAGCAAAGAAGGTGCAACCAAACATTTAAATGCTGGTGCTAAGAAGGTGCTGATCACTGCTCCAGGCAAAAACGATGATGGTACATTCGTAGTCGGTGTAAACCACCAAGACTATGACCACAATAAGCACGTCATTATCAGCAATGCTAGCTGTACCACTAACTGCTTGGCTCCCATTGTGAAGGTATTGCACGAAAAATTCGGCATTATTAAAGGCACAATGACCACTACCCACAGCTACACTGGCGACCAACGTTTGCTGGATGCTAGCCACCGAGATGTCAGACGGGCAAGAGCAGCAGCGATGAATATTGTTCCCACCTCTACGGGTGCAGCTAAAGCTGTAGCTTTGGTGCTACCAGATCTAAAGGGTAAGCTCAATGGTGTGGCACTGCGAGTTCCCACCCCCAACGTTTCTATGGTGGATTTGGTCGCCATAGTCGAGAAAGGTACTTTTGCTGAAGAAGTGAATCAAGTGCTGAAGGAAGCCTCAGAAAATTCCCTCAAAGGCATTCTGGAATATAGCGATCTCCCGCTTGTATCCTCCGACTATCAAGGTCATGACTGTTCTTCCATTGTGGATGCTAGTCTGACAATGGTGATGGGCAACGACATGGTTAAAGTCATGGCTTGGTATGACAACGAGTGGGGCTACAGTCAGCGAGTAGTAGACTTGGCTGAATTGGTAGGTCAGAAGTGGCAATAGAAGGGATTAGAGGCTAGGGACTAGGGGCGCGCGTGAGGGGGAAAGGGAAAAGGGGAAAGGGAAAAGGGAAAAGGGTAAAGAAAATTCGCGCATTCGAAATTAATCATTCTCCCCCAGCTCCCTAGCCCCTAGCCCCTAGCCCCCAGCCCCTAGTTAGAAATGTTGGAATCCCCGACTGAGGCTAAGTACTTGGTCGGGGTTTTCGTTGGTGCGATCGCGTAATATAACTTTTGAGGAGGCTACGATCTCCCCTACAATAGCTGCCCCATCACCAAGTCGTTGCACCAATAGCCCCGCTTGTTCTGGAGGCATACACAGCACTAACTCAAAGTCCTCGCCGCCATATAATGCAAAGGAAAGTGCTTGTTGGGGGGAAAACCGAGTCAGAGCATCTGGAATAGGAATCTGACTGCGCTCAATTGTCGCCCCTACGCCACTGGCTTGACATAGCTGCACAATGGCATCAGCTAATCCATCGCTGCTATCCATACCAGCTATTTGAATTTTGGATTTTGCGGAAAGTTGCCGGTGTCGGTTTGGCTGGCGCCAAACTTTCCAAGACGGATTTTGGATCAGAGATTGAGATTCTAAAATCTCCCACAATATAGGCAATACATCAAGTCTAGGTTGTGGTCTTTGATGTGCTTGTATTAGGGATAGGCGTTCACAGTCGCTTAGATGGTGTCCTAATTCAGGATGGAGCAATAATTCTAATCCAGCGCGGGATGCACCGTGAACACCCGTAACGGCGATCGCATCCCCGACCCTTGCAGCATTACGACGAATAACTCGATTTGGCTCACCTTGCCCAAACGCTGTAATTGCTACAGTAATCACAGGCGATCGACAAACATCTCCGCCCACAATCGCTGTTTGATATTTTTGCAAGCATTCGCTCATTCCATGATATAATCTCTCAACCCAAGAGACGGAAACATCACCAGGTAATCCCAAACCAACAGTAATGCCTAGTGGTGTAGCGCCCATTGCTGCCAAATCAGATAAATTTGCCGCAGCTGCCCGCCACCCCGCATCCTCAGGGGAGGTGGTAGAGTCGCTAAAGTGTACCCCATCCACTAACATATCAGTCGTCACTACCAAAGATTGCCCAGGTAGCGTCGCCAGCACAGCCGCATCATCGCCGACAATCTCTGGCGGACAAAAACGCTGCAAGCGTTCTAAAAGACCTTTTTCCCCAATATCTCTAATTCTCAAAGTGGTAGTTGGTGGTTGGTAGTTGGTAAAAGGGAAAAGGGTAAAGAGGTATTGCGGTAAAGGCAATTCATAATTTCTCCCCCAGCTCCCCCTACTCCCCCAGCTTTCTTCTAGCCCCTAGCCGCTGTTGGAGAATAAATTCAGCGATCGCCAAGTCTACTGGCGTTGTCAGCTTGAGATTTGTCTCCTCTCCTTCGACAATTCGTACACTGTAGCCGCACTTTTCAAACAAAGCTGCATCATCAGTAACTTCCCAGCCTTGACGACGACCTTCTTCATGACAATGTTTCAACATTTGAACGTCAAATGCCTGCGGAGTTTGTGCTGCCCACAGATTTCGCCGCTCTGGTGTAGATTGAATTAAAAGAGTTTCATCTACAACTTTGATTGTATCCTTAACTGGTACAGCAGCAATTAAACCAGGACAATGGTGAATTGCTTCGGCACATCTATCAAGTAAATCTGGTGTAGCTAAACACCTGGCTCCATCGTGAATTAACACTTGCTTCGCGTCTGGTGGCAGTGCTTGCAAACCATTGTAAACAGATTCTTGACGGGTGGCTCCCCCCCCAATTAGCTGTATTGGCTTGGTCAGGGGAAGCAGGGCTAAAATTTCCTTCAAGTATGCCCAATCAGTTGGCATAGAGATAATTCCGATCCAACTAATATAACGGGATGCGATCGCACAGCGCAAAGTCCAAGAAATCAACGGCTGCGATCGCAAACTCAACAGAAGTTTATTGCGATCGCTCCCCATCCGTCGTCCCATCCCCGCCGCTGGAATTAATAAATGCACAGTGTTCCTCGCTTCTTCAGTAATCAGGACTGGGGACACAAAGTAAGGGTTTTTTCCCTCTTGTCTCCATTTTTACCTTTGTCTTCATCCTTCATCCTTCATCCTTCATCCTTCTGCCTTCTATTCATAATTGAAAACTATCGACTTTTTATTGTTTCACATAGGTATTAGTTCACCTAAAATAGTGAGCTAGTAAGCGTAAAGAAATATTATGCGAGTAGTAGCCCTAGTCCCTGGCGGGATTGGCGACCAAATTCTATTCTTTCCCACCCTCGATGACCTGAAGCGCTATTACCCCGACGCTCAAATAGATGTCGTGGTAGAACCTCGCGCCGCCGCCGCCTACCGAGTATGTAAGTCAGTTTCTAATGTGATGCGATTCGATTTCAAAGATCGCAATAGCTTGACAGACTGGGTTAACTTAATCGGTAACATCCGCGATCGTGAATACGATGTCGTCATTTCTCTCGTACAGCGCCCTTTCGTGGGTTTATCGATGTGGTTGACTGGAATTGCCGTACGTATTGGCTACCAGGGCGCTGGAAAGATTTTCCTCACTAACCCCGTTCCCCTCAAAACAGAGCAGTATACTGCTGCTATGTACCATGATTTGCTACAAGGGTTGGGTATCAACTCACCCTGTCCAGATCTTGCCCTCAATGTACCACTACCAGATATTAAGTGGGCAGAAAAAGAACAGCAACGACTGGGAATCAAGGAAACTGGATATATTTTGATTTACCCAGGTTCGGGCGAACTATCTCAGGCTAGGGGCATTGATAAAATCTACCCACTTGAAAATTGGCAGCAAATTATTCAAGATCTTCAACGCCGCCAACCAGATTTACCCATTGTCATGATCTCTGAACCAGAGGATGAGCAATTGGTGCGATCGCTTTCCCAATCCTATGCCAATCTTAAGATTACATCCCCACCGGACACAGGTAAATTAGCCGCAATGATTGCAGGGGCAAATCTAATGCTATGTACCGACGGTGCGCCCATGCAACTAGCTGTAGCAGTGCAAACCTATACTATCGCGTTGTTTGGTCTTACAGACCCGAAAAAATTGCTGCCATCGCGCGATCGCTTTATTCCTATTAAATCTCCAACTGGGAAAATGGCAGATATTCCCCCTCAAGTTGTTTTAGAGCGAGTTTGGGGTGGCTAAACTGTGCAGTATCGACTACTTTGGGGGTGCTAAATGTCTAACTAGGCTATACGGTCAAAAACGTTTGCCGCAACAGCGACAATGTTACAAGTACAAGCACTGTGGGCGGCAATTTCTCTCCTAAAATTATGGCTACCGTCTTTGAACCTGTCCTTCCACACTCGCGGTTGCAAGGAGAATGAGCGGCGATCGCATCAACTTCGACACCCTTAGTCCAGCTATATACTACAACTTCAATATCACTTGGTTGTAGGTAATAATTCTAGCCCAATCATGGTATAATTACTAAGTTGGGCAAAATCCGTTTTGCTAAAACATCTTTAATGGGAATACTAATAGCTCAGGTTAGATTAACTAAAAGCCGCCTCATTTTTTGGTAAGCAAGTAAACAATTTGCCAAAGTCTGCCACCCATGCCCACCAAATTATTGATGGAGGGCGAAGCTCGGTATTACACCAGGTGGGGATTGGGTGGCAGACCTTGTGGGTTAATGTAGACGAGTGCAAAAGATCTACTGCTTATACTCTTGGGAGGTAGCTAGACATCTCAAGAAATATTATTCAACAATACAGATTTATAAAGTCTGTTACAAATTTTGCTCTATGGGTTTGGGTAGAGAAATATTTGATACAAAACAACTAGCTTTCGAGACTTGCGGTAGATAATGAAACTATCTCAAGAAAAGTTTGCTACTCAGCTAGGGGTCACGTTCCCTACAATTAATCGCGCTTGAAAATGGACGGGCAACCCCAACCCATTTAGCAATAAAACAGATTTATGTTCTATTAGAGCAATTAGGCAAGCATAGTATGGAGTTGCAAACGAAATATTTCTCGGAAACGGAGTAAGGATTGTGGGCGTTGAGCAAAAATCGACGGCTTATGAAGAGATTTTGGCTGGCGGCGGTGAAATGGGGCAACTCATACGATCGCATGACTGGTCAACTACCGCAGTCGGTGCTGTCGAAACTTGGTCGCAAAGCCTAAAAACGGCAATTCGCATTATCTTAGGGTCGCGCTACCCCATGTTTGTTTGGTGGGGACAGTCGATGACTAAATTTTATAATGATGCCTACATTCCGATTTTGGGTAAACGTCATCCCCAGGCATTAGGTCAACCCGCATCAATGGTATGGGCAGAAATCTGGGATACCCTAGGTCCTCAAGCAGAAGCCGTTCTTCGGGAAGGACGCTCTTCGTGGAATGAGGAATTGCTCTTAATTATGGAACGGAATGGCTACACTGAGGAAACTTACTTTACGTTTTCCTACAGCCCCGTTGCCAACGATGACGGCGGTGTAGGCGGGGTCTTTTGTGCCTGCACTGAGGATACAGTTCGCGTGTTGAGCGATCGCCGCTTGCGTACTCTACGAGAACTTGCAGCTAAAACCGCCGAGGCGAAGACGGTTGAGGATGCTTGTGAGATTTCTGCAAAAACATTAGCCAATAATCCCTATGATGTGCCGTTTGCGCTGCTGTATTTGCTAGATGACACCGAAGCGCGGGCGCGACTCGTTAGCTGGGCGGGATTAACCGCAGGAACACCCGCCAGTCCCCTAGAAATAGAGATACCGGATAGCACGTCTGGCTGGTCGCTTTCTACCGTTCTCGCAGGGGGCGAAAGTCAGCTTGTCGAACAGGTGCAATCAAAGTTTGGTGCATTACCTGGAGGTGTGTGGTCTGAGTCACCAAACTCGGCTATGGTACTGCCGCTCACTACTCCAGGACAAGCGAAACTAACTGGATTTTTGATTGCGGGTATCAGTCCCAGACGAGCATTCGACGACGATTACAAAGGTTTCTTCGATCTGGTTGCAGGGCAGATTACAGGGGCGATCGCTAATGCTCGTGCTTATGAAGCAGAACGCCAAAGAGCCGAAGCTCTGGCAGAACTCGATCGCGCCAAAACCGTATTTTTCAGCAACGTTTCCCACGAATTTCGCACACCCTTAACGTTGATGTTGAGTCCGACTGAAGACGCGCTAGCTGATACGGTCGAACCATTACCACAAAAGCAACGCGAACGAATTGAATTGGTACAGCGCAACGGACTGCGCTTGCTGAAATTGGTTAACACATTGCTTGATTTTTCTCGCATTGAAGCCGGACGGATTCAGGCAATGTATGAGCCAACAGATTTAGCCACGCTGACGGCTGAACTTGCCAGCGTGTTTCGCTCGACGATCGAACAGGCAGGAATACAGCTGATTGTCGAGTGTTCGACCTTGCCCGAAGCGATTTTTGTCGATCGAGAAATGTGGGAGAAGATCGTTTTCAATCTGTTATCAAATGCATTTAAATTTACATTATCAGGAACAATAACAGTTCGGCTGAGGTGGGTAGAAACGCAAGCCCAGTTAACAGTTGAAGATACGGGCGTTGGCATTCCACCAGAGGAACTACCCCATTTATTTGAACGCTTTTATCGTGTAAAAGGATCAATAGGACGAAGTTTTGAAGGATCGGGCATTGGTTTATCACTAGTGCAGGAATTGGTGAAATTACACGGTGGGACGGTCAACGTCACCAGTGTTTTAGGACAAGGCAGCTGCTTTGAGGTATTAATTCCCAGTGGCTCGGCACATTTACAGTGCGATCGCATTGGTGAACGCAGCACATTAGCGTCAACTACGTTAGGAGCAATGCCCTATCTCGAAGAAGCTTTAAGCTGGCTACCAGAAGAAGGGGCTGGGGGCTGGGGGCTAGGGACTAGGGAACAAGAAGGCAGTAGAGACTTAGGATTGGAGACTAAGCAAAAATCTTCCCCTGCTCCTCTGCTAAAGTGCTTCGCAGCCTCCCCAGCCTACATTTTGCTTGCTGATGACAATGCTGATATGCGCGAATACATTAAACGACTTTTGAGTTCGCGCTATATTGTTCAAACGGTAGCAGATGGCATCGCGGCACTAGCGGCTATGCGAGAGAATCCACCGAATTTAGTGTTAACTGATGTGATGATGCCAGGAATAGATGGTTTTGAATTGTTGCGATCGCTACGATCCGATCCCAAAACTCAAGATATCCCCATCATCCTCTTATCAGCACGGGCGGGTGAAGAATCGCGCATCGAAGGATTGGAAGCCGGAGCCAATGATTATTTAATCAAACCGTTTTCGGCGCGAGAACTGCTGGCTCGCATTGAAGCCAATCTTAAGTTAGCCCAACTCCGCAGAACTGCGCGAGTGCGCGAACAAGCCTTAAAGATTGAAGTAGAAACCGCAGAAGCCAACCTGCAAGGCGTTGTATCCAGCATTCGAGATGGTTTTTTCGTTCTCGATCGCAACTGGCGCTACACCTACATCAATGATCGCCAAACCGAAATAATTGGGATGCAGCGTGAAGACGTTTTAGGCAAGAACGTTTGGGAAATTTTCCCCGATATCGTCGGTAGCGAACTTTACGATCGATTCCATCAAGCCATGCTTGAACAAAAGGCGATACAGTTTGAGTATCACTACGCAACTTGGAATCGCTGGTTTGAGAATCGAATTTATCCCACGCCCGATGGTATTGCGATTATTTGTGCCGAAATTACCGATCGCAAACAAAAAGAGGTCGCCTTGCAAGAAAGCGAACGGCGGTTCCGGCGATTGGTCGAATCAAACTTGTTTGGGGTTGTCTTTGGCGATTGCGAGGGTGGGCTGCACTACGCCAATGATTATCTCTTAAAATTAGTTGGCTACACCTTAGAGGAAATGCAGTCCGGGCGAGTGCGATGGGAGCAACTCACCCCGCCAGAATTTGCCGCCTTGGATGCAAAAGCAATTGAACAATTGAGTACACGGGGGGTCTGTGCGCCTTATGAGAAGGTATACCTTCACAAGAATGGTCGGCGGATTCCGATATTAATTGCTGCTGCTCTGCTTCAGGAACCTTATAATCAGGCTCAAGAAGTCATCGCCTTTATTGTGGATCTTACCCAACTGGTGCAAGTTACCCAAGAACGCGATCGCTTCTTCAACTTGTCCCTAGATATGCTAGCGATCGTCAACCTCGACGGCTACTTCACACAAGTCAATCCGGCTTGGGAAAAAACCCTTGGTTTTACCCAGACAGAACTGACAACACAGCCTTATCTTGAGTTTGTGCATCCTGACGATCGAGCTGCAACACTGGTTGAAGCGCAAAAACTAGAGAGGGGAATCGAAACAAACGGGTTTGAAAACCGCTACCGCACGAAATCCGGCTCTTATCGCTGGATTTCGTGGAGCGTTGCTTCCTTTCCCGAACAAAACGTTTTTTACGCAGCAGCTCGCGACATCACCGATCGCAAACAAGCCGAACTTGAGCGCGAACAATTGCTTGCAAGGGAACAAATAGCTCGTGAAGAAGCCGAACGAGCCAATCGGATCAAAGATGAGTTTCTTGCCGTCCTGTCCCATGAATTACGTTCCCCACTCAATCCTATTCTCGGCTGGTCAAGGTTGTTGCAAAGTGGCAAACTCAACGCTACAAAAAGTATCGAAGCCCTCGCTACCATTGAGCGCAACGCTAAGTTACAGGTGCAACTAATTGACGATCTACTTGATGTTTCTCGGATTCTGCGCGGCAAATTGGTCATAAATGCTATGCCCGTCGATCTCGGTAGCGTGATTTTTTCGGCAATCGAAACCGTTCAATTAGCTGCCAATGCCAAATCCTTGCAAATTCAAACAAATATTACCCCAGGGTTGAGCGCGATTGGCGATGCCACTCGATTACAGCAAGTCGTGTGGAATCTTCTATCCAATGCCGTTAAATTTACTGGGCAAGGTGGAAAAATTGAAGTTGATTTAACGCTTGTTGGTAGCAATGCCCAAATTCAGGTTAGAGACACAGGCAAAGGCATTAGTGCAAGCTTTTTGCCGTATGTATTTGACCATTTCCTGCAAGAAGACGGCTCCACAACACGCAAATTTGGCGGACTTGGACTGGGACTTGCAATCGTGCGTCAGCTTGTCGAACTGCATGGTGGAAAGGTGGTTGTTTCAAGTCCAGGCGAAGGACAAGGAGCCACCTTTACTGTACAGATTCCTCTTGCTTCCAAGTCTGTTGAAATGCCGTCTATCGCAAAATCCTCAGAAGCGACAGGTGATTTGAGTGGCATTCAGGTTTTAGTAGTAGACGATGACCTAGACTCACGCGAGTTCGTAGCTTTTGTCCTAGAGCAAGAAAACGCGATCGTCACGGCTGTATCCTCTGGGTTTAACGCCCTACAAGCTTTTTCACAATCGATTCCTAACATTGTGGTGAGCGATATCGGTATGCCCCAAATCGATGGCTATATGTTCATGCGTCAAATCCGAATGCTACCACCCAATCAAGGGGGATGTGTTCCAGCGATCGCACTGACTGCCTATGCGGGAGAATTGGATCGACAGCAAGCGATTGGGGCAGGTTTCCAACGACACCTTGCCAAACCCATCGATCCAATTGCCCTAGTCGAGATCGTGGTCGAGTTAGTTCAACGGCGAGAGGGGGAGCAAAAGGGGACAAGGGGACAACCCGACAAGGGGAAGAACTACTGACTACATAACTCCACAACTCCACAACTCCTTTTTCGCGCTTCCTCTTGCCTATTACAACATTTCAAATATTGAGTTGTCTAAGTCGTAGCCTAAAATCTGACCCATTGATTTAAGTCGGGATTGGCTAGGGATTCCCATTTGTTGCAGCCAGTCGGTTAAAATAAATATTTTCTGCATCAAAAAAATTTCCAGAGCTTCTGGATTGTATTGGATGCCTTCTTTACGGTTGAATTGGTGTGGTACGAGCATGGCGGTATAACGAGCTAGTTCCCCTGCTTTCCAATCGAGTAGAAATGGCAACCAAGGATAGCGGGTATCGAGCCGAATAAACCACAACCGTACTTCTGGGATTTCTGAGAGTTCGCGGGGATCTTCTGGTGTGCGAGGGTAGTCAATATCAAAGCATAGCTGCTGCTCGTAGCTGGCGATCGCTGATTTTTCAAGCAGCAAATTTTCAATCACTGTTGCTACTGGGGAAATATCTAAACTGTGCAGATTGTCAGGGGAAAGCGCGATCGTGATTGTCATTGAGTTATCAACAGTTACAGGCTCTTCTTCGCCGAAGATAGCACAGATGCTCTTCGTGTTTTTTAATATTGTTACCCAAGAAGACCCACGAAGATCGACCCACGACAGAGGACAGGAGTTGGAAGTCGTAGGGGCAAGTTTAATAAATAAGCTAGTAGTCAGACAGACAATTTAGATAAACCCGCCCGTACAGAAGTTGTGAAGACAGTGACTTGCAATTGATAACTGATAACTGATAACTGTTTGTAGACGCTTACAGTCAAAATAGTTTAAAGTAGTAATGAGTTTGTTTTAGCAACTAAGGAGTTGAAGCTCCAATTGTATAACTAACAACCATACTCAAGCCGCACAATTTCTCAATAGCA
The DNA here is from genome assembly GCA_964248365.1 of uncultured Chroococcidiopsis sp. Lineage (GTDB taxonomy): Bacteria > Cyanobacteriota > Cyanobacteriia > Cyanobacteriales > Chroococcidiopsidaceae > Chroococcidiopsis. Next base: position 319,249 of record CAXTYC010000002.1, on the reverse strand, counting down.
TCTTTTTTGCAGCTATGAGTAAGTGTTAGCGAAAGTAGACGATGGAAACTAAACATCCTCTAGGTTGGCAAAAATTTCCTTAGCTGGACGAAAATTCCACAACTCAGTACTTGCTCGTGTGTAGTGGATAAAATAGTAACAAGAGGTAGAAGCGATTATCTGCCTATTTAGTAAAAGAAATGTAGATATGCAAAAAGAAGCGGTAGCTGTCAAACCAATTCGATCATTAGAAGATGCTGTTGAGCGGTGTCAGCTTTTAGGTATGCGCGTCAGCCGCCAGCGTCGCTTCATTTTAGAGTTGCTTTGGCAAGCCCAAGAACACCTATCAGCAAGAGAAATTTACGATCGCCTTAACCAGCAAGGTAAAGGTATTGGTCATACTTCTGTGTATCAGAATTTAGACGCGCTATCAAGTCAGGGAATCATTGAGTGTGTAGAGCGCTCCGATGGTCGTTTATATGGTAATATTAGCGACTCCCACAGCCATGTAAACTGCTTAGATACCAATCAGATTTTAGATGTCGAGGTGGAACTACCAGAAAGTTTACTCAGGGAAATCGAAAAACAAACAGGGGTGCGGATCACTGAATATAGCATTAACTTTTACGGCTATCGACAGGCTACAAGCTAGTGGAAGCGCGTAGATAGTGGAAGCACAAGAAGGATCAAGGATGAAGGATGAAGTGTGAAGTGTGTAGAGACGCAATATATTGCGTCTGTATGCGAAGCATGAAGGATGAAGTGTGTTCGCGCGCGTTGCCGAAGGCGCTTGTTGAAGTCTGAAATTTTAACCTTTATCCTTTAACCTTCAGCCTTTAGCCTTTCCCCTTTTCCCTTTTCCCTTTTCTTTTAACTGGTAACTGGTAATTGATTTCCTCTTTACCCTTAAATTGATCTGCGTTACGCTGCAAGTGAGCGAAAATTAACTCACGATGAGCGAAAGAGTTTCAGCAAAGCTAGGCGATCACCTAGCTTACCCACTTAAGCTAGTGCTAATTGATCCAGACCAAATCTATCGTACTGGATTAAAAATAGTTTTGTCACAATTTCCTGACTTGCAAGTAGTAGCCGAGGCAGAAAACAGCGCTATTGCGGGGCAAGCTTTATCAGAGCTTACCAGCAGAGCTAGTAGCGATCGCGCGTTGAGAGTAGATTTAGTTTTATTGGGATTGAATATAGATTTCTCCCAGTCGAGCGATTTGTCGCAACTCCAATCTCGCCAACTGAAAACCCAATACCCCCTTGTGCCAGTATTGCTACTTACTTTTCCCCTAGCCTCACCTACACAACTTACAGCAGCGAGGGCTAGTGGGGTGGATGGGTATTGTCCTAAAGGTATTCCTGTAGCAGATTTAGTCTACGCAATCAAACAGGTAGCAGCGGGGCGAGAGTATTGGGTTGAGGTAATAAGCGAAAGACTTGAGGACTTGGGGGACTTGGAGAAACTTCAATCCAAAATCGAAAATCCGGTTCTCCCAGCCCGCCTTGAACTTAATAGCGTAGCTTCCTCTGGCTTCCCCCTTAAAAAGGGAGACGGGAGGGGGATCAAGGGGAGATCTAAAATCCAAAATTCCTTTGCCCGACTTCGCCATCATTTGCGATTATCTGGGCTAAGGCAAATAGATATATCCTTGGCTAAGGTAACAACACAACTGCAACCTGGGCTACCACTGCTAGAGCAAGCAATACTATCCGGGCAACGACGAGAATTATTAGCGTCTCGATGGTTGGTTAACCAGCTATTGGCTACATCTGAAGAAAGAAGTCAGAAGAGGGCAGGGGGAGCTGGGGGAGCTGGGGGAGATTCTTCAATCCAAAATCTAAAATCTAAAATCCAAAATCCTCTTGCCCCTTCTCGCTCGCCCCTCGCCCCTCGCCCCTTTTCTTTATTTGCGTCTGTACGAGAAAAACTGGAAAGGGGTCTTGAAAATCTTACCCGTGTGCCTTTGGAAATAGATATTTTACGGGAAGAAAAAAAAAGAGAATTACTTAATCTAATTTTGCAAAAGATAGAGGATATTCTGACAGACTTACGTTTTTCTCAAGTTCAAAGTAGTCAATTAGCCCAAATGCGTTATATCATTGTGCGGGATTTGTGGCAGGCAGCAACGAATGATTTTTTTGGCAAATACTCTACATTGCAAGTGGGCGATCGCTCTTTAGAAATTGTTAGTATTTTGTTGCAAGATGCTGAAATTGTTCAAACAGCAATTTTAAATAAAATTCCTTTAGCTGTTGAGTTATTTTCTTATTTACTCTTTCAAACTGATTTAATTATTTATAATACTACTTTTTCGGCTGATAGTCCAGAGGCACAAGAACGGGCTGAAATAATTTTACAAAATTTGTTAATTCAGCTAGCTAATGGAGTGGTGCAACCATTATTAAACCATTTTGCAGATGTAGAAGTAATTAAACAAAATTATTACGATAGGCGTTTAATTTCTACACGGGAAGTTGAGCGATTTAGAAACGATTTATCTTGGAAATATCGCCTAGAAAATTATATTGGTGAGCCAAAGAATATTTTTGAAAGTCGCTATGAACTGTTTTTGTTAGTCAGTCGGGGCATAGCCAAAACTTCAATCTATGCGCCCCGTAGTCAAGAACTGGCAAGACTTTCAGGGATTGGGTTAGTGGTAACGCTTGTCCTAGAATTTCGGGATGCGATCGCTCCTCGTCTACGAGCAGTAGTAGAATTTTTGGGTAACGGCTTTGTTTACATACTTACACAAGTAGTTGGACGAGCTATTGGCTTGATTGGGAGGGGAATTCTCCAAGGTTTGGGTAGTTCCCTGCAAGAAAGTAAGAACAAAAAATTTTGAAATTTCAAAAGAGTAATGGGTAATTATTAGGGTAAGGGTAAGAGGTATTGCGGTAAAACCGAATTGCTTACCGTCAGATCTTGCAGCATTCTTGATCAGCATCCAGCTCCACCTTGAAAGGGTTTTCAAGGCTCATAGCCCAAGTCTACTAAAGTAGACTAGTAGACAGACTTTAACCCATTTTAATGGGTTTTTGCTATGAGCCTGTGAATTAAATTCGCAGGCGGACGTTGCAACAGATGCAAGATCTCAGTTACCCCTACCCTTTTTTCTACCAACTACCAATTACCAAAGCATAGATGAATGATTTAATTTCCTTAAGCAGCGTAACTGAAGTAGGAAGCACTAAGATTCAGAGAGGATGGGGAAACTCCTTGCACAATAGCAATTAATTCATCTGGTTCAGTATTAGGTTTGTCAATATATATACCCGTTCCTGTTGGTAAATCTTTAGGAGATGAACCCAAAGTATAGTTAGCTGATGTGCCTCCCAATTGAATCACATCTTGGCTGGAATTAAAATCAGTAATTAGTGCGTAGTCAGTCGTTCCAGCAGTTGTATTACTTAAATCGTCATAGTAAACAGAGACAATTTTAGAACCGTTATAAGTAAATGCTTCTCCCAAAATAAATTTATCTTTTCCAGAGCCACCAGTTAGAGTATCAATTTGATTTTTTCCTTTTGAATTAGAATCAGCAAAGGGATCGCCCTCAATTGCACCTGACAGAGTATCATCACCATTGCCACCAATCAAAATATCATTTCCACCATTTCCTATCAGAGAATCGTTGCCTTCTCCACCGTCAAACTTATCATTTTCAGGTGTACCAGAAAACTTATCATCAACAGTGGTAGTGAAATAGCTGGCATTGAGATTTAAATCTGTTGATTCTCCAACAATTCCAATTAATTCATCTGGTTGGCTACCAGGTTTATCAAAAAATATTGCTGTACCTGTTGGTAAACCGTTAGGAGATGGAGCTAGAAAATAGTTACTCTTAGCTCCTGTAAGCTGGATAAAATCTTCACTCTTTTGTAAATCTTTAATCAGGGCGTAGTCAGTCGTACCAGCAGTTGCCGGATTAAGGTCATCATAAGTGTAAGGAACTACAAATGTATCTTTCCCTGTTCCACCAGTTAGGGTATCAATATCACCTTTTAGGCTAGTGTTATCCAATGTTTGGAAGCCAAACAAGAAGTCATTACCACTTCCGCCGTTGAGAATGTCACTACCGTAGCCACCCTCTAGCCTGTCGTTGCCATTATCACCATTTATCCTGTCGTTACCGTTACCGCCATCAAGAGTGTCATCACCGTTACCACCATTGAGCGTGTCATTGCCGTTGTCAAAGTAGCCAACTATCGTATCATTACCGTCATCGCCGTTGAGCGTGTCATTGCCGTAGCCATCCTCTAGCCTGTCGTTACCTTTACCACCGTTGAGCGTGTCATCACCGTAACTATCAATTAACTTATCGTTGCCATCATCACCAAATACCAAATCATTACCTTGATAGCTGTAGATAGTATCGTCTCCTGCTAAGCCGTAAATTTTATCATTTTCTTCTGTCCCATTCAGAAAGTCGTTGCCCAACGTACCTTGAATAATTGCCATTTGATTATCTATAGATAAAGCTATTCAATTTTATTTTTTTTGTCAGCAAATAATTTAGTTAAAAAATTAAGTCTCATACCAATTTGCAATGTTTATCATAGGTTATTAGTCATTCTTCAAAGGACTATGGACAAACAACACAAGACAGGTATAATGGAAGATTAATGAATCATTTAGGGTTGCTATAAGAGCGCCGGAAATTAAAGAAGCTTTCTAGAAAGTTTTGCAAATTGGGGTTACTATTGAGCCTAGCTTGGTGATATTGGGCAGCACACCCGTGCAGAATCTCGGAGAAACTGGGATAGACGGGGGCTAAAGATGCGATCGCATCTACTTTCAAACGGCTGGCGATCGCCAAAGCAATTACATTAATTAACTCCCCAGCCCCAGAACCCACAATGGCAGCACCTAAAATCATGCCATTGCGTCGGACAATCAATTTACACACCCCAGTAATTTGATCTTGAATTTGAGCTGCTGCTACTGTCTTAAAATGCTGCCGCAAAATTAAGACATCATGACCATATATACGCCTTGCTTGCACTTGATTTAAGCCTACTCGTGCCATTGGAGGATCAGAAAAAATCACCCAAGGAATACGACGATAATCAACTTTAAATACTGCGAAAAATAGAGCATTTTTTAGTGCAATGCTAGCTTCATCATTAGCAATATTGGCAAACTGATAACCGCCAATCGCATCACCACAGGCATAAATTCGGTGATTAGTAGTTTGCAGTTTTTCATTCAACAATAGGCGATGTCGTTGCAGTTTAACACCTACTGCTTCTAGATTGAGATCTGCAAAATCAGGCTGTTGTCCAGCACAAACCAAAATTTCGTCAAACTCCATCGCCTCATCTCCAGCCTGAATCCACTTTTTGTTTCCAATCTCCTTAACTTGAGTCACAGTTGTGGAGGTGAGGACGCGCACACCTTCTGCTTCCAAAATTGCTTGTACCAGTTGGGCAATTTCTGGATCTTCTTTGGCTAGGATGTGGGGACGCTTGACAATTAAAGTTACATCTACGCCAAGCCGCGCCAGGGTTTGAGCTAGTTGGCATCCAGTGGGATCGCTACCCAAGATTACAGTGCGCCCTTGTGGTGTTTGGGATAAGGACTGCCAAACCTGAGCAGGTGTGAGATAGTCGGTATTTTGCAGCCCTTCAATCTCTGGAATAGCAGGACGAGAGTTAGTGGCAATTAGATAAGATCTTGCTAACAGTCGCCGTTCACCTACGGCAAAAGCAAGGCGCGGTTGTGGCTCAAATTTACCATTGCCTTGGATGAAATCAACTCCCAAAGCAGCTAATACAGCAGGCGAATTCTGATCCTCTAGATTTGAGACTACGCTCATAGCCCACTGCATTGCTTGGTCAAAGTTGATAGATTGGTAGTTTTTGGCTGAATCAGCGTTATTCGAGTAAATACCAAATTGACTGGCGTTTGCTAGTTGCCCAGTTAGCCGCCCTAGGTGAGATAGGGTGTGAGAGGAATTCGGAATTAATTCTCCCCCATCTCTAGAAACAGGTTCGACAAGAGCAACAGTAGCTTTAAGTTGGGCGGCGATAGCAGCTGCATACCGTCCAGCCGGACTGCCACCGATAATCACGACATCGTAGTCAACTGCCATAATGCTTGAATTAAGCGCTCGTTTTCGGTTTTTGAGCGCACAGCTACGCGGAAATAGCGATCGCCTAGTTCGGGAAAACTTAGGCAGTCACGGATTAAAATTTGATGCTGTTGGAGTAATTTTTGCTGTAGCTCAAGACTTGATTGTGTTGACTCTACCAGTAAAAAGTTAGCAGCGCTATCTATTGGTTGCAATCCTGGTATCTGGGATAAACCCTGCAATAGCTGCTGGCGAGTTGGTGGTAGCCACTCCCAAGAAGCTTTTTGAAACTCTATATCTTGAACTACAGCCGTTGCGGCGGCGGCGGCCAGAGTATTCACAGCCCAAGGATCGCGCCTTTTTTGCCAGCGTTGGAGTCGGTCGGGGTGAGCGATCGCATATCCTACCCTCAGTCCAGGTAGACTGTAGAATTTGGTGAGCGATCGCAAAATCACCAAATTAGGATATTTTTCTACAAAGGGAATCAGACTTTGTTCTTGATTGGTTGGCAGAAAATCCATAAAGGCTTCATCTACTACAACCAAAGCGAATTGCTCTAGGTAAGGCAAAATTGTTTCCCGCGCAAACAACTTGCCTGTGGGATTGTGGGGATTATTTATCAGTAAGCCACGCTCACTGCTGGAAGCAGGGGGGCAGACGGGCAGGAGAGCAGGGGAGCAGGGGAGACTCGCCCCTCCCCTCTCCCCTCTCGCCTCTCGCCTCTCGCCTCTTGCCTTCAAATCTAGTGGACTAGGTACAATTTTGGCATCAAATGCTTTCAGGGCGCGGTAGTAGTCGCTAAAGGCTGGGGTGACAAGAATTGTCACGGCTAATTTAGCTAAGTCCCAGCCTGCCCAAGTAAGTAACTCTGCCGAGCCGTTACCCGGCAGAATCCATTCTGGAGGCAATTGATGCGCCTGACTGAGAGCGGCTTTTAGTGAGCGATATTCGGGATCTGGATAGGAGCTAAGCAAGTCCAGCCCAGCGCCAATAGCAGCTAGAGCGCTTTTGGGTGGTCCCAACGGGCTGATGCTAGCAGAAAAATCCAGAATTGCTTCAGGGGAACAGCCGGATATTGCTGCTGCCCAAGCTAAATTGCCTCCGTGTACAGGTCGCATCAAATATCGTTTCCCCGCTAAAAAATAACTAGTCTTCGGGGGCAACTTTTTCCTTAAACAGCTTACCCGCAGAGAAAGCCGGAACCTTCGTTGCTGGGATTTCCATTTTATCGCCAGTTTTGGGATTGCGACCTTCACGAGCTTTGCGCTCCCGTGACTCAAAAGAGCCAAAGCCCACTAATGTCACTTTATCCCCAGTAGAAACAGCTTCAATGATTGTTTCTAAAGCTGCTGTCAGAACTGCATCAGCTTGTTTTTTAGTCACGCTAGCCTTGTCAGCTATAGCATCAACTAGTTCACCTTTGTTCATTTGAATCTCCTTTGAGTAGATCAACCACCATTCATATAAAGCTGAAATTTCGAGATTAGAGAGCGATTAGACAACCACCTTTAGATGTGAATTCCAATTAAAATGGCTGAAACTCCCATTGCCTCGTTATTTCTTTGACTCATTCTACGGTGTGCTTGCCAAATATAGATCGTTAAAACCTTTAAGTTATATGGATTTCAGGATTTTTTGGGCAAAGAGCCTGATTTGGCAAAGAATTGTGCAGGAAAATCAGTTAACTTAATTTAGTTTTCATTCAAATCTAATTAACTGTGCTATAATAGTGGGTTACTTTAAGTTTGACTTTTGACTTTCGACTTTTGACTTTGTTTGACTTGGCTGGGGTTGTTTCCACTCTGATAACGATCTATTCACAGCATTTTCAAAATCTGTAGACACCAACAGTACATCTACTTGAGAGTTGGGAGAGGGTGGGGGATCGGCTTGAGCGTATAAAAAACTGTGATTAAAGTCCGGCTTGCCCAGAATTAGCCGATGATTCTGATTGTTAAGTTTTATTTCTATAGTGGCAACGGGTGGTTGTAAACCGTATTCCCTCAGCCTAGCCGATGGTACTTGAAGGGTGCGATCGCTTTTTCCACTTACCAGCAAATCGAGCAAATAGGATACAGATGCATCGCTAGCTGGACTATCACTGGGAGCCTTCATCCTCCACCCTGGTGCGTGATTAGAACGCTCAAAACTCAAAGAAGAGTTTTGAGTCGTGATAGTAAAAGACTGTACCTGATCTTCTTTAAAAGAGAAAATTTGCCGCTTTTGTTCCTTGGCTTCTTGCCTTTGGGATGTACCTTGAATCTCATAGAAGTAGACAAAGCCCCCTAGTCCAAGAGCCAAAAGCAACAAAATTAGAGTAGTTCGTTGTAGTTTCATAGAAAACAGAAGTCAGGAGTTGTGGAGTCAAAAGACAGAAGTCAGGAGTTGTGGAGTCAGGAGACAGGAGACAGAAGACAGAATTTAGAATTGCTGAATACAGAATTAATGATTCTCCCACTCTCCCCCTCTCCCACTTTCCCACTCTCCCACTCTCCCCCTCCTCTTACACTCGCCCCTACCTTCGTAGCCACCAGAGAACGAATGCCGTTACAAAACCAATTAGAGGAATAATTGCTAGTGATGTCCAACCTAGGATATTAACTTGCTGGGGTGTTAAGTTGAGACGACGATTTTTTGCTTCCTTGGGGCGAATAGACAACTGTTGCTGATTTTGATTGCTTAGCCAGCTAACAGAGTTGAGAAAGACATCTCCATTGAGCTGCTGCTCAAATAGTCCATTCGTAGCAAATTCAGAATTTCCAATCACAACAAGTCTTGCCTGGGTTGGCTTTTGCTTAGATTGTGGCTGCTTTGAGTTGGAAGGGGCTTGTACCGAGCCAGTCAGAGCAACTCCCAAAGTTAAAGGACCTCGAATATCGCTTTCGGGATTAAACTTTAAATCTGTATTATTTAAATCGCTTTCTGCCCAACTTTCAGGACTAGTTTGCAGTATAGGCGTTGCCTGTACACCAGCTACAGGTTTAATCTCAATTGGTCGCGCCCCTTGATAGAAAGAAAAACCATTACCAAAATCTTTTGTAATTGGATGCTGACCGTAATTTGTTACGACAGGAACCGATGGACCTAAACCAAGCGCTGCGCCTTGCGGATCAATAACCAAACGCTTGTCGAGGGTAATTCCCCAGTTTTGCAGCAAACTATCTAACCCAGGATTGGTATTCGGGTCAATCATCAACAGCAGACTACCACCCCTGTTGAGGTAATCATTCAAGGCTTTTACTTCTTGTGCAAACAACGCTCGTTTAGGACTAGCTACTACTACAACGGTGGCATCTTTGGGAACTGGCTGCTGGAGTAAATTCAGTGGTGCAGTAGTAAAATTCTTGTTTCCCAGAGCGCTGATAGCTTGAGAAAGTCCACCTTGTTGACCTGCGATCGCGTTTTCGCCGTGACCTTGGAGAAAATAAACTTTGGCAGTGCGATCGCCCAGTATTTGTTCTAGTTTATTGGTTAACTGCACTTCTGATAAGCGCTCTTGCGGATTCACCGTTTGCACCAACCGCCTCATACCTCTAGCTTCTAGATAAACCTCACCAAATTGTTTAACCCCAAATTGTTGTGCTAAGCCTGGACGCGCTTGCGGATCAACATACTCAAAGCTAAACTGCGACCCAAAACGGCGATAATTTTCTAATAGTTCCCGATCTTGGGGATTTTGTTCGCGATCAAACACCCATACCTTAACTGGTTCGGACAAATTTTTTACTAGCTGCTGCGACTGTGGTGCGAGGGTATATAGCCCAGTTTCTGTCAAATCTACTCGCATCTGGTAGCGAACGGCTAAAAAGTTCAAAAACCCAAGAATGACTAACACACAAAGGGTAGCCACAAGCGCATTAGTACCCGCTTGGGTAGAACGCCGCCCCCACCAGTTAGTACTATATGCCCCAAACAGCAACCATAAACCACTCAGGACAATTCCAGATATCACTAACCCCAGTGGTAACGATCCCCAAGTGCCTGAAACAGCCCCAGCTGACAAGCCCATGAGAATTAGAAATGGACCGAGCCAAAACAAATATTTCCAATAATTTTGTTTCTTTTTTCGAGCAATTTTCATCTGAATTCTAAATTTTCAATTTTAAATTTTAGTGTTTAGATTCTAGATTTAATCCAAAATCTAAAATCTAAAATCTAAAATCATCATGAGCGCTGGAAACGCAAGGCATCGATTGACTGAGCGGTGAGAAAGATGCCTAAAATGATGTAACTAGCAAATACAACTAGGCTAGTTGTATCAAAAATGCCTCGCATCAAGTTGGTATAATGCTTGAGCAAGGAAAGATGACCTAAGACTTGTCCGGCTGAACCACCAAGATTTTGCGCGATCGCATCGACTACCCACAGAAATAAAATTAAGGCAAAGGTTAGAATAGCAGCAAGAATAGTGCTATCTGTCAAGGAAGAAATAAACATTCCCAAAGATAGTACCCCAGCTGCTAATAAAATTAATCCCAGATGTCCGAGAAAGGGTACAGCTGGCGGAACTGGGGGATTAGCTGCACCCAAGGCGATCGCTTCAATGCCTAGCAACGGTAGTACCAAAGCGGTAAAAAATGTCACCACTCCCAATAATTTGCCCACAGCTACCGCCCAATTTGTGACTGGTGATGTGGCTAATAATTCCAAAGTTCCGCGTTTGCGTTCTTCGGCATATAAACCCATTGACAAAATCGGCAAAATGAACAAGGCAAGAGAACCCATAATGCCTAAAAATGCTTGCAGAAATTCGTATGCCACATCTATAGGTGGTACAGGTACTCCTAGCTGTTGTGCTTGTAAATCCCTTTGCCCAACTTGCTGAATAATTCCTTGTGGTCCCAAGAGAATCAGCACAAAGAAAAACCCAGATAACAGCCAGAAAATACCAGCGATCGCATAGGCTAAAGGCGAGGCAAAATAGCTTTGTAATTCCCGTCGGTAGATGGCAATGATGTTGCCCAGTATTACACCCATATTAAGCAACTTCTCCTTCTGACTCTGGCAGCGGTTGCTTTTCCTCTGTAGTCAGTTCCAAGAACACATCTTCTAAAGATGCCTTAGTCCGCCGCATTTCGTAAATTTTTAGTCCCATGCCTACAAGAACTGTAATAATATCCGCGCCTGGTTCAGTTCCTGGTTTGGATACGACTCGCAGACAAGCACGATTGGCGGTTAAGGATCTTTGATCTGCTCCTAGAGGAATTGATTCTACTAGCCGTACACTAGGCAATAGCTGCAATAGTTGCTCGGTAGCAGCAGCTGCATCGCCTTCAATTTCTAATTCATACCCAGCCCCTCCTGCTAAACTCGCTTCTAGATTTTCAGGAGTATTTGTAGCTACGACTTTGCCGCGATTGATGATCGTGACTCGGTTACAGGTCATGCTTACTTCTGGCAAGATATGGGTAGAAAGAATAATCGTGTGACTACCTGCAAGACTTTTAATTAAATTGCGGACTTCGATGATTTGGCGTGGATCGAGTCCTACTGTAGGTTCATCCAAAATGATCGCTGGTGGATCGTGGACGATCGCCTGAGCAATTCCCACTCGTTGGCGAAATCCCTTTGACAGCTTGCGGATGAGAACCAGGCGTTTTTCTTCTAAGTTGCACCGTTCTATTGCTGCTTTGACTTGACGATTGCGATCGCCGGATGGTACTCCCTTGAGTCGTGCGACAAAATAAAGAAAACCCTCTACTGTCATTTCTGGATACAAGGGCGGTGTTTCTGGCAAATATCCTATTCGCTTTCGTACCGCTAACGATTGATTATGCACGTCGTAGCCAGCAATTCGAGCGGTTCCACTACTGGCGGGTAGATAACCTGCCAAAATCCGCATCGTCGTAGTTTTCCCAGCTCCATTAGGTCCCAAAAAACCCATGATCTCCCCTGGCTCTACGCTAAAGGTGACATCCCCAATTCCTAGCTGGGAACCGTAAATTTTACTTAAATGCTCAACTTCAATCATTGGTTTGTGTTGATAAACGCGGTTAGCGGTTAGCACTTAGCTATTAGTAGATCTTCTTTGGAGCTAGCTTCTTTGGTTCTTTAATACAAGAGCGTGTCAATGAGTGTTGTTACTGGCTACTGGCTAATAGCTAAAAGCTAAAAGCTAATCGCTAAAAGCTAATTGTCTCTATCTCACATTTAAAATCTTACTTGCAAAAGTTACACTCAATATGAGACAATAAATATTTGCGAAAAATTTCGGTAAAATTTTAGTATTGGTATTATGGCTAAAGGCAAGGGTGTCCGCATCATTGTGACATTGGAATGTACTGAATGTCGCACAAATCTAAATAAGCGCTCGCCAGGTGTTTCCCGATACACCAGTACAAAAAACCGCCGCAACACTACGGCACGGCTAGAACTGAAAAAGTTTTGCCCTCACTGTAACCGTCACGTTGTACATAAAGAAATTAAGTAGAAAAAGGAAATTAAATAAGCATGAGTTTCTATCGTCGCCGCCTCTCGCCAATTAAGCCACAAGATCCAATAGACTACAAAGATGTAGATTTATTGCGAAAATTTATTACAGAAAGGGGTAAAATCCTACCACGTCGCCTGACAGGGTTGACAGCAAAGCAACAGCGAGATTTAACGCTAGCAATTAAGCGGGCGCGGATCGTGGCTTTATTACCCTTCATCAACCCAGAAGGATAAAGATCACAATGTTGAATGCCCAATGCTAAAAAAGTGGCAAGGGGTGAGAGGCGAGTGGCGATCTAAGGATGAAGGATGAAGGCCTGGAAGTGTGAAGGAGACAGAGGGCAGGGGGGCGCAAGGAGCAGGGGGGCAGGGGAGAATCATTAATTACGAATTACGAATTACGAATTACCTTTACCCTTTCCCTTTCCCCTTCACCCTTTCACCTTTACCCTACTCACTACTCACTACTCACTACTCACTACTTAGTATTTTGTGGAAAAGGGAACACTAGTTGAATTTAGGGTGCAAGGCGATCGCCGCTTAGGTGTCGTAGACCGTCCTGACGGTAAAACGCGCTGGTTCGTCATTGATGAACGTGGTCAATCACACAGCCTAGCACCCCGACAGATCACCTATGAGGTACGTGGTCAAACTTATAAACAGTCGGAAATAGCCGCTTTTGTAGCAGAAGTACAACCATTACTCGATCCTTCTAGCCTAGAAGTAGCGTGGGAACTGTTGGTAGAAGATGGCGAAACAGTTACCCCAGCCGAAATGGCAAACCTACTGTTTTCGGATCAAAGTCCACCCCAGTGCTATGCCGCCCATTGTTTACTCTGTGAAGATAAGCTTTATTTCAAGCAAAAGGGAGACGCTTACGAGCCTCGAACCGTTGCTCAGGTAGCAGAACGAAAACACCAGCTAGAAGTAGAAGCAAATCGACAGCGGGAGCAGCAAGAATTCTTACAGCGGGTGGAGAGGGCAATTAATGGGAAAAAGGTAGAATGGGAGCGCTACGACCGCCAGCGCTTAGATGCTATAGCTAAGTATGGAGTGCTGTTGGCAGATACAGTGCGTCTTGGCTTGAATCAAGATGCTCTTGTCCGTTCCTACCCCCCTCCCATCCTGGTGCAGGAAACTATGAATACTCTGGGACGACCCACTACTCCCCAAGCAGCTTTTCAACTTTTGGTGGATTTGGGTGTATGGAGTCCTCACGAAAACCTGTTTCTACGTCGCAGTCAAATCTCAGTTGATTTTTCTACTAAGGTATTAGAAGTGGCGCAACAGCGTTTGGATTTCCCGCCCCCTGACCCAGACTCAGAGCGTCTGGATCTCACCCATTTGAAAGTTTATACAATTGATGACCAAAGTACAAGCGAAATTGATGATGGTCTAAGTTGGGAATTGCTAGCTTCTGGGCAGCAGCGCTTGTGGGTGCATATAGCAGATCCTACCCGTTGGTTAATGCCAGAGGATGAATTAGACCTAGAAGCCAGGCGGCGCGGTACAACAATGTATCTGCCTACGGGGATGTGTCCGATGTTTCCGGTAGCGTTGGCAACAGGACCAATGAGTCTAGTACAGGGGAAAATTTGCCATTCCCTTAGTTTCGGAGTGATTTTGGATGAAGTGGGGGCAATCCAAGAATACAGCATCCATACGAGTTTGATTAAGCCTACCTATCGCCTTACCTACGAAGATGTAGATGAGATGCTGGAGTTGGGGGTAGAAGCTGAGCCAGAAATAGAGGCGATCGCTACTTGGGCAAAACGTCGTCAAACTTGGAGACAGTCTCAAGGAGCAATCAGTATCAACCTACCAGAGTCAATGATTAAAGTCAAAGACAACGAAATTATCATTGAGGTTTTAAACGACTCCCTATCTCGGCAATTGGTAGCAGAAATGATGATTTTGGCTGGGGAAGTGGCTGGAAGGTATGGGATGGCTCACAATCTTGCTCTACCTTTTCGAGGTCAGCCTCAGCCAGAGTTACCCCCTCAAGAGGAATTACTACAACTACCAGCAGGACCAGTTCGTGCTTGTGCTATGCGTCGATGTATGCCCAAAAGTGAGATGAGCATTACGCCTGCACGTCATGCTGGCTTAGGTTTGGAAATGTATACTCAGGCGACATCTCCCATTCGCCGCTACACCGACCTTCTGACCCACTTTCAACTCAAGGCACATCTACGCGGTGAAATACCCCCCTTTAGTGCAGAACAACTCAGAGAAGTAATGCAAAGTGTTACCGCATCTGCTCAAGAAATAACTTTGGTGGAACGCCAAACTAACCGCTATTGGGGTTTAGAATATCTCCGCCGCCATCCAGAACAAATATGGCAAGCGACAATACTAATGTGGCTGCGAGAAGATAGCCGTTTGGCACTGATTCTAATTGAGGATTTAGGGCTACAGTTGCCAATGTTTTGCAAACGTTCTGTAGCTCTGGGCGAACAAATCTTTGTCAAAGTTGCCCATGTTGATCCCCGCCAAGACGTGATTCAGTTCCAAGAACTAACCTATCTAGAAGCACAACCAGTGGCTAAATAGCTTCTGACCAAAGAGGGCTGGGGATCTGGGGGGCAGGGGGCGCAAGGGGGGGGGAAATGAACAATTAACTATTCTCTCTTCTGTCTCCTGACTCCTGTCTTCTGTCTCCTTTACCCTTTACCCTTTCACCTTTACCCTTTTGCCTTTCCCTTGTCCCTTCAGCTATGAATTACCCCTTCTAGATTCAGGCTGGGCTTAGCCGAGCAGCTTGTATATTTAGCTACTTTTTTTCGGTAAAATTTTGGTTATACTACTTAGTCAGAAAGCTAGGCTGGTTTTGTTTTTGAGTTGAGGTGTTGACCATCATTTTTCATGGTCTTACACTTTTATATCATTAAAAGACCAAGAATACCTATTAAATTTATTAAATATCAATTCTTATAGAGCCAAGTATTTTGGGAAAGAAAATCTAACTTTTCTAAGATATGACGGGAGAAAACTAGTGTCTTATCAGATAATAGATGGAAAAATTTATAATCCAAATGCTTGTGAACTCAATGTAGTTTATCATTGCAATCTTTCCTGTCGTGGGTGTAGTCACTTATCACCCATTTTTACAAATTTCTTTGTAGACCCTGGGCAAGTATTTAATGATTTTTCTATATTAGCAAATTATTATCGTTCTAAATATATAAAAATTATTGGTGGTGAACCGCTACTACATCCTGATTTAATTGAAATAATTGATGCCGTTCGTAGTTCAGGTGTTAGTCAATATATACAAGTTGTAACTAATGGTCATTTATTAGCCAAAGTAACAGATACCTTTTGGAAAAAAGTTGATGAAGTCTGTATCTCACTTTATCCAGAAAAAAAAGTAAATTTACAGCATTTAGAAGAAATTGAACATAAAGCAAGATTACATAATGTAGTTCTCGAATCTTTTGACTTTGACGATTTTCGGGAATCGTACTCGGAAGTAGGTACAAAGGATACCTCACTAGTTGAGCGGATTTATTCGACTTGTAAAATAGCTCATATTTGGCATTCTCATACTATTGCTGAGGGATATTTTTATAAGTGTCCCCAAAGTTTATTTTTGCCAAGAGTAATTAAAAACGATATTTTAAAACCTAATATAAATGGAATCAAAATTACTGATTCTCCCCAATTTGCCCATGATTTACTAGCATATTTAAATGCTACTGAACCGTTGAAGTCATGTTATCACTGCTTGGGCAGTGTGGGTAAATTATTTGCCCATGAGCAAATACCTCGTAGCCAGTGGCGATCGCGGCAACAATATTCTACAGAAGAACTAATTGATAGAGAATGCCTGGCTAGCTCAGAGTTAGATCCGAAAGCAGATAATTCCCCTCCTCGATCTCGTTCCTCTATCAATAGGATTATTGCACGGACGCAGCGTGTTCAAAGAACTTTTGCCAAACGTTTAGCTCGCCAAATGTAACAGCAGATACCGTCTGGCAAAATATATGGATGATAATGTCGCGCGATCAACGCAAAGACGCGTTCGCAAAGCGTTGCCAAAGGCTAGTGGAGCCTCAAGGGTATCATCAAAGTTATAGAAAATTTTGCCCCCTTCTCTATACCTTGGTTTTGAACCCCTAACAAATCTGTTATGTGGGGGAAAATTTTCTATAGTTTTCGCCCAAGGCAGAGTAGAGGCAAAGGTGATAAGAAAAAATTATTACAAGTTTTTGCGCTCAGCCATTTATACAGTACAAGTCGGGGATACAGGCGATCGCCCAAAACTATTGTAGGTCAATTAAGAGGTGAAAGGTTTGCTGCAATAGGAGATACTCAGCTCTTGCTTCACGCGACTAGCGCCATATTTGTGCTAGTGCGGCTAATATTTCATCAAGTTTTATATATGTTTCTTCATTGCCTTTTTGGATAATTTCGTCTACGCGCGCTAGTTATTTTGTACTCAGGGATAATAGTGTCATCATTCCAAGTGTGACACTTGATTGATAACTCGTCGTGTTAGGTTTGGTTGACAATGAATGCGATCGCTACCCAAATAAAAACTCAATAAAACAGCTAAACTCTCGTATGAGAGAATTAGTTAAATTTCTTCGTATTTATCAATATATAATCATGATAAAGTCAAGTAAATTCATTCAACATTTTTGAAAAAACATGGAAAAAATCTAGTGGTGAAGTTATGAAATCTGCCAGTGTGTGACTTATTTAGACTTCAACAGGCTCTCTTTTACCAGGTAGTATTAGAAATAGATAGATTTGTAGGTTGGCTACGATGTCGTGGGTACGAACAAACAGAACCAACCACAACCCTAAACAGCATCTTATCAAAACAATTAAACTAACGTTTCAATTAGTGGTTGCTCAAAAAGTTTATTTTTGCTATGTAAGCTGAGGTAAAGTGTGAAAGTTTGCTTAGTCTTGCCCTGTGTAGGAATAGAAATGAGAGGAGGACCAAGATCGTTCCTTGAAACCATAGACATACTTAAACAAGAGGGAGTGGAGTGCTTTGTCTTGATGCCTGGATACGGACCACTAGAGGATGAATTGAGCCGTCGTGGTGTCCCTGTTTGTGTAATTCCATATAAAGCATGGATAGATAATCCGAACATTGGCAGGCGGGCGCGTTTACGTAAGCTGCTAAAAAACCTGGCTATGACACCCCGTATTGCTGTAAAGATTATGCGTTGGCAGTGCGACATTGTGTATACCAATACCATTAGTGTAGGTGTTGGAGCTTTCGCCGCCGCACTTCTTGGGCGACCTCATGTGTGGCACATCCGTGAGTTTATTTACGAGGATCATGGTCAGGTCTTTGACCTCGGTCGAGAATTGACTTTAAGGCTGGTCGATAGGCTTTCCCAGGTTTGCATCGTTAACTCCAAGGCTGTAGCTCAAAAGTACCAGCAGTTCATAACACCCTCAAAGTTGCAGGTGGTTTATCAAGCGGTAAACTTTGCTCCGAACCGATTAACTGTTACCCAGCCAGCCCCAAACCACTTCAGGTGCGTTATCGTGGGCGCAATAGCAGAAGGAAAGAGACAGGAAGACGCTATCCGAGCCATTGCTGATTTGATGCAGATGGGCATAAAAGCAGAACTTTACATTGTTGGAAATGGGGACTTACGTTACCACCAATATTTACAAACAATTGTGACCCAAAACAACCTGGAGAAATACGTCACATTCATTGGTTATGTCGAAAACGCCTTTGGGTATATGCAAAGTGCTGATGTGGTACTTGTCTGCTCTAGGTGTGAAGCTTTCGGTAGGGTGACAATCGAGGGTATGCGAGTTGGAAAGCCAGTGGTTGGCGCAAAAAGTGGCGGTACACAAGAGTTAATCCAAGATGGATTTAATGGCTTCCTATATCCTGTGGGAGATCATAAGGAGCTGGCGCAGAAAATCCGATATCTTTATGAGCATCCAGCAGAGGCTAAACAAATGGGTGAGAATGGTCGCCAATGGGCTGCCAAGCTTTTTTCCCAGGAGCTTTATGGTAAAGAAATATATATGTTGTTAAGCTCACTTGTCGGAGACACTTCAAGTTGAGCCTTCAAAAGCTACTTTAAAGCTTTTTGTCATTGAATTAGCCATTGCTATTTATTCCCTTCCTCACAATGTCTGTATTTAAGTTTTCACACAGTTAGACGTAAGGCTATTCAAGCTCTAAAGTAATCCTATTTAAAAAACCATAATTACAACCATATAATTTATTGTCAAGAATATGCGCCATATAAAAACAATTTACCCACCAATAATTAGCAAGCCAAGGAACAAAATGCCTTCAGCCATAAAATTGGGAGATTTTTTCATCTTGTTAGCTGGGTTAAACTCTGGTATTGCTAAACGTTCTCCATTTCGATCACCATACGTGAATCCGAGAACATCATCGAAATAGCAATAAATCAGCGTTATTTATAATGATTCAAAGCCTAGATAGGTTAATGTCACAAAGACAAAGTTATCTGTGATTTAACCCTTCTTATTACTTCAAATTTTTGCGACAGAAGCCTCTGCACCTATAAACGAATTTGAATTTATTGCGCCCTGCTGATAAATTTCGACTAACTCCTTGAAATGTTGTTCGATTGGTTTAGGTAATCGCGCCTCTTGCCAAAACTCGGTTAATAGGTGCGGATTTTCTCGAATAGTACGCAGTTTGTGCTGAAAGTCCCCTTCTTTTGCTGGATCAAAAATGAAAGCAGGATGGCGAACGAACTCCTGTGCGCCGCCTCGATTAGAGCAAAGTACTGGCACACGGCACGCTAGTAACTCATAAGTAACCTGCGGCAGGTTATCTTCCCATAACGGTGGCACAACTCCCAAATGGATTCCATCTAACATACTGGGAATATTGTCGTATTTGTACCCAGGGTAGTAACGGAAGCGGTGAACGGACTGAGCTAGGGATAGCAACCGTCCTTTATATTCAACTGATTTTGTTAACTCAACAATATCAGTAACTTTGCAAGCTATAACCAGATCAAGCGAACTTAATTCCTTTTCCGGCAGAGAACGTAGTTCCTCTAACAGGAAATAGAATCCCTTATCTTTTCTTGATGGTCCCATGTAGATTAATTGGAAGGGCTGTCCTAACGAGTATGCTGCTGGATTGTTAGATGGGACTGGGAATTGAGTTGATGAGCTACCTATATACTGTGTAGTCAACTTCACAGGATCAACACCATATTGCCTGTAAATGGAACTGGTACGCTCAGAAACAGACAGGGCTACATCTACATAGCTGTTGATAAGAGAGACGATTTCCTGTCGCCGCTGGCGGTACAAATTGGCTTGCTGTGGCAGTTCTTTACCTGCCACATCTATTGGTTTTGTGAGGGGAGATTTTGTATCAGGTTTCGTTTGATACCAAACTTGGCGGCGGTAAAGGCGAGTATATAATTTTTTAATTAACCGTATTGCTGGCACACCCCGACTAATTAAGCTGCCTAAATTATCCAGTTTTTTGAGCGTAAGTTCTAGGTTCAAATCTACTGGGTCGGGTACACAGGAAACACAGGCTCGTCCTTCTAAATAATTGGTACAGGGGCTACTTTCCAATTTCCATAAATTTACTTGCGGACAAACAGACCAATAGTTGTGCAAGCTAAATACAACTCTAGCGCCACTCTCTTTAGCTAACTTGAGGCAATTAGCAGTTAATCCCTCTAAATTGTGAAAGTGAATAATCTCGAAAGGCTCTTGTTGTGTCAGAAACTGTTGAAAGCAGTTTTCAAGTTCTGAATTTTGAATGTTTCCTATCGGATCATCGAAAGCAAGATAAGAAGGGGCAGCAATAGGAGAATTATATAATGAAAAGGTAGGGGCTTGGGGATGGCGCTGATTATGAACTTGTTTTATGTAAGGAGACTTACGCAAATACGTATAATCAATACCAGAATAAAGAAAACTAACTTGATAATTATCTTGCCCGGTTAAGTAGTCGATTAAATTGCGGCAATATATAGATACGCCTCCCCCTTGTATCGGGTTTTTAAAGTAAGGGTCCCAGTTATAATAGAGAATTCTGTCTGACATAGAAGCAACCTTTAGTAAGAGTATTCATTTCGTACATTCAGTCACCATCTCTATCAGGATCAAGGTGATTGAATGTTTTCAAAAAAACTAGCGCGTGTTGTTGACCAGTCAGCTTTAACTAAATACTTGCAGTGGTTGGGAAGACCAGGATTACCTGTACCAAAGAAGTCGCCTCCATCTACAGCCACAACCGCAGCATCTTCAATGTAATCAAGCGTTTCCCTATCTGCCTGTGATATGTATATTGAAACTCTATATAAGCCGTAAACTAAAGGCAGGTTGTTTATCCTGCAAAGAATACAACCTTGCTCGGAATTAAGAGTAAAATGCTGATTAGTAAAATTGTTGCGTAACAAGAGGACTCTGACACCTTTTTCATCGAACAAATCAATACTAACAATTATATTGTTAAGACTGTTCTGTACATTTTTTGAATATCCAACTTCAAAATAGTAATTTTTCCCTGACTGTAAAGCTTGTTCTTCTTCTCCTTTTTCATTTAAAATTCTAAAGCTAGAAGCTCTGACTTCTCCTGAACCCTTGCGATCGCTTCTTTGGTCTAAAGGCAATTCTTGAGCCAGATTGTAAGCCTTTTCTAGATAAGCCCTAACAGCTTCTTCAGAACTACCGTCTAAACCCACAGTGCCAGATTCAATTAGAATTCCGCGATTGCATAGGGATTCTACCGTACTCATATTGTGACTAACGAATAAAATAGTTCGACCTTCCTTAGCCACATTTCCCATTTTTCCAAGACATTTCTTCTGAAATTGCACATCTCCCACTGCCAAAACTTCGTCCACAATCAGAATTTCTGGTTCCAGGTGAGCAGCTACAGCAAAGGCAAGGCGTACATACATCCCAGAGGAATAATGCTTAACTGGAGTATCTAAAAACTTTTCGACTTCAGCAAAAGCTACAATTTCATCAAACTTCCTTGTAATTTCAACCTTGCTCATCCCCAAAATAGCACCGTTAAGGTAGATGTTTTCACGACCTGTTAATTCTTGGTGAAAACCTGTTCCCACCTCTAACAAACTTGCTACTCGTCCTCTAATCGCAATACGTCCTTTTGTCGGTTCTGTAATTCGGCTCAAAATCTTCAAAAGTGTTGATTTTCCTGCCCCATTGCGACCAATAATACCAACGACATCCCCTTGCTTAATCTCAAAGTCAACACCCTTTAAAGCCCAAAATTCCTCTCGAGAGGGGGATGAAGTATTTTCACCAAACGTACTTAAGACTTTACGACTAAGGGATTTAGCAGTACTGACGATCGCATCCCTTAGAGTTGTGTTGCTTCCCTGATTCAGGTGATGAATATCATATTTTTTAGCCAGATTTTCAACCCGAACTACAATATTAGACACGCTCTTACTCCCTTCTTAAATGACATCTGCAAAAGTACGTTCAGTTTTACGAAAGTACCAGATGCCACTGGCAAACAACAGGCAAACTATCCCTGTAGATAATATGAATCCTAACCAGTCTGGTTGATACTTACCACCCAAAATTGCCCAACGGAAGCCATCAATCACGCCCACCATTGGATTTAAAGAGTAAAGTAAACGCCACTTTGCAGGTATAATACTGCTACTATATCCGACTGGCGAGATATAGAAGCCAAACTGTACAATAAACGGTACGATATGGCGGAAATCTCGGTATTTCACGTTCAGCGCTGCTAACCATAGTCCTCCTCCCATCGCTGCTGCAAAGGCAATCGAAATAAACAACGGTAGCGTTAAGATGCGCCAATCTGGTATAAAATCGTACCACGCCATCAACGCTAATAAGATCATGCCAGCAATTAAAAAATCTACGAAGCTAACAATGACTGCACTAGCTGGCACAATTAGGCGAGGAAAGTAGATTTTAGAAACCAAATTGGCGTTGTTGATGAGGCTAAGGCTACATTCTGATAGTGCATTAGCAAAGAATTGCCAGGGTAGAATCGCTGCTACTACCAAAATTGAATATGGCACACCTCCAGAAGGTAATTTTGCCAAATTACCAAATACTACTACAGAAATAAACGTTCCTAAAACAGGTCGAATCAAAGCCCAGGTAATTCCCAGCGCTGTTTGCTTATAACGTACTAAAATATCGCGCCAAGCCAAGAAATAAAATAACTCTCGATAGCGCCATATATCTTTCCAATACTGGGCTTCCGTACGTCCTGCTTCGATAACTAGTTCTCGATTACCTATGTGCATTCTGTTAATTAGATTTTTCTATACTTAAGTATTGCTGCCAAAACGCAATAGAAGAGAGTTCAGTTGAAGCTGTTTTCCATTTTTGCCGGATGGAAGACCACTTAACACTAGTACTTACAACAACTTTCAACCATCTAGTTAAAAGTTGAATTCCTGCTTTTTTATCTATCTCATTTTGCAATAAACAGTTATTTTCTTCTTTAAAGATTAGCACTCTTTTTTTCGCAAATGCCTTAGAGCGTTGACCTGCATAGTCAGGAGATTGCCAAATAAATACATCATCGTCACTTGTGAGAAAGTCTGGCAGCAAATGACCATTGAGAGTTAACAAGCTAATAACTTTTTTTCCAATACCAGCTTTTGTCTTATCATACATCTGATCGGTTGATGGCGAGTAATTTGGCAGGATACTTTGAGTTTTATAGCTCTTACTCAGTTTGAAAATTTCTGTATGCAACACTTCTGGGTCGTTACTTTTGATAAAGCTAGGACCTTTGACACAATCTTCAAAGGCTTTAATAAGCATTTCTGCGTGATTATAGTCAAACAGCAGTAAACTAAAAATTAAATGTTTAGTAAAATAAATAATTGCATTTATATATCTTAGCGGTTTGTGAATAGCATGAGCTATTAAATCATTGCGATAATAATAATAATCCCACAGGGAAGCTTTATTAAAAAATGTCTCATGCCATACGGATATTGATGGAAAAGCTACTAACTTAGTACCTAAATGTTTAATTCTCAAACTAAACTCTAAATCATCCATTTTCACAAATATAGGTATTGGCAATCCAATTTGTTCGACAACTTTTCTAGAAAAAGCAAAAAAATAAAATCCTCCACAGTCTACATCTTCATCCAACAATAGAAGATTGAGGTTATTAGCATTTTGTAAGTTGAGATTATGCTTTAGACGAATAATTGAAAATGGTTTAAATTTATCACTATTACCAGCTTTACCGTACAATAATCCTGCTTCATGCATAATCTGCTTTTTAGCTAAATCTAGCATACTGCCAGCAACGGCAAAATCGGATTTACCATACTCATATAAAGCAAACAAGCGATAAATCGATTCACTTTCTAGTTCTATATCATCATCCATAAATAGAAAGTGGGTATAGCTTCCTTGTAAGGCTTCTATTAATCCCCTCGTAAAACCCCCACTTCCTCCCACGTTTCTACTGCTTATAAATTGCACTCGCTCGGCGGGAAAATCTGATGCTGTTAATGTTTGACCATTATCTACTACAAATATCTTCCACGATTTTGTTTGTAGTAACTGATCCCCGACAATTGTATTTACTGTCTTTTTGATATAACCTTCTTTCTTATAGGTGCAACTGATGATTGCCAAAGATACTTCTTGTGTTGGCTGTTGTTCGGTGATGATTAATCCCTCGTTAAACACCCCCCTATCACTTAGGCACAATAGTTCCAAGTAGATTCTGCCGTTATTTGAGTCGGGTAATTTGACTGGAATCAAATCTGTTGCTTGACAGTTATCAAATTTTTCTTGATAAATCAGTTGTCGGTTATCTGAACCATATACTTCTCGATAAATAGAGATTTCAAAATCCCCTGATAATCTTAGCCAGTAGTATAACGAGTCAAGATTTGTATACTTGGCATAAAAGTTTTCGTAAAACGAATTAAAGTAAGAATTGAAAGATACCATCCCACCTGGGCGAAAAATAATCTCTTCAACGCGAGGGTGGGAATTGATTATCGCACCTTCATTGCACTGTAGGTATAAGCTAGAAACCTGGGCTGATTTTGGTAGCTTTATCCTACCTACAATATGCATATATCTTACCTATCTGTTTACGAAAACTTACTGCGAAGGAGATGATTTAGGTTAAATTAACTCAACTTACCAGGATTATACCTGCACTAGATTTTGGTTTACTTTATCCTGTATTCCATTACTACTTTCATTGAGTTTGTTGTAAATCATAAGAGCCTGAGCTACAACTTGATCCATGTTGTAATACTTGTAGGTTGCTAGTCGTCCGACGAAATGTACACCTGGAGTTGCATCAGCTAGAGCTTTGTATTTCTTGTAAAGTTCGGCATTCTCTGGACGCGGTACAGGGTAATAGGGATCTCCTTCGGCGCGGGGGTACTCGTAGACGATGCTAGTTTTCGGATGCTCTTGTCCGGTGAGGTATTTGAACTCTGTGACGCGGGTATATAAGTGTTGGTTGGGGTAGTTCACTACGGCTACTGGTTGATGTAGGGGTTGGTTAAGTGTCTCGTGCTTAAATTCCAGTGAGCGGTAAGGTAGCTTGCCGTAGCGATAATCGAAGAATAGATCGATTGGACCTGTATAAATCATCTCACGGTATGCTATCACATCCACAATTTCCCGATAGTCGGTATTGAGCATGATCTTGATATTGGGGTGAGATAGCATATTCTCGAACATCCGCGTATAGCCGTGTAGTGGCATAGCTTGATAGGTATCTGTAAAATAGCGGTCATCGCGGTTAGTACGGGTGGCGACTCGCGCTGTAACAGATTTGTCGAGTTCAGAGGGATCAATGTCCCATTGCTTGCGAGTATAGCCTCGGAAAAACTTTTCGTAAAGTTCTCGACCAACTCTACTTACCACTACATCCTCTGAGGTGCGGATGTACTCTTTAGGTTCAGCTACCGACGCGAAAAATTCTTCTAGCTGAAACGACGTGAGATTGAGTCCGTAGAGTTTGTTAATCGTATCGAGATTGATGGGGATGGGAACAAGTTGACCATCTACGCTAGCAAGTACGCGGTGTTCGTAGGAGCGCCACTCGGTAAATTGTGAAAGGTACTCGAAGACATCGCGGGAGTTGGTGTGAAAGATGTGTGGTCCGTATTTATGTACAAGGATACCATCTTCGTTGTAGTGATCGTAGGCGTTTCCGGCAATGTGCGATCGCGTATCTATAATCAGAATTTTCTTATTCTTTTGACTTGCTAACCTCTCGGCGAGGACGCTTCCGGCAAATCCTGCTCCAACAATCAGGTAGTCGAACATCACAAATATTCCACCCTTTAATTTTTTGACTTCCGTAATAAAAATCCCTTCTGGCTAGATAGAATCGCTTGAATTAACAGTTCTATTACCATTTTTTTGACGAAAATATCCTCTAAATCTTATTTGCTTATACAGCAATTTCAAATCAGGGTCAATAAACTTTATTTGGCAATTCTTTTACCACTAGAAATGATTGAAAAGGTTTCTATTGGTTCCTTACTAATCATTTCATCTCTATTTTTCATCGGGTAATACTCTTTGGGCTTCGCTGCTCAAGAGTATAGTAGACGTAGCAGTGTTACGTCTTTCCAGGTTTATTTATTTGAAGCCCAGTTTAACACTAGGTTCATAGTAAAATAAAATTAGCGAACTACCCAATTTGAACTACTTTATTAGTTTAGACTCTCCCAAGGGTTTTTGTATAAAACTTTTCACAGTGTATTTTCGGGCTTAGTGACCTCCGTAGATTAAAGTATCAAATAGCACTTTTTAAGATATAGTATTCGGTTTCCCTTTACTTCTACCCCTAGTATGAAAAAAATATTAACATCTTAGTGTAAATATTAATGTATTTTTGATTACCAGATGCTAAATTGTGCATTGGGTATTTAGATATCAGATCTTGCCCACCTTGTCAACTAGGGCGGTCGCGCGATCGCAATCTACTAGCTCGCTGTTAAATCCAATCTTGCCCCTGGACATGAAATAATTTATACAATCTATCTAATAATTTTAGGATAAAATTTTCTGGACAATTTTAATCGCTTCGCTCGGATTGTTAGTAGTGTAAACATTTTCTGAAGCTAGGTGCTGGAAAAAACTTTTGCTTTGTTCATCGCTATTTAATAAGATAACTTTCTTGTTTGCTTTCAAAGCTAGGGCAATTTCCGACGCAGTACCTGCACCCATCCCACAAGCAATAATAACGTCACTAGAGAGAACATTAATATTATTTCGAGCATTGCCCATGCCAGTAATAATGGCAATATCAACTGCTTGTGAAATAGCACTAGTGTCATTTTCTGGCAGAATGCCAACTGTTAAACCATTTGCAGCTTTTGCGCCCAGACTTGCTGCATCCATCACCCCAACATTTCTACCTCCAGTTAGCAAAACCCATCCTTGCTGAGCAATCAGTTTTCCTAGTTCGTGGGCATTTTGGCAATCAGTTGCTGTCGCCTTGTCTCCCTTTCCCATCACTCCAATCAGAATTTTTTTCATTAAATTTTATCAACTTCCATTACAATAACTGTCTTTTAGAGATAGCTTAACCAGCAACAGTTCTTAAAGCTGAGGTAGCACATAACTGATACAGTAAGTCTTCTGAACATCTGTTTTCATCAAATGTCTAAAAACGAGGCGATTAAGATTTTGCTACAAAGGTTACTTCAGCGGCAGGGTGGTCGTGATTATTATGCTAATGCTCACACAATAGTAACAGCAGCTAAACATTCCAAGCTAACTAAAGCATGAGAGCATAGTGATTTGCTGCTAGCTGATGGGAGTGGAGTTCTTAGGTAGTATTTTGTTGGGTACGCTCATAGTCGATAATTTCAACAGACCTGATATGGAACCAGCTTTGTTGTGGAAACGTTATCTCATCGGCAATTTGATTTTTTGTGGTTTGGTAATTAGGCACTTGCGATCGCAAAAGGTGGATTAATAAACTCGAAGATAAAGTTTCTCAGATTAGTTAGTTCAAAAGTTTAAACTTCCAGCAATCATTCCAGCAAGTAACAGAAAACCAATCCAAACATTCTGACGAAACATCTGAGCATAAGCCCAATTGGGAAGCTGTGAATTGCGCAGTCGGATATACTGCCAAATCCAAGCGAGAGTAGCAAGTGCTAGGGCTATCCAAAAAGCCAGATGTAACTGCATTACTATGCCCAGCCTCGCTAGTAAAAACACTGTACCAGCAAAGAAAATACCGATCGCTTCGGGGGCATATTTACCAAAGAATAAAGCGCTAGAGTTAATTCCAATGCGTTGATCGTCAGCGCGATCGCTCATAGCGTAAACCGTATCAAATCCCAAAGTCCAGAAAATAGTTGCGCCCCATAGTAGCCAGGTAGATTGTTCTAAACTGGCATTAGCTGCACTCCAGCTAATCAATACAGCAAATCCCCAAGCGATCGAAAGCACCAGCTGGGGAACGGGAAATACCCGCTTTGCCCCAGGATACAACAAAATCACTGGGACGGCTGCCACACATAGCCAAAAAGACAACCCATTGAGATAAAGCGATAAACCAAAAGCGCAACACAAAGCTATCAAAGCTACAACTATACCGACTTTAAGCGAAAGGGCGCGGGAAGCGAGGGGGCGCTTACGTGTTCTTTCCACTTGCGGATCGATATCCCTATCCCACAAATCATTCACAACGCAACCAGCTGCACTGGTAGCAAAAGTACCCAGCACAATTACACCTACTAGGGGTAATGGTGGCATTCCCCGTGCGGCTAAAAACACAGCCCACAGAGCAGGTAGCATCAAAATCAAGCGTCCTTCTGGCTTATCCCATCGTAAAAGTCGAATGATAGTAAGCCAAATCGGTTCGGAATTATCTTCTTGCTGGGTAAGCATAATATGGAAAAATAACTATATACAGTTATCAGTTATCAGTGACCAGTTACCAGTTATCAGTTACCAGGCGCGCAATTACCAACTACCAGTTACCAAGCCAGCTAACAGCTAACAGTTTATAGAATATTTTATTTTTCTACACCAGGGCGCTGGTTGACAACGCTAATACATCTAGATGGTTAATTCAATTTCTACCAGTTGGCTGAGTATTCCAACTCAAGTAATAGACAAAGAACAAATTCTGGCTGCTATTGATTTAGGGACTAATTCCCTACATATGGTAGTAGTGCGGGTTGAACCGACGCTGCCAGCTTTTAGTATTATTGACAGAGAGAAAGATACTGTTAGATTAGGCGATCGCCACTCGGAAACTGGAGAACTCAAACCAGAAGTGATGGAACGAGCGATCGCCACCTTGCAGCGGTTCCTAGAAATTGCTAAAAGTCTAAACGCACAATCGATCATTGCTGTTGCAACCAGCGCCGTGCGGGAAGCCCCCAATGGTAGAGATTTTTTGCAACAGATAGAAGCTCACTTGGGTTTGAGCGTTGACTTGATTTCAGGACAAGAAGAAGCCCGTCGCATTTATCTAGGTGTGCTGTCGGGGATGGAATTCAACAATCATCCTCATATCATTATTGATATTGGCGGTGGTTCGACAGAGTTAATTCTGGGTGATAGTCATGAACCGCGTTTCTTGAGCAGTACCAAAGTAGGTGCAGTACGATTAACTGCTGAACGTATTAGTACAGATCCGATCAGCAACGCCGAGTTTCAGTTTTTGCAAGCTTATGTGCGGGGAATGTTAGAGCGCCCTGTCGAAGAGTTACAGGCACACTTGCAGCCAGAAGAATTGCCGCGTTTGGTGGGAACTGCTGGCACGATTGAAACGCTGGCGACAATTGTAGCCAGAGAAAAATTAGGTACAGTTCCTTCGCCCCTGAGTGGCTACGAGCTAAGTCTCAAAGACTTACGGGAATTAGTCAATCGCTTGCGGAAGTTGAATAATGCAGAAAGAGCAGCAATTCCAGGGATGGCAGATCGACGCTCTGAAATTATTCTAGCAGGAGCGGTGATCCTACAAGAAGCGATGGCGCTATTGAGAATCGAGTCGCTAGTATTGTGTGAGCGAAGTCTTCGTGAAGGAGTAATCGTTGACTGGATGCTCAGTCATGGCTTAATTGAAGACAGACTGCGCTATCAAAGTTCTGTGCGACAGCGAAGTGTAATTAAAACGGCGCAGAAGTACCAGGTAAATTTAGAATATAGCGATCGCGTGGCAACATTCGCCATGACGTTGTTTAACCAAACCCAAGGCATACTACACACAGGCGGTTTAGAAGAACAAGAGCTGCTCTGGGCAGCTGCAATTCTCCACAACTGCGGTCATTTTGTCAGTCATTCTTCCCATCACAAACACTCTTATTATTTAATTCGGAATGGGGAATTACTAGGCTACACCGAAACCGAAATTGAAATCATTGCCAATATTGCCCGCTACCACCGTAAAAGCACTCCCAAGAAAAAGCATGAGAACTATCGCAACTTGCCCAGTAAAGAGCATCGGCAGATAGTCAATCAATTGAGTGCTTTGCTTAGAATAGCTGTTGCTCTCGATCGCCGTCAAATTGGTGCAGTGGGGCAAGTAGAATGTGAATACCGTCCAGAAGAAAGGGAATTGTACTTGCACTTGCAACTATCTCAACCCGATGAAGACTGCGCTCTAGAACTGTGGAGTTTGGATTACAAAAAAGCGCCGTTCGAGGCTGAATTTGGTGTGAAGTTAATCGCCACCTTAGAACCAGCTACCGTCAAAGTATGAAGTTAGAAGTGTGAAGTTAGAAGTGTGAAGTTAGAAATTTCAACCTTTAACCTTTAACCTTTAACCTTTAACCTTCAACCTTTATCTCGCCACTAGCTAGTCACCGCGTAGGTTTTGATAGCGGTAGAAGGCATAGGTATCAAACAAAGCTCCTACCAAGCTACAAGTGAAACCAATTACTACTAATCCGTGAAAGGCACTGCCACTGCCAAAGGTGGCTAAAAACTGCGTCATCGACAGGGCGATCGCCCCGCCTACTGCTTGTAAGCCAGGAACGTAGCCCAGTAGGAATACAATCATCAATCCCCCACCGATGAATAACATGGGGGTAACAAAGCTGAAAATAATTGTCAGCAGCAGCGAGCGGAGGAAGTTGGGCAATATGCTCATCAGCACACCATGTTTGTCAATTATCGTGACAATGGCAATAAGCGCTATGCTTGCCACTTTCTACGATAAAAGCGATCCCAGCTAGGGGCTGCAAATTTCAAAAATCTTAAGTTAATATTAAAAGATTTGTCTACTAGTTCAAAGTGATATTAACCGTTTAATAGATAAGTTAAGAGGGGGCAAGAGGAACCAGAGGCTAGGGGCAACCCAACAAGGGGAATTACAATCTTAGAATTACCTGGTAATTCTGAGATTAACTTAAAAGTACTTAAAATATTGACAAAATGAATTAATTGTGGTAAGTAATATTTTTGCGGAAATTAATTCAAAACGAATGGTAATTGGTTATTCTTAACCCAGGTATTTATATAGTATTAGCATCTTGAGTGAAGCAAAATCCGGTTCAAGTTTGGGAGCATGGAGTGCGCGACTACTAGCAGCAATTTTGCTGGGTGGGCAAGTGGTGATTCACCTGCTTCAGGGTAAAATCAACCGACGCAACACAATCGAACAGATGGCAGTAGTAGGACCAGACTCGCTGCTGATTGCTTTAGTAACAGCTATTTTTGTCGGTGCAGTTTTTACTATTCAAGTAGCACGAGAATTTATTCGTTTTGGTGCTGCTAACACTGTAGGTGGAGTACTGGCGCTAGCCTTAACAAGGGAACTCGCCCCCGTCCTGACAGCAGTTGTCTTGGCGGGAAGAGTCGGATCGGCATTCGCGGCAGAAATTGGAACGATGCGAGTGACAGAGCAAATAGATGCTATGTATATGCTCAAAACAGATCCAATTGATTACCTGGTAATTCCCCGCTTAATTGCTTGTTGCCTAATGTTGCCAGTTTTGACCCTAATGTCCCTACTGACAGGGATGTTTGGCGGATTGCTGATAGCAACTAATTTGTACAACCTTTCCCAAAGTGCATTTTTAGACTCAGCTCGAACTTTCCTTAATATCTCGGATATTTGGAGCGCTATGGTTAAAGCAGCTTGCTTTGGGGCAATGATAGCTGTGATTGGTTGCAGCTGGGGTTTGACAACAACGGGCGGAGCTAAGGGAGTAGGACAATCTACAACAACTGCTGTAGTAACGGCATTACTGACTATCTTTATTGCTAACTTTTTCTTATCTTGGGTGATGTTTCAGGGTCTTGGTAGTGCCGTCCTTAGAACTTTATAAAGGCTTGACCTTCTAAAATAGGAATAAAGCAAAGTCTATTATTAGGGCAGGATTTAAAATTGTGACTACTTCCAACCCATCAACCTTAGCATCAACTGTTCAACTCGCTCCGAGTTACACGCTGCCCTTGGTATTAGTAATTGCTGCTATTCCAGTGCTATTTTTTTGGGTTCCAGCGGGAGGAGCGATCGCTCTATTTGGCTTGTTTCTGATGTTTCAAGCTGTAACACTGCGGCTGCAATTTACCCCTTCTGCACTAGATATTTATCGAGGAGAAACCCTTATCCGCCGCTTCCCTTATCAAGAATGGCAAAACTGGCAGATTTTCTGGTCGAGCTTTCCCATTCTGTTCTACTTCAAAGAAGTTAATAGCATCCATTTTCTGCCAATTCTGTTTGACCCCAAGATGTTGCAAACTTGCCTAGAACAACGCTGTCCTAGAGGAGAGGCTAGGGACTAGGAAGAGTGGGAATCAGGGGAGAGTGGGAATTAGGGGAGCGGTTTTGATTTTTTGCCCTACCAATAGCAGTAATTTTTATGAATGCAGACGAATCTCAAACTCCAAACCTAAATACCCAGCCGTTGGACGCGGCTCAAAAGACAAGTTTTAAATTATCATCAGCAGAAGATACATCCTTGGAAGAATTGCAACAGGAAAATTTAGCAAACGTATTACCAGCTACATCAATAGACAAAGAAAATTTAGCGGACGTAGCTGATCTAAACTTTGATTTTGATTCCGAAGAGCTAAATAAGACGAGCGATCGCTCACAAGAAGATGCAGCAGTTGATTTTTTGGCAGAGCTAGAGAAAAACATTTCAATAGTAGAAGAGATAGAAGAATTAGAGGATCAGGCACAATTGGCAGCAGAGCAACGAATAGCTCAGTTGCAAGGCCAGGAACAAGACCTTAAACAGGAAATAGCCAACCTGCAACAAACCCATCAGCAATTGTCTGAACAAATCGCTCAAACTCAAACCGCAATGGGACGAGTGGTGCAAGAGGCTTTAGTTCACCTAGAACAACGCAAACAATCGCTGCAACTTGCGATCGAACAGCTAGAAAGACGACAAGAACGCATTCGCGCAGAAATGCGAACAACTTTTGCTGGCACTTCCCAAGACTTAGCAATTCGGGTACAGGGTTTTAAAGATTACCTCACAGGCAGCTTACAAGATTTGGCAGCAGCAGCAGAACAGCTGGAATTAGTGCCAAAGGCTAAACCAGAACCACAAATCGGGCAAAGTGCGGTTAAACAGCCTAGACTTGAAGTTGAAACACAACCCTCAGCACCACAATTTACCGAACAGCGATTTCAATCAACTACAAAGCAAATTCGCCGTCTGCTCGATCAATACCGTAGCAAGCCAGATTATTATGGACCCCCTTGGCAACTACGCCGCACGTTTGAACCAGCCCAAGCAGAAAAAGTTGCTGACTGGTTTTTCAAACAAGGAGGAAGAGGCGCTTTGCGTAGCATGGGTAGCCGCTTGCAGAATGTTCTAATTAGCTCAGCCATTATCTCCGTCTTATACACCCTGTATGATACCCGCTTGCGCGTTCTGGTTTTAGCTAATACACCTGAACGGCTAGGAGATTGGCGACGAGGTTTACAAGACTGCTTGGGCATTTCTCGCGGTGATTTCGGTGCAGATCGAGGTGTAGTCTTATCGGAATCACCTGAAGGAGTTGCTAGAACAGCAGAACGTCTGATAAAAGCTAATCAGATGCCCCTGATTATTGTTGACGATTCGGAAGACAAAATCAGTCTTTCTTTGTTGCAATTCCCTCTATTGCTAGCTTTTGCCCCCGATCCACAAACAGGTAGAAGAGACGATTTTGACTTTTAATTAGAAGGGGTGAGGAGGTGAGAAGTCAGAAGTCTCCACGTCAGAAGTCAGGAGTTGTGGAGTCAGAAGTCAGGAGACAGAAGACAGAATAGTTTTCATCTTGTCCATCTCCCCTGATTCCCACTCTCCCACTCTCCCCTGATTCCCACTCTCCCCCTCTCCCTCTCCCCCTCACTATGGCTGTCTGGTTAACTTTGTGTACGGCGATTTTACTAGTGGCATACCTTTTGGGTTCTATTCCAACTGGTTATATAGCAGCAAGACTACTAAAAGGAATTGATATTCGGGAACATGGTTCTGGTTCAACTGGGGCGACCAATGTTTTGAGAACTTTGGGCAAAGGTCCTGGGCTGTTGGTTTTAATTGTTGATATGTTGAAAGGAGTATTGGCGATCGCTCTCGTCTACCAGGTATTCATCTTTGCTGCTAGCAACAATATTATTCCACAGGCAATTAATGCTCATCTGTGGCTTGGCTGGATGGTAACTGGGGCTGGGTTAGCTGCCGTGATTGGACACAGTAAATCAATCTGGCTAGGGTTTAGTGGCGGGAAATCTGTTGCTACTAGTTTAGGTGTATTATTGGCAATGAGTTGGCTGGTAGCTTTAGCCACTGTAGCGGTTTTTGGCTGTGTGTTGGCACTGTCGCGGATTGTATCTCTGGGTTCAATTGCAGGTGCGATCGCAGTTGGTGTGCTAATGCTATTATTCGGTCAACCGTTACCTTATGTACTATTTGGCATAGCTGGCGGTTTATATGTGATTTGGCGACACCGCAGCAATATTCAACGTTTACTTGCAGGAACTGAACCACGACTAGGACAGACGGCTGAACCTGAACAAATTTAAAATCAAGGCTAATCGGTAATTAAAAAGCAACTACCAACTACCAATTACCAATTACCAACTACCAATCCAAAATTGTATGAGCTATTTAGAAACAACTGCACAATTTTACTCCGAAGTCGCACAAACACCCGAAGTTGGTTTGTGCTGCGTTCAAAGCGGTTCTCTGCAATTACCAGGGCTAAAAATTCCCTGTAAAATGCAGGAAATGAACTATGGCTGTGGTACGACTGTCCACCCAGCAGAACTTGTTAACTCCCCGACTGTTTTATATGTAGGCGTTGGCGGTGGTTTAGAAGCATTGCAATTTGCTTATTTTTCCCGCCGTCCTGGTGGTGTGATTGCTGTCGATCCCGTTGCAGCGATGCGTGAAGCGGCATCTAGTAACTTGGCTTGTGCCGTCGAAGATAACCCCTGGTTTGACACCAGCTTTGTCGAGATTCGCGCAGGTGATGCATTTAATCTACCTGTTCCTGATGCTTCCGTCGATGTATTGGCACAAAATTGTTTATTCAACATCTTCCAACCGGAAGATTTAACTCGTGCTTTGCAAGAAGCATATCGAGTGCTAAAACCAGGCGGACGCTTGCAGATGAGCGATCCGATCGCTACTCGTCCCATCCCTACCCATCTGCAACAAGATGAACGCCTACGCGCCATGTGTCTATCTGGCGCACTTACCTATCAAGAATATACTCAACGAATTGTTGATGCTGGCTTTGGACAAATTGAAATTCGCGCCCGTCGCCCTTATCGTTTGCTAGATTGTCATACTTATAATCTAGAAGAAAATCTGCTTTTAGAAAGTCTTGATTCGGTGTCTTTCAAAGTTCCCATTCCCCCCGATGGTGCTTGCATTTTCACTGGTAAGACTGCTATTTATACAGGTTTAGAATCTGTGTTTGATGACTCGGCTGGGCATATTTTACAACGGGGCGTACCAGCAGCAGTATGTGATAAGACAGCGGCTAAACTCGCAGCATCACAGCCAAAAGAGATATTAATTACAGATTCTACCTGGTACTATAACGGCGGTGGTTGCTGTTAAGGATACTGTAAATGAAAAGCAAAAAGAAGCATCAGCACCAGGGCATTTCACGGCGGGGTTTTATGCAAGGTGCTGCGATTGGTACAGCACTTGCCGCCCCAAATTTGCTTTCCTCAACTAAAGCTGATGCTACAACAGACGGTTATTATCCGGCAACAAATTCTCCTAGCGCCGAATACGACTTTACTAGTTCTTCAGGGGCTTTACAGCCGGATACGATTGTAGACAGTGCTTGTCAATTCTGCAACAGTCTATGTCGCCTCAAAGTTCATCTTAAACAAGGACGCATCATTAATGTTGTAGGTGAAACCGAAGATCCCGTCCAAGCAGGGGGCTTGTGCGTTAAAGGTCCGATGATGACGCAACTGGTTTATAATCGCTTTCGTCTGACACGTCCGATGAAGCGGGTAGCAGGCGCTAAAGGTTCCCCTGATTCTAAATTTGAGCCGATATCGTGGGATGAAGCTTTAGAAACAATTGCCGCCAAATTCCTGGCGTTGCGCGATGCTAATGAAGCACGGGCGATCGCTAACAAAACTTCTGGTAGATTACCACGCGGCACAGGTTCGCTGGTAGAGCGTTTTTTCACTCTTTTGGGTAGTCCAAATAATACTGATGTTGGTCCAGTGTGTAACGATGCTGGCGGAAATGCTTTAGCATGGACTTTTGGGCTAGGGAATTTCACCAACGGCTACGGTAAGGATGGGGCTACGGGAAAAGAAGATTTGGGCAGTGCTAAGTATTTTCTATTTTTAGGCACAAATCAAGCAGAAACTCATCCAGTCACCTTTAGCTATCTACTCAGGAGTCGCGCCCAAACGAAGGCAAAGTTAGTAGTTGTCGATCCTCGGCTGACACCCACAGGAAAGCAAGCAGACGAATGGATTGCACCCAAACCGCATACTGACCAAGCTTTGGTTCTAGCTATGCTATACCACATTTTGGACAAGAATTTGCACGATAAAGCCTTTGTGCAAAAATGGGTGCTGGGGTTCGATGAATTGAAAAAACATCTCCAAAAGCACAAATACACACCCCAATGGGCAGAAAAGGTTACAGGAGTACCAGCTAACAAAATTAAACAAATAGCCCAAGATTACGCTACAACCAAACCTGCGGCAATTTTCTGTAATGCTGGCATCTCTCATCAACTAAACGCCTTTGATACTTATCGAACATTGGCATTTTTAGCGGCTGTGACAGGTAATATTGGCGTGAATGGCGGCGGCTGCAATTTCATGCACAATACTTGGCCTGGGGCATTGAACTTGCCAGCGATCGAGGGTAATTCTCCCAAAAAAGACGTGGCTTTGCCTGTAGGACCAGATTATTTTGCCGAATCGATTTTAACTGCTTCTCCCTATAAGTTGAAAGCGATCGTTACTCAGGGTAATCCCCTGGTTGCTTGTGCCAATACAAATAAGGTAAAAGCTGCCTTCAGCCAGCTAGATTTCTACGCCTACACTGGCTTATTTATGGAAGAAGCTGCCTATTACGCTGATATTATCTTACCCGTTTGTAGCGGTTTTGAAATGGAAACTGTTTATATGCGGCGGGATGATCGCGCAATTCGGTGGCAAAAGCAAGCAGTAGCCCGTTTAGGAGAGTCAAAACCTGATTGGGAGATTTGGATCGATCTGGCACACACTATGGCTAAATTGGACAAAAAGAATCCCCCCTCCTACTGGACACAAAATTTTCCCCTAGAATGGAAAGACTACCGTAATCTTTGGGCAACCTTTGTCAAGCATACTCCAGGCATGGGCGGCATGACTCAAGAACGTCTGGAGGCGCGTGTAGAACCTTTGCGCTGGCCTTGTCCTACCCTAGATCATCCTGGGGTTAGCACGTTATATTTAGATCATCCCTCTTGGTATGAGGCGGTAAAAGGGCTGGCGCTGAGAAACGCCGAAAGTGCGAGTCAAGATACTGGTGTTCAGGGAACAGCAGCCATCAATCCACAAAACAAGATTAGGCGCTTCCTAACTCCTAGCGGCAAAGTAGAAATCTATACTTTAGAACTAGATAAAAAGTTGGCGACGGCTGGACACTCAGCCCTACCGATCTTTTACACTCATCCAGAGGTGACAGGTAAGAATCCAACTATAGAATATACTCAGCAATTCGTAGCAAACCCAATAAATCCGCAAGCCTTAACCCGAAAGGTTAAGTTAGGCAAAGTGTCTTCAGGGGAAAACAAAGAGTACCCACTGATGGGGATGATTGGTAGACCGAGTGTAGTGCATTTCCATACAGTTACACAGTGGACATATACTGGCAAGCAAATGAACGGTATTCGTCTAATTCAAATCCACCCCAAAGCGGCTGCGGCGGCGGGGATTCAAAGTGGAGATGCGATCGCTGTAGAAAGTCCCAGAGGTTCTATCACTGGTTCAGCGCAAATTTGGCAAGGTATTCGTGAGGATACAATCTTCGTTCCTCATACGTTCGGACCTATGCAAAAAATGGCTGAAGAACTCGGAACTCCCTACTATGAAGCCGCCAATTACTTATTAGATGACAGGTATTATGACAACCTTTCCGGTCAGCAAGCTTATAAATGTTTTGCTTGTCGAGTGAAAAAAGTGTGAATCCAACCCAAATATAAAATTCACAAGTGATATGATTCAAACAGCAGTAACACCTTTTAAAAAAAAGTTAAATTCCCCTTTAACTAAAAGCAAAATCAAGGTTTTACAAATTAATCTGGGCAAACGTTGTAACCTTGCTTGTAGTCACTGTCATGTAGAAGCAGGACCAAAACGAACTGAAGAACTTTCCCCAGAAATTTGTCAAAAAATAATTGAGCTAATTTATCAATTTCCCGAAATTAAAATTGTCGATCTTACTGGTGGCGCACCAGAGATGAATTATGGCTTCAAACCAATAGTAGAAGCAGCACGATCTACAGGTAAACAAGTAATTGTTAGGTCGAATTTAACTATCTATTTTGAGCCTGGATTTGGTGATATTCCTGAATATTGCGCTCACAATAAGCTAAGAATAGTTGCTTCTTTGCCCTGCTATTTAGCAGATAATGTTGATAAGCTGCGAGGAATAGGAGTATTTGATGCTTCAATTAAAGCACTGCAATGGCTAAATAACTTGGGCTATGGAAAAGAAGAGGATTTAATTTTAGATTTGGTGTACAATCCCCAATTGCCTAATAGTGAGAACTTTTCCCTAACCCCAGAACAAAAAAAATTAGAACAAGATTACAAAACTTTCTTGCAAGAAAAATTTAACATTGTATTTAACAACCTATTTACTATTACTAATATACCAGTTGGACGCACGTTGACACATTTACAACGCAAGAAAATATATGCTCCTTACTTGCAGTTTTTAGAGTCAAATTTTAATCCTGGTACAGTTGAGCATTTAATGTGCAAAGATGAAATTTCTGTAGACTATCTGGGCAACATTTACGATTGTGACTTTAACCAGATGATGAATTTGCCTGCCTTAACTCGTGATGGAGAAACTTTAACGGTTGGCAAGTTGTTGGCGGCTGGAACTTTGAATTTAATTGATGAGATACAAACTGCACCTTATTGCTATGGTTGCACCGCAGGAAGTGGTTCTAGCTGTGGTGGTGCTTTGGTGTAGTCAGATGCGATCGACGAGTATGCTTAGCCACCAATGCCCACCCTACAAGAAATATTGAATATATAAATATCTGGCAAGCAATTATAAATAGAATACAACGAATGTGTTAAAA
This sequence comes from uncultured Chroococcidiopsis sp., assembly GCA_964248365.1. GTDB lineage: Bacteria > Cyanobacteriota > Cyanobacteriia > Cyanobacteriales > Chroococcidiopsidaceae > Chroococcidiopsis. Next base: position 280,046 of record CAXTYC010000002.1, on the reverse strand, counting down.
AAACAAGATTCAAACAATAAATATTTATGGGTACGATCGCTAATTGGAGCAATGTTAATTATAGTTGCTTTAATCGGATTCAAATTAACACCAATTGCTACTTGGATTAAACCTGAAAATATACGCTTATTACAAAAACAAGCGGGAATTGCACCTATAGGATTTATTTTAATTTACGCGATCGCCACCATTCTTGCCTTTCCTGCTTCAATATTAACTCTCTGGGCAGGGGCAATATTTGGCACTGTGTTCGGAACTTTATGGACGGTGGTGGGCGCTACATTGGGGGCGACAGGCGCATTTTTAATCGCCCGTTTCATCGCAGGAAATTGGGCGAGACAGCAATTTGAAAAAGGCGATCTCCTTCCCTTTTTGCGTCAAGGAATTGAACAAGACGGTTTTTGGTTTGTTCTCTCAATTCGGCTTTCTCCCATCTTTCCATTTATTGCTGTTAATTATTTACTTGGACTTACACCTATTGCTCTACCAGCTTACGTAGGGGCAACTTTAATTGGAATTGTACCAGGAACTTTTGCCTACACTTGGCTGGGATACGGTGGATTAGAAGCTGCAACGGGTGGCGCACCATTACCCCTGGTAGGCGGTTTGGGTGTGCTAGCAGTGGTATCTCTGTTACCAATTGTCTGGAAGTGGTTGGGGAATCGGCAAAGTGATAATTAGAAGAAACACTTCTGTGGGTAGACTTGCAGCCCAAAAGAGAATGTTATCTGTTGTTTTAAAGAAAAGTGCGATCGCTTTTTGAGAAATACAACGGAAAAATAGCAAAGTAATGACAGAAAATCACAACCACGAAGAAAACATCAAGAAGTTGCGTGAATTGATCAAAGATATCAGGTTTGCTATGCTGACGACGATTGAGGATGATGGCAGTTTACGCAGTCGTCCGATGGCAACGCAAGAAGTCGAGTATGATGGCGATTTGTGGTTTTTTACCTCAGCCGATGCACCTAAAGTTCATGAAGTTGAACACGATCAACACGTTAACGTTAGTTACGCCGAACCAGATAAACAAAAGTATGTTTCTGTATCGGGTACTGCAACGCTTGTGCGCGATCGCTCTAAAATAGAACAATTGTGGAATCCTCTGTTCAAAGCCTGGTTTCCCCAAGGATTGGAAGATCCAAATCTGGCACTACTGAAGGTTAGCGTTAATAAAGCCGAATACTGGGATTCACCATCTAGCAAAGTTGTGCGTCTAGTAGGCTTTTTGAAGTCGGTTATTACGGGTACGCCGATTGATAATTTAGGTGAACACGAGAAGATCGAAGCCCCATTAAGTGGGCAAAGTAGTTCATAGTTATAGAAGGTCAACTATGCTATTTCCTCAACTACTCTTCACAATTCTTTGCTTTTATCTGATGGGGATTACCGGAAACCCTGCACTCGATCCGGTTCCTTCACCGGAACCAGATCCCGAACCAGTTCCCGATTCTCCATCGACCCCCGAAGAACCAGATCCAGAACCAGTTCCTACGTCTGAACCGGATGTAGTACCTGAACTTGATCCTGTTCCCGCCCCATCTTAGTCGGCGTTGCACAAAGTTTGGAGGATAGTGTCACGCAAAGACGCTAAGACGCTAAGAAAGACAAAGAATAATATCTGTTGATTGTGCAACGTCTACTTGTGAGCTAAAACAAAGAAGGTGGTAAAATCATTCCCGAATTCGGGATCGGTGGCTAAAGCTTCAATTTGTGCAATGTATTCGGCTTTTAGTTGCTCTAATTTGTCTGGTGCAAGTTGAAACACTTGAAAACCATAGGCACTATTAGCATTTGCTTGCCAAGCGTGTTGTGCAGTGGTAAAATAACCGCCAAACTGTTGTGTTACTATTTTGATCTGTTGAAAGCCTGCTGACTGTAGCAGGTTTTGGCATTTTTCGGGTGTACCAAGGATTTCGTTGGGATTAGGAATTGTAATACCATATTTTTGCGCCTTTGACCGAAATAAGATCGACGCGGTAATAGCTGTTTGGGCAAGGCAAGAAAAAGCTACAATTCCACCTGGTTTGGTGAAGCGATACCATTGTCGTAGGGAAGCGGGAATATCTGTTAAGTAGGCGATCGCACTAGAACACAAAATCGCATCAAAGCTGTCATTGGGAAAGTTTAGATAATCTGCATCTGCTTCGATTAATTCAACGTTTTGTAAACCTGCTGCTTCTACTTTTCGTTGTGCTTGAGCAAGCATACCAGAGGAGATATCCACCCCAACTACTTTACCTTCAGAACCTACAATTTGTGCAGCTGCGATCGCTACTATACCTGTACCTGTTGCTATATCTAGAACGTGTTGTCCTTTTTGTAGTTGGGCTAACTTGACTAGAGGATCAGCAAAACGGTAACGAAATTCATTGTCATAGTTAGTTCTCCCATTGAAGTCTGCTATTACTTGCTGTTTATATTCATTCAGATCCGCTTGCTCTTTCATTTGAATAATTTTCTGATTTCCATCAGCCTGGGAAAAAAGGATTTAGGCGGTGACGATATTCTACATTTCCTCGGTTCCCGTTGTGGGTAATTCGTAACATCTAGTTCGTTTGCACAACCGCATTATCGTAGGGGCGGGTTTAACCAGTTGATCTGTGTTCAGGTGAGATCTATCTATAAACCCGCCCCTACACCGATTGTACGCGCATGGCATATAATGCCCTTGATTGTACGGGCATGGCATATAATGCCCCTACGCGCCCCTTACCGAACTAACTGGGAGGCTGAGTTGAAAAACTGGCGACAAAGCCCTTGAGTAACTAAGACGGCTGTCAAGAGGTTGGCAAAGGCAAGCATGAACATGATTAATATTTGGTAGGAAGCTGCATCGAGTGGGTTCACTCCACTTAACAATTGACCTGTGATAATTCCTGGTAGAGTGACTATACCGACTACCATCATTTGGTTGAGGTTGGGAATCAATCCGGCTCGAATGGCATCTTTGCGATACTGTGCTACTGCAATTTGGGGTGTTGCACCTAAGCTCAAATGAGTTTCAATTTCTAGCTGACTGGCGTTGATCGTGCTGACAAAACGTTCTCCCGCGATCGCTGCTCCATTGATGGCATTTCCAAATACAATTCCAGCTAGGGGAATTAGATATTGTGGATTATACCATTTGGCTGGTTGAACGATCAGCACGGTTGTGTAGCACAGGGTTAAAGCAGTACTGAGGAAAATTGAACCCCAGACTAAGGGTAAAACCAGAGGATACTTTTTACCAATTCTATTGCGGGCAACAACAGCAGCAATCGTTAGCATCACAGCCAAGATTGCTAAAACAGCCCAAGGATTGTCTAGCTCAAAGATGATTTGCAAGATAGAGCCGACTAAGAGTAACTGGAAAATAGTTCTAAGTGTTGCGATCGCCAAACTCCACTCTAGCCCTAATCGCTGCCAAGCAGATAAACCAATAGCGATCGCCATCAGCCCTATAGCTAAAACCAAATCTACCCAATCTAGCTTAATTAAGTTATCCATAATTCCACAACGCAGCCCTCGAAACAGTAAAAGAAAATGGGAAACCCAGTAGGGAGTAGGGAGTAGGGGAGAGTGGGAGAAATTACCTTTTACCTTTTCCCTTTACCCTTTTCCCCTTTCACCAACTACCAACTACCAACTACCAGTAAAACCAGAATTTTCTTGCGGTAAAAACTTTGATTTGATTAACTAAGATAAAAAACTTACGGTTCAAAGCGTGAATAATTCTATTCCGATTCTAAATTTGGCACAGCAGTACAAAAATATTGCAGCAGAAGTTGACGATCTTGTGTTAGGGGTGCTTGCTTCTGGTGGTTATGTCGGTGGTGCGTATGTTTTGGGCTTTGAGCAACAATTTAGCGATTATATAGGTGTATCAGATTGTGTAGTTTGTAATTCTGGTACAGATGCACTTTATCTGGCTCTGCGGGCTTTAGGAATTGGTGCTGGCGATCAGGTAATCACTACACCTTTCACCTTTTTCGCTACGGCTGAGGTAATCAGTGCAGTGGGGGCGACACCTGTGTTTGTTGATATTGATGCCCAAACTTTTAATCTTGACGTTTCACAAGTAGCAGCTGCAATTACAGCACATACTAAAGCAATTATCCCAGTCCACTTATACGGGCAGCCAGTAGATATGACTGCACTGATGGCGATCGCTTCATCCCACAAACTCGCAGTAATCGAAGATTGCGCCCAGTCTACAGGAGCATTGTTTCAAGGGCAACAAGTAGGTAGTATTGGACATATTGGCTGTTTTAGTTTCTACCCTACTAAGAATTTGGGTGCTTGCGGTGATGGGGGTGCGGTGACAACCAACGATCCGGCGATCGCACATAAGATTAGAACATTACGAGTGCATGGCGAAACAAGTCGTTACCATCATGAAGAAATTGGCATCAATAGCCGTTTGGATTCATTGCAGGCTGCAATTCTTCAGGTAAAGTTACGATATCTAGATACCTGGAATGAACAAAGACGGGCGATCGCCTCACGTTACCATCAGTATCTGAGTTTGTTTCCTAACATCGTCACCCCCCAAGAACTACCAGGCGGTAAAGGCGTTTGGAATCAATATACCATTCGTGTGCAAAAAGGCGAGGGGCTAGAGGCAAGAGGCGAGTGGCGGGATAAGGTGCGCGAACAGTTGCAACAACAAGGCGTTGGTTCAATGGTTTACTATCCCATCCCTTTACATTTGCAGCCCGTATACAAAGATTTAGGCTATCAAAGGGGGCGTTTTCCCGTTGCAGAACAAGCAAGTCTAGAGGTTTTATCCCTGCCCATTTTCCCCGAACTTACCACCCTGCAACAAGAGCAGGTGATTTATAGCCTCAAAGACTGTTTGAACTAGGGACTAGGGGCTTGGGGCTGGGGACTAGGGAAGAAGTCGGAAGGCAGAAGGCAGAAGTCAGAAGTCGAAATTCATAATTCTCCCCCTCTCCCCCTCTCCCCATCCTCTTACTAGCCCCTAGCACCTAGCCCCTAGCCCCTAGCCCCTATAACAGAGCGGCTAATTTCTAAAGCTTCGACTAAGCCACGTACAGCAGCAATCATCGCTACTTCGCTGTTGAGTTGGTTAATGGCAGAACCGACACCAATACCCGCTGCACCTGCGGCGATCGCCAGGGGAGCAGTCACGTTTGATATACCCGAAGCGCACAATACTGGTACTGTGACTTGCTTTGAAATTTCATAGGCAGCTGCTAGAGTGGGGGAAGCCTTTTCGATCATTCCCCTCGTACCGGAATGCGCTGGTTTGCTGCTAGTGCCACCTTCGGTTTGAATAATATCAGCCCCAGCTTTTACTAGTTCCTCTGCTAAGTGTACTTGTTGGTCGAGTTCCAAAATGTGGGGTACGGTAACAGATAGGGTAATGTTGGGTAGGAGCGATCGCGTTTGCCATGTAAGCGCAAGTACTTCTTCTGCCTCAAATCTGCGTCCTTGGGCATAGAAGCTATCGAAGTTACCGATTTCAATCAAATCAGCCCCTGCTGCTACTGCTGCTACAAATTTCTCTGGCTCGACGGTTGATACACAAATTGGTAAATTTGTCAAGTTACGAACTAAGCGCACCAAGTCAGCATCAGCAGCAATATCGACAAAAGTAGCACCGCCGCGATCGGCTGCTGTTACTATAGCGCCTACGTGCTGAAAATCGAAATTATTCAAGCCGCTAATAACTTTCAACGCCCGTTTTTGCTCAAATGCGCTTTGGAGTAGAGGATGCATTGTCATGTGTCTCAAGCGAGGTGAATTTAAGGACTATTTTGACACTCTGTGCAACTTGAGGCTATAAAATTTTAGATTTATGTCGCGCAATAGACTTGGACACCCAGGTGCGGGGGTTCCCCCCGCCCCCGTAACGTGTCCGCGCAAAGGCGCTAAGGTAAAAAGTTTATACTATAGTCCCTCTGCTTTGTTTCCCTAGCCCCCAGCCCCTAGCCCCTAGCCCCTAATTATCTACAGCCTAAGCTTTCGCGGGTTGAAACTTTTGTGACGGGATTTACGCCATCTGCTCTTTCACACAGTTGAGTTACCTGGTAGCGATCGATCAAGGCATCGGTAAAGTCTGCACCTGTGATTTTTGCGTCGTAGAATCTAGAACGAGTTAAGTTGGCATCAGTCAAGATGGCGTTTGTCAGGTTTGCACTATCCAAGGTGACGCGATCAGCTAAAGCACCTGTCAAGTTTGCTCCTTCTAGATTCGCTTTGAGTAATACTCCTTTGGTGAGCATAGCATTTGTTAAGTTTGCTCCCTGAAAGTTTGCTCCTCGCATTTCGGCTGCTACAAATACTCCTCCAACTAAATCGGCGTTGGAGAAGTCGCGGTTTTCAAGATTGGTATTGGTGTAGTTAATTGTGTTTAATTGGGCTAAAGCTGGTTTGGCTGATAGCATCACCCAGAAAAAGGCAAGGCTCAAAATTAAAATTAGACTCAGTAAGCGTAGCAGTAGGGGCATGATTTTTAAAGTAGGTTCGCGCATTGAAGTTACTAAAGTTGTATAAAATCAATTACCTACTAATCTATAGCTAGTGTAGGGGATTTAACTCTAGCATTCGCTTTACCCAAACAAAAGGAGGATAATCATAGTTATGAGGCGCGCGATCCTTGATGCTTATCAAGATGTTGAGGCTGAGATATCTTGCTCATAGGTTTGTGTTTCACAAAACGCTTGCATTTGAGCCAAAAGTAATTTCTAACTATATAAAACGCGATCGCCTACTCTCCTAAACTCAACCATGTTAGCCAGTACCGCTCATTACCAAATTACCTGGGAAAAGTTACCGGATGATTTTGTTTTAGATGATGAACCAGTGGACAACATTAATCAGCCGTCTCTCGCTGCGGCTGTAACTGAAAGCTTGGAAATCAATGGAAAGCTACCTACGAATGCGCTAACTACTACCAACTATGGTATCTGTGCAACGGTGAATCAAAAAATGGTGGTGAAAGCGCCAGACTGGGCATACATACCAAATATTCGAGTTGGGAGGGAAGAAGTCAAGCGCAGTTATACACCCCAACTTCAAGGTGATATACCAGCAATCGTGATGGAGTTTCTCTCGGATACCGAAGGTAGCGAGTATTCCAATAAACCTACTTACCCTCCTGGTAAATGGTTTTTCTATGAGCGAGTCCTACAAGTTCCCAACTACGTTATCTTTGAACCAGATGCAGGGGATTTAGAAATCTATCAATTGGATGATTTGGGAAGATATCAGCTACAAGATCCCGATGCTAATAACCGCTACTGGATTGCTCAAATCGGTCTATTTCTGGGAAGATGGCAAGGAACCAGGGAAAATCGGACAGGTTATTGGTTGAGGTGGTGGGATGAAAATGGGCAACTCTTGCTTTGGGGCGCGGAAAAATCTCAACAGTTAGCAGAAAAAGCGGAAAGATTAGCCGCACAACTTAGGGCGGCTGGAATAGAACCAGAAGTTTGAGGAGTAATCACAATAGTAGTGGCGATCGCTCCTCACGACTTATACTGTTCCTTAACCCAAGCTCTAACTGCTTTGCGAATAGCACGTCTACCCGCAGAGCGATTTTGCTCAATTAGTCTAGGAATTTCTTTTACTGCCAAATTAGGAAACACCAAACTGATTTGTGTTTCCCCATAATCTCCATTCTGTAGCTGGTAAATCTTCAGTTCGCCCGTATCATAACACCAAATTTCAGGCACTCCTAGACGGGCATAGATGGGAAAACGATTGAGAGACTTACTGGTAAGGTCAATTTCCACTACTAAATCAGGGGGTGGATCTTGAGTCAGGTCAAATTCCAATTTTCCCCGAATCAATGCCTCATTCTGGAAATAAAAGCAGTTATCCGGTTCTACCCCTGCTAGTCGGCTTTCTCGTTTCCAGGTGGTTGAACCTAAACTCTCGTAGTCTAGCTCTAACTCCTCGGCGATATCTTGAACAGCAATGCCAATAACTTCTTTGTAATACTCATGTTCAGGTAGAGGTGTCATAATTTCCAGCGTACCCCCGTCATAAGCTAAACGGGCGGCTCGATGATCTCCCAAGTCTTTGAGTAGGTTTTCAAACTGTTGCCAACTGATGTTTTGTAGCACAACTCGATCCGCCTTTTGCATAGCCAGAGACATCAGTCCAACCTCCTTTGATTTGACAGAAGATTTTTATTTAGCCTACACCCCAGTAATAGCCATTTGAAGAAGGGCAGCTTGAAAGTTGTAGAGACGCGATATATCGCGTCTCTACAATTGGCTATCTTTTACTACCTTCTCCCTATTTCCGACCGTAAGAGTTATCATTACTACTTTGAAATGGTTGAGTATTACTATTCCAGTCTTTACCTACACGGATTGTTAGGCTAGAATTCAAATCACCAGTGGCATCAGCTTCAATGTTGCCTCCTCCTAAAACTTTTTGGAGGTTGGTGGCTGCGTCCACGTTGCCTTTTTGGGCAATAATCTGCGTTTGTCGCTGCTCGTCTGACCAATCAGAGACAATATATACATTCTCAAAGCCTTTGGATTTGAGGTAGCTAGCAACTTGTTGACTGAATTTAGGTTTACCAGAGGCGTTTTGGACGGCAATTTTTAAACTTGTAAGTGCTTTTGGTTTTTGGGCTGATCCAATTGTAAACGTCCCGAAATACTTGCTCATGATCTGATCTTGCCCTGGTGTATAAAGCCAATAGCTATTAGGATCTTGCGAAAAAGGACTAAGATCGCCAGGTAACAGCAGCATTTGCAAATTCTCTGGTTTGAGTGCAACGGTAAAACTGCCGATCGCTAGCATTTCTTCTGGACTGAGATTAGTATCAACAAGGGTTTGCAAAATTCGGATGATTTGAGGTAAACGTGGCAATACAGCTGGACTAGTGAGGCGATCGCGCAATGCTTTGAGTAACAGTTGCTGTCGCTGTACTCGATCAAGATCGCCAGATTTAGACGAGGCACGGAAACGCGCAAATTGTTCTGCCTGTTCCCCATTCAAAGTCTGCCACCCCTGATCTAAATCGATCTGCAACTTTTGCGTTGCATCCTGATAAGACATGGCTTGAGGTACAAAGATTTCCACACCTCCAAGTTGATCTACCAATTCCTGCAAAGCCTGGGTGGTAATGCTGACATAGCGATCAATAGGAACATTATTCAAAGTCCGACTGACTACTCGCGCCGCCCCTGTTGGACCCCCAAGCGCGTTTGCCTGAGAAATCTTACCTAACCCATTGGGTAGAGTAACTTGGCTATCTTTGGGGATGGAAAGTACCCGAATTAATTTGCGATCTGGATCTAGCCGCACTAACAGCATCGTATCACTAGTACCAGCAAAGGCGGCTTTCGAGGTATTCCACACACTAGGATGGGGTTCAATACCCATGACCAAAATATTTACTGGACGGGATATGTGATAAGGCAAGCCGTTGCTTAAGAAAGTATTGCTGGGCAGCACAGAGTTATTTGCAGATAATTGTCCTATATTGCTGCGATCGCCCCAAAAAATTGGAGTTAGCAGCGCTACCGATGCCCCCAATAGCAAAGATAAATTAGTCACACCGATCCAAAACAGTAGTCGGTTCTTGGTCATGTGGAACCATAACCACCGCCGGATAAACAACAAAGTCCGTTTTACCTCTGCCGGACTTCCCTTAATCTCTACCTGACCCAGTTGTCGCCTCAAACGCTTCTCAACCCGTCCTATTACCTTAGTCACAGTTATTCCCCATCTGCCAAATCCTACAGAAATATTAAACTAAGCTTTTGTTATTGCCATTAGCTAAGGCAAACTAAACTCGTTCATCAGATTTAGCAACTTGAGTGTAATTGACTATGAATACTCTAATTCCTGTAATTCTGGCTGGTGGTAAAGGCGAACGCTTTTGGCCCCTTAGTCGCAAACACCACCCTAAGCAGTTTTTAAGTTTGGATGGTAGTGGTAAAAGCTTGCTACAAGCAACAGCCTTACGCTTATTACCACTAGCAGGAGATTGGGAAAATCTCTGGGTAGTAACATCTAGTTTGTTAGCCGAAGGAGTACAAAAACAGCTACCATCATTACCAGTAAACAACTTGTTGGCAGAACCAGAAGGACGAGATACAGCCCCAGCAGTAGCTTGGACTACTCTAGAAATTGCTAAGCGCTATGGAGAAGACGCGGTAGTCGGCTTTTTTCCAGCCGATCCTTGGATTGGAGATCAAGCGCGATTTGTCGAAACGCTGCGGGCTGCTACCGAATTAGCTGCAACTAAGGACGCGATCGCCACTTTGGGAGTAAAACCAAGCTACCCATCTACGGGCTACGGCTACATTGAGCAAGGTGAATCTTCGGGGACTTTTGGTAATTTGCCAGTTTACCGCGTTAACCGCTTTACTGAAAAACCCAATCGAGAAACAGCAGAAGAATTTCTATCTACAGGTAGATTTAGCTGGAATAGTGGGATGTTCATTTTTCGGGCGGGAGTTGTGCTAGAGGAACTGCGTACCCATGCACCCGAAATCCTTACACTGTTAGAAAAACAAGGTACAGCAGCCTACTCGCAACTACCTAAGATCAGTATTGATTATGCCTTGATGGAAAAGACTAAACTAGCCTACGTATTGCCTGCCGACTTTGGCTGGGATGATTTAGGAGATTGGAATGCGATCGAGCGGTTGCTCAAAAGCGATACTCCTAATGTCGAGATTGGTAATCATGTGGGGTTAGATACCCAAGGAGCGCTAATTTATGCTAATGGTGATGAGGATGTGGTAGTGACAATTGGTTTAGAAGATGTAGTAATTGTACGCGATCGCAACGTCACCCTCATAGTCAAAAAAGATCGCACCCAAGAGATCAAGCAAGTACTCAAACTGTTGCAATCCAATCCCAAATTCACCCACCTTCTGTGAAGGAGCTAGGGGCGCTATAGCTAGGGGCTGGGGAGAGGGGGAGAGTGGGAGAATTTCACCCTTTCACTCCACTCACTCCAGTCACTCCAGTCACTCCAGTCACCCTTTCCCTAGCTATAGCGCCTCTCTCTTAGCTTTGTCAAACTCTAGACAGAAGAAATCGGTTGTGATTTAGGATAAAAAATAACTGTCGATGCCGAGAATTTGACAGTTATGTAAACTCGTGCAGGTGGGAGCAAGCAGTAATTGTAACAATCAATTAGATTACAGTTGATCCAATATATGTTTGTCCCCCCAAAAACGGGAATTGCCTTGAGCAAATACTGTATGGTGGCAAATCTTGCTCAGAATACGTTAAATATATGTTGGCATAGAGTTATATCCTCGGTAGTGAAGTTATCAGTGCAAAAAATAAAGGGTAAAGGGTAAAGGGAAATTCGAAATTCGAAATTCGAAATTGATGATTTTCCCCCTCTCCCCTTTTGCCCCTCACCCACTTTCCCACTCTCCCACTCTCCCCCTCACCCCTCACCCCTTTTCCACTGTGTTTTTAACTCAAACTGCTTCTCGTCAAAGAGAAATTATCGAAGTTGTCCTCCGCAATGGCTGGGACTATATGCGACGGCTATTAACTGGAGGTAAAGCTGATGAACCCCAGTTACCTACTCCAGCTGTTTTGCGGAATATTTTGGTGGGTTTAGGACCAGTTTATGTTAAACTAGGTCAACTGCTCTCTACCCGCCCCGATCTTTTATCAGCAGAATACATCGAGGAACTGTCCACTCTCCAAGATGACGTACCACCAGTTGCTTGGTCAGAAATTGAAGTGGTGATCCGGCAACAGCTAGAAAGTCCTTTAGAACAAACTTTTAGCAAAATCAATTTTCAGCCAGTTGCAGCAGGTTCGATCGCCCAAACCCATCGAGCTACACTAGCAGATGGTCGGGAAGTCGCCGTTAAAGTTCAACGCCCAGGCATTGATGCTACTGTCGCCCAGGATATCTCCTTAATTCAAGGTATAGCAGATTTAGTTGCTCGAACTGAGTTTGGACAAAATTACGAAATTAAATCCATAGCGGATGAATTTTGCAAGGCGTTAGAAGCTGAGCTAGATTTTACCAGAGAAGCTGGTTTTGCAGATCAGCTAAGGCGCAATTTATCCAAAAGTCGCTGGTTTGACCCTACGCAACTGGTAGTACCTGAAATTAATTGGGACTTGACTACAGAAAAGTTGCTGGTGATGGAGTGGCTAGACGGAGTGCCTCTGTTATATGCCAATCTGAGCGAAAGCAATGGTAAAGATCCAGAAATAAAGCGACGAGAAATTACTAGCCTACTATTTCGTGCTTTCTTTCAGCAGCTTTATATTGATGGATTCTTTCACGCTGACCCCCACCCTGGCAATATCTTTTATCTCAGAGATGGGCGGGTGGCACTGTTAGACTGTGGTATGGTGGGAAGGCTAGACCCTCGTACCCAGCAGATTTTGACAGAGATGCTGTTGGCGATCGTAGATATAGATGCTCAACGGTGTAGTCAGCTAACGCTGCAATTGTCAGATTCTTCCGGTCCAGTGAATTTGTCTCGTTTAGAGAGTGACTACGAGCGCCTACTACGCAAATATTACAACTTGAATCTGTCGCAAATTAATTTCAGTCGGATAATTTATGAAGTGCTGCAAGTAGCTCGGAACAACAAAATCCGGCTACCTGCAAACATGGGTTTGTATGCTAAAACTTTGGCTAACTTAGAGGGAGTAGCCAGACAATTTAACCCAGAAATTAATTTTCTCGATGAAGTTAAGCCTTTGCTAACAGATTTGTTTCGGCGACAGTTATTAGGCGATCGCCCGCTACAATCTCTCTTAAGGACAGCACTGGATGTTAAAAGTCTCTCATTACAATCTCCCAGACAAATCGAACTGTTATTAGACCGAGTTACTTCTGAAACCTTGCAGTGGAATGTATCTCTACGAGGTTTAGATGGTATGCGTCGCACTTTAGATGATTCGGCTAATCGCCTTTCATTTAGCATCTTGGTAGGTTCGCTCATTATGGGTGCGGCGATTATTTCCACCAAAGCACAGACAACTGAGCTATCTTGGCTCAGTAGTGTGCTGTTTGCTACTGCTAGTCTGTTAGGGCTGTGGTTAATTTTTAGTATTCTCCGTTCTGGGCGTTTGAGATAATTCGTAAATTTGTAATTAATGAGTACAATTACGAATTATTTTCCTATGGTCTGACCTGGAAACCTTGAAATATTAACAAGTGTAGCGGCGATCGCGGGACAATTTATTACCCAGAAAAGTTTTAAGGAAAAACATAATGGAAACAATGAAGGCAGTACGCATTCATTCCTATGGCGCTCCAGAGGTTCTGGTTTATGAAGATGTCCCCAAGCCCAGTCCTACTGCAGAGGAAATTTTGGTACGTGTCCATGCTGCCGCCATTAATCCTGTAGACTGGCAAACGCGCGAAGGCTTGCGGCAAGAGATAATACCACTTAACCTGCCTGCAATTCTAGGTTGGGACATCTCCGGCGTGGTGGAGGCGAAGGGTTCCAACATCAAAGGCTTTAACATTGGCTCGTCTGTGTATGCTATGCCAGGTGTCCCATGTGGTGGATACGCTGAATATGCAGTTGTTCGCCCTTGTGAAACCGCAGCAAAGCCCAACTTACTAGACTATGTTCAAGCCGCTTCTGTACCCTTGCCTGCTTTGACTGCGTGGCAGTCGTTATTCGACACACCAGGGCTGTGTGCAGGGCAGAGCGTACTTATCCATGCAGGGTCAGGCGGTGTCGGCATCGCCGTACAGTTTGCCAAAGCCAAAGGAGCGCACGTAATCGGAACTGCATCTAGCAAAAATCAAGACTTCGTGCGCCAGTTAGGAGCAGATGAAGTAATTGATTACACAAAGAGCCGATTCGAGGATACAGTGCGAGAGGTTGATGTTGTTTTAGATTTGATCGGTGGCGAAACGCAAGAGCGATCCTGGCAAACCCTCAAAAAGGGAGGAGTGCTTGTTGGTGTAATTCCTGATAGTCGCCCATCTGCACAAACCGCTGCGACATATGGTGTGCGGGGCATCTTTTTCTCGGTCAAACCTAACGCTGACGATCTGAGGGAGATTGCTAAGTTAATCGACGCTGGGCAGGTTAAGCCGATTGTTGAAACGGTTCTGCCACTGGCAGAAGCACGTCGAGCGCACGAGATTAGCCAGAGCGGTCATACACGCGGCAAAATTGTGCTGCAAGTCGGCGTATAAACTTCAACTCACACTTCCCTCACTCCTCACTTCGGCTTATAACTGTGCAAAGGAGAGCCGTTTGAGTCGTATACTTGCAGCGGGATATTAGCATTATCGCTAATTGCTTCCAATGCTTGCTTTAAGATAGGGTAGTGGATGACGACACCCGCCCCTTTGGAGTCGCGCTGAAACTTGGCATTGACATAGTTGCGCTCTTCAGCCTTCTCGTAACCTGAAGTTAGCTGTACAAGAATAAGTTGACTATTTGCTGTATACTTGCAAACCTGAATGTTGCCAAGGCAAGTGCGACCCAGATCAGTACGAGTGAGTTGCAATACATTAGCGACTTTCAGTTTTGCCCCAGCTTGCGAGATCGCCCTCCTGTAAGAGGCTATGAGTGGTTGAACTTGTCTGTAGTATTGTGTACCACTAGGAACTTGTTTAGCCGATTCCAAAGCTTGATTCCAGTTTGTTACAGCCTGGGAAATTTGATTTTGTTGTTCATCATGTTGGGCTAGATTAGCCTTGCTAATTGCGTTAGAGTATGCTTTTGCGCCGATTTGCTCTTTGGCGGCGCGATCGCTTGCTGCTGCTAGTTCATTGCGGTACTTTGCTTGCAGTTGTTGTGCTTCTCGGTAGGCTGTGGTATTATTGGGAATAGTAGCCAGGCTATTGATAGCTGTTTGCCAGGTGGCTTTAACTTTTTGCCAAGTCTGTAAAGATACAGCAGTATCTGCACGTGTGTGTGCAAGCATTGCTGTATTTTTTGCCCGTAGTAGTTTTTTGCTAGCTTGTTGCTCCTGATTCAAGTACTGATTTACAACTTGTAAACTGGCTTGATATTGAGATAATTTTTGCTGTGCTAGGGGGAATAAGGCACTATTGGGCGTAATACTAGCTCCTGTTGCGATCGCCTGTTGCCATAGTGTCTGAATTGTTCGCCATTGCTCAATAGTGTGAGGCGGGTTTTGACCTTTTTGCGTTGCTGCTAAAGCTTGCTCTAAGGCAATACTCATTTGGTTGAGCATTGTTGATTGGCTATACAAATTTTGCGATAGCTCGTTTGCTTCCTGATAGTGAAAAGACCAGTGAGGAACTTCTTTTAACAAGTTGTTTGCTTGCACTAGCTGCTGTTGTACTGCCAACAAATCTGACTGCGAATTTGCGTGTTTGGTCAGGTAATTGGCTACCTTATTTAATTGTTGGGCAGTTTGTAGCGCTTGACATTTCCCAATTACACAAGGGCGACTTAGCATATAAATACTGCTAAATAGAGTAGCAAATGCTACCCCTCCACCTACTACTAATAAGGGTGTAGGAATATCGGATAAAAGCGATCGCCAAAAACGAGAAAACCTCCCAGTTTTCGCCCCTTGCTGTCCAATATCTCTAGATGATTTGCCCCCGTCTGTTGAATCTGTAGTAACGCCCCATAGTGCATCTCTATCTACCGTTTGTTCGCGCATTTGACCCCACTGCACAGCTTCTGTTATGTTTGCAGCTTCCTCCCTCAAATTATCTAATTCATTGCTACTTATAAAGGCATTTGTAGCTGCTGCGGTTTGCACAGGCTGCAACATGAAGTCATATTTAGCATAAGCCTGCTTTTCCCCTGCTACTCTCAGGTAAAGTTTCACTTGCTGAGTAACTTGGGGTCTTAATGACTGTAGCGCTTTTTTTAAAGTATTAAAAGTGGCTTCTGGGTCAAAACTTAATCCAGGTGGATGCTGAGTCAAAACCACTAGAGTACCATCGCTTATTGCACATCCAATCTTGAGCGTATCACCCCAAGGTATATCTAATCCTAAGCGCTGTTGTAAACGTTCTTTTAAAGCTTGTAAATCTTCCCGTTGTGCTACTGTCATATAGCTCAATCCCTGATTGTTTATGTGAACAAATGATTTGCAAATATTGAATTTAAAGTCAAATATTCTTTAAAAAACTTAAATTAAGTACAAGTGATGCTAAGAGCATTACAGTTACCAGTTACCAACTACCAACTACCAATTAAGTAACTCAATCATACTATTTGAAGTTTGAGGACTATAACATGAAAAAGTTACACAAAAGAGTTATTATCTTTTTTTTATTTAATTTTGTATTTTTTTGTAAAAAATATTGGAGATTTCTTAAAGTTCTACCTGTTCTGGTTATACACAGCTGGGAATCTCAAGATTTGTAAAGACGCGCTACGAATCCATCTCTATAACCTGAGATCTTGCAGCCTGGGGTTTAAACCCCAGGCTCAAGCGCGCGCAATAGCCCGCAGGGGAATTAATTCCAAGGAACCGACAGTAGAAGTCTACTAAAGTAGACTCGCCTTGCAAGCTTCAAACGAGTTTCAACGGGTGAGGGCTATCAGCCTGTCACTTAAGTGACAGGTGATTGTTGCTGCTACTTGAGTAATTTCACTGATATTATGCTGAGCTACCCTATTTAACTTAGGTAATTTCACGGTTGCCCCACCCATTCCATCAGCCGTATGTTTTTGCTTGTGTAGTACTCAAATTCGTTGCAGCATCTAACTTATCTACCATTTGTCTTCACGTAAGAGTTGAGAGAGTACTATCCAATGCAATGAAATTAATCTTGCATTGGTCTAGGCACGTCTTTTAAAAAGGTTTTCTCAGATGCATAAAACTACATCTCTTGGGCAACGACAGGGGATTTTTCTCAAAACCAGCGTCTTGGGTTCTTTAGCACTTGTGCTGAGCTTAGCAACCCCTGGTGCAACTATCCCCGTAGGTTCTAATGCTTCCACAAGCAATTCTCCCTCCCAAAACCAGCCGGATGCTGCCACCAAAGCCAGAGTGCTACAAGCTTACGCTAAACTGCCGTTGAGTTTTGAAGCAAATCAAGGGCAGACAGACAAGCAAGTCAATTTTCTGGCACGGGGCAATGGCTACAGTGTGTTTTTGACACCTTCCGAGGCAGTGTTAACCCTGCGTCAAACTCCTACTAAGCCAGCAGTAACACAACCAACTACCAAGAGCCAAAAAAGTGTTCTGCGCTTGCAGCTAGTCGGTTCTAATCCTACGGCACAAGTTAAAGGTTTGAAGCAGTTGCCAGGTAAAAGCAACTACCTGAAGGGCAAAGATGCTACCAAATGGCACACAAATATTGCACACTATGGCAAAGTGCAGTACAGTGCAGTTTACCCTGGGATTGACTTAGTGTATTACGGCAACCAAGGGCGTTTGGAATATGACTGGATAGTCGCCCCTGGTGGAAATCCGCAAAATATTAAGTTTCGGGTAGCGGGAGCTTCTCGGCTAGAAATTGATCGACAGGGAAACTTGGTGCTGCATACACAAAAAGGTGTACTTCGCCAGCATCGACCGATAGTTTATCAAGAAATCAACGGACACAAAAAAGTCATAGCTGGGAGTTATGTCCTGCTTGGAAAGCAAGAAGTAGGGTTTAAAGTAGCAACGTATGAACCCAGTCAGCGACTAGTAATTGACCCTGTGCTGAGTTACTCGACTTATCTAGGGGGTAGCAGTGGGGATATTGGCAGAGCGCTCGCCGTCGACTTGCAAGGTAATGTCTATGTTGCAGGGGGTACTGGCTCAAGTGACTTTCCCACCAAGAATGCTTTGGATAGCACTTTGGGCGGTGGTGATGCCTTTGTGACCAAGTTCAACCCAAATGCATCCGCCACCGCCTCCCTGGTTTACTCTACTTACCTTGGGGGTAGCAGTAGTGATGATGGCAATGGAATTGCCACCGACTTGCGCGGCAATGTTTATGTCACGGGTTCTACCAGCTCGGTTGATTTCCCAACCAGCGAGAATGCCTTTGCTCGCAATTTGAGTAGCTTCTCCAATGCTTTTGTGACAAAGTTGAATGAGGGAGGCGATCGCCTACTCTACTCGACCTACCTGGGGGGTAGCGGTGGCAATGGTGCTAATTATGGTAACGCGATCGCAGTGGACTTGCGAGGTAATGTCTATGTCACAGGAGAGACTAACTCAACTAACTTCCCCACCAAGAATGCCTTTGATAGCACCTTTAAGGGCAACTTAAATGCCTTTGTAGCCAAGTTAAACCCAAATGCATCTGGGGATGCCTCCCTCGTTTACTCCACCTACCTTGGAGGTAGCCAATTTGATGCTGGCTATGGAATTGCCACCGATTTGCAAGGCAATGCTTATGTTACTGGGATAACCTACTCAAGCGACTTTCCCCTCAAGAATGCTTTCGATACCACTTTTGTCGGTGCTGTTAATGATTCCGAGGCTTTTGTGACCAAGATAAACCCAAATGCATCGGGCGCAGCCTCTCTTGTCTACTCTTCCTACCTGGGAGGTAGCGGTGGTGAGTTTGGTAGGGCGATCGCAGTTGATGTTCGCGGCAACGCCTATGTTACAGGAAGAACCCAATCTAATGACTTCCCGACTAAAAATGCCTTTGATAGCTCACTTCAAGGCACTCAAGATGCTTTTATCACCAAGGTGAACCCAAATGCATCTGGGGAAGCCTCCCTCGTCTACTCCACCTATCTTGGGGGCATCTCTACCGTCTATTCCGATACAGATGAAGGCTTTGGAATTGCAGTTGACTTGCAAGGCAATGCTTATGTGACAGGAACTACCAGTTCAAATAACTTCCCAATCAAAAATGCTTTCGATAGCAATTTATCCGGCTTAAACGATTCCTTCGTGACGAAGTTGAATCCTAGGGGCAATAGCTTAGTTTACTCCTCCTACCTGGGGGGAAACAACTTTGATAATGCCTCTGGAATTGCAGTAGATTTGCGTGGTAATGCCTATGTCACAGGGCAAACTCTCTCAAGTGACTTTCCGACCAAGAATGCCTTCGACAGTACTTTGGGTGGCGAAGCTGATGCCTTTGTAACCAAGATATCACCCTAGATCCTGCTTCTGGCGGCGACCTAACTTGTCACTAAAACCAGATCTTGCACCTCGGCTCACAGCAGCCCTGAACTCCCTTTCAGGGCTAATAGCTGCTCGTCAGTTAAAACTGAGTGCGTATCCATCGAACAAGTATTACAACCTGTTTTAACAGGTTTTCACTATCAGACAGGAAATTGATTTCCTGTCGAGTTGAAAAGTTAGTGCAAGATCTAAGTAAAGATATAAGACTAGGTAGCCGCTAACAATCTAAAATTAATCCTCTATTATAAAGGGCAGTGAGCGATCGCTGCCCTGATTTTTGAGTATTAACTATAGCCTCAAAATTACTAGGCTGAGTAAATACCCTCTTGATACTGATTTAACAATTCAAAATCTAAAATCCAAAATCCTATAATCATGTCCTCTTTATCTGAACAAGTTGTACTGATCACTGGTGCGTCGGTGGGAATTGGGGCGGCGCTAGCACAACTTTTAGCCAATCGCTTTTTGGGCATTCGCCTCGTCTTAGCCGCCCGAAATGCCGAAAAACTAGAAGCTGTTGCTACCCTTTGCCGCAAAGCTGGGGCAGAAGTATTAGTAGTTCCCACAAATTTAGCAAATATTGAGGAAATAGAAGCATTAGCAAAAAGTGCGATCGCTTCTTTCGGTCGAGTTGATGCTTTAATTAACAATGCAGGCTATGGACAAATGGGACCAATTGAGCTAGTCCCCTACTCTGCTACTCAACGACAGTTTCAAATTAATGTCCTTGGACCCCTTGCCTTGATTTGCGCCTTAATACCTACTATGCGCGAGAGGGGCGGCGGTAGAATTATTAATATCAGTTCTCTGGGAGGACGGATGGCTTTTCCCTTTGGGGGCTTATATAGTGCTTCTAAATTTGCCCTAGAAGGACTCAGCGATGCCCTGCGAATGGAACTTGAACCATTTAATATTAAAGTCAGTGTAATTGAACCAGGTCCAGTCAGCACCAATTTTTTTATTGCAGCTGCCCAAGCAGTCGAGGAAACGGTAGCCAAGCCGGAAAATACACCTTATCGAGCTGCTTTTGAGAAGTTAAAAGGACTAGAGAAACAAACCAGTAGCCGCGCTTGGACTTCAGAGCGAGTCGCCGAGGTAATTGTACAAGCTCTTACAGACCGTAACCCACCTCCGCGTTATATTGCAGCAACTGGGGGTAAGTTTCTTTTGTTTATCATGACAAAAGTTTTACCCACTAGAATCGTAGATAAGTTTTGGCAACGTTTTTATGGTATCAATCTCGTCGCCAAAGAATGGCAAACACGAGGGAGTAGGGACTAGGGGCGCTGGGGCTAGGGGAAAGCAAAGGGGAGCAAAGGGGAGAAGAATTAAACATCCTGTCGTGGGTCGTGGGTCTCCTGTTTCCTATCGTGGGTCGTGGGTCTCCAGCCTCCCTTTACTCCCCAGCCTCCCTTTGCTCCCCTAGCCCTCTTTCTAGCCCCTAGCCCCTAGCCCCTAGCCTCTAGCCCCTAAAAAAATGGATTTATTAGAGTACCAAGCTAAGGAATGGTTTCGAGAGATGGGCATACCAGTTTTGCCGTCTCAGAGAATTGACAGACCCCGCGATCTTAAGGGTTTAAAGATTCCCTATCCCGTAGTACTTAAATCCCAAGTGCGTACTGGTGGAAGGGGAAAAGCTGGCGGGGTAAAGGTGGTGACAAATACGATCGATGCGATCGCAGCCGCGCAAACAATCTTTAACTTGCCGATTTTCGATGAATTTCCCTCTGTCCTGTTAGCTGAAGCAAAGTATGATTCCGACCAAGAATTTTACCTTGCCATCGTGTTAGACGCAGTAGCTCGTAAACCCCTACTTCTAGGTTCTGTGCAAGGGGGTATAGATGTAGAATCAAATCCAGAAGCTTTGCAGCACGTTGTCGTTGAGCAGGAATTTTCACCATTCTATGCCCGACGGCTGGCAGTAAAAATGGGATTGCAAGGAAATTTGATTCAATCTGTCAGCGCAATTGTGGAGAAAATGTACGCTCTATTTGTGCAGAAAGATTTGGATTTAGTAGAAATTAATCCATTAGGTGTTAGTTCTACAGGTGAACTGATGGCACTTGATGGAAAAGTAACAGTCAATGAGCAAGCGATCGCTCGTCATCCAGATATTGCTCTAATGGCAGAAAAAATAGCTACTCATGCTAGTGGGCGACAACCCCCAAATCAAATAGGTAGATGGAATGAAGTCGATAAATCGGGGAATATTGCTATTTTAGGCAATGGAGCCGGATTATTGATGTCAACTTTGGATCTACTAGCCGATATTGGTGGCAAAAAGCCAGCCGCTTGTCTAAATGTAGGGCATGGACGTAACACAGATTGGGCGGCGCTCACCTTTAGCGATCGCATTGAACAAGGGTTGGAATTTCTGTGCGGCGATAAAAATATTCAAGTAATATTAGTAAATATTCTCAGCAGTGTTCCTACTACATTAGAAGTAGCTGAAGTTATTGCTAAATTTGTGGGATCGTCTCAGCGCACAACTAGCAAAACTCGTTCGCACATCCACCACCCCCAGATAGTTGTTCGTCTTGCCGGATCTGACTTAGACTCAGCTAAAGAGCGATTAGCACAAGTACAAGTGCCAGCAGTGGAAAATTTAGATGAGGCTGTAGCTGGGGCAGTCCGTCTTGCCAAGTCATCTGCCCATAAACGCTAATGAAATTAACACCTGAGAGTAAAGTTTTAATTCAGGGCATGATCGAACAGGTTGCGTCAACCCATGCCCAGCGCATGAAAGCTTATGGCACAAATATTGTTGCTATTGTTAGTCCTGGGGAGGGTGGACAGATAGTGCAAGATGTGCCAGTATTCGATTTGGTAGAGCAGGCGATCGCCTCAGTTGGTACAATCGATACCACAATCATTTTTGTCGCTCCTTACCTGGCACTAGATGCCGCCAAAGAAGCGATCGCCTCTGGTATCCGGCAGCTGGTTATCATTTCAGCAGGTGTGCCTCCTCTCGATATGGTTCAATTACTGCGCCTAACCGAGGCAGCAGAAATTATTATCGTAGGACCAAATAGCCCAGGTATCATTGTCCCAGGCAAAATTCTCTTAGGTACTCACACCAGTGAATTTTATACTCCTGGTTCGGTAGGAATTGTTAGTCGTAGTACTACGCTTACCTATGAAATAGCCTTGGAACTCACCAAGGCAGGGTTAGGACAATCTATTAGTGTGAGTATTGGCAGCGACGCGATTACTGGTTCCTCGTTTCTCCAATGGCTGCAAATTCTAGATGAAGATGAATCAACAGAGGCGATCGTTTTAGTGGGGGAACCAGGCGGGAACAGCGAAGAAGCCGCCGCCCGCTACATTGCCGAGGTAATTGATAAGCCAGTCATTGCCTATATTGCAGGTAGACAAGCACCCCCAGACAAGCATTGGGGACATACAGGCACTTTAGCGGCTATGGTTGGTAGGGGAGATAACATAGGAACCGCTCAAAGTAAGCTAGAAGCTTTTAAGACAGCACTCGTCCCAATTGCTCAACGCCCTTCCGAGATTCCCGACTTGTTGAAAAAAGCACTAAAAAGGGGCTAGGGGCTAGGGGCTGGAGACTAGTAGGGTGGGCATTGCCCACCAATTATGTATAACTTACTTGCATCCAGATTGAATTTCTAGCTAAACGATTTTTAATTAAATTCGGCTCTAGCAAATAGATTTCTTTCCCTTTGCTAATAATTAATAATATCATAAAATGAATAATTGCGGGTAGAATGAAGCCGCTTATTTAAATAAAAATAGAAATATATTCATGAAAAGAACAATCAAAGCATTCTTAATTGGTCTGATACCTATAATGCTTTGTTATTGTGAAATTGTTTATGCCCAAGCATTTCTAAATGATAAAGTTACAGTTAAATCTCAAAAAACATTTGCTAATAGAAAAGTGAATTACCACTACCAAGTAATTAACAATAGCAGCAAAAAAATTGTATGGTTTGCTATTGGATACGATTACTATCACGGAATTGCAGAGTTAAAGGTTCCCCCAGTTGGTTGGACTTTTGAATCTGGAATTCCTCAAAACAGCACCAAATCACCTGGAAATTGGAATGTTAATTTAGTTACAACCGAAGAAAGCAAATATATATATTTAGAATGGCAAAACAAGGGTTCATCTGACATTTTACCTGGGCAAGTAGTCTCAGGGTTTAGTGTAACTGTACCGCAGGCTGATGATTGTTATCTTACTGCTCATTGGACAGTGTTTTTTGCTGATTCTGACATCGCTTCTAGGAGGTTGGTTGTGGATGACACTGTACAGAATAAACCTATGCGTAAAAATAACCGCCTGTGAATTAATTCACAGGCTTATAGTCCAAGTCGGATAAATCCGACTACAATTGGTTTTTAGTCTACTTCAGTAGACAAGTGCTATTAGCCTCGAAAGGGTTTTCGAGCTGGGTCTGGATGCGTCTTGAGAATGCGGCAAGATCTCAGTCTACCTACCTGATAAATTTAATCTAATTGCTGATTTTGGTGGGTTGGGCATCTTGCCCGACAAGACTGATTTAGCTACTTTTGCTTTGAAAATTAATATGTTAAGACAAAATCTTAAACAACATAAACCCGCCCTGACTAAAAAGTAGGACGGGTTTTTTGATGCTTCACTTTAGCTAGTTATTTCCGTTCTGATTTGCCTTGCTGCACCAAATTTCTCTAACTGCTGGGTAAAGATTTACGTTCTGCAAATAGGTTTTTGGAGGTAGATTCTCCAGCTTGTCGAATCTGGCGAGTCATTCGCAAGCTACACAGTGTAAATATACTCCACTGACCTAGCAATGCTAGAAAAATAGTAGATGTGCTAGCTTGTTCTAGAGCACTCCAGGCAAAAGGTGTAAATAACCACAATTGGGGAGCTTTATCCGGTGCAAGGGTGAGTAATGTGAGGATAGCTGGAGGCAATGAAATTGCCCCTCCTACTGTACCAGTTACCCACAAGGCAAGCTTTTGCGTTTGCATGAACATCAATAGTTGGGCGATCGCAGTATAAATCAAAATCAAATTCGCGCCAATTACCACACTCAAGAAAGCTGGTTGCTTGTCAACATCCTGAAGCACAAACACAATTTGGAGAACTAACATTGTAGCTGCAATTGCTAGATTCAGAGCGATCGCTACAATTGCAGGGCTTTTTTCTCCCCAAATCAAATCCTGTACTAGCGATTTGTTCCAGAAAGCTTTACGACTAGAAACTCGTTCCCGCCGATAACGCGCCCAATCTTGCAAAGCTTGTCTTTGCGGTGTCAAAGCCACAATCAATCCTAAAAACAGCAACAGATTGAGTGCAAGTAACTCTTTGAAGTTGAATGACAACTCCGTTGAAAATGGGAATTTTGGCGATGTAGCAGCAAATCCGACGATCATTACTTCCAAACTTGCTACTAATAAATAACTTTGCGCCTTGCTAAATACACTCTTCCCAGGATTGGGGAAGCGCCGCAGCAAAGCCCCCCAACTCCAGTAAGTCCACAAGCCATAGTTGATTAAAGCTAAACCAACGACGGCTAATATGCTTGTTCCTATTGGCAAATAAAACCATTCTAAATCTGTGACAACGGGTAAATCAGAAGAGTATTCTGAGTTAGTTGCAGCAATCAAATGCTTCAAAATCAGCAAGGGAGAAAACAAATTTAGCCAGTCGCCTGGAGTATGAAATATTGGTTTGAAAGAAGCGATTGAAAGCAAAGCAAAAACCGAACCACTACCCAACAAAGCTTGAAATCCACCTAGCCAAGAACTAACTAAACCATACAGCAGCGCCGCACTATAGAAGAATAGACAACTGGCAAACAGCAGCCCGTAGAAGCTTAAAATTAGACCCAAAGAAATTTGAGCAGATAACCCCGCCCACAAGTGTAGAGGTAGAGCTAAGCCTACCTCAATATAGAGCAGAATCGGCACTCCTAGCAGTTTACCGAATAAAATGCTTTGGGGCGACTGGGGGCTAAGACGAATGAAATTTAGCGTATCCTTTCGCTCCTCATGCGCCAAGTCACTGATTAGTAGGTGAGTTCCCCCTACTAGCAAGGCGAAAACGCCTAACAAGCTCAGCAATAGGAATACGTCTTGCCACCATAGTTGCCAGTTAATCTCAATATTTCCCAGAGAATCTATCAGACACTCAGGTAAAACATATCCATTAGAAGTGTCAGTGCAATATTTGTTCGTAATCGGTTCTAACAACCCTGGCTTGGCAATTGGTAATCCAGTTTGAAAAACCCTCAATAATAAAAATTGCCCAAGCAAAGAAATTGCCCCTGCAATAATTAAATTGCGAGCTTTGAATCTTCCTTTTATCTCTCGCAATAGCTGAGGATTCCAATCACCCAGACGATCAAACCACTTAAATCTCATAAAAATTACATCTCCAAATAACAACCTTTATTAACGAAGCCAGGAGTTGTGAAGTTGTGAAGTTGTGAATACGGAATTAATGATTCTCCCCCTCTCCCCTGATTCCCCCTCCTCTTTCCCCAGCAAAAGCGCCCCTAGCCCCTAGCTAAGAGGCTTGCTTATGACCCAATTTGAGAAATATACTTTCTAAGTCTTCTTGGGTGCAATGGAATTGAGTCAGGGAAATGCCAGCTGTAATCAGCGATCGCAACAAAATAGCACAATCTTCCTGATTACCAGTAAAGTCAACCCGCACCCGCCCTTCTGGTAACACCTCCCACGCTTCCACTAAGGGATGGTTATTCAATTGTGCTTTGAGAGTGTCTAATTCTCCTAAAGTTGATAAGAAAATTTGCTGACGAGCCAGACGCTGGTAAAGTTGGCTCAAACTAGTACTTTCCACCAGGTAGCCTAACTCCATAATCCCCACCGAAGTACATAACTCGGCTAGGTCACTCAGCACATGAGACGAAATCAAAATCGTCATCTGGGCTTCTTGCAAAACCTTGATGATTTCCCGAAACTGCATCCGAGCAATTGGATCGAGTCCAGAAACTGGCTCATCTAACAGTAATACAATTGGCTCGTGAATAATTGTTCGTGCCAAACTCAAACGCTGTTTCATCCCCCGCGACAAAGTGGAAATCAAGCTAGTGCGCTTATTGGTAAGCTGCACTAGTTCCAAAACTTCCCGCAAGCGTTGACTACGGCGCGGTTCTCGTAGTTTATACAGTCTGGCAAAATACTCTAGATAGTCCCAAACTGTCAAGTCATCATACAAAGGAAAATCATCGGGTAAGTAGCCGATTCGCTGCTTGATTAAAGAATTACTCATGTCGCGCACTAGGCGATCGCCATTGAGATAAATTTCCCCTTTAGTTGGCTCCTGGGCTGCTGCTAACATCCGAATCAGCGTAGTTTTACCAGCACCATTTGGTCCAATCAGCCCGTATACTTCACCCGCCTCAATTTGTAAATCTACATCATTTACAGCAATATAGCGGTCAAACTGTTTAGTCAGTCCACAAGTGCGAATCGCCAGTTCTTTTACCATGTGTGCTGAGGTTTGAGTAAAAATATTAGTTTGGCAGTGCAACTTTAGGGTTAGCTTAGCTCTCTAAGATCTACTTTGTCAGTAGGGTTAAATGCTAACTAGTGTAATGCAAGCTATGGAACTTCTAATTTCAGTGTGCATTCATCACACAGTAGCTGCAATTTTCCTCACTTAAGCATTTGCGCTTCTTACGTTGCTTCGTTAGTTAGGGCTGATGGCGATCGCTCCAAAAGCTACCTAGAATGAAAACAACCAAACCAAGCAGTGGGATTATGCTGCCATCTGACGTGAAACAAGCCTTGCCCACCAGTGACGAATTACTCGATTCGGACGATTTGCCCGTGGACAATGAAGACCAAAATTTTGTACCCAACGTGCTGCTATTTCTGTTGGAATACGTTTGGAAACATCGGGATGATTGGTTTTGGGGTGTCGATATGGGAATTTATCACACCACAGGTTTAAATCCCAGAGTGCCTGTAGTTCCCGATGGCTTTTTGAGCTTAGGAGTTGAGCGCCGTAAAAAAGGCAAGTCGCGCAAGAGCTATGTACTGTGGGAAGAAAATGGAGTACCGCCCATTTTGACCTTGGAAGTTGTGTCCCAAACACCAGGCGGCGAGTATGACGAAAAATTAACAATTTATGCCCAGTTGGGCGTACTGTACTACGTGGTTTATAATCCGCAGTTTTGGAAGCGAGATGAACATTTGCCGTTTGAGGTCTATAAGTTAGTAAATGGTGTCTACGAACTTCAGATAGGTGAACCGTTTTGGATGCCGGAGATTCGGTTGGGAATCGGGCGCTGTGGATTGCCGGACGATCCACTAGAGCGAGAAGTTCTGAGTTGGTACAATGCTAGTGGCGATCGCACTTTGAGCGAAGCAGAAGTGGAACGGCAACGGGCAGAAGCCCAACGGCAACGGGCAGAACAGCTAGCCCAACGACTGCGCGAGCTAGGGGAAGAGTTGTAGAAGGGGTAATTAGCTAGATTGCAGACAAAAGAGCGAAGTTTTCACTCCCAACCGATGGAATCAGTTATTGTAGAGGGCGCACCTCTTTGCAGGAATAGACCTCTTGCAAAATGACTTTTGCAGTATAATTAAGGTTTTGCTAATTTATCGTTGCTAGAGAGATGCATCTCCTAATGAACGTTAAAATCGCTACACCCCACTGGGATGGCATAGCGATCGTCAATTCTATAAAAGCTTCTAATTAATTATCCTGTAACTAATACCGCAGCCGTCACGGTTAGCTTAGCCTTCTAACAGCCCCAATGCCTACCTAAACAAGGTGGGCATCGCCCATCTTACAGTTGAGAACTTAAGCAATTTAACTACTAGGGTTCAATAATATGCCCAATATTACCTATGTAGCGAAGCAGAGTTGTATATAGAAAATAGCATATCTGGATCTATAACCGATACATTGCTAATCGCATACGGGTTTTTACTCACCGTTAAAACAATCTGGTTTTGGTAGATAATGACTGGCGGCTGAATAGAATAAGGGTTGTAGGGGCTATACAATCCATATGGACCACCATATATACCGTACGGGTTTTGCACACTAGTTACATGGTAGGAACTACCATGCATACCATTCGGATTACAAATTGAGAGTGGGTGGAATTGATTGCTTGAAACCAACCCAAGAAATTGACCATTAGCAGCACACAAAGCAGCCTGTCCATCAATTGCTCGAAGGAAATTTACAACATTCATCATTTATGAAATAAATCTAAGAGGTTTATCATACTTAGGATGCCCTTGCTAAAGAAAGAAATGTACGTCCTACTACGATAATTAACCCTATAAACTCTTTTTCACGCACTAGCTATGTCACAGCAGCAATACCTGATCACTCTTTTACCTGGCGACGGCATTGGACCGGAAATTATGCAAGTGGCGCAAGAAGTGCTAAAGGTAGTGGGGGAACAACTAAATTTACAGTTTGAATTTCAGCAAGCTCTGATCGGGGGTGCGGCGATTGATGCTACTGGCGAACCCCTACCCGCCGAAACTTTGGAAAAGTGCCACAAAAGCGATGCTGTATTACTAGCCGCCATTGGTGGTTACAAGTGGGATAACTTACCGCGCCATTTACGCCCAGAAACCGGACTTTTGGGACTGAGAGCCGGATTAGGTCTATTTGCCAATTTGCGCCCTGCTAAGATTTTACCTCAATTGATCGATGCTTCTAGCTTAAAGCGCGAGGTGGTAGAAGGTGTCGATATTATGGTGGTGCGCGAGTTGACAGGGGGAGTTTATTTTGGTCAACCCAAGGGGATTTTTGCCACCGAGACGGGGGAAAAGCGAGGAGTGAATACGATGGCTTATACTCAGTCGGAAATTGACCGGATTGGGCGCGTAGCGTTTGAAACAGCGCAAAAAAGAAGCGGTAAACTCTGCTCTGTGGATAAAGCAAATGTGTTAGAAGTATCCCAACTGTGGCGCGATCGCATAACCCAGCTACACGAAGATTATCCTAATGTAGAACTTTCTCATATGTATGTAGATAACGCCGCTATGCAGCTTGTACGTTACCCCAAACAGTTCGACACAATCGTCACGGGTAATTTATTTGGTGACATTCTTTCTGATGCTGCTGCTATGCTTACAGGCAGTATTGGGATGTTACCTTCTGCTAGTTTAGGCGCTTCTTCTGGTGGGGTATTTGAACCCGTTCACGGTTCTGCACCGGATATTGCTGGACTTGATAAAGCAAATCCCCTCGCACAGGTTTTAAGTGCCGCGATGATGCTGCGCTATGGTTTAAATCAGCCTGTTGCTGCCCAGCGAATTGAAAAGGCGGTGTTGCAGGTTTTGGATCGAGGCGATCGCACTGGCGATATTATGTCACCAGGAATGAATCTACTGGGTTGTCAAGCGATGGGTGAAGCTCTAATCGAGGTGTTAGAAAAACTAGATTCATAAAATGGTGACAAAGCTAGTTTTGCTAGCTATAACGTAAGAAGCTTTAAATAAAAAAAAAGAGCCATTTAGTGGTATATGCTAAATGGCGAAAGCTTCAATAGCATACCTAACCCCTATACCTCCCAGTGTTAATTGACTCCGCTTTACTGAAAGCCGCTCGTAAAACTTATCGAGCTTACTGTGAAGCACATCCTAGCACAGCTAAGCGTCCGACTGGTGTGGCAGTTAATCAGTTGAATTATCAAGCTAAAGTTCTCTTTTCTAGTCATCCAGTTCTCTTGCCACAAGAATATTTTGTGCCACTAAGTCAGCTAGAATCGGAAATTTCTTAAGTAGGGGCGGGTTTAATTGAATTGTCTGTTAATTTATGAGGATTTCAGATCAACCTGTCCGTACTAGCTATTAGCAAATTAATTTTAGATTTTTGTCGCGCAAAGACGCAAAGGCGCTAAGAGTTTTTGTAGCTTGATGCGAGGGTAAAGGGTAAAGCAAAAAGTATAAATTAACAATTTTCCCCCTCTGTCCCCTGCACCCGAAACTCCCCTGCTGCCAACATAAGTATTATTCACGCTAAAAGAGTAAATCTTTATGGATAGTCTAATTACCCTTTCGGCGGCGGTAATTGTGTTTGTATTAGGAGCATCTATTGGTAGTTTTATTAATGTTGTAGTTTATCGTTTGCCTGCTGGATTGTCAGTTATTCGACCTCGTTCTCGCTGTCCCCATTGTTTGCATACGTTAGGTAATCAAGAAAATGTGCCTGTCTTAGGGTGGCTATGGTTAAGGGGACGTTGTCGTCACTGTAAAAGTCCAATTTCTATTCGTTATCCGTTAGTAGAAGCAGCAACAGGTATATTATTTTTGCTAGTTTTCTCAAGGTTTGATTTATCAATTCAAACGTTGGGTTATTGGATATTTGCTAGCCAGTTGCTAGCATTATCGCTGATTGATTTAGATACTATGATACTGCCAAATCCACTCACAAAATCAGGGTTGATTATTGGTTTGGTGTTTCAGTTATTTGTCGGCTTTGGGCTGCAAAGTGGTTGGGTGGGAGCTATTGACCAACTGATGTTGGGTATTATGGGGGCTGTGTTAGGTATATGGTTGTTTGACGCGATCGCCATTGCAGGTTCAATCACCCTTGGACAAGCTGCAATGGGTGGGGGAGATGCTAAGTTAGCAGCGATGTTGGGAGCTTGGTTAGGCTGGAAATATTTGCTATTGACAAGTTTTTTGGCTTGTGCATTGGGTGCGTTTGTGGGTGGAGGCGCGATCGCTTTAAAATTAATCAGTCGGCGACAACCAATGCCTTTTGGTCCCTTTCTCGCCCTAGCCGCAATAATTACTCTGTTTGGAGGTGAGGCAATTTTATCAACTTACCTCCGCTTCGTATTTCCAACTCTTTAATAGGGACTAGGGGCTAGAGACTAGAGGCTAGGGGAACTGAGGGAGCTAAAGGGGAAATAAAGCATGGGGAGAAAAGCCAATCCAAATTCTAAAATCTAAAATTACCCTAGTCCCTAGCCCCTAGCCTCTAGTCCCCCTTACTCTGGTAAGATGAGCGTGTGACTTGGATTACACTAAAAACCACAAGTACTCGTTGGGAAGCAGAGCTGATGCAACAGTTGCTGGCTGCTCACAATATACCAACGCGGATTTTAGATTTGGGAATTGCTTGCTATTTCGGTACAGGAAGCCCAGCTGCTTTGCAAGTACATCCACAAGATCGCTGGACTTCACTACTACTATTAAGTCCCATCGAGGAGGAGCAATGAAAGTATGAAGTATGAAGTGTGAAGTATGAAGTAATTAACAATGAACAATAAACAATTATCAATTGATAATTGATAATTGATTCCCTTTTCCCTTTTCCCTTTTCCCTTTTTTATAGCCCCTCTCACCTGCGCTTGAATAATAAGATAATAAATGGCTAATAACGACGAATCACGCGGTTTAATGTCTCTGTTTGATTGGTTCGCAAATCGACGAAAATCCGGTTCGATGAACCGAGAACGTCAAGAGCGTGATATTGCTGATGGATTATGGAACAAATGCCCGAATTGTGGTGATTTGGCATATAACAAAGACCTGATGGCAAATCAGATGGTTTGTCTGGAGTGCGGACATCATCTACGGGTGGATAGCAATGAACGGATACATCAGCTGATTGATGCTAATACTTGGAAACCAATAGATGAAAATTTGTTTCCATCCGATCCACTGCAATTCCGCGATCGCAAAGCTTATAGCGATCGCTTGCGCGAAACTCAGCAAAAAACTGGTTTAGTCGATGCTGTCCAAACAGGTTTTGGCAAGCTTGACGGTTTACCAGTCGCCCTGGGAGTGATGGACTTCCGGTTTATGGGCGGTAGCATGGGATCGGTCGTAGGAGAAAAGCTGACGCGCTTAATCGAGCAAGCAACACAAAAGCGTTATCCGGTGATTATCGTTTGTGCTTCCGGTGGAGCTAGGATGCAAGAAGGTATGCTCAGTTTGATGCAGATGGCGAAAATATCTGCTGCTCTAGAATACCACCGTAGTGCTGGGCTGCTCTACATTCCGGTTTTGACTAATCCTACAACTGGAGGCGTTACCGCCAGCTTTGCCATGTTGGGTGATATTATTTTGGCAGAACCAAAGGCAACAATTGGTTTTGCAGGTCGTCGAGTCATTGAACAAACTCTGCGAGAAAAGCTACCCGAAGAGTTTCAGACAGCAGAAGATCTGCTGCATCACGGTTTTGTCGATGCGATCGTTCCCCGCACTCAACTTAAGAAAACCTTGGCACAGCTGATCGCTCTACACCAACCGCTCACCACTGCACCCAATCTAGTGCATTTCGAGGCAATGGCTCTGGGTGAGGGACTAGGGGCTAGGAGCTAGAAGAGAGCAGGGGGAGCAAAAGGGAGCAAAAGGGAGCAAAAGGGAGATAATATTTATAGCCTCTAGCCTCTAGCCTCTAGCCCTGGTTCCTCTAACCCCTAGCCCCTAGCCCCTAGCCCCTCTTCTAGCCCTAGCGGGGGTAGCGAAATCTATGCCTAATATAGGGTTTGGGAAACAAATGGTACACACGACATGATATTCATATTAGAGCAGCTCAATCTCTAACTTTTACTAAACAATCATTCATTATGGGTTTTGCTGATTTGTCCATTGCAGAAATCGCAGCGGACTATAACCTCCCAGTAGAGGAGGTACTCGTTTTGTGCGATCAATTGGGAATTGCTTATAAAAACCCTCAAACCCGTCTAGCACTAGAAGATGCCAAGGCAATCATTTCCGAAATTTTGTCCCAAAAACATCCCTCTAGCACTAATGGTGATTAATGAAATGGTGGAGGAGATTGAGAAAAGCGTATTTGAAGCTGTGTTGAGTATCCAAATTTCAGGAGAACCATGTTAAAAAGATTGATCGGGCTAGCAATGACGATTATGTTGTTAGCGTTTGGGCTAGTTGTTGGTAGCGCCGCCGCCGTCGAACTGAGCGAAGCCGCCCGTACAGTGCCACTAAATGACAAAGGTGACACGACGGTACTTAGCCTCAAACAAGTCCAAGAAGGCAAACGCTTATTTAACTACGCCTGCGCCCAGTGTCATGCTGGGGGTATTACTAAGACAAACCAGAATGTGGGACTCGATCCCGAAACTCTCTCCCTAGCTACACCAAATCGTAATAACCTTGAGGGTTTGGTGGATTATATGAAAAATCCCACAACTTACGATGGGGAAGAAGAAATCGCGGAATTACACCCCAGCACCAAGAGTGCCGATATCTACCCAGCTATGAGAAACCTGCGGGATGAGGATTTGCAAGCGATCGCAGGTCATATCCTACTACAACCGAAGCTCATAGGCTCAAGGTGGGGAGGTGGCAAGATCTACTATTAAGTCATCAGTATAAGAGTGGCTAGTGGTTAGTGGCTAGTGGCTAGAATTACCATTTCTGGCAGTTTGGGTTTATTTTTCCAGTCACCAGTTACTACTTCTAGTCACTAGCCACCAGTCACTAGTCACTATAGGTTGCCCCGCAATGCTAAACCGATTATTCTGCCGCCGTTTATTAATAATTCTGGCAATAGTCTGGGTCTTATTCCTACCCAGTTCTCCTGCCCAAGCTGCCATTGATCCTTATGTGGCTAGGTTTTTGCGTGTGACTGAGCCAATCGCCCTAGACTTTGATGGAAGCGAAACACGCTCTTTTTCACCAGCACAATTGTCTCAGGGTAAACAGTTGTTTCAAGCCAACTGCATCGGCTGTCATGTAGGTGGATCAACTTTGCCAAATCCACTCGTATCACTCACCCTGGAAACGCTCAAAGGTGCTAATCCTCCCCGTGATAATATCAGCAGCTTAGTTGCTTACTTCCGGCAGCCAATGACCTACGATGGCAGTGAAGAAACCTACAACTGCCGCGAAGTGCCTGAAAGCTGGATGCCCAGACAAGAAGTGGAAAATTTAGCAGCTTTTATTTTGACAGCAGCGCAAAAGGCTCCTGGTTGGGGCGCAGAAACTTTCTAAACCAAAGAGCAGATCTACTTGTTCCTAGGCTGAGCCTAGGAACGAGAAAATAGAGGCTCCACCTCGTTCGTTGGGTTACTACTACAAGTGAAAATAACTCTATTTCTTGACAAATAAATTCTAATATGATACATAACTATCCCATAGGGGCATAGACCATTTGCGGAATTAATAACGGCACAGCCTCTGATATAACTAAACTGCCAATGCCCAAAAAGCGATCGCTTTCGTCGTAAATTCGGCAGGGCGTGTCGATAGCAGTAGTAAGGTTATCATTCCAGCAAATCCGCTGACCTTGACACCACTTCAGGGCAACTGCTGATGGTAAGGTAATAGCTTGTAGATGTTGTAACGCAAAGGTGGGTGAAATCGGTTTCCAGGTTCCTTGTGTTACCTGAGCTTCTAATTCATCTAAACTGTGGCTATCTACTAAGTCAAAGCCACTGCTACTAATGCGTGTTAAAGCAGCAAGAGTACCACCAGTTTGTAAGGCTACACCAAGATCACGGGCGATCGCTCGAATATATGTTCCCCCTCCACAAGCAATTTCTACATCTAATTGCGGAAACTCCCCTGCTCGCCAATCCAATATTTCAATCTTAAATATGTCAACTGTTCGGGCTGGAACTTCTACTTGCTCTCCAGCCCTTGCCAAATCATACAGTCGTTTTCCCTGCACCTGAATTGCACTGTATTGAGGTGGAACCTGTACAATCTTGCCTTGAAAGCGGGGCAATACTGATACAACCTGCTCTAAGCTCAACCCTGTTGCTGGTTGCGAGGCAATAATTTCTCCTTCGAGATCATCAGTTGTAGTAGTAATACCTAACTTTATTGTTGCTCGGTAAGCCTTATCCTGACTGAGAAATTGTAATAGGCGTGTCGCCTTTCCCACAGCAATTGGTAAAACACCACTAGCAGCTGGATCTAAAGTACCACCGTGTCCTACCTTTGACGAGCGCAGTAGCCTTCTAACACGCGCTACGCAGTCGTGAGAAGTGAATCCAACTGATTTATTTAAATTGATAAAACCTTGCACAGGTGAATATGAGGTGTTTGAATTTGTCGGCTTGAGAAAGCCGTATTATAGCTGCTCGTACCTAGACCTATGATGGTAATGAGTTAGCTTGTTGAATTATCCAGATAACGCAATACTGCCAGATTTTACTTATCAGTCACAAATTCAACCTTCATATTAGAGCAGTTATTAAGATTTCAAAATTAGGAGTCTATACCAGTGTCTACCTATGAGAAGATCTACCAAATAGTGCGTCAAATTCCCCAGGGAAAAGTAGCAACCTATGGACAGGTGGCAGACTTGGCAAATCTCTATGGTAAAGCGCGTCAGGTGGGTTATGCTCTCTACCGTGTGGATACGCGCTCATCTGATGTTCCCTGGCATCGAGTGATTAATGCCAAAGGCGAGATATCCTACTCATCTTTACGACATGGTGCAGACTACTTGCAGCGATCGCTCCTCGAACAAGAAGGAATAATATTTAGCCCACAAGGAAAAATTAACCTACGAGAATATTTGTGGCTACCCTCCTTTACTCACCCCTTGCCACTTGCCACTATTAGGCAGTTTTCACCACCAACACAGAACAATGAGCATTTTCAACCACTTGACTACTGACAGAACCCTGAATAATTCGTTTCACACCCGTTAAACCGCGACTGCCAATTACAATCAGGTCAGCTTGGTAAATATTAGCAAGGCGAATAATTTCTTCAGCTGGGTCGCCAGTTACAACCTCTAATGCGCTTTCTCCAGGTAATCGCGCTTGGTAGGATTGCAGTTGCTTTTCCATATGTAAATAAGGAGAACCCTCAAAACCAGTTTGGGGACGGTCAGCAACTAATTCCTCGTCCATCTCTGGCGGGCAGATGACATGAGAGAGGATAATTTTTGTCGTAGGTTGAAGTTGGAGTTCTTCAAGAGTGTGAATTACCCGTGCTTGAGTTTCTGAACCGTCAAGAGCTACCACTACTGTTTTTAGCACTGCCCAAACCTCCTTTGTGCTTTCCTAGGGCTAAGGGTCATTGTCCCTTTGTTCCAAGTTCCCATTGATCAGTTTCTAACCCTTGCATCCGCAGTCTTACAGACTGAGCATGGGAATGCAAGCCCTCCGCTGTTGCTAATGTGTCAATTGCACCAGCTACTTTTTGGAGTGCTGTTGGTGAGTACTCGATGATACTAGAGTGTTTGAGGAAGGTTTCTACACCTAGAGCAGAAGCGTAGCGGGCAGCACCAGAAGTAGGCAGGGTATGATTAGGTCCTGCCAGATAGTCTCCCACCGCTTCGGGTGTAGCACAACCAAGGAAAATGGCTCCTGCATGGCGAATATGTTCGAGTAACGCCCAAGGGTCAGCTACTTCTAGTTCCAGGTGTTCGGGAGCGAATTCATTTGACAGTTCGGCGGCGGCGATTAGTGAGTCTACGACAACAATTAAGCCGTAGTGCGCGATCGCTTTCTCGGTTAAAGTTCGGCGTGGATGATCTACTAGCTGCCGCTCAATCGCAACTTGTACACTTTTAGCTAAACTCGCATCCGTTGTCAATAAAATTGCCGCTGCCATTGGATCGTGTTCTGCCTGCGCCAATAAATCAGCTGCCACATACACCGGATTAGCACTTTCGTCAGCGATAATCAGCACTTCTGAAGGTCCTGCTAACGAGTCAATCCCAACTGTGCCGTATACGAGTTTTTTTGCCAAAGTTACATAAATGTTACCAGGACCTGTGATCACGTTAACTTTAGGAATCGTTTCTGTTCCATAAGCTAAAGCCGCGATCGCTTGAGCGCCTCCAACGCGATATATTTCTTCTACCCCTGCTTCTTGTGCCGCAACTAAGACAGTTGGATTAATTGACTTACCTATTCCTGGCGGCGTTACCATTACTCGGCGCGGTACTCCTGCCACCTTAGCTGGAATCGCGTTCATCAGGACGCTACTGGGATACGCACCTCGACCCCCAGGAATGTATAATCCTGCTCGGTCCACTGGAGTGTAGCGCTTGCCTAATACCACTTCATCATCTCCAAACTGAACCCAGGATTTGGGAATGCGCTGGCGGTGAAAAGCTTCAATTTGGCGACAAGCCAACTTAATCGCGCTTAATAAATCTTTAGAAACCTGCTGATAAGCTGCATCCAGTTCCGAGCCGCTGACACGCAGGTCTTCTGGTTTAAGAGTTTGATGATCGAATTCTGCGGTATAGTGCAATACGGCGCGGTCTCCTTGGCGCTTCACGGCTTGAAGCACCTCCCGAACCGTCGCTTCTTTGTGAGCTACAGAGTCGTCGTGAGTGCGATCGCAGATCCGCTGTAGTTCTGCTCGTACTTCAGCCTGCTGAGTAATGATTCGCAGCATGGAGTTCGCGGGATGCCAATCTAGGAATTTCTTAGGTGAGAATAAATATTTTAAATTCTTTACCCCCGAAGGGCAAAGCCTTTAAAGCCTATTTATCCTCGTTCCTCTAGCTTAACCTGGATTTTTATGAGAATCGCAATATTGGCAACATGATGCTATATTAGTACATCTAGGATTTTGTCTAATTATCGATAGTTCTTCTTAACCTAACTGTGGCAAATACAAAGTCTGCTCTTAAGCGTGTCAAAATAGCCGAGCGCAATCGGCTGCGGAATAAAGCATACACCTCAGCTGTGAAGACGCTGATGAAAAAGTACTTTAGCGCTGTAGAAACCTATGCTGCTAATCCTACCCCAGAACAAAAGACCGTTGTAGAGCAACACATGGCAGCAGCATACAGCAAAATTGACAAAGCCGTAAAGCGTGGCGTGTTACATCGCAATAATGGGGCAAGGAAAAAGTCCCGCTTAGCTAAAAGACTCAAACAGTATGAACTAGCTAAGGCTGAAGGATAAAGGCAAAAAGGCTAAAGGCAAAAAGGGTAAAGGACTGAATTTAAACCTTTACACTTGTTCCTTCTTCAAACAACATCTGCGCGCCGGCGGCAACTAAGCGAACAAACTTCATCCTTTAGTTATGCAGCTGATAGACTCTCACGTTCATCTTAACTTTGATGTTTTTGAGCCGGACTTGGAGGCAGTGCGATCGCGTTGGCAAGAAGCTGGTGTGATTCGTTTGGTTCATTCCTGTGTCGAACCGTCAGAATTTGCCAGCATTCAAGCTTTAGCCCGTCGATTTCCAGAGATACACTTTGCTGTCGGCTTGCATCCCCAAGATGCCCACAAGTGGACACCAAAAATGGAGGAGGAAATTTTTACCTTAGCTCGTTCTGACGCGAAAGTAGTGGCAATTGGAGAAACTGGGCTGGATTTTTACCACTGTGATAATCAAAAGCAGCAGGTGGAGGTGTTTGAAGCGCAGCTGAATATAGCATCCTCTCTCGACTTACCAGTAATTATCCATTGTCGAGAGGCAGCATCCTCTGTACGAGATATTTTACACCAGACTATTGCTCGTGAGGGTAAAAAAGTAAGGGGGGTGATGCACTGCTGGACTGGAACACCAGAAGAAACCGAATGGTTTCTCGAATTGGGCTTTTATATTAGCTTCAGTGGCATAGTGACGTTTAAAAATGCCGCGCAAATACAAGCCTCGGCACAAATGGTTAAAAGCGATCGCTTGCTGATTGAAACTGATTGCCCGTTTTTGACTCCCGTACCCAAAAGGAAAGAGCGGCGGAATGAACCTGCCAACGTGCGTTACGTAGCCCAGTCACTTGCTAGCCTGCGACAAGTAGATGAAGATGCGATCGCACGGCAAACAACCCAAAATGCTTGTGAATTGTTTAGCTTGTCAGTGTAAAGAACGGATAATACGAAACCGAGGAGTGAGTAAATCCGCCCCCTACAAAGCTATAGCAAAAGCGTCATAATAGTTAAGGAGCATATATGAAACTATTTTGCCATCAAACCTTGGACTAGATCGCGCACAAATTTACAAATTTAAACTTTTACCACTTGACAAGGGTAGCCAATAGCCCATAGACAAAATTTCCTCTCCCCTTCCCTCTCTCAAAGATGGCAGAAATTGAGTTCATGTGCCAGCAAAAAGCAGCTGGTCAACACAGGATAAACGAACGATCAAAAATTTAGCTTTGAGGATGATTGCAGCTAGTGGGCGCAAATAATAGAGCGTTCCAATCCGCAAGCGATGAGTGGTGAAATGACAAAACAAGAAGTGATAGTAATGCCGTGTGTCAGGTGGAGGTAGCAATAGTCGCTACAATACCTAGCCCAGCTGTGTAGGACGCTAGTACCTAATGCTGGATTAACAACCAAGGGTAGCGAATAGAAAATATTGTACAAGTCAAAACATCAAAAGCAAGTTTCTTTTTTTGGCGCAAGGCAAGCGCCTGTTGTCAGTAACAGGTAGTAAAGAGGGGCGTTCCCTAAAATCAACACCTTCTAAACAAGTAGAGAGCTACATAGACGCATGACTAACGAAAACCATATAGAACCCGCCTTCCTGCTGCCCGATTTAATTGAAATCCAAAAAGCAAGCTTCCGCTGGTTTTTAGAAGAAGGACTGATTGAAGAACTCAACAGCTTCTCACCGATTACAGACTACACTGGCAAGCTGGAACTACACTTATTGGGTCAAAATTATAAACTCAAGCAACCCAAATACGACGTAGACGAAGCTAAGCGGCGTGATAGTACCTATGCGGTACAGATGTATGTACCTACACGCCTGATTAACAAAGAAACGGGCGAAATTAAAGAGCAAGAAGTGTTTATCGGCGATTTGCCCTTGATGACAGATCGGGGAACCTTCATCATTAATGGAGCAGAACGGGTAATTGTTAACCAAATTGTCCGATCGCCAGGAGTTTACTACAAATCAGAAATTGATAAAAACGGTCGCCGTACTTACAGCGCTAGCTTAATCCCCAACCGAGGGGCATGGCTGAAATTTGAAACAGATCGCAACGATTTAGTCTGGGTACGAATTGATAAAACCCGAAAATTGTCAGCTCAGGTACTATTGAAAGCACTGGGTCTAACTGACAATGAAATTATGGACGCATTGCGTCACCCAGAGTATTTTCAAAAGACGATTGAGAAAGAAGGGCAGTTCTCGGAAGAAGATGCCCTGATGGAGTTGTATCGCAAATTACGCCCAGGCGAACCCCCGACAGTATTGGGCGGTCAACAGTTACTAGATTCTCGCTTTTTTGATCCGAAGCGATACGATCTAGGGCGTGTAGGTAGATACAAACTGAACAAGAAGTTACGGTTATCAATTCCTGATACGACCCGAGTATTGACACCTACTGATATTTTGGCGGCGATCGACTACCTAATTAACCTAGAGTTTGACATGGGTAGCACCGATGACATTGACCACCTGGGTAACAGGCGAGTCAGAAGCGTAGGTGAATTGCTGCAAAATCAAGTCAGAGTGGGACTAAACCGCTTAGAGCGGATTATCCGCGAACGTATGACCGTTTCGGATGTAGAAAACCTAATTCCGACTTCATTGGTCAACCCCAAACCACTGGTAGCAGCAATTAAGGAGTTCTTCGGCTCCAGCCAATTGAGCCAGTTTATGGATCAAACCAATCCCCTAGCAGAACTGACTCACAAACGCCGACTATCAGCACTAGGTCCAGGGGGATTAACCAGAGAACGCGCTGGATTTGCTGTGCGGGATATTCACCCATCCCACTATGGACGCATTTGCCCAATTGAAACGCCAGAAGGTCCAAACGCTGGTTTGATTGGCTCTTTGGCAACTCATGCCAAAGTAAATCAATATGGCTTTTTGGAAACGCCATCTAGACCTGTAGAAAACGGGCGGGTACGATTTGACCTGCCGCCCGTGTATATGACAGCCGATGAAGAGGATGACATTCGCGTTGCCCCAGGTGATATTCCCGTAGATGAAAATGGTTATATCATTGGACCACAAGTACCAGTGAGGTATCGGCAGGAATTCACTACGACGACAC
Source organism: uncultured Chroococcidiopsis sp. (assembly GCA_964248365.1). Lineage (GTDB taxonomy): Bacteria > Cyanobacteriota > Cyanobacteriia > Cyanobacteriales > Chroococcidiopsidaceae > Chroococcidiopsis. Next base: position 239,176 of record CAXTYC010000002.1, on the reverse strand, counting down.
CGGATCAAGTGGACTACGTAGCGGTGTCTCCTGTACAGATTGTGTCAGTGGCTACGAGTTTGATTCCATTCTTGGAGCATGACGACGCTAACCGCGCCCTGATGGGTTCTAATATGCAGCGGCAAGCAGTGCCTTTGCTAAGACCAGAGCGACCCTTGGTAGGAACTGGATTAGAGGCACAGGCAGCACGGGACTCTGGAATGGTGATCATCAGCCGTACTGATGGCGAAATTAGTTATGTAGATGCTACCAAGATTCGCGTTCGCTCCAATGGGGGCGGGGAAATTGAGTATCCCATTTCTAAGTATCAGCGCTCTAACCAAGACACCTGCTTGAATCAGCGTCCTTTGGTACAAAAAGGTGACAAAGTTGCAGCAGGTCAAGTCATAGCCGATGGCTCCTCTACCGAGGGCGGTGAACTAGCGCTGGGACAAAATATCTTAGTCGCGTATATGCCTTGGGAAGGCTACAACTACGAAGACGCGATTTTGATCTCAGAAAGGCTGGTACAGGAAGACCTATACACCTCAATTCATATTGAGAAGTATGAAATTGAGGCACGGCAGACAAAGCTAGGACCAGAAGAAATCACACGGGAAATTCCCAATGTTGGGGAAGATTCTCTGCGGCAGCTTGATGAGCAAGGAATTATCCGCATTGGAGCCTGGGTAGAGTCTGGGGATATCTTGGTGGGGAAAGTAACGCCCAAAGGTGAATCAGATCAGCCGCCAGAAGAAAAGCTGCTACGGGCAATTTTTGGTGAAAAGGCGCGGGATGTACGTGACAACTCGCTCAGAGTACCTAACGGTGAAAAAGGGCGTGTAGTCGATGTGCGGGTATTTACCCGCGAACAAGGGGACGAGCTGCCACCTGGGGCAAATATGGTTGTACGGGTGTACGTAGCCCAGAAGCGTAAGATCCAAGTAGGCGACAAAATGGCAGGAAGGCACGGAAATAAGGGAATTATTTCTCGCATCCTCCCAGTGGAAGATATGCCCTACTTGCCAGATGGCAGATCGGTGGATATTGTGCTAAATCCCTTGGGTGTGCCTTCGCGGATGAACGTGGGTCAAGTGTTTGAGTGTCTGTTGGGTTGGGCAGGAGCCAATCTAGGATTACGGTTTAAACTGACTCCGTTTGACGAGATGTATGGAGAAGAGTCTTCCAGAACGATTGTGCATGGCAAACTGATGGAAGCGCGCGATCGCAATGGTGAGGATTGGTTATATGACCCAGAAAATGCAGGCAAAATCCAGGTGTTTGATGGTCGGACTGGGGAACCATTTGATCGCCCAATCACAATCGGCATGGCGTATATGCTGAAACTAGTACACCTGGTAGATGACAAGATCCACGCTCGTTCGACCGGACCATACTCTTTGGTAACACAGCAGCCTTTGGGCGGCAAAGCGCAACAAGGAGGTCAGCGATTTGGAGAAATGGAAGTGTGGGCATTGGAAGCATTTGGAGCGGCATACACCTTGCAGGAATTGCTGACGGTAAAATCCGACGATATGCAGGGACGGAACGAAGCATTAAATGCGATCGTCAAAGGCAAGGCGATTCCAAGACCTGGTACACCAGAATCATTCAAAGTGCTAATGCGAGAACTCCAGTCTCTAGGATTAGACATTGCTGTGCATAAAGTCGAAACCCAAACAGACGGTAGCGGCAGTACTTTAGACGTGGAAGTAGATTTGATGGCAGATCCCGCTGGTCGTCGTACTCCCTCACGACCCACTTATGAATCGCTCAGCCGCGAGTCATTGGAAGAAGAAGAAATTTAACAAAGGATGAAGGATAAAGGCTAAAGCCAAAAAGGAAAAAGGAAAAAGGGGAAAGGAACTCGGGACTCGGGAAAGAATTAAATATTCCACAACTCCACAACTCCACACCTCCACAACTCCACAACTCCTTCATACTTCATACTTCATACTTCCCACTTCATACTTCATCCTTTATCTATGAGAACTCCCCTAGTAAATCAGTTCGACTACGTAAAAATTGGTATTGCTTCACCAGACCGAATTCGGCAATGGGGAGAAAGAACCTTGCCAAATGGTCAGCTAGTTGGTGAAGTAACAAAGCCGGAAACAATTAATTACAGAACGCTCAAGCCTGAGATGGATGGGCTATTTTGTGAGCGCATCTTTGGTCCTGCTAAGGATTGGGAATGTCATTGCGGTAAATACAAGCGAGTGCGCCATCGGGGAATTGTATGTGAGCGCTGCGGCGTAGAAGTGACTGAATCCCGCGTTCGTCGTCATCGCATGGGATTTATTAAACTGGCTGCCCCAGTTGCTCATGTTTGGTATCTCAAAGGCATTCCCAGCTACATCGCAATTTTGCTGGATATGCCATTGCGGGATGTAGAACAAATCGTCTACTTTAATGCCTATGTTGTCTTGGCTCCTGGTAATGCCGACACTCTTACCTACAAGCAGCTGCTTAGTGAAGACCAGTGGATTGAAATTGAAGACCAACTTTACAGCGAAGATTCCCAACTGACTGGTGTAGAAGTGGGAATTGGAGCCGAAGCACTGGCGCGACTACTGGCAGACATTAATTTAGAAACAGAAGCAGAGAAACTGCGAGAAGAAATTGGCAATGCCAAAGGGCAAAAGCGAGCAAAGCTAATCAAGCGGTTGCGAGTGATTGACAACTTCATCGCTACAGGTTCCAAACCTGAGTGGATGGTAATGACTTATATTCCAGTCATTCCCCCAGATTTGCGCCCAATGGTGCAGCTAGATGGAGGTCGCTTTGCTACCAGCGATTTGAATGACCTGTATCGACGGGTAATTAACCGCAATAACCGCTTGGCACGGCTGCAAGAAATTCTTGCTCCAGAGATTATCGTGCGTAACGAAAAGCGGATGCTGCAAGAAGCAGTAGATGCCCTAATTGACAATGGTCGTCGGGGTCGCACTGTAGTGGGGGCAAACAACCGACCGCTGAAATCTCTTTCTGACATTATTGAAGGAAAGCAAGGTCGTTTCCGCCAAAACCTGCTAGGAAAACGAGTGGACTATTCGGGACGCTCAGTAATTGTAGTAGGACCAAAATTAAAAATTCACCAGTGCGGATTGCCAAGAGAAATGGCGATCGAACTGTTTCAGCCGTTTGTGATCCATCGGCTAATTCGTAGCGGTGTTGTCAATAACATCAAAGCTGCTAAAAAACTAATCCAACGCGGTGATCCCAGCGTGTGGGATGTGTTGGAAGAAGTGATCGAAGGGCATCCCGTCCTGCTGAACCGCGCTCCTACCCTACACAGGTTAGGTATTCAATCCTTTGAACCGATTTTGGTAGAAGGTCGCGCCATTCAGCTACATCCCTTGGTGTGTCCAGCATTTAACGCTGACTTTGACGGCGACCAAATGGCGGTACACGTACCTTTATCTCTGGAGTCGCAATCAGAAGCAAGGCTGTTGATGCTGGCTTCCAACAATGTTCTGTCACCAGCCACAGGCAGACCAATTATCACCCCTAGCCAGGATATGGTGCTGGGCTGCTATTACCTAACAGCAGAGAATCCCAATAGTACTAAAGGAGCTGGACGCTACTTTGCTTCCCTAGATGACGCGATTATGGCGTATGAACAAGATCTGGTTGATCTACACGCCAAAGTCTGGGTGCGCTTTGATGGGCAGGTGGATTCGGCAGAACCAGATACAGAGCCTTTGCAGGTAGAGCAATTGAGTGATGGTACAGTTGCCAAACAATATAAAGAGCGCCGAGTGCGGGAAGATGCATCTGGTAATCTAATTTCCCAGTTCATTCGCACAACTCCAGGTCGAATCATTTACAACAAGGCAATTCAGGAAGCACTGATCTAGAGGCAAGAGGCAAGAGGATGGGGTGATGAGGTGATACGGGGATAAGGTGTTTGTGTGAAATTCTCCCACTCTCCCCTGATTCCACCTCTCCCCTTTTGCCCCCTTGCCCCTTACCCTACTCCCTACTCCCTACTCCCTACTCCCTAAAGAACATGGCAGACGGCAAGGAAATGATTTTTCGGAATCGGATGGTTGACAAGGGTCAGCTGAAGAATTTGATTGCTTGGGCGTTTATGCATTATGGCACTGCCCGTACAGCAGCAATGGCTGACCGTCTAAAAGATTTAGGATTTCGCTACGCTACTAAAGCTGGGGTTTCGATTAGTGTAGATGACTTGATGGTTCCGCCCAGCAAAAGAGCGCTATTGGAAGCCGCCGAAGCCGAAATTCGCGCTACAGAAGAGCGCTATACACGCGGCGAAATCACAGAAGTAGAACGCTTCCAAAAAGTAATTGATACCTGGAATAGTACCAGTGAAGCACTTAAAGACGAAGTAGTACAACATTTTAGGGCTACTAACCCGCTCAATTCCGTCTACATGATGGCTTTCTCTGGAGCTAGGGGGAATATTTCCCAAGTCCGTCAGTTAGTAGGAATGCGGGGACTAATGGCAGATCCGCAAGGGGAAATTATTGACCTGCCAATTAAAACTAATTTCCGAGAAGGGCTGACTGTTACCGAATATATTATTTCGTCCTACGGTGCGAGAAAAGGGCTAGTGGATACAGCCTTAAGAACGGCAGATTCCGGCTATCTCACGAGGCGCTTGGTAGACGTGTCTCAGGATGTCATCATTCGGGAGATAGATTGTGGAACCACGCGGGGAATTCCAATTCGAGCCATGAAAGACGGCAGCCGCACGATGATTCCCCTTGCCTCCCGCTTGCTGGGTAGAGTATGCCTGGAAGATGTGGTTCATCCAAAAACCAAAGAAGTGCTGGCGCAAAAAAACCAGCCAATGTCTGATGAGCTAGCGATCGCCATTCAAAAAGCCCAGGTCGAAGAAGTTATGGTGCGATCGCCCCTTACCTGCGAAGCGGCGCGATCGGTCTGCCAACACTGCTACGGTTGGAGCCTAGCTCATGCTAAAATGGTCGATTTGGGTGAAGCGGTTGGCATTATCGCTGCCCAAAGTATTGGTGAACCAGGAACCCAGCTAACCATGCGGACATTCCACACTGGTGGTGTGTTTACTGGGGAAGTGGCTCGACAAGAGCGAGCAGAACTCGATGGTACTATTCGTATTCCTCGCAGCTTGCGGACAAGACCATTTAGAACTCGTCACGGTGAAGATGCCCTGCTAGCAGAAAGCAACGGTTCTCTAACTTTGGAGCCAGCGGGTGGGGGCAGGGCAATAACTATTCCTATTACCCAAAATTCAACGCTCTACATTAAAGATGGTCAGAGTGTTAAAACCGCACAACTCCTAGCAGAAGTGGCAATTGGTAGTCGTACTACCAGAACAAGTACGGAAAAAATTACTAAAGATGTAGCTTCTGACTTAGCAGGAGAAGTGAAATTTGCCGATGTGGTGGCGGAAGAAAAAACTGATCGCCAAGGCAATACAACTACAACCGCGAGCAGAGGCGGTTTGATTTGGATTTTGTCTGGAGAAGTTTACAACCTGCCCCCAGGCGCAGAACCATCTGTAAATAACGGCGATCGCGTAGAACCAGGCAGCGTACTGGCGCAAATGAAGCTCACCAGCCTGCACGGAGGTAAGGTACGCTTGCCGCAAACCGGAGAATCAGGGCGACAGCGGGAAATTGAAATCATTACCGCATCGGTCGTTTTAGACACTGCTACTGTAAGATCCGAAAGTTTCCAAGGACGCGATCACTACATAATTGAAACCAACAACAATCAACAGTTTTCTCTGTTAGCCACACCAGGAACCAAAGTCCAAAATAACCAAGTGGTGGCAGAGCTAATTGATGATTCTTATCGCACTACCACTGGTGGCATGATTAAATATGCCGGAGTGGAAATCGGCAAGAAAGGCAAAGCCAAGCTTGGCTATGAAGTCGTGCAAGGTGGAACCTTGTTGTGGATTCCTGAAGAAACCCACGAAGTCAATAAGGATATCTCCCTATTGATGGTAGAAGACGGTCAATATGTCGAAGCCGGAACCGAAGTAGTCAAGGATATCTTTGCCCAAACCAATGGTGTTGTTACGGTAACGCAGAAAAACGATATTCTGCGGGAACTGGTGATCAAACCAGGTGAGCTGCTGATGGTAGATGATCCAGAAGCAGTAATTGGACGCGATGGACAGATAGCTCAGCCTGGAGAGGAAATTATTCCAGGGCATACGCTCTCGGATATACGTTACATCGAATACGTGGAATCTCCAGAAGGTCCAGCTTTATTGCTCAGACCAGTGGTTGAATATGCCGTGCCAAATTCTCCAGCCGTACCGAGTACGCAATCTGTCAATCAATCGGGTCGCCGGATTGAATTACGCGCAGTACAGCGTGTAACTTACAAAGACTCCGAACGAGTGAAATCAATCGAAGGAGTCGAACTGCTGCGTACCCAACTAGTGTTGGAAATTGAGCAGGATACTGTAGCAGAACATAGCGGTTCGCCAATGGTAGCGGATATTGAATTGATTCAGGATGCCGAAGATCCAAATCTTCAGCGATTACAGCTGGTGATTTTGGAATCATTGGTAATCCGCCGCGATGTTGCAGCAGATGCTACTCAAGGAAGTACCTCTACTAAATTGCTCGTCGAAGATGGGCAAGTAATTCCACCTGACGCAGTTGTAGCCCAAACAGAAATTCAGTGCAAAGATGCAGGAGAAATCCGAGGAATTAGAGAAGGAGCAGAAGCAATTCGCCGCATCTTAGTACTAAGAGAAAGCGATCGCACGACCCTGACCACAAAAGAGCGTCCGCGCCTTAAAAAAGGTGAACTACTAGTAGCTGGTAGCGAAATTTCACCTGGAATTGTGGCAGAAGAATCCGGTCAAGTACTGGAAATCAAACGACAGGACACCCAAGACACCCAACCTACAACCCAAAATGGTGAGGATAGCGCACTAGCAAATACTACTTATGAAATCACACTACGTACAGGTCGTCCATACCGTGTCAGTAACGGTGCAGTATTGCAGGTAGAAGACGGCGAACTTGTACAACGGGGTGATAATCTAGTGCTGCTAGTGTTCGAGCGAGCAAAAACTGGTGATATTATCCAGGGTTTGCCCAGAATTGAAGAGCTACTAGAAGCGCGTAAGCCCAAGGAAGCTTGCGTTCTAGCTCGTCAACCTGGAACTGTAGAGGTAACGAGGTTAGAGGAAGAAACAATCGCCATTAAGGTAATTGAAGACTCTGGCAACATTACTGAGTATCCAATTGGACCTGGACAGAATGCAGTAGTAGCCGATGGTGCTACTGTCGAGGTAGGACAAGCCCTAACTGATGGTCCTGCTAATCCCCACGAAATTTTGGAGATATTCTTTAATTACAATTTCCGCGAAGGAGTTTATCCCAGTGCCTTAGAAGGGTTACAGCGAGTACAAACCTTTTTGGTAAATGAAGTACAGCTGGTGTATCAATCTCAAGGGATTGATATTGCTGACAAGCATATTGAAGTGATTGTGCGGCAGATGACTTCTAAGGTACGCATCGATGATGGTGGCGACACTACCATGCTGCCTGGAGAACTAGTAGAGTTGCGCCAGGTTGAGCAAGTAAATGAAGCAATGAGCATTACCGGAGGTGCAAAGGCACAATACACCCCTGTGCTATTGGGTATTACCAAGGCATCCTTGAATACAGATAGCTTCATTTCTGCTGCCTCCTTCCAAGAAACAACGCGGGTACTGACTGAAGCAGCGATCGAAGGAAAATCCGATTGGTTGCGTGGTTTGAAAGAAAACGTGATTATTGGGCGCTTGATCCCAGCAGGTACTGGTTTCAACACTTATGAAGAAATCAGTGCTACCAGCCATGATGATCTAGACGCGATGACTAGCGGTATGTTTGACGATGTAGATGATCCAATGGACGTAGTGCTAGACGATCGCACAGCCCGTGCTTACAGTTTAGAAGGGGGACTAGGAGACGGTTTCAGCTTTGATCGCAGCCCTGCCATTCTGGATGAAGATGACGATCTAATGATTGATGATTCGGTCGATGATTTGGAGGACGAGGACGAAGACGAAGACGACGATGACTTTGATGATGATGACGAATAAAAGGGACTAGAGGCTAGGGGCTAGGGGCTAGGGAAAAGGGAAAAGGGAAAAGGTAAAAGGGAAAAGGTAATTCATAATTTATCCCCTCTGCCCCTGAAGCTCCTCTGCCCCCCTGCCACCCTTCTAGTCCCTAGCCCCTAGCCCCTCTTCAAGGAAGCACTTTCCATCTCACCTGTTTGTACTGACACTTGCTGGGTTTGATTACCACGCCGAATTTTGACCTGTAATACTTGCCCTAAGCTAGTATCTTCGACAAGACTTTGTAACTGTTCAGCCTTGGTAATATTCTGCCCATCGATTTGTACAATTACATCTCCCCGTCGTAAACCAGCAGTCGCAGCTGGGGAAGATGGCACTACTCGCACCACCAATACACCGTTAACTTCAGGAACTTGGATGGGAGAATTTGGATCGCTATTATTCTGCTGTGCTAGCTGGGGTGTTATAGTACGCATTTCCACGCCCAGGTAGGGATGGGAAATTTTTTCTCCACGCATCAGCTTGTCTTTGATTGTTTTGGCTTTGTTAATTGGGATAGCAAAGCCGATACCCATAGCATCTGGTCGAATGGCAGTGTTGATGCCAATCACTTCTCCTCGGTCATTCAATAGTGGACCACCCGAATTACCTGGGTTAATTGCAGCATCGGTTTGAATAAAATCAAGGCGTTTGTCAGGGATGCCAACTTGTGCGCTGGAACGTTTGAGAGTGCTGACAATTCCCAGTGTGACGGTATTATCAAATCCTAAAGGATTGCCAACAGCGATCGCCCAATCTCCTACTTGCACATCAGCTGAATCTCCCAGAGAAGCTACTGGCAAATCGCCCCCATTAATCTTAACTACGGCTAAATCTGTGACTTCATCTACGCCTTGTACCTTTCCTTCCAAGATGCGTCCGTCTTTCAACGTCACTGTGACTTTATCAGCCTCAGCCACCACATGAGCATTGGTCAGAACTTCGCCACTGCGGTCAATAATAAAACCTGAGCCTATACCTTGCAATCGCTCTGGAGGTAACTGCCCCTGGAAGTTATCACCAAAAAACCGCCGGAAGACTGGATCTTCAAAAAAAGGATCGGGGACACGACGACTAATAGTGCGCTCTGTATCAATTCGCACTACGGCTTGTCCTACCCGATTTACTGCCGCTGTCACAAAGCTGTGAGCCTCAATAGGTGCTTTTGAAGTCTTGCTGGCAACAGAATTTGATATCTCTGGTGCTGGATCAGCTTGGGATGGTAACACCTGTAAAGTGCTAACTGTTAGAATCACTCCTAAAACAATTGCCAACACATGAGTACACAGTTTGCTTATATACCGTAAAAAATTTGCCAATCGCATAAAATCATTCATTCAATCAGCCTAGATGTTGGAGAAACAAAAGTAAAAGTAACTGGATGTAAATAAATATAACTGTGCTGTCCGTTCTTTGCCCTTTGTTTTTCGTCGTTTAAAAAATGATAAATGCCTAATAACCAATGACAAATGATTCTTGATCAACCACAATCTCTGTTGACAGAATTTGCCTTTTGTGATCGCTAGCTAGTGCTATGCGTCTAAAACACCCAGTAGTTAGCGTGACGGCTGTGTGCCATACGTTATTTATTATGGCGCTAATAGGTAGAGCGTTAAACCATGTTCGTAATCAAGACCCAAAGGTAAAGAACCAACAATATCAAATCAAGCTATTGTTGTGTGGTCTACAGCTAATCCCCGTTTACGAATTCTTTGTTTTAAATTAAACCCAGTATGTTAGGTGGTGACATAGTACGAAGAGAAAAGTGTAATCGTGTTTTTCCTATTCATAATAAATGTAACTTGTCAACTATATTGTTAATCTCTAGATAGAATTTCTGTAACTAATGTTAGTAATTTGAGATACATAATAGATATCTTACAACTTACAGTTTAATTAATTCAACATAGCTGAAGTTGAAAACATCCTTTTATTATTAGCTACCAATACACTTAAATTTGAGTGGCTGTTTTTTCTATTTAGTATATTTATATAGCAAAGCACTTGGATTTGTGAAATCTTCCCAGGTATCAGTTACTCAATACCTGTTACTAGCTCAAGGAAAAGGGACTCGGAAAAATCATCAATTCTGACTTTCCTTCATAGACTACATACTTCTGTACGCAGGGTTTTATCTGGGTTCTCTGTTGCTCAATTGAGTGTCTGCTAAACCTTTGCTACGATTAATGACAACCCCTACACGGTATTTCATATCTGAAATGGGATTGCTATATAAGTGGTATTTTTTACTAATAAAAAATACACTTGTCCAAAACACAAGCAGATTCTTTATAGTAAAAATGCATTTTTAATTAATATTGGTAATTTTGTTACTAGCTTTTTTATAGTAATTTTCTTGTTTATGTAGAGCGCAAGATTGAGCAAATTTTACTGAAAATCGAAAAAAAAACTATTATCAAGTAATTCAATATGCAGTAATTTTGATCATGTTATTTTTTTGAGGCAAGAAAAATGATAGCTATGTATATCTATGTGCATCTGTAGTTTCCAATTTTGTAAGTGAGAAACAAGATATAGGATCTGCGATCGCGATCGCGTACTCCCAACAAGCGCACATGAGCTAACCATATTCTTTATTTTTAAAGACTTGACACTGACCAATTGCGCTCGACTCGCTACAAATACATTTCACAATGGGCATTTCACAGCGGGCATTTCACAGCGGGGGATGTTTGTGCAATACATCCTCTTCATCACTAAATAGTTAAAGAGTAGGTATGAACAGAAGAGATTTCATCACCGCCGTCGCTGCGTCGGCTGGTTCGGTATATGCTGCAATGAAGGCATTGGACTTGTTGGACAAACCTGCAACTGCACAGGATAGTCCATCGGGGCGGGTTCCATTGGGCTATAACCAACGAATACGAACAAACGCATCATTATTTTAGGTGCTGGCTTGGCGGGAATGTGTTCGGCTTATGAGTTGGGCGTTGGTTACGATTGCCAAATTTTAGAAGCACGCGATCGCTCTGGCGGTCGTTGCTGGACACTGCGAGGTGGAGATTCATTTACTGAAATTGACGGTCAGACTCAAACAGTTCAATTCGACTGTGACTTGTACTTTAATGCAGGTTTGGCTCGCATTCCCTACCATCACCTCACCATAGACTACTGTAAGGAACTGGGCGTTCCCATAGAAGTTTTTGTCAATCTTAGTCGCCAACAATACTACTATCAGGAAAATGCAGGTTCCTTGTCCGGTCGCAAAGTTCATGCCCGCGAAGCAATCACCGATATGCGCGGCTATATATCAGAACTGCTGGCTAAAGCAGTAGATTCTAATGCACTTAATGCACCCTTGACAGCCCAAGACAAAAAGAAACTAGTTGAGTTTCTCAAGACTTATGGAGACTTAGATCCGGATCTGTTTTACAAGGGTTCGAGCCGACGGGGTTATACTGTCCCACCAAGCGCTGGCGACCAAGAGGGTGAAGTAGCAGATCCATACGACCTTAGCCCCTTAATTCAATTAGGATTCGCTAAATATGAAGTCGCTGAATGGGAATGGGACGATCAAATGACAATGTTCCAACCTGTTGGCGGTATAGACCAAATAGCTAAGGCTTTTGAACGTCAACTTGGCAATAGAATTACTTTCAATGCCGAGGTTAAGGAGATTCGCAAGACACCTGATGGGGTTCGCATTGTGTATGCAGATAAATCGGGCAATACGCAATACGCAATAGGTGGCTACTGCATCTGCACGATTCCACTAACTGTGCTTAGAAATATCCCGTCTGACTTCTCCCCCGATATGCAACAAGCAATTGCCAATGTTGACTATTATCAGGCGGGTAAGACTGGCTTGCAGTTCAACCGCCGTTTTTGGGAGGAGGACGAGGACATCTATAGCGGTATTACTTATACCAACCTGACCATTAATCAGATTTGGTATCCATCTTACGGTTATCTTTCTAACAAGGGAGTTTTAGTTAGCGGCTATAACTATGCTTACGAGGGCTTTTACTCTGAACAAGACGCGATCGCAATTGGAAATCTGCCTTTTGATCAGCGCATATCCTTAGTGTTAGAACAAGGCAGCAAGATTCACCCTGAGTATAATAACCATTTTGAGCACGGGGTTTCTGTTTTTTGCTCAAAAATCCCCGAAAATCTGGGTGGTTGGTCAAAATACACCAGCCAAACCCGACAGCAGTACTATCCCAGAGTGAATGAGCCTGATGGCAATATCTACTTAGCTGGGGAGCATTTAAGCTACCTGGCAGGATGGATGGCTGGTGCTTTGGAATCGGCGCGCTTAGTCACTTCAAAAATAGCTGCACGAAGTTAGCCACTAAAAGTTTTGCTTCGCGCTTCCTCCTATTCCAAAAGTTGTTGCAACACCGACCTGCGCCGCAGCTAGTATCAACAGACCTCTTGCATAGCGCTCAGTACCATAGGGCATTTGGGAACTGCTGTTTTTCAGGCAGAAAACGTGCAGGCGTGATTCAACCGTCTGTTTTTGTTGGTAAAAACCAATTCTTATTATGTTGGCAAGAAGAACCTAGAATTTGCGTGGCTCATCGCCCGTGCAAAGTGTCAAAATATCGAGGGCTATTGTGGCACTTTCAGCCCGATCGCCCTCCTGCTAGCTTTGTCAAACTTCTCACTCAAAGAAGTTGAGACATTCTTTTAAGCAGACTACTGCGTTTTGCTTAATTGCTCTAGGCTAGGATCTAAATCTATCCCCAGCTATTTGATTAAGCATGAACCGCACTCACGGATTAACAGAAAAATCAGCATTGATTTCCAGTCCAGACGTTTCCCATACTCATGAGTCAGATCATGCCCATAGTGACCATACTCATGGGAAACAGTCATCTCATGCTCATGTTCACAGTGAAGAATCATTACGCAGCATTGTCAATCGACTGTCTCGTATTGAAGGACACATCCGAGGCGTTAAAACAATGGTGCAAGAAAGCCGCCCCTGTCCTGACGTGTTGATCCAAATTGCGGCTGTTCGCGGCGCACTAGACCGCGTAGCAAGGATGATTTTAGATGAACACTTAACTGAGTGTATCGGCAGGGCAGCTAAAGAGGGAAATATTGAAGTTGAAATTGAACAGTTAAAGGCAGCTTTGGATCGATTTCTGCACTAATACTCGTAGCAAAAGGCGCGATTGGAAGGTTGGGTAAAAATGTATACAACGTGTGTACAAACTTAAAACGTTTTGAGCCGTACCGTGTCAACTTTCTAACCTTCTCAACACTAGCTGCAAGTCTTGATTTAAATCAAGACTTGACATTTAAGCATAAGCTTATTTATTGTATTATTTAAGTAAAAAGTTAAATAACAAATACTGCCATGAGTAGACCCGCAGCCAGTGGGGATATTTTTCAGGCGATCGCAGATCCAACCAGACGAGCGCTGTTGGATCGGCTGCGCGATGGCGAACAACCAGTTGGACAACTTGCTCAACCATTTGAGATGTCATTGCCTGCTATATCCCAGCACTTGCAAGTTCTTTGTGAAGCTGGCTTAGTTAGCCAAAGGCGATCGGGACGACAACGCCTGTACCAAATAAATCCTGAACCGCTCAAGCAAGTATCCGAGTGGGTTTCCCATTACGAGCAGTTCTGGCAAGAGAAACTCGATGTCCTGGGTGAATATATGGAGAAGAACTCATGTTCCGAAGAGTAAAGACCGAAATTTTTTATCCTTACCCACCTCAACAAGTCTGGCAAGTACTTACCAGTCGTCAAGCAATGGCTGCATGGCTGATGGAAAATGACTTTGAGCCGCGTGTCGGTCACAAATTTCAATTTCGGACTCATTCTCTACCAGGATTAGATGGGATTATTGATTGTCAAGTGCTGGAACTCGATCAGCCTAAGCGTCTTTCCTATACTTGGCAGGATAGTTTGATGCACCAGCCATCAATTGTCATCTGGACGCTAAAAGCCGTCGAAGGTGGTACGCAACTTCAGCTACAGCACCAAGTTGTAGAGACATTGCCTGCAAGGTCTGTATATGAGCTAATGGGTACTGCATCGACTTGGCATGAGCAATTTATGTACAAGTCAACTTTGCCTAATCAAAAGCTAGCGATCGCCCGTAATACTTCTTTCCCTACTTCTTATACTCGTACAGATCGGTTTAGCAAACATCCTTATGAGCAAACAGACAAAGAAGTTAAACCAACCTCTACTGGCTATGGCGAAGGCGCTGATGAGAAATCAGATAACTTCTTTCTGGGTTCTTATCTCATTAATGAGTGGAACGTGAGACTACAGCAAAAACTGCCACAAGTTTTAACTTGCTCCACTAACAACAAATAGTAGAGGCGGATTGCTATACGTTTATACATAGTGAGCAAGATGACTGAACAAACTTTTATTGACACTAATACTCAACAATGGCTGGAATTCGAGCAATTACCAGGAACACAATTTATTGGGCTGGCTGAACCAGTGCCACAAGGATCGATTCACAGATTAAGAATGCCTGCTGGAACTGTAATTCCAGTACATTTTCATCCTTGTGACGAGTATGTTTATGTCCTCAAAGGAATTATCGAAACTGGTGGAAGAGAATGCACAGCGGGAACATTTTGGTTCACGCCTGCTAATACTAAAAACGGTTCCCATAAAGCAATTACAGATGTAGAACTTATTACGATTCGTCTCGGTGCGATGGGAGTATTCAAGCAGCTATCTACTTAGGATCATGCAAGCAGAATTTAAGTTTAAGAGAATTTTCTATGCTGAAGCTTTATCACACTGCCATTTCTGCCAACTCTCGCCGCGTGTGGATTGCGCTACTAGAGAAGGAAATACCATTTGAATTAGTGCCACTGAAGCTGGATGGCGATCAATTCCAATCAGAGTTTTTAGCAATCAATCCCTTTCACCACATTCCAGTTTTAGTAGATGATGATTTTAGGTTAATAGAATCATTAGCAATTTTGGACTACCTAGAGGCAAAGTATCCTTCACCTGCAATGCTGCCTACCAATGCCAAAGATTTAGCAACTGTGCGGATGGTGGAAATGGTAACAGATAATGAATTGGTTCCAGCTATCATACGGCTAACTAGTCAGGTATTGGGCTGTGTAGAAGAAAACCCGCCAAAACTCGAACAGGCAAAGCAGCAAATACTCAAGGTGCTGGAATTTTTCGAGAGTTTAATGGATCGCTCGTACTCTAGAAGCGATCGCCTCACTCTAGCTGATATAGTCGCCGGAACTGTTGTACCTATGTTACCAAGTCTAGGCGTTTCCTTGGATGATTATTCTAAACTAAGTAGCTGGTCTGAGCGCTTAATGTCACGTCCTACTTGGCAAAAGACTCAGCTTAGTCAGGAAGAAATTGAAGCGTGTCTACCTCTGATGAAAGCGCGAGTGAGAGCTTATTTAGCTGATTAAATATATTACCGACAAAGCAACCTTGGATGTGGAATCACAGGCATAAGTATCATGCCACAAATCGAGTCATTGGAAGTTGCTGGTGTTCCTGTTGTACTGAGATTTCCAGAAAAGCTAGAAAAGCCAGCACCACTGATTATCCTCTGGCATGGTTTAAACACTCCGAACAGCGAACAAACTCTATCAGAAACAATTCCCTTAAAAGGCGTTAACGCTTGGAAAGCTTACCTGGGATTACCATTATTTGGCGCGAGAATGCCAGAGGGTGGTATTGATGAACTCACACGTAGAGTTAGGGAAGACTACCTGCTGCAACTTTTTTTACCTGTGGTAGAGGGCGCTGTACGCGAACTACCGAATGTAGTTGAGTCCTTATACAGTAGCTTCGACATTCAAAGCGATTTTGGAATTGGACTATTTGGGTTTTCAGCGGGAGGGTTTGCAGCCATGCTTGCTTTAGCCGAGAGCAAAATTCCAATCAAAGCTGCTGTTCTGGCTGGTGTTAGTAAAGATATTTCATCTGCCATTCGTGCTACAGAACAATTCAATAATTGTGAATATCGCTGGAGTGAAGCTTCACTTGCAGCGAGTAGACGGATAGATTTTTTATCGCGGGTAGAGGAAATTGTCACCAACGCACAACTGCCAGCAATGCTTTTCTTGCATGGTGGTAATGATGAGATATTTGCGCCTGACGAGGTGCAACAACTATATGCTGCAATGTGTCCATACTACGATCGCGCCGGATATCCCGAGCGACTTTCTCTAAAAATATTTTCCCATCTTCAGCATCAGCTCGAACCACCGACAGATGAAATAAATCAGGCTTTGAGGGCAAACTATTGGGCGTTGCAAACAGCAGCAGCAAATTGGTTTGCAGCTAATCTTGGCTAGAACACATGGCATCTGTGCTGCACAAATTCCGAGTCACGCTCTGAGTGTACTTGCCACAAGCATATACCCATTCCTTACATTCCTAGAGTTGTAGACAGTTGTATGAGTGCGAAAGAAAAACAAGCTAATCAGAAACGAGTCGTCTACGCACCCCAGCCGAGTAACCTAGCTACACCTACCTATGTCATCAGCGTCGAGTTAAGCGATGATGAAGAGGTGGCATGGCAGTGGATGCATTTTTCTAACGGTCAAAGTGCCATCACTGGATACAAGATACTTAAGAAGTAAGATCAAAGTAAGCTTTAACTACAGTTATTAGCGCTCGCACAAGCAAGACGCGGTAACTGATAACTGGTAACTGAAATAGGAACTGCCAAAATGATTACTGGTATTAACCACATCACGTTGTCAGTGTTGGATTAAGAATTGCTCCTTTAAGTTTTATACAGAAGTTTTAGGATGCAAGCCAATCGCCAGGTGGAAGCAAGGCGCTTATCTTCAAGCTTGCGATCTATGGCTATGTTTATGTTTGGCTGAGCAAACTAAACTGGGAACATTACCTGAATATACTCATATTGGGCTGAATGTTGCAGCTAAAGACCTTGAAAGATTTAGCTACAAAATTATTGAGTCAGGGGCAACAATTTGGAAACAAAATACAAGTGAGGGGTTATCGCTCTATTTCTTAGATCTGAACGGGCATAAACTTGAACTTCATGCAGGCGTTCTAAAGACACGCATAGAAGCAACAAAAAAGCAACCCTATGAAGAGATGGAATTTTTTGTTTAATCTTAAGATAGCAGCAGCTAAAAAAATTGCAATCCATCAGTGATAAAACCTCGAAAACAATTTGCCCAACACTGGCTTAAAAGCGAAAAGGCACTAAATCAGATAGTTCAGGCAGCAGAAATTAGCAACAGCGATCGCATCCTAGAAATCGGTCCTGGTACAGGCATCTTAACTCGCCGCTTATTACCTCTTGCCTCTTGTGTCGTTGCTGTCGAAATTGACCGTGATTTATGCCAAATTTTAGCTAAACAACTGGGTAAGGCGGAAAATTTTCTCTTACTACAAGGCGATATCCTCTCACTCGATTTACCTTCCCTGCTTGACCCATTTCCAGCGTTCCAAAAGCCTAACAAAGTTGTTGCTAATATCCCTTACAACATTACAGGACCAATTTTAGAAAAACTGCTAGGTACGATCGCCAACTCTAATCCCGAACCATTCGACTCTATCGTGCTACTGGTACAAAAAGAAGTAGCAGAAAGACTTTATGCTCGACCTGGTTCAAGAGCATTTGGGGCATTGTCGGTAAAAGTACAATATTTGGCAGATTGTGAACTAATTTGTATCGTACCAGCAGGATCTTTTTACCCACCACCCAAGGTAGATTCGGCTGTCGTGCGCCTACGCCCCCGCCAAATATCAACCTCCGCCCAAAACCCCCAACACTTAGAGACTTTGGTCAAGCTGGGATTTGGTGCTAAGCGCAAAATGTTACGAAATAATTTGCAAGCAATAGTCTCGCGCGATCGTCTCACCCAATTACTGAGACAATTAGAAATAAACCCCGAAGCCCGCGCCGAAGAACTGGGCGTTGCTCAATGGGTAGCCCTCAGTAACAGGCTAGAGGCAAGAGGCTAGAGGCAAGAGGAATTTTAGATGTTGGAGGGGTCTTGGGATTAAAATTTCTCCTATTGCCCCCTATTGCCCCCTATTGCCTCCTTTTGCCCCTCGCCTCTCGCCCCTAGCCCCTAGCCCCTAGCCCCTAGCAATGCGTTCTTACACTTTAACTGCTCCTGCCAAAATTAATCTGTATTTGGAGATCCTGGGCGATCGCCCAGATGGTTATCACGAATTGGCAATGATTTTGCAAAGCAT
This sequence comes from uncultured Chroococcidiopsis sp., assembly GCA_964248365.1. Lineage (GTDB taxonomy): Bacteria > Cyanobacteriota > Cyanobacteriia > Cyanobacteriales > Chroococcidiopsidaceae > Chroococcidiopsis. The sequence continues at coordinate 220,947 of CAXTYC010000002.1, read as the reverse complement.
TGATTTATCCGACCAGATACACCTGCAACCAATTAGCACTGACACGATTCGCGTTCGCTGCGATCATCCCCAAGTACCGACAGACAATACTAACCTTGCCTATCGTGCAGCCTTCCTGATGGCGCAGCAATTTCCCAATGCTTTTGCCCAATATGGTGGCGTAGAAATTACCATCGACAAGCATATTCCTGTAGCGGCTGGATTAGCAGGAGGATCTACAGATGCAGCAGCAGTTTTAGTAGGAATAGATTTATTGTGGCGGCTGGGACTAACTCAATCAGAATTACAAGAACTTGCCGCCCTATTAGGGTCAGATGTGCCTTTTTGTGTAGCGGGTGGAACTGTGATCGCAACAGGGAGGGGCGAACAACTCTCTCCTCTCCCCAGTCTGGATAATTTATATGTAGTACTAGGCAAATATCGCAGCCTTGCCGTTTCCACAGCTTGGGCGTACTCTACCTATCGACAGCAGTTTGGTAGTTCCTACCTTAGTGACTTAAAAAGCTTGGAATCTCGCGCTCATGCCGTACACTCTGGAGAAATTGTAAAAGCTATCATTCATGAAGATGGTGAGCAAATCGGTCAAAAGCTTCACAACGATTTAGAGAAAGTAGTTTTGCCAGAGTATCCCCAAGTATTGCAGCTGCGGCAAGCATTTCAAAACAGTGGTGTTTTGGGGGCGTTGATGTCTGGATCTGGTCCTAGTGTATTTGGGCTGTGCGCGTCTGAGGACTCTGCACAACAGGTGCAGCAGCAGGTAAGAGCAGCAATTCCCGATCCTGATTTAGACTTGTGGATAGCTCAGCTTTGCACTACAGGCATCCAGGTAGGGGCTAATAATAAGGGGCTAGGGGCTAGGGGCTAGGGGCGAGTAAAAGTATGAAGTGTGAAATTTCAACCTTTACCCTTCATCCTTCATCCTTCATCCTTCAACCTTTTCCCTTTCCCCTTTCCCCAACTACCAACTACCAATTACCAACTACCAATTATGAACAATCTTACACCAACAGAAAAACCTACTACCAAGTCATCTAAACTGGAGCAAACATCAACTCCTTTGCGCTGTTTGACTGGGGCTTTGATGGCTGGAGGAATTGCGATCGCTTCATATTCCTTAACAGCATCTATCGCCTTTTCTTTTGCTTCTAAACCGATTCATTCTAACAATCCAGCCGTAGCCAATATTGCCGCTGCTGTTCGTACCCTGGTGGTGGGTATAGCTGCTTTGGGAACAGGAATATTTGGTATAGTAGCTGTAGGTTTAGTTGCTCTTGCTATCCAGCTTTCATTTCAACAAATAACAAAAAGGTCTACTGGGTCTTAACAGTTATCCCCACCAGTGAAATAGTGAACAGTAAACAGTCAACAGTAAACAGTGAACCCCAACCGAAATTGATAACTGATAACTGGTAACTGGTAACTGATAACTGATAACTGATAACTGATAGCTGGTAACTGTTTCGGTTAGATGTTAAGTAGACCAAAAAAACTATTGTGCTAGATTGTGGCGATTCCATCCCACGCCTTTACAAGTTTCATCTAGCCACGAAGGAAGATTAGTCGCCCCAGTGGGAGTCGGTAAACTGACTTCACTCTTGATTTTTGACAATTGCCCAGACACACCGTTGCCATTGGTGTTTGTCTTCACAATGGGAGTTTGCGGCAATACATTGCCATTAGTATTTACCTCAACTACAGATTCCGCCTGTGTTAATGATTTCAATTCCTCTTCGGGATTGAAGTTAAGCCCCAAAGCTACCACAATAGAGTCGGGATTATTGCTTAAGGACACAATAAAAGGCAGCATCTCAATTAGTTTTGGCTCTAAATTAGTCAAAGTTGCCAAGATGAAACTAGAAGAAGGACGGCGCTTGCCTTCATAAGTTCCCCAAATTCTTATTTTAATGAGCCAAGGTCGATTCTGCCTATAGTAAAGCAGCCACTTGACTTTCAAAGCATGACGTAGTTGCTGGATGTTCACAAGCTACCTTGATCGCATTTAAAAGAGTTTACAAAAAGCATGGCGGGGCTTTATGCATCACGTCAAGACTCTGGAGTACCAAGACTTGTATCTTGTTAACACCACGCCCGCACTTTAATTGATTCATATACTGTAGACACATGATATACCTTTGCCTCTACATGGATATACTGCGTTTCTACATGAAAAAAAATGACCAGCCTACCACAGCTGGTCTTGATAATTTTTGTAACGTTGTCGGATAAAATAGGGGAATCTTACCAAACTGCGCTTTCGTAGCCCCAGCGGGTAAAAACTTGTTCTTCCCTTTGCTTTATATTGTAACGATAAACACAGACTTTTTTATCAAACTTCATAGTTTCTTGACTAAACTATTTCCCCAGAGGGATGAAACTTCATCTGTGTTTATCTATATAGAACGATGACAGCGGGACAGCGGGGAGAGCAGGTTCGCTGGGGGAGAATCATCAATTACGAATTACGAATTATTGATCTGCTGTTTTGCCTGGTGAGGATTTCCCCAAATAATCCGCTCTTGCTTGTAAAGAGCAATTCCAGGTTTTGCTCCCTTGGGTTTATAAACGTGCTTTGGTTCGGTATAGACAACTGCAACAGTGTCACTTTGGCGAGAACGACTGTAAAAAGCAGCAAAATCAGCGGCAATTTGCAAATCTGCTTCATCCGGTACAGATCCTGGCTCTACTCGCATTAGTACATGACTACCTGGAATTTCCTGTGCATGAAACCAGAGGTCATAATCTCCAGCCAAACGAAACGTTAGTTGGTCATTCTGCCGATTGTTACGACCGATTAATAATTCAAAGCCGCTGGGGGTACGGTAACGAAGGAAATTGACCATCGATGGGGTATTAGAACTGCGCCTGAGATATTCTGGCTCTGACATATACCCCTGCCCAATTAGCTCTTCGCGGATTTCTTGCAGGGCTTCTAAGTCTTCGGAGGATTGATACTTTTCTATCTGATCTTTCGCCTCTTCTACTTGCTCTAAATACTCAATTTCTGGCTGTACCTCTGCTATCAATGGCTCGACTGCACTCCTGGCGCGTTTGAGCTTACCTGCTTTTTTGTATAGACTTTGGGCATTTTGGATAGCATTTTTTTCTGGATCTAAAGCGATCGCCACTGTTTTGCCACTATCAAAATCAGCTAGGGTAATAGATTTCATCCCAGGCTGCCAGTCTTGCAGGTGAGCCATCAGCAAATCAGCCAAGTGGCGATAGTCATCTGCGCGATCGGATTGCTGTAAGCGTTCTTCAAATGTGCGCCGGCGGCTCCGCAACTTTTCCAGAATATTATTCAGTTTCTGATTTAGCTGATGGCGCAGTTGGCTAAATTCTTGTTGATTTAGCTGCTGAGTATAGTACTGATTGAGTAATTCTTGAACGTTTGAAGCCCCTTTAATTACATTCCAACCGAGTACCGTATATCCCTCTTGTGTCTTACCTGGTTGAAACTGAGATTTTTCTAAAGCTTCGAGCCATTCTTGCCAATATTGAAACAGACGAAGCCAGTCGGTAGCGTTGAGGCTATCACTAGATTGTTCAGGATCTAAACTCGCTACTTGTATCATTGACTGCACTAGAGCAGGACTTAAACCGCGATAGCTTTTTAGTAAACAGCGCTTTATTGCTCCTGGTACTAAATTTACTCTTTCTTGCCAGCGTTCTTGGGGTTCGCTCAAACTTGGAATTGTCCCTGTCAGTGTGGGAGGTAGTTCGTAAGTTTGTCCTGTTTGAATTGGACGTACGCTAGATTGAGTGGAACTGACTTGATGGGCAGCTGTGATAATTTCGTTAGCTGAGTTTGTGAGGATGACATTGCTGTATTTACCCATGACCTCGGCGTACAAATGCCAAACAGCACTTTCGCCTGGACGACGGGCAAATTGCAAATCGACGACACGCTCCCAAGGAGTTACACAAGCACAAGAAACGAGTGCCAAACCATTTAACTGGTGTAATATTTGTTGGCTAAAGGTAAATGTATCTGGTGTTCGCGGTGGTGGATCGCCGATACAAATATGAGCAGCTTGGGGATGCCAAGAAATTTCTAACCACCCCCGTTGTTTGAGGGTACGTAATCCCAGGGTGACTGTGTAGCGATCGCGCTGATACACCTGCTCTAGACGCGCTGGTATCCAATAAGCACTAATTTCGCTACAAGCAGCGGTCAATGTGGTGAAATCAACTGGTTGCACAATTAATAGGGGTTAGGGAGTAGTTCGTTTTGGAGTAGGGAGAGGGGGAAGCTCTTCACTCGCGTTGTGGGGATTAGGGGGCAAGGGGGAGACAAATTACCAATTACCAACTACCAACTACCAACTACCAATTACCAATTATTATCTATCTTTTGAACCATGTCTAAAGGTAGAAAACGGTCAAAAATCCGATAGAAAAACCAAAAACCTGATTTTTCGGTGATTTTAGCCTTGTAACTCCAAATTTTTATAGATACCATGAAAAGTAGGTTTTTAAATCGCTCCTCATACCGCGTTTGTCGCGTCAGAACGTCATGGACATTCAGCTGATCAACATCGGCTTTGGCAACATTGTCTCTGCCAACCGAGTAGTTGCCATTGTCAGTCCAGAGTCTGCCCCTATTAAGCGTATCATTACTGATGCGCGCGATCGAGGGCAGCTGATTGACGCAACTTACGGTCGTCGCACACGGGCTGTAATTATTACTGATTCGAGCCATGTGATTCTCTCGGCAATTCAGCCGGAAACAGTGGCAAATCGCTTTGTAGTTGGTCGCGATCATCATGCAGACAATTGAACTGTATTAGCAGTACGATGTGAAATATACCTAAATTTTTTCACTTTTAAGTTTGATGCGGATGACGCAAGTTTTGTCTATTGATAATTCAACAAGTACGGAACTTTCCCCAACGACTGGCAGACTAATTGTTTTGACAGGTCCAAGTGGCGTGGGTAAAGGTACTTTGGTGCGAAGTCTCCTACAACGTCATTCCGAATTATATCTTTCGGTTTCAGTCACCACCCGTTCTCCCCGTGCGGGTGAAATTGACGGTCAGCACTACTACTTTGTTAGCCGCGAACAGTTTGACCGAATGGTCGCCTCTGAAGAACTGCTAGAGTGGGCTGAATTTGCTGGAAACTTCTACGGTACTTTGCGTCAACAAGTAGAAGAGAAAATTCATCAAGGCAAGTGGGTGTTATTGGAAATTGAGTTAGAAGGGGCGCGACAAATTCGAGCAACATTTCCCCTTGCTTTGCGAATTTTTATTATGCCTCCTTCGATGCAGGAACTAGAGCAGCGTATCCGCAATCGGGGACAGGACTCGGAGGAAGCGATCGCCCGTCGTCTTCGTCGCGCTCAAGAAGAAATTAATGCTGCTGGGGAATTTGATTTTGAAATTATTAATGATGATTTTGAAACCGCGCTCAAAGATATAGAAGCTGCTTTATTTGGCTAATCAAGCCTAATCTTTTGTCTAGTTACTAGGCAAGAGCCTAGTTCCAAGGCTCCCAGGCTCAGCCTAGAAGCGAGTTAATTTTAACGCTGATAGATGGAGATAAATTTGGTTATCCAAACTTACCTACATTCATCAGCGTATCGAAGTGGGCGATCGCTAACCGCCCTTAGTACTAAATCGAATTAACCACCAAACACACCGAAGATATTTCCGATCACTTGAATATTTGCCAACACAAAGTAGGCAAAGACAGCTCCGCCAATTCCACCAACCAAGAAACCACTTATATAAGTGTTCCAGCCTTCTTGGGACTTATAAGTATCTGACACTTGATAATTGGTGTTTACAATAGCAAGTGGTTGGGGTGGATTACTAGCTGAATACAGAGACATAGCAGCAGTAGAGATGGCAATCATACCTAGAGTTGCCAACAGTCCGGCTAAGTTAGCAACATCTGTATCACGCAGCGGACCTAGCTTAGCGAAAGGACCAATTAGCCAATAACCGTGAGCCATCCCAACTTCTATCCCGCGTCTGAGGGGAGTAATTCCCTGACGATAGGCGGGCAAGTTATTAATATACCACTTGCTAAGTCCTGAGTTATTAATCGGCGTTTCTAAGTTGCCGATTTGCGGATCGCGCTTGACTGGAAACACAACCTCGCGGTTTCTAGGATCGCTGGGGCGATCTTTTGATGCATCGATTGCTTGCGCCATATTTTGTCTTGGTATCTAAACAAGGTAGTGGCATTATTTTAGGTGAATAATTGTAGCTGAATATCAATTTTGACAGAGAAGTTTAGAAAAATTAATTTAGCTAATAGCTAACAATTAAAAACAGCTCAAACTTGCGCTAACTAAAGTAGTCAGTGAGCTTTTAAAATATGCCATTTGGTTAATTGACACAACTGTTATCAGTTATCAGTTATCAGTTATCAATTTCACAGCAGAGGTTTACTATTTACTGTTGCTGTGTTTCACTAGTCGCTGTTAATTGGTAGATGAATTTAGTCTACACAACAAGCGAATGATGTTAAAAATATGAAACACGCTCTAGCACTAAATAAGTAGTAGATTGCGCTCAACTCAGCATCATCCACTTGAGTGATTTATCATTGCCTCCCATAGGAACTAGGGATTAGAAAAAGGGCAAAGGGTAAAGGGTAAAGGAAAGTCGAAAGTCGAAAGTCGAAATTCCCCCTCTGCCCCTCTGCCCCCTGCACCCTCTGCCCCCCTGCTTTCCTCTAGCCCCTCATTAGGGTAATGGGTGGAAAAGAAGATCTGGGAAAAAGTAGTTAAATATCGCCCAAGTAGAGAATGCAACTGAAATTGACACAACAGCTAGCACTGGTGCGAGGGAAAGATACTGCAAGAAATAATTTTTTTGGTCGTTTTCCTTTGCCATGAATTTGTCTCCAAAACAAGTCAATTAAGGTAAGTAGAAATTAGCGTGGTGAAACGGGAATTTCTTCGTCTTTTGCGGTTAATTCACCTGTGAGTAATTCTTTCACAGCTCCTATAGGCCACGTTGCACCTAAGCCAAAAGCCTTGAGCGCCATAGGCACATCGATATTAACTTCTTTGCTTTCGGAAGCACCACCTGTGTCTTTTTTGACTGATTGTAGATAGGAGCGACCTGCCCAACCAATCCAACCTGCCAGGTAGAGAAAGAGAATACCAGGAATTGTGAAGTCACCAATGCGATCGAGACGACCATCTACAATTAGGTGGGGTAAACCTTCAGGACCACACATAGCCTGAGCGTAACGTTCAAATCGCTTGATCCCTGATTCGGGATCAGAGGTGGTATTACGAGCATTTTGCGCCCGTTGGATAAACGCAGGTGAATCACTGCAACGTACTAGATTAGCCTGTAAATTATTTTCTACTGCTTTGGCTGAAGGAGTAAAACTAAACCACAGCCCAACCACAAGAATTAGAGCAAACAATCGTCGCATGAAATTGTTTCCTTTTGTGACAAAACAAAAAGTTAGTTGTTACAAAACAAGTCGGTTTGTACAGCTATGTTCGCACTCACTTGGATGCAATCATACTCTTGTGGGTGATCAAGAGTAAAGTTAAAGCAAATTAAACTTTAAGCTACTTAATAATAGTGACTAGTGGAATCGGTGGCTAGAAGAGAGCTGGGGAAGCTGAGGGAGCAAAAGGGAGCTGAGGGGGCGTTTAATATCATATCCCTGGTTTCAAGTCAAGAAATTTGAATGCACTTTCTCCCTTTTGCCTCCTTTGGCCTCCTTTTGTCTCCTTTTGCCCTCTTCTAGCCACTGGTTCCACTACTCACTAGCCCCTAGCCTCTAGCCCCTAACCCCTCTTTATGGCAACTGTTTTAGCAATTGAAACTAGCTGTGATGAAACTGCCGTAGCAGTTGTTAAGAATCGTCAAGTTTACAGTAGTATTGTTAACTCGCAAATTTCAGTTCATCAACAGTATGGTGGAGTAGTGCCGGAGGTAGCATCGCGGCAACACTTAGAAATTATTAACTGTGCGATCGCTCAAGCCTTAGAACAAGCTCAACTCGACTGGCAAAGCATTGATGGGATCGCCGCCACCTGTGCGCCTGGACTGGTGGGAGCGTTATTAGTTGGGCTAACTGCTGCCAAAACTTTAGCGCTCGTACAGCAAAAGCCTTTTTTGGGAGTTCATCATCTAGAAGGTCACATCTATGCCAACTACCTAAGTGAGCCAACTTTAGAGCCACCTTTCTTAAGCTTGCTGGTTTCTGGTGGTCACACTAGCTTGATTTACGTCAAAGATTGTGGTGTGTATGAAACACTGGGCGAAACCCGTGACGATGCAGCTGGTGAAGCCTTTGATAAGGTGGCGCGATTGTTACATCTGGGATATCCAGGGGGTCCGGCTATTGACAAATTGGCACAAATCGGCAATTCCCAAGCTTATGCACTACCGGAAGGAAATGTTTCCAAACCGAGTGGTGGTTATCATCGCTATGATTCAAGTTTTAGCGGGTTAAAAACGGCGGTATTAAGGCTAGTGCAACAACTGGAAAAAGATGGCGGTTCGTTGCCAGTGGCGGATGTTGCCGCTAGTTTTCAGTCAACTGTAGCGCGAAGTCTCACCAAAAGAGCGATCGCCTGCGCTCTTGACTACGGTCTACAAACCATTGCCCTGAGTGGGGGAGTAGCCGCCAACAGCAGTTTAAGAAAACACCTACAAGCAGCCGCTGCCCCATATAACCTACGAGTGCTATTTCCCCCGATGAAATTTTGCACCGATAACGCCGCCATGATTGGCTGTGCCGCCGCCGATCATCTCACTAGAGGTCATACCTCCCCTCTAACTCTAGGCGTACACTCACGGCTAGCACTCAAGGATATGATGCAGCTTTATGAGGGAGTAGGGAGTAGGGAGTAGGGGAGAGGGGGAGAGTGGGTTCAGGGGAGATGACCCGATGAGGGTATGGGAAGAAATTCTCTTTATCTTCCTATCTCCTTATCTTGTCATCACCTTCTGCCCTTTTTACCTTTACCCTTTATCCTTCATCCTTCATCCTTTACCCTTTCTCCCCTGCACCAAAAGCATCCTTAGTTTGCTGCTCAAGAATTATACGGATCTGTGTGGCAACAATATCTGGCTGTTCTAGCATTGCTAGATGTCCGCAATGGGGAATTTCAATTACATTGTCACCGCACCCTTGAAACAGCGGGTGAAAGCTTGCCAAATGGCGGACATACTTTGGTTCCATCTGCTTGTCTTGGGCTCCCGCTAAGAAATAAACTGGCTGTTTGAGCTGGGATACTACTTGGGGTAAACGGTTAATTTCCTCTTCGGTCGTGGAGTCTAGCAATGCTCCCAAAGCAGCTTCTTCTTGAGCGACAACGAAATCAATTATCCTTTGGCGACCCCAAGCGCGAGCGATCGCAGAGGCTACATTCGCCCTCGTAAACACCAAATCAATCAAAGGCACCCCAGACAGCCAACGCGGACGGAATTTCAAAACCTTTTGTCCAGCTGAGCGAAATTGCTCAAAGGCTTCTTTGATATAAATGCCACCACCAGCATTGATACAGATTACTCCCTTAACACGATCTGGCATTTGGCTTGCTCCCCACAATGCGATCGTACCTCCTAGCGAATGACCAACTAACCAAGCACTGTCGATATTAAGTTTTTCTAATAAAAGTGCTAAATCTTCAGCATAGGCAGAGGGAGTATAGCCAGAAGCAGCCACATCAGCAGCATCAGCAGCCAAAAAACTTTGATTCGAGTTACAGCCATCGTGATAACTTGAATCAGTTGCCCGACTACATTGGGACTGACCAAAACCGCGTAAGTCATAAGCCAAGCACTGGTAATCTGGCGCTAACCGCTCAATTAGGGGTTGCCAGTAAGCACGACTTAATAGCCAACCGTGAATAAACACTAAACTATGGGGGAATGACGTAGGGTTGGTTAGCTCGTAAACGTGACGCACTCCCATAATTTCAATCTTCGCCATGCTTCTATCCTATCTTTAACACCAAAGCAATTAGCGGTTAGCACGCGCGCGATTAGCTTTTAGCGGTAACTGGTAACTGGTAACTGGTAACTGGTAACTGATTTCCCTTTAACCTTTAACCCTTGTCCCTTTCCCCTCCATAAAGTGCTACAGTTAGACATGGCGGGTTTTAGATACGATAATCCTGTCTGGCTCTGTCTAAAAACCTCGAACATAAATAAATTCTCACTGCAACTCGATTGCTTTGTGAAGTATGGTAAGGTTCTTAAGATTAAGAAGTCAGGCAAGTGAAACAACACGATAGGATTAAAAGTGTCAAAATAGCCATTAGAGTCTCTATTATTCTTACTACCCGAATCGCGTTGGCATGGGTTTTTGGAAAAGCTGGTTTAGCGGTTCTGAAGCTGCCGCCGGAACCAAGACAACGCCTGTAGAGGAAAAAACGGTTGAAACTGTGGGCAGTTCCTCTCCAAATGGCGAAAGTATAATTTTCAGTACTGAGCGCGACATCGACCTGTACGAGCTAGAAGAACTTTGTGATTCTGTCGGCTGGGCGCGTCGTCCTCTACGCAAGGTAAAAAAAGCGATCGAGAATAGTTTCTTGGTAGTCTCAATGTGGCAAGTGCGAGGAACTCAAAGGCGGCTAATTGGCTTTGCTCGCGCCACTTCAGATCACGCTTTTAACGCCACTATTTGGGATGTAGTGGTTCACCCTAGTTTTCAGGGTAAAGGTCTAGGCAAAGCGTTGATGAAGTACACAATCAAGAAACTCAGGGCGGAAGACATCAGCAATATTACTTTGTTTGCCGATCCCCATGTGTTGGATTTTTATCGTGGCATGGGCTTTATGACTGATCCAGAAGGCATCAAAGGTATGTTTTGGTATCCCAGCTAGTGGAACCAGTGGAACCAGTCGAACCAGTAGAACTAGTGGAAAGAGTCATCAATTGCGAATTGGGCGCTTGTCAATTGCGAATTGTTTTTGTGTGTTATAATATTGTAGTTGTAGAGTCAAAAACGGGATGTAGCGCAGCTTGGTAGCGCGCCTGCTTTGGGAGCAGGATGTCGCAGGTTCAAATCCTGTCATCCCGATTGAGTAAGTTATCAGTTACCAGTTATCAGTTACCAGTGCTAAAAGCTAAAAGCTAAAAGCGCGCTCGCTAAGTGGTAACTGATTCAATCGGAGAAATGGGTCAGAACAAAAGTTTTGACTTTATCTAAATGACTTTCAATAGCAGTGAGCAGTAAATTCGCTTGGGATAAATTTTTTTGTTGAGCGCAAAGCTCAAGTTCGGCGGCTAAAGTGGCAATATAATTTACTCCTACATTAGCGCTTGAACCTTTGAGGCGATGACCTTTTTGCCCTAACGTCAAGCCATCTGAGGTAGCGATCGCATTCCTAATTCCTTCGAGTTCTGTCTGAGTGTTCTGGATAAATATTTCTAGAAGGCGGCGTTGTCGCGCCCTATTACCGCGCATAACTTCGTTCAGACGACGTAAATCAACCGGAGGAACCGACTCAGCCCTAAGTGTAACAGGCTCTCTAGAATTCGCAATAAATTCTCCCCCAACCTCCCCAGCCTCCCCAGATCCCTCAGCTTCCTCAGCCCTTTGCTTGACAGTAATCCAACGTTGCAGTACCGCTTGCAGGGCATCTAAGCTAACTGGTTTACTAATATAATCATCCATACCCGCAGCTAAACACTGCTCTCGGTCTGCTGGCATAGCATTGGCGGTGAGGGCAATTATTACCGTATGACTGTCCTTTCCTTCCATCCGGCGCAATTGTTGGGTAGTAGTATAACCGTCTAAAACTGGCATTTGACAATCCATTAATACTAAGTCATAGTCGTGCTGGGCTAGCATTGCCAAAGCTTCCTCGCCATTAGTGGCACAATCTGCTTCGTGACCTAAAATTTGAAGTTGATTGACTATCACTTGCTGATTTACCAAATTATCTTCAGCCACCAAAATTTTGAGCTTGTTGTCGGTAGTTACTCGTGGGTGTAGAGGCGAGTCGGGCAATATACCCACCGTACTCGGTTGATATTCTGTCCAATGGTCTATAGCGGCTTGATTAAACTGCGCTGTGAACCAAAAAGTCGATCCTTTTCCCGCCTCACTTTCAACACCAATTTCACCCCCCATCATTTCCACAAGTTGCTTGCAAATCGCCAAACCTAAACCTGTTCCCCCATATTCTCTGGTAGTTGAAGCATCGACTTGGGTAAATGATTGAAACAGCTTTTTCTGCCCTTGTAGGGAAATGCCAATTCCTGTATCTCGAACTGAAAACAAAAGACGTACAGTGGGTGATAAATTTTCTCCTTTAGGAGTTACTGGTTCTAGGCTATTAACTTGTACTACTATCTCACCCACGTCTGTAAATTTGATTGCATTGCCGAGCAAATTCAAGAGAATCTGGCGCAGCCGTACAGGATCGCCTTGGAGAAGTCTGGGAACTTGAGGATCGATTAAAGCGGTTAATTGTAGTCCTTTTACTTCTGCTTGGGAAGATAAAACATCAATCACAGTTTGCAAACAATCTGTTAGATCAAAATCCAGGGCTTGTAGGTGCATTTCCCCAGCTTCGAGTTTAGAAAAGTCAAGGATGTCGTTGATAATTGTCAACAGGTGATTAGCACTGTTGAAGATTACCCGACCAAATTCATGCTGTTGGGGAGTAAGGTCGGTTTTCAACATTAACTCTGCCATGCCTAAAACGCCATTCATAGGAGTGCGGATTTCATGACTCATGTTGGCGAGGAATTGTGATTTTATCCGCGCTGCTTCTAAAGCGGCATCCCGCAAATTTCTATATTGTTGAATTTGGTAAGTTACATCTGTGACATCTTGAATAGATAAGAGTGCATAAAATTCGTCTGCATCCAACGCAGGTACACTAGTAACTGTTGTATGCTGGATGCGCCATTTTCCTTGGGGTAGTGGTGCAGGAATTATATGTTTATGCAGTTGAGAAGAAAAGATGGTAGGAGGTCCACCATGAAATATTTGCTGTAGACGGTTGGCATACTGGGGCTGATTAAAATGGGGAAAATGAGCGGTTATTTTAGTTCCTAAAATCTTCTCTCTTGGTATTTTCGTCCATTCTTCTAAGCTGCAATTCCAAAATAGGACAAATAGATCTTGCTGGAGAACGCAAACCCCCAAGGGAACGCGATCTAAAAGATTAAATTTCTCCTGTAATTGACTCATTTTGTCCATAATGAAAATCAGTACAAGTTGTTAGCAGCTAGCAGTTAGCTTTTAGCTTTCTTCATAATCGAACTTGGTTTTCCTGATTTATAGCGGCTAGTAATACCTCAAAAGAATTGACTTCAAAAATTAAGACAATGTCTCCAATAATCTCTAATTCTTCAATTGTAAAACGAGCAGAGGCTAATAATATTGTTGAATTGCTAACATTATTTGATCTTAATAAGTTTTCAACGGTGTCTTCTAAGTATACAGGTAGAGCATAATTCATATACTGCTTTAGCACATTGCTAATCGAACCCATTACACTGTTAATAACAATATTGCCGATTTCAGTTAGTGTACCAATCTTAACAGCATCAAGATCCGGCGATCCTTGCTTTTCCCCTGTGAGAACTGCTACCAGCTTTGATGCACTTTCAGTAGGGAAAACTAGCTCTGCGGTTCCACAAAATGAACCTGTGAAGCTTTGCGTGACAGCAGCAAAACAATGATTGTTAAATTTTTTCGTTAATTCTTGTTGCAAATCAGTTGCATTTAGTACTTGAATAGACGGAATTTTTAAAAAAATTCTAGAGTCCACCATTTCATTTAGCATACTGGCTGCTCGACCAACACCGATATTCACTAGTTCTTTTAGAGCATCGATTTCATCATCTGTCAACTGCATAAAGAATTAATCCTTGAAATTACAAACTTGTTGCACTGTATTACGCAGTTCTTCTGCTTTGGGGGGTTTATTAATAAATCCAGCGGCTCCCAGTTCCAAGCCTTGTTTGCGTGAGGATTCTTGGATATCTGCTGAAATGATAATCGTTGGAATCTTTAAGCCTTGTTTTTGTAAAGCCTGAAGTAATTCAAATCCGTTGATGTCGGGCATTAAGAGATCTGTCAAAATCAAATCAGGTGTGTGGCTGCAAGCAATTTCTAGCCCTTCGCGCCCATTGGTTGCTTCCAAAATCTCATAGCCGTCGGTTTGCAAAGCTTTGCGGATCATCCGGCGGGAAAATGCTGCATCGTCCACAATCAAAATTAATGCCATGATTCTTCTTTGAAGTTGATATATTTATTTAGCTATGAAATCGGAAATTTTGCTAGCCTAGCCTAGCAGTAGCTATAATTTCAAAGGCAATTTTTAAGCCTAGATGAACATGGCGTTAGATGAGATAGACGAGGATGATATAAGAGCCTTCCTAGTCGAAAGTTACGAGAATCTCAATCAAATTGAACGCGACATTATTGATTTAGAAAAAAAATCTACCAATGGAGAGATTTTAGATCGGGTATACCGTGTAATTCACAGTATAAAAGGGAACTGCGGCTTTCTACCTTTTCCCAAGTTAGAAGCGATCGCTCATGCTAGTGAGAATTTGCTAGGCAACCTGCGCTCAGGCAAGCTGAAACTGAATCATAGTATCATTAGTGGTTTACTCCAAGGTGTGGATACTATACGACAACTCCTCACTAATATCGAAGCAAGTAGCAATGAAGGCAATCTTGACTATTCAACACTGATCAAAACTTTAACCCAACTGCAAGTAGTAGGACAAGCAACGGGGGAAGGGGCTAGGGGCTTGGGGCTAGAGGCTAGGGATGAACTTGGGGCTAGGGGTTTGGGGCTAGAGGCTAGGGATTCTAAGTTGGAGTCTGTGAGTAAAAATCAAATATCTGAAATCCCAGAATCTTCCGGTGAGTTCCCCAGCCCCCAGCCTCTAGCCCCTAGCCCCTCTTCTAGCCCCTCCTCAATTCGGGTGAATGTGGGTTTGCTCGATCAGGTGATGAACTTGGTGGGTGAACTGGTTTTAACTCGCAATCAGCTGCTGCAATATGCCGATAGCCTAGAAGATACGGCGTTTAATGCTACCTGCCAACAGCTAAATCTGATTACCAGTCAGTTGCAGTCAGGGGTGATGAAAACTCGAATGCAGCCCATTGGTATAATTTGGCAGAAGTTTCCCCGTGTGGTTCGTGACGCGGCGATCGCTTGTGGTAAACAAGTACAAGTTGAAATGCTAGGAGCCTCAACTGAGCTTGATAAGACTATTATTGAGGCAATCAAAGATCCTTTAACCCATTTAATTCGCAACTGCATCGATCACGGTATTGAGACACCAACTGTACGGACACAGCGTGGTAAACCAGTTGTAGGAAGGCTTTGCTTACGAGCCTTTCATGAAAGCGGTAAAGTAAATATAGAAATTAGTGATGATGGCAGTGGAATCGATTCCCAACAGCTTAAACAAAAAGCGCAGCAACTCGGACTGATTACCGCTAGCAGAGCTGCTAGCATCAGCGAGTCGGAAGCTGTCAATTTGATTTTCTTACCAGGCTTATCAACAGCCCAACAGGTGACAAATCTGTCAGGGCGGGGTGTGGGAATGGATGTGGTGAAAACCAACATCGAGAAGATCAATGGTACAGTTGACGTTTATAGTCAATTGGGACAAGGAACTACATTCAAAATCAAGATTCCCCTGACTCTGGCAATTATTCCAGCGTTGATTGTGATGAGTGGAGGCTCTCGCTATGCTATTTCCCAATCGAGTATACAAGAGCTAGTTCGCCTCGAAGAACAAGCTGTTAATGACATCGAAATGCTTTATGATGTGCCTGTGTACCGCTTGCGCGGCAATGTTTTGCCTTTGGTATATCTAAATCGTGAATTGCTTGTTCAAGATACCACAGACTTAGAAACGATTAATATTGTTGTCATCAATGCTGACAATTACCGCTTTGGTTTAGTAGTAGACGAGATTTCAGACACTCAGGATATTGTAGTTAAACCACTGGGGAAACAGTTAAAAGATTTAACTATTTATGCTGGAGCAACTATTTTGGGTGATGGCAAGGTTGCACTAATTATAGATGCGATCGCACTGGCAAAACGAGCTGGCTTGACATTACAAATGCAGCAGCAACTGTCCAGTACTCAACCACAAAAAGCCCAACAAGAAGACAACCGCCAGATGGTGCTGCTTTTTCACGGTTCCCAAGGTGGACGTATGGGTATTCCCCTTACCCAAACTTTTCGCTTGGAAGAGTTTCCCCGTTCTGCTGTTGAGAAGATTGCAAATCAGTATGCAATACAGTATCGAGGTAAAATTTTGTCTCTAATCGATCTCCATACTGTATTTGGCATTGCAGATTCCCAGGATGATTATAGTGAGGTTTGCCCCTTGCCTGCCTTTAAGCCTATTAAGGCTATCCCACAAGCTGAAGATGACATTATTCAGGTAGTAGTAGTTTCTTTGAACCAAGAACACAATATAGGACTAGTAGTAGAGCGCATTCTTGATATTGTAGAGGAACCACTTACTATTAAAGGCGCAGCCAGTAGACCAGGTGTGCTTTTTCTTGCACTTATCCAAGGTCAAATAACTGAAATCCTCGATATTGAAAATATTGTTCGGATTGCCAATCCTTATTTACTTAAGGGAAATTAATAATTGGTAACTGGTAACTGCTAACTGGTAACTGATAATGCCTGTTCAACATCAGATTTGCACTTTTTTTCTAAATGGGATTTTCTTTGGTATTGATGTGCGCCATGTCCAAGAAGTCATTCGCTATCAAGAAATGACTTCTGTACCTCTAGCACCGTTAGATATTTGTGGATTGATTAATCTGCGCGGACAAATTGTTACTATTATTGACCTGCGCCGTAGATTAGAGATGAGCGATCCTGTAATACCAATATCTGAACTTCCCGACGAGCAACTTCCCTACAATGTAATAGTGCGTACTGATGCGGAGGTAGTGAGTCTATTAGTGGATGACATTGGAGACATTTTAGAATTCACAGAAAATGATTTTGAACCTCCACCCGCAACCCTTAAAGGCAAATTACAGCAGGTATTACAGGGAGCTTATAAACTTAAGGACGGATTTTTGCTGATTCTGGATACAGACAAAGTTCTTGATAGAAAAGGAATTATAGCAGTCCTATGTGATAAGTGAAATTTCTAGTTTGCCACCCATGCCCACTCTTTCTGATAATGGTGGGCAATGCCCACCCTACTACTATTCACGAATGTTTTAGGATTGCTATAGCTATTAGCTAAGTACTTTATTAGTTTTAATAATTAAGGAGAATTTTGCAATGAATAACAATCAAGGCGAAAATGATTTGAAAAATTCTAAATTAGAGGATGTTTGTATAGAAAATACCGCAACTATGCAATTAATTAATGCTCTAAAACAAGCTAACAATGGAGATTTTACTATTAGATTACCAGAAGATAACGGATTGGGAGAGATTGCAGAAGTATTTAATGAATGGGTTAGTCTGAACGAAAATTTTGCTAATCAAATTGTAGAAATTAGTAAAAAAGTTGGCGAAGGAAAACTTCATGAGCGCCTGACAGATACCGCAGATGGTTTGTGGGGAACCAGTATTAATTCAATTAATAGTTTGATTGATAACTTGGCAAAGCCGACGAGGGAAGCCCAAAGGGTAATAGGCGCGATCGCAAGAGGTGATTTATCTCAAAAAATGCCATTAGAAATCGACGGTAGACCTTTAACAGGAGAGATACTACAAGTTAGCACTACTGTCAACACACTGGTAGATCAACTTAATACGTTTGTCTGTGAAGTTACCCAAATGACACGGGAAGTCGGTACAGAAGGCAAGCTTGGTTCGCAAATCGTGGTAGAGGGAGGCGCTGGTGTTTGGCAGGAAGTGATAGAGAATGTGAACCGAATGGGGGCAACTTTGGGAGGGCAAATTCGCAACATCGCTGAAATTGCCAGTGCGATCGCATTGGGAGATCTCACTAAAAAGATTACCGTAGAAACCCAAGGGGAACTAGAGGTATTTAAGAATACCGTCAACCAAATGGTGGATCAGCTAAATGTTTTTGCCAGTGAAGTAA
Source organism: uncultured Chroococcidiopsis sp. (assembly GCA_964248365.1). GTDB lineage: Bacteria > Cyanobacteriota > Cyanobacteriia > Cyanobacteriales > Chroococcidiopsidaceae > Chroococcidiopsis. Next base: position 202,942 of record CAXTYC010000002.1, on the reverse strand, counting down.
CGCGGGTAGCCCGTGAGATTGGTACTGAGGGGAAACTTGGCTCTCAAGCCGTTTTAGAGGAAGCATCAGGTATTTGGAAAGAAGTGATAGACAATATCAACCAAATGTCAACCAATCTCACAGAGCAGGTGAAAAGTATTGGCGAGGTAGTGTTATCAGTAGCCTCTGGAGATCTATCAAAGCAGATTTCGACGCAAAATGCTGGGGAATTTAAACAGTTAACCCATAACCTTAACCAGATGATTGCCAATTTGATGGCTTCGATAAAACAAATGGCTGACGTAGCCACTGCGGTAGCCTCTGCATCAGAAGAATTAACAGCAGTCAGTAAAGAAATGAATGAAAATGCTTCCCAGACAGCTCTTCAGGCGACATCAGCCTCAGCTTCAGCTGAACAGGTAAGTACAAATGCCATAAGTGTCGCCACTGCTGTAGAGGAAATGAACGCCAGCATTAAGGAGATTGCCAGGAGTGCTGCTGAGGGTGCTAGAGTGGCTAATATTGCCGTCAAGACAGCTGACAACACTAATGATACGATTACTCAATTGGGCAAAAGCAGTCTTGAAATTGGCAAAGTAATTAAGACGATTACTTCGATCGCGCAGCAGACTAATTTACTAGCTCTCAACGCTACAATTGAGGCTGCACGAGCAGGCGAAGCGGGTAAAGGTTTTGCTGTTGTTGCTAGCGAAGTCAAGGAATTAGCCAAACAGACTGCAAAAGCTACTGAGGATATCAGCCAAAGAATTGAAGCGATTCAAACTGATACAAATGGTGCTGTTTCTGCTATTACTCAAATTACTGGCATCATCAACCAAATTAACGATATCCAAAATACCATTGCCAGCGCAGTTGAGGAGCAAACAGCAACAACAAATGAAATCTCGCGCAACGTAGCAGAAGCAGCAAAAGGCAGTTCTGATATTGCTAAGAGTATTGGTATAGTTGCCGTCAATGCTCAAAGTACTACAACAGGTGCAAGTAATACGAACCAAGCGGCAAGTGAATTATCCCGCATGGCAGTCGATTTACAGCAAGTTGTTAACACATTCAAATACTAGTAGGGTGGGCAATGCCCACCATTCAATAATTTGATGGGCATGGGTGGCAGTCTCTACCAATTACCAAATAATAAAGCACAATGCCGAAGATTCGCGTACTGATTGTTGATGACGCGGTAGTAGTTCGTAGTCGAGTTAGTAAAATATTGTCAAGCGATCCTCAAATAGAGGTGGTGGGTGTCGCGGCTAATGGTTACATTGCTCTAGCCAAAATTCCCCAAGTCAATCCTGATGTAATCATCCTTGACGTAGAAATGCCCGATCTGAACGGGTTAGAAACATTGACTGCAATTCGGCAAAATTATCCACTTCTACCCGTAATTATGTTTAGCACGTTTACGCGCACGGGAGCAGAAGCAACTTTGTCAGCTCTATCTTTGGGGGCTAATGATTACGCTACCAAGCCAAGTAATTTAGGTAGTGTAGAGGCGGCAAATCAACACATCTGCCAAGAGTTAGTTCCTAAAATTAAGTTATTTGGTATAGATAGTACCAAATCACCCCCTGCGATCGCTCCCCAAACAATCGCTCCACCCACTCCTTTAGCAAAGAAACAAGTGGACATAGTAGCAATTGGGGTTTCTACTGGGGGACCTAATGCCCTAGCAGTTCTACTGTCCCAGCTACCAGCAGAATTCTCTGTTCCGATTGTGATTGTTCAACATATGCCCCCCATGTTTACCCAGCTATTGGCACAGCGCCTTGCATCTAAGTGCAAAATTCCCGTCCAGGAAGCATTTCCTGGGGCTGTCCTAGAACCAGGATACGCTTGGATAGCACCAGGGGATTTTCACATGATTGTAGAGCGACATGGAACAGGAGGGCAAATTGCCACCAACCAAGAACCACCAGAAAACTCCTGTCGCCCTTCAGTTGATGTCCTCTTTCGTTCTGTAGCTCAGGTTTATGGAGCAAGAACATTAGCAGTTGTGCTGACTGGTATGGGTGGAGATGGACTGCATGGCTGCAAGTGTATCCGCGAGGCGGGAGGTCAAATTCTAGTTCAGGATAAAGCCAGCAGCGTAGTTTGGGGTATGCCTGGTTTTGTAGCTAATGCGGGACTTGCCGATCAAATCTTACCCCTTGACCAAATGGCAGATGAAATTATAAACCAAATACATAAAAATTGATATGATATTTAAATTTTTTAATCATATATGTTTAAGAACTGTAACAAACCGACAATGGGCATAAGTAGTATCGACTTTGCCTATCTTCGTCACTTAGTCCGTGAACATTCAGCGGTTGTGCTGGATGCAGATAAAGAATATCTGGCAAAGCTACATCTAGGAATGCTGGCACAGTCGGCAGGATTCGATTCGATCGCCTCGTTAGTAAGACGACTGCGAAGTGTCCCATTTGGCGAGCTTCATGTGCAAGTAATTGAAGCACTAGCGACATACGAAACAACGTTTTTCCGAGATGTCTATCCTTTTGAAGCGCTAATCGATTTTATCCTACCCCTGTTAATCGAGCGGCGCAAAGGCGATCAATCTCTTAATATTTGGTCTGCTGCTTGCTCCAGTGGTCAGGAACCATACAGCATCGCTATGCTGATTCGTGAACATTTCCCCATGCTGACAAGTTGGAATTTGCGGCTAATTGGCAGCGACTTTTCCAGCAAAATTTTAGCACGCGCCCGCAATGGTCGTTATAATCAACTCGAAGTTAACCGAGGACTACCTGAAACACTACGAAACAAATACTTTGAGCCGCAAAATAATGACTGGCTTCTTAAGGAAGATATTCGGCAGATGGTTGAGTTTCATCAGCTCAATCTCATCCAATCCTGGTCATCACTGCCGCCAATGGATATTATTTTCATGCGTAATGTTTTAATCTATTTCGATACTCAAACAAAAAAAGCAATTCTGGGTAAGGTACGGCAGGTTTTAAAACCTGATGGCTATTTGTTTTTGGGTGGTGGTGAAACGACAATTAATCTTGATGACTCGTTTGAGCGGGTGCAATTCAACAAAAGTGTTTGCTACAAACTGCTTGCCTAATTGAAACTTTTCTCCTAATGCTTTCGTCTATTGGAGTCGAGAGCCAAAATAAAATCAAAAAGACTATTGACAAAGGCGTTACTATAGGCAAGAACAAAAGGACGGTGTAAACTTCTAACCGTTCGCATCTATCAATTTGGTGATTAATGCCAGGAGCATTCATGAAATCAGTTATAAAATCAATGATTCGCCGAACCGCTACATTAGGTTTAGCTGCAAGTGCTATCATCGGCTCTTCAACAATTGGTGCTTTACAAGCATTAGCTTTGCCCCAAGAGCAAGTCTTGCAAAAACTAGGACCTGTGCCTATGTTCACAATTACAGATGACAAAGGCGCTCCCTTAGTGGCTTCTGTACCAGATCAGAAAAAAAAGTCAGGAGTTGCAGGAGTTTTTATTAATCGTCAAGATGCTCAGGCATTTATTGATCGCATAAAGACGAAAAATCCAACTCTGGCGAAAAATGTCCGAGTAGTTCCTGTATCTTTGGCGGAAGTTTACAAACTAGAGCAAGCGAACAAAAACAAGCCAAATTCTCCTGATTTTGCCTTTGTTCCACAACAGCAACAAGTTGCAGCAGCAGTGCAACTGTTGCAGCAAAGTGGTCAAAAAGTGCAAAAGTTTAATGGCACTCCTTTATTTGTAGCCAAAGCTGGAAAAGAAAAAGGCTACTTGACTATTAAACAAGCGAACGGGCAAGTAATTCCTTTCTTCTTTAACAAAAGTGAATTACAAAGTATGCTAGAGCGCTTCAAACAACAGAAACCTGATTTAGCTTCCACGATTGAAATTCAAGTAGTGAATTTGGAAGGAATGATACAAGCTCTACAAAGTGGCAATGATAAGGGTTTGAGCCAAGTTGTCCTAGTCCCACCAAAAGAGTCAATTGACTTTGTGCGATCGCTCAGTTCTAATGGTGGTAATCAAAAACGTCCCCAATCAACTGCACCGAAACGCTAACTCATGAGCGCTTCTTTGTCGTGGGTATCTGGTTTAGAACTTTGGCAGTGGCGTAAAAGAGCAACACTTGCAGCGATCGCTGCCAATGTCTCACCAAATGAACTAGACTGGCTACTGCAAGAAGTAGCCAGTATGGATCGTTTATCCCTGCGGCTAGAGTCTTTCAAAGATTATCCCCAAATTCAGCTACAGCTACCTTTACCAGAATTAGACAGGCTGTGGCAAAAGCGACTAAATGACCGCTTACCAGTCCAGTACATTGCTCATGCTACGCCTTGGCGACAGTTTAAATTGGCAGTTTCGAGCGCTGTCTTGATTCCCCGACCAGAAACCGAGCAGTTAATCGACTTAGCAGTAGCAGCTACCACAAATGCTTCCGTAAGTCAATTGGAAGAGGGACACTGGGTAGATTTGGGGACGGGGAGTGGCGCGATCGCCCTGGGACTAGCAGATGCTTTTCCCGCTGCTACAATTCATGCCATTGATCGTAGTCGGGAAGCACTGGCGATCGCTCAGATGAATGCCCAGAAATTAGGTTTTACCGACCGCATTCACTTCTATCAAGGTGATTGGTGGGAGCCACTTGCATCGCTCAAAGGTCAAATCAGTGGTATGGTGTCGAACCCGCCTTATATTCCCAGTTCTCTAGTACCCCAGCTGCAACCAGAAGTAGCTAAACATGAGCCACATTTAGCCCTAGATGGCGGTGTGGATGGATTAGATTGTATCAGATATTTAATTGAAACCTCCCCCGCCTATCTTCGACCTGGTGGTGTGTGGTTAATTGAAATGATGGCAGGACAAGCTCCAACTGTCGCCCAGCTACTGGACAATCAAGGCAGTTACTGCCAAATTGAAATTCATACCGATTTAGCTGGAATTGAACGCTTTGCCCTTGCATATAGGGGCGCTTAGGCTAGAGGCTAGAGGCTAGGGAAAGGGTAAAGGATAAAGAGGTATTGCGGTAAACTAATTGTCTCCTTGTCCCCTTGTCCTCTCCCTAGCAAGAGCGCCCCTAGCCCCTAGCCCCTCATTCTAAAATGCCTCAAGTTTCAATTCTCGACCTTGTAGATGGTGTACGTGCTGGCTGTGTCGTCAGCTTTCCTACTGATACTGTACCAGCCTTGGCAGTTTTACCAGAAAAAGCTGATTTGCTCTTTGCAACCAAGCAACGTAGTCAAAATAAACCGTTGATCTTGATGGGAGCGATCGCAGATGATCTGTGGGATTTTGTTATGGGAAGTGAGGAAGAATGGCAAGTTTGGCAGCAAGTGGCGGCTTCTTACTGGGCTGGAGCCTTGACTCTAGTGCTACCTGCAAACGATCGCGTTCCTCTGGTCATGAATCCTACCGATCCAACTACAATTGGTTTACGAGTGCCAAATTGTGCGATCGCCCAAAACATCCTATCGCAAACAGGTCCACTTGCCACCACGAGCGCTAATTTGTCAGGTCAGCCGCCTCTGACAACAATGGCAGAAATTGCCGCAAAGTTTCCCAGTGTCCTCACTCTCCAAATACCAGAATTAGCAGGAGAAAATTCTGTAATTGGCGTTCCCTCCACTGTAGCTAAATGGACGGGTAGTAATTGGGAAATTTTGCGCCAAGGAGCAGTTTTTCTGTAGGGGTGCTTTTTTTGGGCGTTAATTGTTCTCCCAAGCGGTATTTTTTTTCGACACCCCTGACTACAAGTTTTGTCTTTGTTAACTCACAAAGTAAAGAGTTGTGCGTGTGAAGTGTGAGGGAATAATGATCTGGAGTAATTGGATATATTTAGCGATAGGGATAGGATTGGGTGTAGGTAGTCGTTGGTTGTTTGTTAGGTCAAACTCTCTTTCCAACCAAAGAATACCCATTGAGATAGCTGGGGGAGTTGGGGGAGCTGGGGGAGCAAAAGAAAATTCGTCTGTTTGCGCCTTTGCGTCTTTGCGTGACCAAAATCCCACTGGTTCCACTACTCAAGAAGTGTCCGAGTTGACAGAAAAACTAAAGCAAACAGAAATTGCCTACCAGCTTGCACACCAAATGAGCAAATTTAAAGCTGGGTTTTTGGCGCGGACTTCCCATGAGTTGCGATCGCCTCTTAATAGTCTAATTGGTCTGCATCAGTTAATTCTGTCAGATTTATGTGATGACCCAGCTGAAGAGCGTACTTTTATTGCCCAGGCTAACTCCTCTGCACTCAAATTGATCGACCTAATCGATCAAATTTTGGAAGTTTCTCGTTTAGAACATGGTAATAGCAAATTAGAAATTCAGCCGCTGCAATTAGCTGCCGTCTTAGCAGAAGTATATAATTCAACTCATCTGGTAGCAGCCAATCGTAATATTCGTCTTCAGTTATCACCGCCTGAATCAGAAATTTATGTCTTAGCTGATCCTTGGTGGCTACGACAAGCCTTACTAAATTTACTCGACACTTGCTTAACTCAGATGGAGGAAGGCAGTATCTGTGTTTCTACCTGTTCTACATCCGCCTACTCTCGTTCCCAAGCTGAGCCTGGGAACGAGTCGAGTCCTCCAATGGCTGCTGATGCAAAATCCAATTCTTCCCAAAACTATGCACAAATTTGGTTAGATGTCAACCTACCAATTACTATTTGGTCGGAACCAGTAGATTCCCTTCAAACCCTACAATCTAAACAGTCAGTACTTAAAAATACCGCTCCTTCATTTGGAATGTCTCTACTGCTGACTCAGACACTTTTGGAACTAATGCAGGGTAGCCTGGAGATTGTCTTTATTCCCGATGCGGCGGATACAAACGAGCAAACGCGGATACAGCTAACTATCCCCCTAATGATTCCTGAACCTGAAACTGCGTCTGTGTCGCTGGAAGGGGACTAGCCAAAGGCTGATTGTACAGCACCATCGTAGTACTCGAATTGCACTCAAAACCAATTCGTTCGTAGAAGCTTTGCTGGTGAGTAGTCATTAGGTAAACCCGCTCTACTCGGTTCATGCGGGGATGAGTCAAGACAGTTTCTACTAACTTGCGCCCTAGTCCAGCACCACGATAATCTGGGTGAATTACCACATCCCAAATGTTAGCGCGGTAGATACCATCTCCTGTGGCTCTAGCAAAACCAATCAATCGCTCGCCATTCCAAACGCTAACTACTGGTTCACTGTTAGCAATGGCGATACTTAAATCTTCAACACTGCGGTCTTGCGCCCAGAAAGCTCCTAGCTGGAACAGCGCTTGCAGTTGATTGAGGTCGATTTGGGATTTGCGATCACAGAACTGAATATGACTACAATCCATCAGTACTCAATTAAAAAGTATCTATACCAATCTTAATTTACATTTTGCAATATACTAGCGCGATCGCATCTACCTAATATGAGCAAACCTTAACATTCAACTCCGAGTCAGAAGTCAGTAGTCAGTAGTCAGAAGTATTTTCCCCCCCTGGAACCCTCTTAAGCGCCCCTAATTACAAATCCACCTCCACAGTGGATGAGTTGCGCCTTGCTGACGAATTTTATGAACTTGCTGCTCTAAACGCCGCTGTTCTTGGGGCGGTAGTCCTAACAGAATATTGCGAATTTGCCAAATTATGACAGAAATCGTCATAACGATGCAAAAAGTTAGACCAAGCGTTGATAGAGGATTGTAATAAAGACCAAATCTTACTGCTACCCAGGTGAAGTATTGCAGCCACAGAGCAATTTCTGAACGTAGACCCCACAAGCTTATAGAACCAACACTAAGCCAGAGCAATACTACTACCAACCATCTTCCATAGACGATTAATTGATATAGTTTTTGCACTTGCTGCTTAAAGATGGGGTCAAGTTCATCCGATGACAAAGGCTGCTCCATAGACAGTTATCAATTAGCAGTTAGCAGGTGCGCTGTTAGCTCTTAGCTGTTAACCAAGCGCTGAACCATAGTTCCCTTGCAGATGGTGATCTTTGATATTCATTAGTCTATCAGTTGCTACTCGCTAAAAGCGCTTACTAAAAGCTAATAGCTAATAGCTAATGGCTAAAAGCTAATTGATTACTGTTCGCTGCTCTCTGATGCGATCGCAGCCATACTTTGAGATTGTCCAGTGCGTTCTCTCCACAAAGATAATAAAGTACTGGCAATAAAAATACTAGAGTACGCCCCCATCGTGAAGCCAATAATCAAAGCTAAGGCAAAGTTTTTTAGGGTTTCTCCCCCAAATAAGAAGATTGCAAATAAAGTTAGCAGTACGGTTAATGTGGTATTAATCGATCTTCCCAGGGTTTGATTAACAGCATCATCTATAACCTTATTGATCGGCTGATTTGGGTTCAAACTCAGCACTTCTCGAATGCGATCGTAGATCACTACGGTATCGTTAACCGAGAAACCTGTAATCGTTAACAGGGCGACAATAAACAAGCTATCTACTTCAACGCCCTGCACCAAACCTAAAATTGAGAAAATGCCAACAGTAATCAAAACATCATGAAACAGAGCAATGATGGCAAATACGGCATAGTCCAGCTGAAAGCGCAGACTTAGATAGATAATAATGCCAGCAAAGGAAACGATTAAAGCTATTATTCCCGATGTAAACAACTGTTGCCCAACTGTTGGTCCTACCGTATCAATTTGGGTTTTCTTGGGATCAAAGTCTCCGATTTTTTCAGCTAGAGCTTTTTGTAACTTGGTACGCTCTTCAACATTCAAGTTTTTTGTGCGGATTGATATACCGTTGTTACCCACAGCTTGAATGCTGCTATCACCCAGCCCCTCGGTTCTAGCTACTTCTCGAACTGCTGTGATATCAATCGGTTTATCACAGTTACCAGGTTTAGTACAATCCCGTTCAAATTGCAAACGTGTCCCACCGATAAAATCCAAACTGGGGCGTAGGGGTGTACCAATAGATTGCCAAGATATTACCATTGCAATCAAACCAGCCAGGATGATGGCAATAGAAGCTGCCCACCAAAGCGATCGCTGTTTGTTTACACTAAATTTCATACTGCGCCCTGTGTCTTTCTCGATGCTGGCAGGTTTGGACAAAATAGTTCTGGTTTGCGGATAGCTGGTAATGCGATCGCCAAAAACAAGAACGTCCGACTACAGGTAATTGCTGTAAACATACTCACCGCCACCCCCAAAGCCAAAGTCAGAGCAAAGCCTTTCACCAAACCAGAACCTAGCCAGAATAGGGCAGCACAAGCAATCCATGTCGTGACGTTGCTATCTAAAATACTCGAAAAGGCACGGTAAAAACCAGATTCAACCGAGCGATACAGAGATTTCCCCGCTCGTAATTCTTCCCGTGTCCGCTCAAAAATCAGTACATTCGCGTCTACAGCCATCCCAATACTTAGAATAAATCCAGCAATGCCTGGAAGAGTTAAGGTAACGCCCAACAGGGCAAAAGCCGCCCATGTGAGTAGGGAATAGATAACTAAAGCCACATCAGCAATCAGTCCTGGTAGACGATAGTAGACGACCATAAAAATCAGTACGAAAGCCAAACCCCCAACCCCAGCATAGATGCTGCGTTGGATACTGTCTCGTCCCAAGGTCGCCCCCACCGTCCGGTTTTCGACAATTTCTACTGGTACAGGTAAAGAGCCACCACGCAATTGTAGGGCTAGGTCGGTTGCGGATTGAGCATTGAAGTTGCCTGTAATCTCGGCTTTACCGCCAGTGATGCCAGTGGAGGCAAATTCTTGTCCAACGACAGGCGCACTGATTAGTTTATTGTCTAGAAAAATGCCTAGTCTACGTCCTGTCCCTGCCAAGTCTTTAGTTAGCTGAGCGAATAATTCACCTCCCCTAGCATCAAACTCAATCCCCACACTCCAAGCATTACCATACTGGGAGGGTCGAGCATCGGCATACTTAAGACTTTTGCCAGTTAAACCAGTCTTCTCGAACAGGTTTTGGGACAATTGGACAATTTCTTTTTGTTTCGCCTCAAGAGCAGCTTTGTTAGCAGCGATCGCTTCTGTATCTTTCTTCTGATCCAACGTGGACTGCTTGCTCAGTAATTGATTGAGTTCTTGCTCTCTCACATTCAGGAATGCTTTTGCATCTGCACTCTCGCGGCGAAAGTCCAGTTGTGCCACTCCCCCTAGTACTCTTTCTGCTTGTGCTGGGTCGTTCACTCCTGGTAGTTGGACAAGAATTTGGTCTTGTCCTACTGTCTGGATCACTGGTTCAGACACTCCCAAACCATTCACCCGATTTTCAACTACAGTTTTAACCGCTTCTAACTCTTTCTCGGTGATTTGTTTAATTTCTTGGGTAGGTTTCACCTGAATAGTTAGCTGAGAGCCTCCCTGGAGGTCTAATCCCAGAGCAACTGGAAATTGGACAATCACCACAATAGCTGCGATGACAAGAACGATGATCAAAGCCAATAGCGATCGCTGTTTTTGCATACCAGATTTTGCTGCAACAAATGCTATAATAACCCTTTTTTCTAGTGGAACCAGTGGAACCAGTGGAACCAGTGGGATTTTGGAGGCATAGATTTTGGAGCCACAAGCAATCGCGGGTTTCCCGAAACAAGCAAAGTGGCGTGACTTTGGATGGGGAATTCTCCCTGGGCTTCCTAGGCGGTATTGAGATCCCTCAACTTCCAGGGCGGTCTTCAGCTCGCCCTGCTCTTTTCTAGCCACTGGTTCCACTGGTTCCACTATACTTGTAGTGCTACCATCTTTTGCACTGCTTCGACAATTTGCTCTGGTTGTACAATAGTCAGTCTTTCCAAAGCGCCATTGTAGGGGGTGGGAATATCTTGGGAAGACAACCGCAAAACCGGAGCATCTAATTCGTCAAACAAGCGATCGTTAATCGAAGCAATCAATTCTGCTCCAATACCTCCAGTTTTCATACACTCCTCAACGATAATCACTCGATGAGTTTTCCGCACCGATTCCCCGATGGTGTCAAAATCAAGCGGTTTTAAAGAAATCAAGTCAATAACTTCTGGGTCAAAACCTTCTTTTTCCAGCGTCTTGATTGCTTGAAGCACATGATGACGCATCCGCGAGTAGGTCAGGATAGTCACATCTTCGCCTTTTCGCACGACTTCGGCGCGATCGAGCGGTAGCGTATATTCTTCCTCTGGCAGATCTTCTTTCAGGTTGTATAAAAGAACGTGTTCAAAGAACAAGACGGGATTTTCGTCACGAATGGCGGATTTAAGCAAACCCTTGGCATTATAAGGGGTGGAACAAGCGACAATTTTTAGCCCAGGAACTGCTTGAAAATAAGCCTCTAGTCGCTGAGAGTGTTCTGCACCTAGCTGTCGTCCTACACCGCCAGGACCCCGAATTACCATCGGAATTTTGAAGTTACCGCCGGAGGTATAGCGCAACATTCCTGCGTTGTTGGAGATTTGGTTAAAGGCAAGGAGCAAAAAGCCCATGTTCATGCCTTCAATGATTGGTTTTAAGCCAGTCATTGCTGCTCCCACTGCCATACCAGTAAAGCTGTTTTCAGCTATTGGAGTGTCAAGCACCCGCAGTTCGCCATATTTTTTATATAAATCTTTTGTAACTTTATACGAGCCGCCGTAGTGACCAACGTCTTCCCCAAGAACGAATACAGTTGAGTCACGCGCCATTTCTTCATCAATGGCTTCGCGCAGGGCGTTAAAAAATAGTGTTTCTGCCATTAGACCTTTGAATGTGATTGCCTAATCTAGCATATTACTAGGGGCTAGGGACTGGGGGCTAGGGGCTAGGGGAGGACAAGGGGACAAAGGGACAAGGGGACAAGGGGAGAATTCACCTTTCTCTAGTTCCTCTCGCCTGTAGCCTGTAGCCTCTAGTTCCTCTCGCCTCTAGTTCCTCTCGCCTCTGGTTCCTCTCACCCCTAGTTTGCAATTCTTATTTTTATCCCAATTTTTCCCCACAGATTCCCCACTGTTTCCACAAGTGATCGAATTTTTTCCACAGCACCTGTCAAAGTTTTCCACAAGCTGTAACGGCAAGTTTGGGTTTACCACAATAACTGTGAATTTCTGACTATACAGTTAAAGCACCCAGAACAAGGCAGATATTGTTAAGGAAAGTAACACATAATCGGCTAAAAGGCTTATTTTATCGTCAGCATTTTTTTTTCATCAAAGCAGTTGTAACATTTCGCAGCATTGACGGGGTAGTGAAACTTGCTGCACAATGATGCGACATCCCTTTGCAGTTTGTGCAACCGTTATCGGTAGTAGGGAAAGAGGTAATGCTTTTACCGCTGGATTGGGGTTGCTATGGTTGTAAACCCTGGGTTTTTCGCTTTTGTGGAAAAAAGCTTGCCTTGTAAAAATTACCTGTTCTAAAAGAGGTATCCAATGAACGCCACCGTTAGTATACTGACCGAGATTCCCGAACAATTGCACGAATCGCTCAAATGGTACTTAGAAACCCATCCCGACTGGGATCAAGATCGAGTATTCACAGCAGCGCTATCACTGTTTTTACTGCAAAATGGCAACACTGATCGCCGTGCCGCTCGTGTATACCTAGAAACTCTCTTTTACCACTCATAAAGTGTGGCTATGACGAACGCAGCGACGTTTAGTTGAGTCATAGACATTAGACCTCTTGCACGAAGTGTGCGCGTAGCAAGGGTTCACCAAAAAACTTGCGTTGACAATAAATATTTTAATTAAACCCTGAGCTACCTATAACCGTTTGAATTCATGCAATACGTCTATTAGACAAACAATAGACAGCAAAATTATCAGTTATAAGCAAGCTTGGGTCTTCTAGAAGGATGAAGGATAAAGGGGAAAGGGGAAAGGGAAAAGCAGAGGGGCGACCGAGGCAAAAGGGGAGAGGGGGAGAATCATTAATTCTGACTTGTGACTCCTGACTCCTTCTAACTTCACACTTCACACTGCGAAGATCGCGCCGCAACGCTTACACACTTCTAACTTCACATTTCATACTTCATCCTTTATACTTCATACTTCATCAATTTCTTAGTGCTGATTTTTGTTAGCTTTATTGGGAGCTTCAAACTTGTAACCAACACCGCGCACTGTTTGAATTAAGATTGGCTGAGCTGCATCAATTTCAATTTTCTTGCGAATTTGACCAATATGGACATCGACAACTCTTTGATCTCCCACATATTCGTAGTCCCAGACCTCTTGAATTAACTCCGAGCGCCGCCACACTCGACCTGGATGGCTGGCTAAGAAACGCAATAGGTCAAATTCAAGCGCAGTTAAGGGTATAAGCTGGTTGTCGATTGTTACTTCCCGCCGCTCTGGATCGATCACGAGCTTCTCAAAAACCAGACGTTGCTTTTCTGCTGTAGTCACAACTCGCTGGCGCTTTAGAATTGCTCCTACTCGAACTTCCAACTCCCCTAGACTAAACGGCTTAGTGAGATAGTCATCTGCACCCTGCGAAAAGCCTCGAATTTTGTCCGCTTCATCTGCTCGACTAGTCAACATCAGAACAAAAACTTTGGTGCGGTTTTGCATCTCTTGGCAGAGGTTATAACCGATTGTGTCTGGTAAGTTTACATCCAGAATCACTAAATCTGGGTTAAATTGCTCAAACACAGCTAGAGCAGTCTTACCATCTTCGGCAGACTCCACCTGGTAATTCTGCTTGCTCAAAAAGCGTTGGATTAAGTTTCGGATTGATGGATCATCATCAACGACTAGAATCTTGGCGTGAGCCATATGCATTACTTTGCACGAAAAAGAGGAGTATAAACAGCCAAAGGGGCAACTTAGCAGCGTTAGAACCGGAGCTACAACACTATGACAATTATTAATCGATATTTTCGGAATGCCAACTATTAGGTAAAAATTTGTAGTTCAATATACTTTAATCCCATCCTGATTGGAATTGTAGAGCTAGTGTAGAACGATACTATAGCTGTTGTAAAAGTTTGAGTTCGCCTAGATTCGTGTATTTTTAAGCAGAATGATTAGCTTCTCAGGTAATTATCTAACAAGCGTTGCTTTTTTAGAAACATTTTTCCTAACCTGGAAAATGCGATCGCACAAGGGTAGTATTTGAATAGCTGTGTTTTTTAATACATCAAATTTGAGCGTTTTAACTGAAGCGCTGGGTGTCCGGCTCTGTTAGTCCTTAAGTAACCCAAAGCTCCAATCAATTACCCTCAATACACATATCGATCTGTTACTATCATATTAATTAAGGTAACTATTGGAAGTCATTACCAGTAGATGAAACCAATAGGTGATATGCTATTAGGAATAGACTTGTCAAGATCGCAATCCCATAAGAGTCATGAAATACTGCTTTGAATGTCGTTATTTGTCATTAGTTCTTAACAAAGTCCAAATGACAAAGGACACAAAGGCAGCCATCATGGAAGATTTTACAAATCCAAGCGGGTTGCGTCGCAGGTCTTTTATACAAACAAACACCAAAAGATTGTTGTCATTTTCCTCTACAGGCTGCCCCTGACTGAGGCTGAGGCGATAAAATCACATGAGCGAGCAAAGTCCCTACGACAAGCTTGGGTTAACAGAAGAAGCGACATTTGATGAAATTCAGGAGGCTCGCACTCGACTAGTAAAGCAGTGCAGCGATGATCCGCAGCTTTTAGAAGCTGTAGAAGCAGCTTACGATGCCATACTAATGGAGCGTCTGCGGTTACGCCAAGAAGGAAAGATTAAAGTGCCAGAAGGTATCCGGTTTGCAGAGAATATTGCTTTATCGCCTCCAAAAGCAAGTCCCCCCCCAGCACAACAATCTCCTTCATGGCTTCAGGAGTTGCGAGATACCCCAAGTTCAACAGAAATTCTGTTGTCTGGAATTTTATTTTTAGCTCTGAGTTGTATAAGTGTATTTTATACAGGTGGGGGAACTCAGATTTTGCAATTAGTATTGGTGGTAGGAGTCGGATTTAGTCTTTATTTTCTCAATCGCAAAGAGCAAAAATTTGGTCGTGCCGTCCTGCTGACTGCTGTGAGCCTGATTACAGGCTTAATTGGTGGTGGGCTATTGGGTAGCTTGCTGCAACCGCAAATAGCAAGCATCCATTTGACGGTTGAGCAATTTTCTACTGTGTTTACGTTTATTCTGTTGTGGATAATTACTAGCTTTTTGCGTTGAGGCTGGCGATCGCCTAATTTATTTGAGCAAGCGAGGAGTTGAGAACTACATCTACTGCCTCGCTCAAATCTTTAACAATCAAGTCTGGTTGGTAATGTTCGAGAGAATTGCGATTGCGAATCCCGGATAACACCGCCATCACCTTCACGCCATGATTTTTGGCGGTAATGATATCTGCTTCTGTATCCCCGCACATCCAAGTATCACTAGCGGGAGGAAGTTCGACTAAAGCTTTTTCCATTAACAAAGGTTTATCATCAACGTCACGGGTTTTTACGTAGTCATTGGTCAGACAATAACACCGATTTCTGGGAAAAAATCTACCTAAATCGTGTTGATTGAAGGCATAATCTAACTCTCGCACTCGGCGCATCGTCATTACAGCCAAATCAACTCCGGCTTGTTGTACTTTCTCTAGGGCGGCTACTGCTTTTGGGGCAAGGGTGTCATATTTAAAGTAGGATTCGGTATGTACAGTTTGCCGTCGCAGTTGGGCAAACGCCCCAGCTTGAGTTTCGTCAAGTCCAGATAAAATACCGATTTGTTTTTCTGGAACACGCGATCGCTTCAATTCCCAGAATTCGGCTTTGCTTAACTGTTTTATGGGCTGATGAGGGTTACGGCTTTTTTCCAAACAAAATTGGTAAACCTGGTAGTAGCGTTCTGAGACATCAATAATCGGTCCATCAAAATCTGTAATCAGCCTTATCATAAGCATAGGAAATATTTACTTTACTTAACACAATAGCCTAGATACTAGTAGCTTATAGATTTGAATTTTTGATGAATGAATTTGGAATTACTAATATAAGAGGCTAGGGGCTAGGGAAAGAGGAGGGGGAGAGGGGGAAAAGGGGAGAACAAGTATGAAGTATTTCGTTGGAAGTGTAAAATTTCAACCTTTATCCTTTCTCCTTTATCCTTTCTCCTTTACCGCAATACCTCTTTTCCCTTTCCCCTTTACCCTTCAAATGCTGCCGCGTTTAATTTGTTCGCGTTCGATTGCTTCAAACAAGGCGCGAAAATTGCCTTCACCAAAGCCTACTGCTTGGGAGCGACGCTCGATGATTTCAAAGAAAAAGGTAGGCTGGGAGAAAATAGGCTGGGTGAAAGTCTGAAGCAGCACAGCCTGGGGATTAGTGTCTTGCCAATCAACTAAAATTTGCTGCTGAGCAATTTCCTCTAATTGAGCTGCCCCCAGTGGTAGTCCTTGACGGGATTGTAGTTGGGTGTAATAGCTAGGAGGAACGGGGAGGAAGGGTACACCACAAGAGCGAAATTGCGCGATCGCCTGCACAATCTTGGGTATTTGTAAAGCAATGTGTTGAATTCCCGCACCACGATTTGCATCCAAAAATTCTTGAATTTGAGAATTAGGTGATGCTGGTTGATTAATGGGGAATTGAACGCAGTTATTATGGGAAACCATCACCTGACTATTCAAGGCAGAGCGATCAGTTTGAATTTTAAACGACTGCCGAGAATGAAAATCCAGAACATTTTCATACCAAGCAACAACACGATCTAAATCACCAGCAGCAACGTTTAATACTATATGGTCGATGCCAGTGAAAGAGAGTGCAGGGGTGCAGGGGTGCAGGGGTGCAGGGGGGAAATTGAAACCAGTTCTCTCCTCTGCTCCTCTGCCCCTCTGCTCCTCTGCTTTTCCTCTTGCCTCAAGCCTTTCTATCAGCGTGTGAGTCAAAGAACCCCAAGCCTTGATTTTTGCCCATTTACAGCCTTGTTGATGCTGGATGGGTTGAAGGACTTGAGCGCCCCACGCCCCCGCCTGCTGCATCACTGCTGCGACATCCAAGACGCGAAAAGCTACATCTGCTACCCCTGGCGGATGGTGACGCAAAAACTCTGCTACTGGACTAAGTGGTGTTAGGGGTGAAGATAGGACAAAGTATATTGCTCCACTCTTGACTACTTCTGTACAGGTATGACTAGCACTGCTGCCACTGGCGTGTTCCTGAAACCCTAACTTGTGAACGAACCAGTTACGCCACGCTCTGGCATCTTCTACGTAGAAGTGAACGTGATCAATTTCCATAACTTTTGAAAATCCAGCACAACAGCTTATCTGATTGTAGATTTTGCCTGTTTCACTGAATTTTCTGGTCACTCTTAAGCAAGAAACCTGTACAGAAGCTAGGAAAAGGATGAAGGTTGAAGGATAAAGGTTGAAGGGTGAAAGGGGACAAGGGGACAAGGGGTACACTAGCCTCTCACCTCTAGCCACTAGCCTCTCACCCCAGCGCCCCAGCGCCCCAGCGCCCCTAGCCTCTAGAAAAATAAGTGACTTTCTGGCTGAATATTAATTTCCATTGGTACAGCTTGTGGCTCGGCTTGTAGAGCATACAAAATAGCATTGGCAGCAGTTTCAGGGCTGAGCATTTTTTTCCGGTCTACCTTGATCTGTACGTCATCCCAGAAAGGAGAATTTACTCCACCGAAGTAGAATAGAGTGAACTTGATGCCAAAGCGCTTGAGTTCCTCTGCCATGCACTTGGTCAAACCGACAACACCAAATTTAGAAGCACAGTAAGCCGCTGCCATTGACATTGAGTGCTTGCCTAAAATTCCCACTATATTACAGATGTGACCGCTTTTACGCTCCTGCATCAACTCGGCTGCTGCTTGACAGGTATAAAAACTGCCCTTCAAGTTTACATCTAACATTGCCTCTAAATCAGCAGGTTCGAGATTGCTGTATGGTTTTAATATTCCAGCTCCTGCCGCATTTACCAGAACATCAATTTTACCGAAAGAGGCAATGGTCTTTTGCATCAATGTGTCTACCTGGTTGCGATCGCTTATATCACAAGGAACGGTTAAAAGCTCACTTGCTGGTAATTGCGCCGCCAAAGTCGATAAAGCACTACTATCTCTGGCTGCTAGTACTAAACTCGCTCCCATCGGCGCAAGTTT
Source organism: uncultured Chroococcidiopsis sp. (assembly GCA_964248365.1). Lineage (GTDB taxonomy): Bacteria > Cyanobacteriota > Cyanobacteriia > Cyanobacteriales > Chroococcidiopsidaceae > Chroococcidiopsis. The sequence goes on along the minus strand of CAXTYC010000002.1, from coordinate 184,933 downwards.
ATGAGTTAAGGCTGAACCAATGCCACCAGTCGCACCGACTACTACAACAACCTTATCTTGCATAATTTTATTTACATTTATTTACATCTTTTAATAATAGTAAACTGTTAGTGGTGTAAGGCAAGAGGCGAGAAGAGAGCTGGGGGCGCTGGGGGCGCTGGGGGAGAAATTATGAATTTCCTTTATCCTTTACCCTTTTGCCTTTACCCTTTCCCGAGTCCCTTTTTGCCTTTAGCCTTTAACCTTCAAGCTTTCCCTTTGCTTCCTCTGCTCTTTAGTGGTGCGATCGCTTAAAATTAAGTTAAATTTAATTAAGATTCACTCTGACATCTTGATAAATTCCCATTACGGTAGCTAACAACTGGGTAATTGTTCTAAAGCTTGGGATGAAACAGACACAAAGGAGGTAATTCCGAATCTGAGTCAGCGCCAAGCAAGTTAATAAAAGCGATTAGCGATTAGCTTTTAGCTTTTAGCTGTAACTGATAACTGGTAACTGATAACTGGTAACTGATAACAGCTAACAGCTTTCTTAAACTCAATTGTTGTATCTACATTTAAGGGCAACTAACTGATGAAATTTTCGTGGAGAGTCCTGGTACTTTGGACATTACCAGCTCTAGTGATAGGCTTTTTCTTCTGGCAAGGAGCGTTTGCTACTACTCCCACCGAGGCGAGTAGGAACACAGCCAGTACTCGGATGACTTATGGTCGGTTTCTGGAATACGTGGATGCTGGTAGAGTCACCAGTGTAGATCTTTACGAAGGTGGGCGGACGGCAATTGTCGAAGCCATTGATCCAGAACTTGACAATCGTGTACAAAGGTTACGGGTAGATCTTCCTTATAATGCCCCTGAACTGATTTCCAAGCTCAAAGAGGCAAACGTTAGCTTTGATGCCCACCCGATGCGTAATGACGGGGCAGTTTGGGGTTTATTAGGTAATCTAATTTTTCCAATTCTGTTGATTGGTGGATTATTCTTCTTGTTCCGTCGCTCTAGCAACATTCCAGGCGGTCCAGGTCAAGCTCTAAACTTTGGCAAATCCCGCGCCAGATTCCAAATGGAAGCCAAAACAGGCATCAAATTTGATGATGTGGCTGGGATAGACGAAGCCAAAGAAGAACTGCAAGAAGTCGTCACCTTCCTCAAACAGCCAGAACGGTTCACAGCAGTAGGAGCAAGAATTCCCAAAGGTGTGCTACTGGTGGGACCACCTGGAACAGGTAAAACTTTGCTAGCAAAAGCGATCGCAGGTGAGGCTGGTGTACCATTCTTTAGTATCTCTGGTAGTGAATTTGTCGAGATGTTCGTGGGTGTGGGTGCAAGCCGTGTCCGCGACTTATTCAAAAAAGCCAAAGATAACGCCCCATGTCTAATCTTCATCGATGAAATTGACGCGGTAGGTAGACAAAGGGGAGCTGGAATTGGTGGGGGTAATGATGAAAGAGAACAAACCCTTAACCAGTTGTTGACAGAAATGGACGGGTTTGAAGGCAATACAGGTATCATTATTATTGCTGCAACCAACCGTCCAGATGTGTTAGACGCAGCACTTTTGCGTCCTGGTAGATTTGACCGACAAGTAATTGTCGATGCTCCCGACTTGAAAGGACGACTGGAAATCTTAAAAGTTCACTCTCGCAATAAGAAACTCGACCCCAGTGTTTCCTTAGAAGCAATATCTAGACGTACCCCAGGCTTTACAGGTGCTGACTTAGCTAACTTACTCAACGAAGCGGCAATTTTAACTGCTAGACGGCGTAAAGACGCGATTACCTTGTTAGAAATTGACGATGCTGTAGACCGAGTAGTGGCAGGGATGGAAGGCACACCACTGGTAGACAGCAAGAGCAAGCGGCTAATTGCCTACCATGAAGTTGGACACGCCTTAATTGGTACTCTGCTCAAAGACCATGATCCAGTGCAGAAAGTTACTCTCATCCCGCGCGGACAAGCACAGGGTTTAACTTGGTTTACTCCTAACGAAGAGCAAGGATTGATTTCTCGCTCTCAGCTCAAAGCCAGAATTACAGGTGCTTTGGGTGGTAGAGCAGCTGAAGCTGTGATCTTTGGTGCGGCAGAAGTAACCACAGGTGCAGGCAATGACTTGCAACAAGTGACAGGAATGGCGCGACAGATGGTAACTCGATTTGGGATGTCAGATTTAGGTCCACTGTCATTGGAAAGCCAGCAGGGAGAAGTGTTCTTGGGTCGTGATTGGATGTCCCGCTCAGAATACTCAGATGCGATCGCTTCTCGCATCGATGGGCAAGTCCGCGCTATTGTGGAAGAATGCTACCAATTGTCAAAGAAGCTGATTAGAGATAATCGCACTGCCTGCGATCGTTTAGTCGATCTCCTAATCGAGAAAGAAACAATTGACGGTGAAGAATTCCGCCAGATTCTTGCCGAGTACGCTGATGTACCCGACAAGTCTCAATATGTGCCGACTTTGTAAGCAACAAGTTTAAAAATTAACTAGTTGACAAAAAGGGGATGATATGATTCATTCCTTTTTTCTTAAGTAGGTGGACATAATAGAAAGGGAAAAGGGGAAAGGGAAAAGGGGAAAGGGAAAGGGGACAAGGGGACTCTTGTGAGAATTACTGTAAGCTTCCCCCCATCCTCTTCTAGTCCCTAGCCCCCAGCCCCTAGCCCCTGCAATATTCCGCGACTCGTTTTTCCCACTCCTGCCAGTAATATTCAATTGCGGCATTTTCAAACCAAAACACCTCGGCGGGTAACTGGGGAATTGCCACAACTAGCAGAGCATGACTGAGCATTATACCATAATTTTGGTAATAATGATTTACTGCTCCCAAGTAAGCTGTAAGCTGGAGCGGATAATCAAACAGGCGCTCGATTGAACCTTTGGGTTTATCGGCTGTCTTCCACTCACAGACGCAGGGAATATCCTTGTAGCTGGCAACACAGTCTACTACTCCGGCATAGCTCAAGTCATAGTGGAAAACGGGGCTTTCGATTAACCTAACGATATCAATGTTTTCAAGAACTGGTTTTATACTCTCCCAGTAAGGGCGGCTAGCTTCAGGACAAGTAGTATCTTCGCCTCGTAAGTAGCGTTGAATTTGTTTGTGGGTTTGTGTTCCCCGACGGCTGGCTGTGCCTGAAATTCGGTTTGCTTCCTCTTTCCCAACGCGCTGCCGCCAAGAAGCTAACCTGTCTCGATCCTCTTGTGGTTTGGTGGCGTTAAGAATTGTGGTGACACTGGGAAGGCGATCGCCTTTAGCATCAACATAGTACTGTTTGCCGTTTTCCCGCCTCGATTTCGCTTCTAGGCGGGGTAGCAGCTGGATATCAGTTGGCATCAGTTAGCAAGAATAGCGAAAGTGCGCTATGGGCAGCTTAACATTGCGATCGCAGGGCAGATCTACTGCCCCAGTCAAGACTACCACAATACTGTAACTGGGTACTGAGCAAAGATTGCGTCGGCACTAAGCAAAATAGCATCTTCAACATTTGTCTGTGCAATTAGCAGGCAATCAAAAGGGTCTTTGTGTAGCGTTGGTAAGTTTTGCAATGCTAATACGTGTGCGAGAGTCACAGGAATTACCTCAATGCCATTCGTTTGCTGTTGACTGCTGATAATATCAGCCAGTGGCATTGTGAGGGTAAGCTTATTTAATTGCAGCTTGATTTGCATCTCCCAAACACTGGCAACACTTAATAAAATGGTTGTTGTAGAGTCGTTACACAAGCTAAGAACAAAAGGAGAAAGCTTTGTAGGATTGCTATCCCACCAAATGAAAGTGTGGGTATCAAATAGTACTTTCACCTACCATTAATCCAAAAGTCGTCTCCAAGTGGGTGATCGAAATCATCACTGGTTTGGATAGCCCCTAAATGTAAACCCGCTAGCCTTGGAGTAGTGCCATTCGTAAACGGTACGAGGCGGGCAAGGGGCATACTACCATCGGTTACTATTACTTCAGTTCCGTCAACCACAAGTGATATTGATTCTGTCAGCCGTGCTTGCATTTCACGCACGTCAACTTTTGTTATTGGCATCGTTTGTAGTCCCTTGTTTAGATTTTACTTGAGGATCAGCACTTGCTAGCCATCTTTTAACACAGTATTTAAAGGTTTGAACTTGTAACAGCATCAATCTGTAGAGTAATACTTTCTGTTGATCTAGTTGATACGTTAGTTGGTATTACCCAGCAATCATTGTGTCTTTAAAACAGCCATCTGTATCAATTGCAGTGATGATTGTATGCCCCCAAAACAAATCTCCATCACAATAGTAGAGATCGGCACTACCGTCAGGAGAAAAGGTAATTGCATCTAGTGTGATGCAATTAATAAATTCCTCCTGATTAATTGCCAGCCCGTCATTCCATGTAGTGTTATAAAGATTAAGAAGTTTGTCAGCAGTTGAGCGGCGAAGATTAATTTCTACCTCTAGGATCGCACAAAGAGTGTGGCGAACACGCTGAAAAATAACAGATGGATCGGTATTCTCTGGGGAAACAGACACATTTATCCAGTGTCCAGACAAGATCTCTATTTGGCTAGACCACCATTCAAGCTCACTATCCCAAACTAAACACCCCAGTACCTCATCCTCGATTTGATATTCGCTCATACAGTGTAACAAACAGGTAGTTCATGCGATCGCCCTTTATCTTATCCTCGCTTTCGCCACCCTTGAATTAACTCCTGTACAAAATGTCATTCCGACTAACTGCGCCCAAATCGGTAGGAATCTTACCGATCCGGTGGGGAGTAATAGCAGCAGGAACGACTGGTGCTAAATGCCACTGTCTTACTAGACGTTGTAGCAAATTGTCTTGACTAGTACGTAAGCGTTCTATAGCTGAGCCTCGGTTAAGGATGGCAAACCAAACCATGCCGCGATCGCGTGTCGGCATCACTCCAGCCAAGGCACTCACATCATTTAAAGTACCAGTTTTGACTACTGCTCCAGCTGGAACATGACGAGTTTCTAACGTTCCTCGATGATCCGCTCCGGCGACGGCAAACACGTCAGCTACACTCATTTGATGGGGAAGTAATTCTCGTTGGATTGCCATAAACATGGCACAAACGGCTCTAGGCGAAATCCGATTTTTTACACCCAGTCCAGAAGTATTCATTAGCTGAATTTCTGACTGGGATACCCCAGCCGCTGTAGCAGCTAAGTGTCCCACAACGAGCGCTCCTCCCAACGAATTGCCTAACATCTGAGCCATTTCGTTGTTACTGTAAACATTCATTTCCTTGAGGATTTCGGATAAAGGCAAAGAATTGTGACGCAATAGCAAGATTTGTTTAGGGTTGGGAATGAGTGGCACTTGTACAACTCCAGAAATCACCACACGAGGTTTGCTCGTACCAGGAGGTAGGGTTGAGTACTGGTGCAATGCCGCAGCTTTCCAGGTGGCAGAGTCTAAGGCTTGTTTGAGTAATTCGCCAGCTACTAGAGGATCGGACTTGTAATTCATGGCAAAATTGCCAGCGATTACCAAGTTACCAGTAACGCGATGGATCCCCAAAGAGTTGAGACTGTTACCAAGCGCGATCGCCTCCTCCCAAACAAACAAAGGATCTCCACCGCCAGTAATCACCAAATCTCCATGCAGCACCCCCCCCGCGATCGGTCCTGTCGCACCAATTAACGTCTGAAAGCGATGATCGGGTTTCCAAGTTTTCAACGCAGCCAAAGAAGTGGCAACTTTGGTTAACGAGGCAGCAGGCAAAGGCACAGTACCATTATTGTTAGCCAGTAGCATTGGTCCTGACTGCATCCAGATTCCTTGGTTAGCTCTTGCCATTCCCTCGGTTTCTAGCACGTGCAAATATTGCCCGATTGTAGTTTTCTCGACAGGATCGGGATCGGGAGCGACAATTAAAGCCGGACTACTCTGCAACGCCAATACCTCAAAAGCTTCTAGTGGTTTGGCGCGTACCCCAGCCACATCAAGCCAAAAAGAAACTAACCCCGAGCCAATTAGATCCAGCATTGAAGCACTTGCCTCTTGTAGTGGTGTTAAAGGTCTAATCAAATGATTAGCTTTCAGCCTTCAGTGAACTGAGTGCTGATTCTTCTAATTTTTCCCAAGATAATTAAATACTTATCGATCAAATACGGCAATTTTAGATAATAGAGTTAAATTTGTCATTAAAACCTTCTGCCCCACTTTTTCCGACTTGCTGATATTTTGCCCTAAAAATGGCGATCGCACGTTGCCCCACTCACTTTTGTGGTCAACAATTTTTCTTTAACCAATACTTAAAGAAAAATGGCTTGATTGGGCACAAGATCGGTTGATAGTTATGTGGAAGGCATCTGGTAAGATCTTTAAGGTTTCTGGAACTTTCATCAATGGGAACGACTCGCGCACGAATCGCAATTGACGCTATGGGGGGAGATCATGCACCTGCCGAAATCGTTACTGGCGCTTTGCGGGCACGGGAGGAATTGGGTGTAGAAGTATTACTGGTGGGAGAACCCCAGCAAATTGAAGCTGCCCTGCCTCCCAAGACCAATCAAGGTCAGCTAGAAATCGTTCCCGCTGAGGGTACGATTGAAATGCATGAGGAGCCTTTGAGCGGTATCAGACGTAAGCCCAAGGCTTCAATCAACGTGGCAATGGATCTAGTCAAGCAAAAGCGGGCAGATGCTGTCGTGTCAGCAGGTCACTCTGGCGCAGCTATGGCATCCGCACTGTTGCGCTTAGGAAGACTGCGGGGAATTGACCGCCCAGCGATTGGCGCAGTGTTTCCAACCATCATTGCCAGTAAGCAAGTGTTACTCCTCGATGTCGGGGCAAATGTTGACTGCCGTCCCAAGTTTTTAGAGCAATTTGCCTACATGGGATCGGTTTATAGTCAATACGTGCTGGGTGTTACTGACCCAAAAGTGGGACTTCTGAATATAGGTGAGGAAGACAGCAAGGGTAATGACTTGGCTATCCGCACTCATCAAATGCTACAAGATAATTCTAAAATTTCCTTTATTGGCAATGCTGAAGGACGAGACATTCTTTCTGGTCGCTTTGATGTGATTGTTTGCGATGGTTTTGTTGGTAATGTATTGCTAAAGTTTGCAGAAGCTGTGGGTGAAGTGATGCTGCAAATCCTACGGGAAGAGTTACCTCAAGGATTACACGGTCAGTTAGGTACAAGTTTGTTGAAACCAAACCTGAAGCGGATCAAGCAGCGGATAGACCATGCAGAACATGGAGGCGGCTTGTTGTTAGGTGTAGCCGGAATTTGCATTATCAGTCACGGTAGTTCTCAAGCACCATCAATTTTTAATGCCATTCGCTTGGCGAAGGATGCAGTTGAAAACCAGGTAATAGAAAGAATTCAGTTTCAAAATCAACGTGGTCAAAAATCAGCAGTAAGTGGTAGTGAAGAATGAGGAGTGAGGGGCTAGGGGCTAGGGGCTAGGGGCTAGAGGAAGCGCGAGGCTAGCTAATTCCGAATTCTTCTGGCTCTTTCTTCTCACTCATAATCTTGGGAGAAGCATGGTGCAAAAATCAGGGGTAGTAATTACAGGCAGCGGAAGGGCAACACCAAAGACAGTCTTGGATAACCAGGGTTTGAGTCAACTGGTTGATACGGCGGATGAGTGGATTAGAACCCGCACGGGGATCAGTCAGAGGCGGCTGGCAGTAGGCGAGGAGTCCTTGAGTACGATCGCAACGGCAGCCGGAAAAAATGCGATCGCAATGGCAGGAATTACTGAGACACAAATCGATTTAATTATTCTTGCCACCTCAACACCCGATGACTTATTTGGTACGGCTTGTAAAATTCAAGCGCTTTTGGGCGCTACCAATGCAGTAGCCTTTGATATGACAGCCGCTTGTTCTGGGTTTTTGTTTGGGTTGGTAACAGCTGCTCAGTACATCAGAACAGGAGTTTACCAAAATGTCCTCGTGATTGGGGCAGATATTCTTTCCCGCTGGGTGGACTGGAAAGATCGCCGCACTTGTATACTGTTTGGGGATGGTGCAGGGGCGTTAGTCATGCAAGCAGGAGATTGCGATCGCCTACTCGGATTTGAACTCAAAAGCGATGGCAGTCAAAACGATTGTCTCAATCTTGCTTACCAAGCTCAACCGAAACAACTACTTGATGGTGTTGAAGTTAGTAACGGCACTTATCAATCGATCACTATGAACGGTAAAGAAGTTTACCGCTTTGCCGTCCAACGAGTGCCAGAAGTCATCGACAAAGCTTTGTTTCGCGCTAATCTAGGCGCACATCAAGTAGACTGGCTCCTATTACATCAAGCCAATCAACGCATTCTCGATGCTGTGGCTGAGCGTCTTTCTATTCCACCATCAAAAGTAATTAGCAACCTGGCTCACTACGGCAACACCTCAGCCGCCTCTATTCCCCTTGCTCTCGATGAAGCTGTACGTGGAGGTCAAATTAAACCAGGTGATATCATCGCCTCTGCTGGTTTTGGTGCTGGCTTGACTTGGGGCGCGGCAGTTTTTCAATGGGGAAGGTGATCTCGATCTTAGTTTAATACTTTTCTTTGTGACCGCAGGGGGAGCTGGGGGAGCTGGGGAAGCTGGGGGAGAAATTTTTTTGAATATAACAATTGAGCAATGACTAAGACGGCGTGGGTGTTTCCGGGGCAAGGTTCGCAAGTGATCGGCATGGGCATGGATTTACTAGACTTAAGCTATGCCAAAGACAAATTTGCCGCTGCTGAGGAAATTTTAGGCTGGTCAGTAGGGGAAATCTGCCAAAGGGAGGATGACGTGATATCGCGTACACTTTATACGCAGCCTAGTATGTATGTTATAGAAAGCATTCTGGCAGACTTGCTGCGCGATCGAGGGCAGCAGCCAGACTTGGTGGCAGGTCACAGCCTAGGAGAATATGCTGCTCTCTATGTGGCTGGAGTCTTTGAATGGTCTGCGGGCTTACGTCTAGTCAAACGTCGAGCAGAACTGATGGACAGTGTTGCTGGTGGTATGATGGCGGCTTTAATTGGCTTTGACCGCGAACAACTCGAACAACAAATTCAACAAACTCCCGATGTTGTACTAGCTAACGACAATAGTCCCGCTCAGGTGGTAATTTCTGGCACACCAGCAGCTGTAGAAGCGGTCATATCCCAAGTCAAGAAAAAGCGGGCTATTCCCTTGAATGTCTCAGGGGCGTTTCATTCACCCTTAATGGCAGCAGCAGCATCCGAGTTTGAACAAGTGCTTGCGTCTGTCACTTTCAAGCCAGCACAGATCCCAGTACTTTCTAATGTGGAACCGATCGCAAGTATGGATGCAAAGGTATTGAAAGAGCATTTGAGCCGCCAGATTACAGGATCAGTGCGATGGCGTGAAACTTCAGTGCGCTTGCTCGAAGAAGGCATCGAGCGGGTTGTAGAAATAGGTCCTGGTACAGTACTGACTGGTTTAATTAAACGTACCTGCCCTGATTTAATCTTAGAAAATGTCAGTAGTCTCGAAGACTTCCCCGATTAGCTATTAGCAATTAGTAGGAATTGTAGGGGCGTTTAAGAAAGCTGGGGGAGCGATCTTGAGCTGGGGGAGCTGGGGGAGAAAATACCAAATCCGTCTTGAAAAGTTTGGCGAACAGAAGTGCCGTGGCCCTGTTCCCCCCGTTGAGGCAACTTCGGGGACCCAAACCGACACTAAGCGGTTGTTGCCACAAGGTCGGGAACCTCCGCACCCTCCCTAGCTCAACTTTTCGCAAAATCTAAAATCAAAAATCCAAAATCGTATGGCTCAAAGCCGCGAACCATTTGTCAGTCTGCTGCTCTACTACCTATTTAAATATTCGGTAGTTAGTCCCATGCTGCATTTTTACTTTCGGGGACGGGTTTATGGGGCTGAAAATGTACCACAGCAAGGACCATTGGTGGTTGTGAGTAATCATGCCAGTTACTTTGATCCACCTATTCTCTCTTGTTGTCTCAGGCGACCTGTTGCTTATATGGCAAAGGAAGAGCTGTTTCGTGTCCCGATTTTGAAACAAGGAATCGAGTTGTACGGTGCTTATCCAGTCAGTCGAGGAGCAGCCGATCGCAGTGCTATTCGTGCAGCACTTAAGTCGCTTGAGAATGGGTGGGCTACGGGCGTTTATTTAGAAGGTAGTCGCACACCAGACGGACGAATTACAGATCCGAAAAAAGGTGCAGCCCTACTTGCGGCTAAGGCGCATTCCCCACTGTTACCAGTCAGTTTATGGGGAACCCAACGAATTTTAAACAAAGGTTCTGCCATTCCTCGTCCAGTCCCGATCACTGTGCGAATTGGCAAGCCGATCGCTCCTCCCAGTTCTACAGATCGGCTCGAATTGCAGGCTGTAACGCAAAAGTGTGCAGCAGCAATTATGGCACTGCATGATTTAGGACGCTAATCAAGGATGAAGGATGAAGGGTAAAGAGGTATTGCGGTAAAGGGGCTAAAGGCACTTAGGCTAGAGGCGCTATAGCTAGAGGTTGTTTTCTCCCCTTGTCCCCTCTGCCCTTGAAGCCCCTCTGTCCCCTTGTCCCCCCTGCTCCCCTGCCCCTTTGCTCCCCTACTACTTACGAAAACGGTAGACTAAACTCAGCAATTAAAAGGATTCGATTAGAATGCAGGATTTAAGAGCGCAACTAGCAGACACTTTGGATGAGGCAGAGTGGGAATGGCTGATTCCTCATGCTAAACGCGATGCTGTGGTGGTAGTGGCTCAACAACTAGATTTAATTGATGTGGGAGTGGCGATCGCACAAGATGATGTAGCGATCGTGCAAAATTGGATTAGTGAGGCGTTGATTGCTAAACCCACATTGACTCAGTTATCAGACTGGAATAGCGATCGCACTAAGCGATTTTCAACTCTGATTGTTCAACCCTACGTGCTGGTACAACAGCTTGCTGCGGCTTAAGATGTGAGTCTGTCTTTAGATCGTTGTTTCCCATTCGATTTAATCGCAAGATTATATTTCTTGAGAACACATCGCTTATATCAATAGCCTCGCCAAGTATGCAAGAGCCAAAACCGCCACGTCTTTGGGAGCAACTGGATAATTTATCTCTCGTTCGCTTCTTACTACTTTTTGCTTCTGGCTGGGCTTTTGTTCAGCTTTTAGCTTACTTTGAAACTGTAATTGTTATTTTTACATTTGCTGCAATTTTAGCTTTTTTGCTAAATTATCCTGTGCGATGGCTACAGCGTTTTATACCTCGAAGCATAGCAGTTATTTTAGTTTTCTTACTTAGCTTGGTGCTAATTGCTAGCGTCACAATTACAGTAGGTTTATCAGTTGTATCTCAAGCGCAACAACTAACTAATAGTGTAACATTATTTTTAAATTCTCTCCTCCCCCTGACAGATCGATTAGAATTGTTTCTGCGTAACCGCAATATTGTAGTTGACTTGGATGCTATTCAACGGCAAGTACAAAACCAGATTCTATCTAGTCTAAGCCTTGGAATTGGTTATAGTTTATCTACTATCCAAATATTTTTTGCTAACTTTATTAATCTCATATTAATTGCAGTTGTTGCTTTTTTTATGCTATTAGATGGGCAACGACTTTGGCAACTTATCCTGAAAATTGTCCCTAAAAATCGACGAAACCGCTTTGCGACGATAGTAAAACGTAAGTTTTTAGGCTTTGTGAGAGGTCAGTTTATTTTAACTTTATTTTTAACGAGTACTACTTTTATTGTTTTCTTAATTTTACAAGTACCTTTTTCATTAATTTTAGCAACTATAGTAGGAGTTTTAGATACAATTCCTGGCATTGGAGCTACATTAGGAGTTACTATCGTTTTTTTGCTTGTTCTATCTCAAAGCGTTTAGTTAGCTTTAAAAGTTTTAATTGCTTGTATTGTACTGCAACAAATTCAAGATAATTTAATTTCACCAAGGGTGATGCAAGGTTCAATAAATGTTAATCCAGTAGTAATTTTTTTCGCTCTGTTAGTTGGTGCTAGAGTAGCAGGATTACTTGGAATTTTTCTGGCAATTCCCATCGCTGGCGTAATTGTGAGTTTATTTGAAATAGAAGAAATGAAAGCAGAGGTATAGCAGGGAGTAGGGGCTAGGGGCTAGAGGCTAGGGAAGAGCAAAGGAGGGCTGGGGAAGTAAAGGGGAGCAAAGGGGATAAAAACCGCTCACCAATACAATTACGAATTGCGAATGCGCGACGCTAACACTCGTTACTAAGCTTAACTCGATCACAAGAATTTCAGATTTGGTTTAATTAAATTCTGGCGTAAGTTTGAGTAGAACAAAGTGTGTCCAACTGATAGAGAGATTGCCAAAACTCAAGAATTGATTGTCCTACTTGCTGGGGGTAAAAGAAGTGAAAAAAGTGACCTCCTTGCGGACATAACCAGAGGCGATCGCTCGACTTCAACCAAGGCTGCCATCCTTGCAAGGCATCAGGTTCTACAATCATATCGTCTTGGCAGCCACAAATCATTATCGGTACTTTCACCCCACCAGGAAGGATACTGCGATGCTCAAATAGCGAGTGACCAGACAAAGAACAATCTAAATCTGAGTCTAGAATCTTTTCTAACCTTTTAATAGTGCATTCATTGTGATAGCCAAAAAGGTTATATGCCATCGCTCTCAAAGTCGCCTTGCGACTCAACACGCGCCGATGAATATAGTAATGTGCTTGCCAGTCAACGGCGGGATGAACACCCACAGCTAAAAGAGTTAAAGATCGTACTTTCTCTGGATATAGACGGGCATACAATAGCCCTAACAAACCACTAGTGCCGTGTCCAATCAAATGCACAGGTTGATCGTAAGATTGGAGATAGTCGTGTAGTAGTTGCCCTGCTACATTTAGAGAACTAGCTTCATCTTGACTTTGGGAATATTTCCACCGAGCAATCGATATTTGCCCTGACAAGTAACGCAGTAGTGGCAGATCAAGGCATTGCAAACAAGGGCTTGTATTCAACCACAAACTATCTGGTAATTTAGACATCAAAATACCTTGATAAAAATCATCATTCGTAGCACCTTTCTTGCGCCAAGGGGAAACCATAGCAGCAGTAATTAGGATAATTTCTTAATTGCCCCTCGCCCCTATACACTAGCCATGCTTCATGTTATTGACAGTAGATAAGCGAATATGGCTCGCTCGATGTTCTGCTCTTGTGATAGCAGGCTCTTAAAAGCAGTTGTCACAGATCCACACCTCTGTTGAGAAAATTATTCAATAACTTGACGAACAAGCTTACAACACGATGGGGCTTGTTGACAATAGTTTTTATTAAAAAGATGTTAATCCGCTCAAGTTTGCTTCTTAGCCGTGGATCTGGGAGAGAGGTTCTAAATTTGGGCTAAACTGCGATCAGGAATCAGGCGATCGCACTACCTTACCAACCGCGCTAGCATAATTCCCAGTTGCACACAGACAATTCCCAAGACAGCACTACCTAACCAGTAAAAACCAGCAGCGGTAAAGTTGCGTCCCAGCAGTAAAACAGAATCTAGCCCGTAGGTGGAAAACGTAGTATAGGAACCCAAGAATCCCACTGCTACCAGCAACCGGATTTCTGGAGAAATTAGATCCACTCGTTCTAAAGCTAGAGTGGCAAAGAAACCCATAGCAAAACAGCCAGTCAGGTTGATGAAAAAAGTGCCGTAGGGAAAACTCGTACCAAAGCGTTGGACAAACCACAAAGTTAGGTAGTAGCGGCTTAAAGCACCTGCGATCGCCCCTAAACTGATAACAATTGGATGGCTAATTTCTGGTTTTTGCAGCATTAAAATATACAAAATGAATAAACTTAATAATTTCAATTTTTGGGTTGATAAATTCTAATTTGCAACTTCAGATAGAGGCATTTTCAACATATTATTAGTAAGTAGGTAGTTGTCTACGGCTGAATATGCCTAATCTTACATCTTGCGCCTGCGATAAATTCCGCTTTGAACTTCAGTTCAAAGCTCATAGCTCAAGTCCATTGAAATGGACTTAAACCCTCAGTTAGTCTTTAAGATAAGACGAGTGCTATTAGTCCGCCAATTGATTGGCTCTTTGGGTATCGGCACTAGTGCAAAATCTGAGTAATGGTCAAGACGCAATATCTTTTATAGCAGTAACTAGATAGATTAGGACAAGTCAATTTACTAGAAGACAATTGTTACAAGCCTTCTTACCCTACTCCCTACTCCCTGCTATATCTCTTAAAAATCTAAATTTTATAGCTCCAAAAGGATGGTTTAAGTAGGTAAAACCGTACTTGGATGTTAGGATATCAACCCTGCGAATCTGAAGAATGGTCGATAGAATCAAAGTGCGGCTTAAGTAATGCTGATAATAAGCAAAAACAGCATTATCAGGAGAGCAAAATATGCAAAATCAGTTAAAAACAGTCGCTTTGTTAGGTTTATTGAGCGGCTTGTTAATTGCAATTAGCTACTGGATTATTGGCGGCAGCACAGGCGTAATGGTGGGAATTGCCCTGGCAGCTTTCACCAACCTGTTTTCGTGGTATCAATCAGACAAAATTGCCCTAGCAGCATATCGCGCTCAACCGATAAGTGCAAATGAAGCACCGAGACTTTATCAAATGGTACAGCGATTGTGCGATCGCGCAAGCTTGCCCATGCCAGCTATCTTCATCGTCCCCACCCAAGCAGCCAATGCATTCGCCACAGGGCGCGATCCCGAACACGCAGCCGTCGCAGTGACACAAGGCATCTTAAATTTGCTGCCAGAGGATGAACTAGAAGGCGTGATTGCTCACGAACTCACCCACGTTGCTAATCGTGACACTTTGACGCAAGCAGTCGCAGCTACCATCGCTGGAGCAATTTCCTTTCTGTCGCAAATGCTCAGTTATGGCTTGTGGTACACGCCATATTCATGGGATAACCGCAATGCGCCTAACCCCTTGGGACTACTGTTTACAGTCATCCTAGCTCCGATAGCTGCTACCTTCGTTCAGTTAGCTATCTCACGCACAAGAGAATTTGCCGCCGATGCAGGTTCAGCAAGATTAACAGGTAATCCTCGCGCTTTGGCTCGTGCCTTGGAAAGGTTAGAAAATGCAGCACGACAACTACCAATGAGTGGTAATCCTGCCTTTGAACCACTGTTAATTGTGAATGCATTCTCTGGTAGCCAATTTTTGAGCGAATTATTCTCCAGCCACCCTTCTACCCAGGCAGGAATTGAGCAACTACTAAAGCTAGAGCAAGAATTGCCCAAATCTTCACAGTTTTCATTTCGTCGATAAATTCCCCCCGAAAAGATTTACAAACTTTCAATCTAGGAGATATAGCTATGAATTCTGACACAAATATCGAAAACACATCCGTAAGAATTGAAATCACTCCCCAGAATATGACCTCCCAAACAAACGATGATGTAGAAGATACATCGGTCATGGTTGAAATTATTCCCCCTGCCAATGAACTGGTGGAAAGCCATATGTCTGGTGAAAGCGACGATCTCAAGCAGGAAACAAAAGCACTGATTGAGGCGATTAGAAAACGCGCTGTGATAGAAGCA
This sequence comes from uncultured Chroococcidiopsis sp., assembly GCA_964248365.1. Classification (GTDB taxonomy): domain Bacteria; phylum Cyanobacteriota; class Cyanobacteriia; order Cyanobacteriales; family Chroococcidiopsidaceae; genus Chroococcidiopsis. The sequence continues at coordinate 169,446 of CAXTYC010000002.1, read as the reverse complement.
TCATCTGCTGGAACACTTACCCGCGAGACGTATTTAGCTGCTGTGCGTCGGGCGCGCGAAGCAATTGAAAGTAATCAGCTTATTGAGCGCGATCGCATTGAGTATTCTTGGCACTTACTTCAGAAGGAAGCCGAGAAAAACTTGGAGTCCGTTGTTAAGGAAGTTGCACAATTGGGCGATCGCCTAACTGATGCTGCTAAAGCCGCGTGGGAAGTTCTCACAGCCCCACGCCCCCGTTCTGACCAATAGACATCTGAGTGGCGAGAGGCGATCGCGCTTAGGCGAGAGGGGGATCTAGGGTAGCGCAGGCATCTTGCGGTAGGGAAGGTGGGGGAGAAATTACCTTTTACCTTTACCCTAGCCTCTGGTTCCTCTAGTTCCTCTAGCCTCTAGCCTAAGCGCCTCTAGCAAAAGCGCCCCTGTTCCCTCAAAATTACGAATTACTAATTACCAATTACGAATTATTCTTGCGTAATGCTAGATAATAGGAAGGCTTTGTCAATTTTTAGCTTTCCAACTAGCCAACCCGAATCAGCAATCAACAGCTATGCGAACCTACTATTGCGGCGACCTCCGAACAGAACATATTGGAGCCACAGTTACCCTATGTGGATGGGTAGATCGTCGCCGCGATCATGGAGGTGTAATTTTTCTTGATTTGCGCGATCGCACTGGAATTGTCCAAATTGTCAGCGATCCTGTGCGTACCCCAGACTCCTACAACCAAGCCAACGCTCTGCGAAATGAATACGTTGTCCAAATTACTGGTAGAGTAACACAGCGTCCAGAGGAGTCACTCAATCCCCGTCTACCTACAGGTAAGGTAGAAATTTACGCCGACAAGATAGAATTACTCAATCCTGTGCGTAAACAGTTGCCTTTCCAAGTAGGAACAGCAGATACAGAGGAAGTGCGCGAAGATCTGCGACTGAAGTATCGCTATTTGGATTTACGACGCGATCGCATGAGTCGTAACCTGCAATTACGGCATCAAGTTGTCAAAGCTATCCGTCGTTACCTGGAAGACGAACAAGGCTTTATCGAAATTGAAACCCCAATTTTGACTCGTTCTACTCCCGAAGGTGCAAGAGATTACCTAGTTCCCAGTCGCGTTAATGCTGGGGAATGGTTTGCATTACCACAATCACCGCAATTATTCAAACAACTGCTGATGGTTTCGGGGTGCGATCGCTACTATCAAATTGCTCGTTGCTTCCGTGATGAAGATCTACGCGCCGATCGCCAGCCAGAATTTACCCAATTGGACATGGAAATGAGTTTCATGTCCCCAGAAGAAATTCTCCAGCTGAACGAAAATTTAGTTTGTCATATCTTCAAAACAGTCAAGGGTATAGACTTACCCCACCCCTTCCCCCGTCTTACCTATACAGAGGCGATGGAGCGTTACGGTAGCGATAAACCAGATACCCGCTTTGGCTTGGAACTAGTCAACGTTTCTGATTTGGTGAAAGACTCTGGTTTCAAAGTCTTTTCGGCATCTGTTGCATCCGGCGGCGTTGTGAAAGTGCTACCAATTCCCAATGGTAACGATCTAATTTCCAATGTACGGATTAAACCAGGCGGAGACTTGTTTAAAGAAGCGGAAGCTGCTGGCGCAAGGGGTCTTGCCTATATTCGCGTCCGAGAAGATGGTGAAATTGACACCATTGGCGCGATTAAAGACAACCTCACCCAGTCTCAGAAACAAGAACTATTAAGTCGTACTGGGGCGAAGCCGGGCCACTTGTTGCTATTTGGTGCAGGTGCAGCCGACACCGTTAACAAAACTTTAGATCGGTTGCGGCAAGTTATCGGTCGAGAATTGGGGCTGATCGATCCAGAAAAAATTAACTTACTCTGGATCACAGATTTCCCCATGTTTGAGTGGAATGCAGATGAAAAGCGCTTAGAAGCGTTGCACCATCCATTTACAGCCCCGCATCCAGATGACGTGAATGATATCAAAACCGCCCGCGCCCAAGCTTACGACTTGATATTCAATGGCTTTGAAATAGGCGGGGGTAGCCTGCGGATTTATCAGCGGGAAATTCAGGAACAGGTATTTAAAGCGATCGGTTTATCACTAGAGGAAGCTTACAACAAGTTTGGTTTTCTGCTAGAAGCATTTGAATACGGCACACCACCTCATGGCGGTATAGCTTACGGTTTAGATCGCTTGGTGATGTTGCTAGCAAAAGAAGACTCAATTCGAGATGTAATCGCCTTTCCGAAAACACAGCAGGCTCGTTGCTTGTTAACCGATGCTCCTTCTAGTGTGGATGACAAGCAGCTTAAAGAATTGCACGTCGCCTCAACTGCCAAAAAGCCAAAATTTTAAAACAGTAGGGTGGGCATTGCCCACCTGCCTCGCATTGCTTAATCTAAATCATAAATACGATTAGTTTTTCTAATCATTTATTTCACCATAATCCTCGAAAACTGCATAAATTGATACAACTAAATTAGTGTAAATAAGTAGTTATTTAAGTTCACTTTCTGTAAATAAAAGGTTTTAAGAAAGTATAATGTAGCAAAAACTACATAAAAACTTATGCTAAATGTGCTGTAGGCAACAATACTGAATCTACATTATGGTATAAGCGTTGCCTAGCTTAGAGGTGTCAAGCTTAGCTGAAACTTACAACTTCTCGTACAGCAGGCAAATAGCAGGGAGACAACATTAATGCTTAAGCAACTTTTGACAGCTGGGTCTGTTCTCGCTTTATTAGTGACAGGTAGCTTCTCTGCACAAGCGAAACCGCAAGAACCAATACTTCAGTCTCAAGTGCAGGACGCACCCTCTACTACCCCTGGCGCTCCTACACCACCGGATGCAACCACACCGCCTGGCGCTCCTACACCACCGGATGCAACCACACCGCCTGGCGCTCCTACACCAC
>CAXTYC010000002.1:0-166446 GCA_964248365.1 uncultured Chroococcidiopsis sp. | reverse complement strand
CGGATGCAACCACACCGCCTGGCGCTACTACACCACCGGACGCAACCACACCACCGGATGCAACCACACCACCGGACGCAACCACACCACCGGATGCAACCACACCACCTGACTCTAGTGGCTCCAATGCAGCGCTATGTGGACAATCCGATTTTATAGCCCGTCCTAGTGGAGGAGCTACCAGACAAAGACTCGAAGCTGGGTGTACTCGATCATAATATTAGCTAGATAGCAGGGCTTTGTTAGGGGGGGAAGGGGACTCAATGATGAATGCAGCAATGTTACATTAATAATTCATAATTCAACTCTTGCCCCTTTGCCCTTCCTCTAATGCCAACCCAGCCACCGTAAACAAGGCACAACTATGTAGTAGCTCATCCCTAGCCAAAAACTTAGAGTGATACTTACAAAACTGAAAAAAGAAAGGTAAATCCAAAAGTCATGCCAGAGGAGTTGTGGAGCCAGATGATATATGATGGCTGGAAATAGATTTAAACTGACTAGACTGGCAAAGACGATCGCGCTACCAAATGAAGTTACAACCGCGTGAATACTTTGACGGCTGCCCAGACCTAAACCAAGCGTGAGAATAGCAACTGCAACAGCAATCAATCCTGTTATTCCCCAAATTTGAGAATAGGGTGTTGCAGCAAGCCAAAACAACCAGCCTAAAACATAGCCGCATAATCCAATCAAGGCTGAGAATATATGGCGCTGTCGTTGACCAAATCCCCCAGCAACTTTCAGTCCCCATGCAGTTGCTAACCCTACTGTTGCAAATATAATAATTTCCGACTGGGCTGTAATTTGCGGATTTTGAAGAAGTTGGGGTAGGTGTTGAGATAGAAAACTGGCGAGTGTATCCCCCAAAGGAGAGAAATAAGCTAAGACAAAACCAATTGTAGTCCCAACACTTGCCGCGATCGCACTAAACACCATTGCCCTAAGTGTATCTATGCAAGCTCGTCCTAGCTGGGTAATAAATTTGAATAGAAAACGATTGGTTTTAGCAAGACGGTGCGTTAGGTTGGTAAATAAGAGCTGCGATCGCTTGTAAATATTTCCAGTTAATTGATTTGTCGTCGCCAGACGTTTAGTTAATCCCGCCAAGAGTTGCGATTTTGTTTGAGGCGGCGGCAAAACTTGTTGGGAAGACTTCTGTTGCTTTTGCCCAGGCGAACTCTGCCCTAGACGTTTTTGAATTCTTGCTGCATTGTTTGGTCGCTGGCGTACATCTTCCTGTACTAATTCATCGAGCAAATCAGCAAATTCTGGGCTAACTCTAACCCTTTTACGCCATTGTAATTCTCCAGTCACAGGATCTGTCAATTCTGAGGGAGACTTGCCCGTCAGCAATTGAATCATTGTCCTACCCAAAGCATAAAAATCAGCTGCTGGTTCCACATCCCGCCCTTGGGATTGCTCAGGTGGACTGTAACCTGGAGAATATAAACGAGTAGAACTATCCTGTGACCAAGACAGTGAGCGAATTTTTTTTGCTCCACCAAAATCAATCAGTACCAGCTTATTGGTTTGGTGACGTAGCATCAAGTTAGATGGCTTCAGGTCGCGGTGAATAATATGTCTTTTGTGCAACACTCGTAAAATATCTACTGCTTGTCGAAACCAGTTCATCACCATCGCCTCTGGACATCCTTGGGGATAACTGGCAAGAATATCTTCCAACGTCTGACCGTTGATTTTTTCCATCACCAGACAAGGCATTTCATGGCTTGATTTGTTCACACTCAGCATAAAATACCCGTCTGGCTCGACTATGGGAACAGCCGGATGTCGCAGACTCTGCAAAATTTCTGCTTCTTGCTTGAATAATTCCCTGGCTTTTGATGAACTTTCTAGCAACACCTTCAGCACTTGTTCTGTTTGCGTTTTTAAATCCCAGACAGTGTAGATGGTAGCGAATCCCCCAGAACCCAGCCTTTCTAGGGGAATATAGCGATTTTGCAGGGCGATTTGGCAACCACAGATAGTGCAAAACTTGTTCCCCCGTGCTTGGATATGAGGATGCTGGGGGTCATTAGGGTTAATGCAGAAAATAACACTGGTATTAGGATGAAACACAACCAGCTAAATATGCAGGCTTTATAGATTTTACACAAATGCCGCTTAAATTGCCGTAAAACGCAACTTTCAGTTGTATGAATTTTTTATGATGATGGTAGCGATCGCTGCAACTACCTTAAAAATAGCCCCGCTTTCCTCGTTACCAGGCTCTTAGGCTGGTAACAACGGATTCAAGCCAACTGAAAAATGGAATGCAACAATCAATTGACAAAACAGCAAAACCAATCGAACCGTTGTATGATACTTGGAGTTTTCGATACGCAGGCGATAATTACTGGTGGATAAATCCTCCTCCTTTCAAGTCCAACTCTACTGCTGAAATTAATTCTTGGTTTGCCACTACTGCTAAAAACACACTAGACGCCTTCTTTGAACTAGCAAGGGTTTGGAAAGTTTATATTGCTCCAGACTACCAATCAGAAATTGAAGGGATGGTGCTTGAGTGGAAGCCTGGAGAGTCTTATGAGAATTATGTATAAAATGCCATCCATGCAATTCGAGAGTTCCCAGCTTCAATCTATAAAGTTGAATTGCAGGTGGATATGTTTGTATATGTCCGTACTCAAGAATCTCCAAATCAGCCCGTTCGAGCTTGGGTTAGATATCTTGGTGACTTTTCTATTACCGATCTAATGGATTGTGAATATGGTCTTAGTTTTGGTGTCCATCATAGTTTATTTTGTTCTGAATCGCACGAGGGAGATAATAGAGAACTTTATTATCTAAATCAACCTTTGGTGTCTTATGCTTTCAAGCAATGGCAAGAAAAATGCGGAGCCATCAACGAAACTCAGGGAACGTGGACATATGAGTATGGATTTTTGCCAAGCGAGCATACTTTACCTATCGATTTACTGTTTGATACCTGGAGCTTTGATACCTGGAGTAATGGTGTAGGTTCTTTTGAATGGCACATAAAACAGCCTTTCAATTTCAGATCTGTTTGTGCTCAGACAGCTAATACTTGGTTTATTAAAGTAATGACTGATGCTTTGGAGGCTTTTTCAGATCTGGCGCGTGTCTACGAACTTGAATTCTGGTCTGATAGAATTGGAGACTTGAATTTGCAGTGGGCATCAAACATTGTAAGAATAAGGAGAATTGACGATCCAGATTGGTCTTGGTCTACGAGTCATTACACTCGCTTTATTCTGACATGGAAACCAGAAGTTGCCTACGAAGAGTATTTGAAAACGGTTGTAAAGTTTATTGACGAATATCCGATTCCTATCTATAGTCCCTGTATGTCGGTCGAGTTGTTTGTTTACTTTCGCAAGCAGCAATCTCCAGACGAAGCAATTAGAGATTGGGCAATATTTTCCAACAGGTTTGAATTGCAGCTAGATTCAGAAAAAAAAACAGGCTTTTGCAGCTTTACAATTCACCATACCTTGTTCTGCGTTCAAACTAAAGGCAAACCAAACAACAGCGAACTCTATGCTTTAAATCAGCCCCTACTTGAAAATGCTCTTCAAAATTGGGAGGCTCAAGCTGGTTCCGTCAGTAACAATACTGAAAAATTGGGGATGTACAAATACGGGTTTAAGCCAGATTAGGCTAGCTTTAGCACAGCAGAGAAACTATTAAGATTAAATAACTTCAACACAAATAACAGTCATTTCTCAAGGATATTAGCAATGTTTCGAGGAGTATAAAATAAAGTATACCCTGCAAAGGTTCGCCCTATGGTTACTGCTATCGAGTCATACATCTACACTGTCGAAGAATTCCTCGCTCTAAATCTGCCTGAAGGACAAGAGTATGAACTCATTAACGGGATCGTAGTACCTATGGCAGAACCCTCTGGGAAACATGAAAACCTGCGTAGTGAGTTGCTAGTCTCTTTAAGAATAGAAAGCAAGAGAGCTAACCTTGGGTTGCTAATCCATTCCAAACCAGTGATGATGTTTGGTAAGAAGGATACCCGCAAACCTGACTTGATAGCAATAGACAGAGAATCTTGGAACCGACAAACTCAAACGCAAGCAGTACTTACAGAACCTCCTAGCATAGCGATTGAAATTGTTAGCACCAATTGGGAAGAAGACTATAGAAATAAACCACTCTGGTACGCCGCTTTTGGAGTACGCGAATTATGGCTCGTCGATCCGCTGTTTCATCTTGACAGGTATCCAGGTAAGCGCAACCCTAAAATTCTACAACCCACAATTTCTATTGGAAAGCTAGTTGCTTCTGATAGCATCCTGGTAGAAAATGAATATCGCTTTCAAAGCTTTACAGGTAGCGATCGCATCAAATCTAAATTCTTTCCCAATCTAAATTTAACTGTAGATCAAATAATTGCTTTTGGTGAAGGCTTATAGAGATTCAGTTCCCAGGAGGCAAGAGGCTAGAGGCAAGTTACCAACTACCAACCACAGCTAAAAGCTAACAGCTAATTGCTAATTGCTAGTTCCCAGCTCAACCCCCACCATTCCAAGCAAAAGGTAGACAATGCTGGCTATCACACGATAGCACACTTTTACTGGTTTTAGTTTCCTGATCTAGCACTTTGATCACCTTTTGATAGATATCTTCCGCCTGTTGGGGAGAATCACCAATACTCGTCAATCCCAACTTGCCAAACTCGGAAAGACAACCCAACAAATGAAATACCGTACCAGTCTCAGTCCCAGTGTCAAAATTCAACCGATAATAAGCGATAATATCCATCAAGTCATTTGGCAGTAACCCACGATAGCGGTCTTTTTGCAGGTTATCAGTGGCAATGTAGTATTTTGGTCGTCCCTGCTGACTATAAAACATTCCCGTAGAAAGGTCATAACGCCCATTGGTCAGCAACTTCAAGGTCATGAAGGGATGGGTAGTACCACCTTTACGTAAATTGATTTCGATCGCCTGAAAATCCCACTGATTTTCACTAATCTCTGGTTGATGCACCGCTACAAAATCAACCCCAAACCGTTCCAAGGCTCCTTTTTCTGCCAATGTCCTGCCAACTTTTAACCCCAACTCTTGTAAACGCAGTCGATAAGCCTCATCAGCTGGAAAGCGACAGCCAAGATAAATTTGTCCATCTGGTCCCCCCAAGATTTGGTCATGGGTAGAGAGAATCTCCACTTTACCATTGGGTGTAATTCGACCTTGCACACTAGGCGATCGCTTTTCCTCTCCTTCGACAAACGCCTCTACAATTCCTCCTAATTCGGGAAACCGACTGGAAAAATTATCCCAATTCTCTGATTGAGCCTGAAACCTCATCGAACGAAAGCCTTCTTTAATTGCTGCTACCCGTTCGTGATGGGATGCTTCCCCTGGCGCAATTTGCATTGGTCTGAGATCGAGCAGTGCATTTGCTTCGCCGGAAATTCCTTCGTTCAGCTTTACCACCATTCGTTTTAGCTGTGGTTGGCGTTCCCATAACTCGGCAGCTGCTTGAGCCAAATCTTCTACGTTCCAAATGCTACAATCGCAACCATCTGGATACGGCACACCACTTTCGGCAAAAATCTGCCTACTTCCACTCTTAGTCCCCCAAATCATTAAATCTGGATCGGCTGCATACAGGGGTACGCCTAGTTTGACCGATAACTCTCGCTCCCAGGGCGAGGTGTTGTAACAAATCATGAATGACTGTTCCGGTCGCACAGCCCCGCGAATGCGCTCAATTAACCGAGGACGTTCTAAAATCTTCTGTGTCAGCGGTCGCAGCGAAGAATCATAAGTGGATAATAGCAGCAGGCGATCGCGCGCATGAGAAAACGGAATTCCTGGTAGTAGTTGCAAATAGTAATCAATTATGCTGGGATGCAAAGGCTGAGAGGTGACATATATCAACCTTGTGCGGGGATTTTGCAGCCGAATCAACGAAAATAGCAGACGCTCTTCATAGTGATGAACGCCCTCAATTTTGCCGATCTCGCGTTGGTCTAAGCTGAGGGAGGGAATAACCAAAATGTCACCATCACTCTGGTCAAACAACTCCACACTATCCCAGCGTTCGCGCAGCTTTATTTGCAGCTGTCGAAACTGCTCTGACAGATCAGAAATAGAACGATCTAGATCTAATGTTTGCATTCCCTCAACCCCGTTGCGATCCCAGTTATTGTGATCTTAGCTCTGAGAGTATTTTGAGCAAAATATGCCCCAAGTAACAATCAACAATTCTCAACCTTAAGTATTAAAGATAACGCCAAACATTTACCTTTGCTACACCATAAGATCGAGCCAATTTTGCGGAGCGTTTCTACCCCTAGACTGAGCAACAAGAAATGAGCTAGTAGTTTAATTAATGGCATCAACAGTTGCGGTTTTTGCGGTTTATTGACAATTTCTTCCCTTTAATGTGCTTCCAGTCAATCAAAAAATACAACTGATTGAGTAATTCTGCTCTTTATCCTCGTTGATAAATGTGTAGAAGTCAGGAGTAAAATTAACAATTATTCATAATCAGCCTTGGGACAAATCCAGATCCAAGGTTTGGTTTTGGTGCAGTTTTTCCAAGCTTTAATCAAGTCAATCATCAAGGAGGTATCGTATGCCAGAAGAACAACTACAACCGCCCCAGCATCAGGAAGAACAACCAGGTCGTGAATCAGAAATGACACCACGACCGAAAGCCGACGATCCTCAATATCGAGGAAGTGGCAAGTTAGAAGGTAAGATAGCACTGATTACGGGTGGAGATAGTGGGATTGGTCGGGCTGTTGCGATCGCATTTGCCAAAGAAGGCGCAAATGTAGCAATCTTGTACTTGAACGAACATGATGACGCTAAAGAAACAAAACGTCTGGTAGAAGAACAAGGTCGTCGTGCAGTAACAATTGCAGGTGACATTGGTGACGAAAACTTTTGTCAGCAAGCAGTGCAACAAGCAGTAGATGAATTTGGCAAACTCGATATTTTGGTCAACAACGCTGGTGAACAGCATCCGCAACAAAGCATCGAGGACATTAGCAAGGAACAATTAGAGCGTACTTTCCGCACCAATATTTTCTCGATGTTTTTCATGACAAAAGCAGCACTGAAGCATCTGAAAGAAGGTAGTGCGATCGTCAACACTACATCAGTAACAGCTTATCAGGGAAGTCCCCAACTGCTAGATTATTCCTCGACCAAAGGCGCGATTGTAGCCTTCACGCGATCGCTGTCCCAAAGTCTGGTAGAAAAAGGAATACGTGTTAATGCTGTAGCTCCAGGTCCCATCTGGACACCGCTAATTCCCTCCACCTTTCCAGAAGAAAAAGTTGCTAGCTTCGGCAAACAAGTGCCAATGCAACGTGCAGGTCAACCAGAAGAACTCGCACCGAGTTACGTCTTTTTAGCCTCCCATGACTCATCTTATATGTCTGGGCAGGTTTTACATCCCAATGGCGGTACAGTCGTCAACGGCTAAAGCATTAATCATCCCTCGTTCTTCCCTCGTTTCTCGTTCCCAGTCTCAGACTGGGAACAATTATTAAGAGGCTTTGCCTCTTTTCAATTGGATAATACTAAAAACCCCATCCCAGCTGACGCAGGATGGGGTTTTACACTAGCTAACTAATAGGAATAATGCAACCCATTAGTTACTCACTTACAACGCCCATTTTTTGTTGAATTTGAGCTTTAGCTTGCTTAAATTGGCTAGCAAGCTGTTCGCTTTCATCACTGCTCATGTTATTGCGGATAGCAGCAAACATGGTGCTTTCTTCTTGACGAATGTGGTCGCCCACAACATCCATGAGACTTTTGATTCTGCTCTTGAATTCGTCCTTATTAGAAGCGGGATTGATTGCCTTAATTTCATCCAACATCTTCTTCATTTCGGCTTGCTCGTCATACAGTTCTTGGGTGTCGTTGTCACCATAGAAAGGACGAACTTTTGGATATACAACTTGCTCTTCAGCTTCAGAATGAGCAAGTAGATCTTTGTAGATTTGACCGAAATACTCTTGGAGCTTTTGAGGATCGTCAGTAGCGCCAACTTCGGTGAACAGGGTATTTACCTTGTTGTGATCCAAGCGAATCACATCTTGGACATTCATGTCCTTTTTGTCGCTAGTTTGTGTTACTACACTACCGACAACCCCAGTCAATGCTGCTGCTGCATCTTGTACACGCGCCCAGAGTCCTTGATCTGCGTCTTTTCCAGTCAGTTCACGAGTACCAACTTGCTCCAGTACACCTTTGAGTTGCTCTTGATGAGCGCGGTTCTCAAAGTTCACTGTGTTGAGAGGACCGAAAGCCAAGTCAATATCAGCACCAACAACTTGGGCTGCTTTATGCAACATGATACCAGCCATCACTTGTCCATGCTTGAGCAGTTCGTGCTGAGTGAACTTATCATACAAAGACAACTCAGAACCTTCCATCATTTTCTGAGTCTGTTCAATGATCGTTTGCGTTGACTGACGGGGTTCTCCCTGGATACCGTACTGAACGATCACAGTTTCTATAACACCCAAGTTTTTCCGATCAGAATCAAGCATATCTTGCAGACGCTTTTGAATTTCTGAATCGTTTACTTGTGATAAAAGTTTTTCTTCGTTAGAAATAATTAGCTGTTGATATGCTTTCATATCAGCCAATCTAACAGCGATCGCAGTGCGTTTGGTATCATCCAATGTTGCTACCATATTTCACTTTCCTCTCAATAGACCTTTTAAATCGGCATACATTTTTTAGGTTGTCATGCAGGCTACTAATATTCCATCTTTCTTTTGATATATCAGTAGCACTCATTGCTGAAAACCAGTCATAAGGCTGAAAAACTCTTGTATGCTGTCAATCGGAGAATTAATTGCTAATATAGTTTATTTCAAATTATTTAAACTGCCATTAAGAAATACAAAAGAATATTTAGTAAGCTTGTTGCCACTGATGCCTAGATTCAAGGACTACGCATATTTCTACGCCTGTTGTATGGGGATCGCTTCCACCACCAGACAGATAACATGGATAATGCAAATCGCTAGATTGACTCAAGAGCTTAAAACAACAGGAAATACGGCAGATGTCAGAACAACAAGGACTAGGAGAGCAAGCCCTCAATAAGGCAGCAGAAATGGGCATATCCAGCCAGCTAGATAAAGTTGAGCATCTGGAAGTACATATCAAAACTGATCCATTTAAGGCAATTCAGGGACAGGTGGATTCAGTCGATATCGAAGGCGACGGTATGGTAATGCAGGGCGACCTGCGGATGGAAGAACTGGAAATGCACATGAGTGGAGTCGCTATCAATCCGCTAAGTGCCGCCTTTGGCAAAATTGAACTTACCAAGCCTACCGACGCAAGTACCCGCGTTGTTTTATTAGAATCTGATATCAACCGCGCTTTCAACTCCGATTTTATTCACGACAAACTGCGAAGTCAGCAAGTACGTGTTAATGGGCAACTGATGACCATTGAACCCCAACGTGTAGATTTTCGCCTACCAGGTGAGCATAAGGTGTCACTCAATGCAACTATACTGTTACCTCAAACCGGTGAAACAAAACACGTTGCCTTCACAGCTGTACCTCGTGTCAGTCTTGGCGGACAAACCGTTACTCTTGAAGATGTCCACTATGGTGAGAGCGAAGAGATATCGCCAGAATTGACAAAAGCACTGGTAGATCAAACCAGTGAAATTCTCAATCTGAGCAACTTTGACCTCGAAGGGATGACCCTCAAGATTAAAAGTCTACAGGTAGAAACTGGCAAACTAACACTTTCTGCCGAAGCCCATGTCGAGCAAATCCCCACTGGTTAGAAGAGATCTGGGGGAGCTGGGGGAGAAATTACCTTTACCGCAATACCTCTATTACCCTTTTCCCTTTTCCCTTTTCCCTAGCCTCTCGCCTCTCACCTCTCGCCTTTCGCCTTTGATAGTTACAGTTTTTAGTAGGAGAAATTATGGAAACACAACAGACAACGGGGACACCCTTTCCCAATATTCCACCGATTATTGAAAGTAACGATAGAGAATATCGTGATCCAGGTGTGCCTAGTACAGTAGCGATCGCTGGACATCCCTTACACCCGCTAACTGTAATCTTCCCGATTGCTTCTTTGGCACTTGCTTTGGTAACTGATGCTGTCTATTGGCTAACTCGCGATCCCTTTTGGGCAAGAGGCTCATTTTGGCTAATCTTTGCAGGCTTAGCTACTGGTGCGATCGCTGCTATTACTGGCATGAGTGACTTCTTACAAATTGAACGAGTCCGCAAGCGTAATGCTGGCTGGGCGCATATGAGCCTTAACGTTGCCATACTAGTTTTAACAGCGATCAACCTCTATCTGCGTTGGGGTAATTATGAAGCAGCAGTTCTACCTTGGGGATTGGTAATCTCAACGATTGTTGGTACATTGACTAGCATTTCTGGTTGGTTTGGAGCCGAACTATCCTATCGCCATAAAATAGGTGTCGTCGGTTCCGGTAGCCGAACTCAACCATAACCACCCGTAGGGTGGGCAATCCGAGGCTGTGGTGTAATACCACAGCTTCGCCCACCTTATTACAAATATATTTATTTTTATTAATCTTATTAAAAATAATTAACACTGCGATCGCCACGTAGGGTGGGCAATGCCCACCTTATATTATTTATAATTAATCCCAATTACCAATTACCAGTTACCAGTTACGAAAGTTGCTCCCTATTCAATGGCTTTATTTAATACTATCTTTGCTCATCATTATAGTGATGAGCTTTCTTTTTAAGTTCTATACTGGACTGGCTCATGAGTGGTTCAATAATTATGGGAACCGCTGTATTTTATGAAATTTTCTGGTGCTTGTTCGTCTTCTTGTTCTGGAACAGCAAAAAAAGCAGTCTGGCAAATTCCTATGTGGGTTTTTGCAATCACCTGTGGACTGGAATTCTTACAGTTGTGGCATCCACCTATTTTAGAACAAATTCGTTCTACCTTTATAGGACGTGCCTCCCTTGGCACTACCTTTTCTTGGTGGGATGAGCCTCATTATGTATTAGGCTGTGTTTTGGAATAGTTGTGGTTGAGACAAATAGCAGCGCTGTGGGAAGTGATACCATTTTAGATTTTAGATTTTAGATAATAGAATTGGGAAACTCTTGTTTTGTAAACAATCTCAGCCCTTTAATTGTTGCAACTATAAATTTATTCGGTATGAGAAGCAAAAAGTAATGCAAAAAAGAATTAAAGTAAAACTCTTTTTCTTCGCAAAGTATCAAGGAAGAACCGGATGGTAGCTTCACTGTTTATTTAAAATCACCGCCCCTCGATGGCAAAGCAAATGAAGAGCTAATTAAACTATTAGCTGATAAATTCAATCTACCAAAATAAAATATTAGAATCCTCTCTGGTTTGTCCTCTCGGCAAAAGCTAGTCGAAATTGACATAAATAACTCAATAATTTGTAATTCGTAATTCGTAATTCGTAATTAAAATACAACGAAAGCAAATCTATTCCTAAAAAAATTGATTTTTTAGAATTCACCAACATTTAAAACTAATCGCCACATTTGTTTCGTTTTAACTTGGTAATTCAAACCCCGTTACTTCCTAATAGTTTTAAGCCGTAATAAAACACAAGACATCCTTTGAACAAACCCCAGCCGGACGGCATCGAGTGAATGTGTGAATGAGCGACGAGGATTGACAATTTTCTCTAACGTCAAATCCGTATAATCACGTAATTAATTTAAAGTAAAGGAAATTTAAGATAAAAACCAGTGTATTCATGGATGAATAAAGAGCAAATTGAAGTTAGATATGAAAAGTCCTTGATGTAGAACATCGAAGTTCATAAGCTTTAATGAAACTCGTAAGCTTACTAACATAAGTATCACCTAATCATAAATGAAAGGGAGTATGACTCAGATGCTTGTCACGTCTGACAATTTGCTTGTATCTTCTAACTCAAAACCTGGTAATAATTTAGAATCTTATTTAAAGCAGAAGTATCCTAAAAAGCATAACCATTACAAGTTTGAAAATTATTTTCAGTTCCAAAACGATACAGGAATAATTACAGACTGGAATGAGCAGCGTAATATTTTTGCTAGTGAAGATTTTATCATTGGCTTAATAGAAGGTTTAGAAGAAGAAGTCGGTAGTGCCTCTTGTGTTGTCATGTACAACATTGGCTACGAGTGGGGTAGCAGGGATGCCAAATTTTTCCAGCAGTGGTTTGAGAAAGAGTATGGGAAAAACATTCGTGAAGTAAATTCCCTATTCATGTTAGAAGCCTGGTGGTGGCCCTTTACGGCAAGTGGCTGGGGAAACTGGGAAGTAGACATGAGCGACCACAAAAATGGGTTTATGTTTGTCAACATCTTTGATTCAGCCGTAGCGCGGACTCTAGGTGACGTTGGTAAACCTGTGTGTTTTGTCTATGCTGGTTTATTTGCTGGATTCTTTAGCTATTTGGTGAAAAAGAGTTTGAGTAGCATTGAAATTCAATGCTACTCGATGGGCGAAACTTACTGTAAGTTCCTCTTAGGTACACAAGACCGTATTGATGCCGCCGCCTTCTGGCATAACGAAGGTGCTACAGCCCGCGACATTGAAAAGCGACTGCGGCATGGGGAGCGCCTAGGATGAGCAGAAGGGATTCCTTGTCATGCCTAACAGTAGAGCAATTTTTACGCGGGGCTAACTGGGAAGGAAAACTGCCAGAAATTCACGACTGGCAGCAAGAGGAAAGCTCGCAGGTAAATTGTTGGCAGTGTCAAACAGTAGAAAATTTCTTTAGCCAGTTTAACTGGTCGGGGCAACTGCTAGAACAACCCAGACAAAATACTTCCCAGTCGGTGGGTTTGCCTGTACCGATCAACGCTGCGATCGCTTCTCCTCACAATACATTAAAGCGTCTGGCTGTCAAGGAATTCTTTACTGGGTGTAATTGGCAAGGGCGAAGTCTAGAAGCAAACCCCATCTGGGAGCAACTAGATCCCTATGCCCGCTTAAAGCAGCCAGTGGGTGAATTTTTCCAGTTTGTACCTTGGGAAGGTGAACCGGAAATCGGCAAACTACCTTTGTCAGCTACTACTTTTTTCCAGCCGAAAGTTGCACTAGAGCCTAAATTCACCGATTTATCCGACCTATTTTAGATCTACAAATTATGTATCCAGAGATTAAAACATTACTCAACGAGGCTGAACAGCACTATTTGCAGCCGAGGGAAATAGAGACATTCAAAAATCATGTTTTGTCAATTTCCACGCGCCTAGAGGCTTACCAGCTACTGCGGGACAATGAATTATCGATTTTCCAATCTATAGCCGACCAATTGTTAACTACCTTCCCCCAGGAAAAGCAGGAAAATTTAGAGCGAGGATTGAAAAACTGGCTATCCGTAGTGCGCTACTGCGCTATGGCAATGCTGCTCAATAACCCAGAATTTATCCAAAGAAGATTGCTTGAATGGCTGACAGATATAGTGCAAGTTCACCAGACTGGGGCAATTGACATGACTATCTACCAGTTGCTACAAATCCGCCTGCCGCAATTTCTTTCTAGCGAACACATGGCTTTGGTGCAACCTTTCTTAGCGCAAGCTGAAGAAACCCTGTTGGGTACGGGTAAATTAACCCAATTGCCAAGATAACTTTAGCACACGCGATGCGGGAGACAAGAGAAATGATAACCGTTGCCGATTTGGTGAAAGACCAACGCTTACCTGGCAACTACTTTGCCTTCGATGCCTATGTAACAGGTGATTTTGAAGCAGGTTTGCTGGAAAACCGCCGAGGCGATCGCCTATTGGCTTTACCAGAGATTCTGATTCAATCTATTTACTCTGTTATAGAAAAAGAAACTGGGCAGGCTTACGGCGTAGTACTTGCTAACTGTGGTCGTTGGTGGGGCAAAAACTTCTATGCCCGTTTTGTCGAAGAAGTTAACGAATACTATGGCAAACCTCTCAACGAAATGGAGATGGTTGAATTTATCGGGTGTCTGAAACAGTGCTGGAAATCTCACGGCTGGGGTACTTTCGACCTCGACATGAGCCATTACCATCAAGGATTTATTGTAGTAAAAATTTGGAATTCTGCTTACGCAAAACAAGCGCCAAAGGGAAAACTACCAGTGTGCTTTCTGGAAACAGGCATACTGACTACTTTTTTTAGTCAACTTACTGGGCGAGAACTGCACTGTGTGCAAACTAGTTGTGAATCTTTAGGGGCTGATTGTAACCGCTTTGTTCTAGGCTTAGCCCAACGCCTTAAACCAGCAGAAGCTTGGTTAGATCAACTTGACCATGAAACTATCTTGGAGCGACTTTGCACTAACCCCACATAAAAGCTAAAGCACAAATAGCAACTAGCAATTAGCAACAAAGGAAAACATGGCAAAGACTATCAAACTAGAACCGATTGGTCAAGAAACCGTAATTCAAACTAACTCCAACATTCTATCTGTTCTATTAAAAGAAGAGATGAATGTTCTGCCAGAGTGCGGCGGTCGAGGGATGTGCGCTACCTGCCATGTTCACATCAAAAGTGGTATGGAAAGCCTTTCTCATGTTAGTCGCCGTGAGAGGCGTACCTTAGAAGTAATCACTTCAGCCAAACCAAATTCTCGCCTAGCCTGCCAAGCTTTAGTAACTGGTGAAGGTGTTGTAGTTGAATTACCTGCTGGGATGTATGTCAGCCAAATCGAAGATATTGAGTCAATGGTTGGTCGTCGGGCAGAGAAAAATATTCTGCATCCCCTCACAGGTGATGTTTTAGTGGAAGCAGGTAAGTTGATTACTCGTTCGATGATTACCCAATTGCAAGATACTCGCAACAGGGTGGGAGAGCATATTGCCAACACTGAATTGCTTTAAGCGCCAGCATTTTTGAGCAGGAGAACATAAACTAATGTTGAATCAATTAGCCCGCTTGAGTGTAGAAGCAGACGGTCGCTATGCTAGTTCCGAAGAACTCCAGTTTCTCAAAGACTATATCCAATCTTTCGATTTGCGTGTGAGTGCCTATCTGAAAATCCAAGCGGCTGAAACAGAAATTGTCCACCAGGTGGAGACACAAGTACATAAGACAAACCCCAATTTATACCGCAAGGGGAACCGAGATGTCGCCCCAACCTGCAAACGCGATCGCTTTGATGTCTTGCGTTACAGTGCAGCAACTTTACTCAGCAACGACCTAGATCACCTACGCGAGAGCTTTTTACTTTGGTATCGCACAATCATCCACGCCTTTGGGGATGAGCAAGCAGCCCACGTCACTTACCAAGTTATGCAAGAAGTCCTCAAGAACTATCTAACTGCCCAAGAAGCAGCTTTACTCTCTCCCATTATGGGACTTAACCAAGTCATCCTGGGTAAATAGAGAGCAGGGGGGCTTCGGGTGCAACTCCACAACCGAAATTCCCTTTGTGTTCTTACTTTGCGCCTTTGGGTCTATGCGCGACAAAAATCATTAATCCGAAATCGAATGTCCTATGCAAGAAAATTTACAAAATCCTGATCAAAAATCTCAGTTGCTGGAAAAGGTAGAAATTGCGTCAGTAGCTGGTTCCATTATTGGTGCTGTTGCATCTGTGGTTTTTAACCAAGCGGCTGTAGCTGCTATTCCTTTATCTGTAACTGTGGCGCTAAATTTAGCTCATCGCCGCCTACTTTTAGAGTCGATGAAACACAACAATTACGCGGCGATCGCTCAGGTGATCCAAGAGAGTGTCAAAATCCAAAATAGACTAGACAGCCTAGCCGATCAACAAGCAGGATTTGAGCAACAAACTCATACCAAGCACACCGAACTACACGGTGGATTTAGTCTACTAGACGAACAGCTAAAGCAACTAACTAATAACTTCAGTTCTTCTCAAGATACAAATAATCAAGCGATCGCCCAGCTTAAACAAGAAAATAGCTCTACTTATGCAAAGCTAGAAACTCTAAGTGAGCAGCTAGAAAAGCTACAGCAGCAGACTAATAAACTTGTTCAAGAGCAAAGTAATAAGCTGATGAACGAACAGGCAAAAATTGCCAGAACAGTAGATGCTTTGCGAGAAATTGAAACTTGTACCCAAAGTATTCGCATCAATCCTATCTCTGCCAATGCCTTCTTTAACCGAGGTTTGAGCTATCAGCGTTTAGGCGATAAAGAAGCAGCAATTGGAGATTATACCGAAGCTATTCGAGTCAATCCTAACTATGCCGAAGCTTACCAAAGTCGGGGACTTGCTTATGCTGACTTAGGCGACAAAAAGGCAGCAATGAAGGATTTGCGTGAAGCGGCAAGACTGTTTTTTGAAAGCGGTGAGATCGATAAATATCAAATAGCAAGAGATCTCAGCAAAAAGTTTCATGATTTGGATATACATGAGGAGGAAACTGAGTTTAATGAAAGCTCTAAGAATTTTGAAGGAATAGCATTAGAATCTTTATTTTCTTGAAATCCCATAATGTAGAGACACGACTTTCATCGCGTCTCTAGTACAAACTGTCTAGTAATTAAATTACTTTCAAGGAGTTAGAAATGGCACATAGAGAGGACAACAAAACTTATAAAGTGACATTAGTCAAACCAGCAACAAATGTGAGAACCACAATTGAAGTTGGCGGTAATGAGTATATTCTTGATGCTGCTGAAGAGCAAAATGTCGATATGCCCTATGCTTGTCGTGCAGGTGCTTGCGTTGTCTGTACTGGCAAGCTGGTTGAAGGTACAGTTGACCAATCTGACCACTGTTTCTTAAAAGAAAAGGAACTTCGTGCTGGTTTTGTCCTCACTTGTAAAGCATTCCCAACATCTGACTGTGTAATTATGTCTCATCAGGAAGATGAATTGCTAGGAATTTACTAAGGCTAATTATGGGGCAATAGCCAAAATAAAAAAGCTACCAACATACATTTTCAAAGGCGTGGCAGCGCAAGATTCTAAGGGTTAATGGGTAGTATTATCGCTTATTTGCCCCGCGATCGCCAACATCAAGTACAACATATTCGCTACCTATGAATGAACCTTTGCCAGAATCTACTAAGTACCGCATTATCAAACTAGTCGGGCAAGGACAATACGGACGTGTTTTCTGTGCTGTTGACAAACAAAGCAGAAAATTAGTAGCGCTTAAAGAGCTTGATAAAAATCGTTTTCCCACTAACAAATTCTTACGGGAATTATATTTTTTGTCCAGCTTGCGACATCCAAATATTATCACTTTTCAAGGTTTAGAACACGCCCAAAATACACGGTATATAGTTACTGATTTTTGCGAAGGCGGAACTCTACGTAGTCTAATGCAATTAGAAGAACCTTTAAGCTTAGTTCATGGCTTAAAACTAATTGCTGATGTCCTAGCTGGTCTTGATCATGCTCACAAGCGTGATGTTGTTCACTGCGATCTCAAACCAGAAAATATCTTGCTCAGTATGAATGCTACTGATTGGATAGCTCGGATTTCTGACTTTGGAGTAGCTAAAGTTAATCATGTTTCTACTGATCAGCAGCAAGGTGTGTGTACGGGTTCCCCTGCTTACATGGCTCCAGAAAGATTTTATGGCAACTATTCTCCTGCCTCTGATCTTTACGCGGTTGGAGTCATGGTATTTGAATTAGCAGTTGGCTATCGACCTTTTTCTGGTTTGCCTGGAGAATTGATGTCAGCTCACATGAATCAACCCGTAGAAATTCCAAATACAGTTTCATATCTACTACGCTCAGTAATTTCGACCGCTATGCAAAAGTTACCTAATCGTAGATTTCCTTCTGCTGCTGAGATGTTAAAGTCGGTTCAATTGGCTACAGAAGCGGAAAGATTAACAATTGGTAACGTTCCTCCTCTATCAATACCATACGTTGATCCTTTAGTTTCTTCTTTAAGAAGTATTCAATCTTAAAACGTAGCAAAAAAGATTGAAAAAGTTTAATGTTTATGGATTTTAACAATTGGTTATCCAGTTTGATCAAACTGCTATTTTTACATTTTTAGTTTTTTCATGATTTTGCATTTAATTAATAATAAATGTTTGTTAATTTTCTAAAGGTGTAAGACAGGAAAATTAGTTTAGTCCTATTTTATCGCTTTATATCTTAACTTAGGGATGAAAAATTACTATCAATTATCGTATAAATTATTGAGTGAACAATTTAAGCTATGAATACAATGATCAAGCCCGTATTTTCAACTTGTTACTACCTTCGCAAACTTTTGCTGCAAGATGCAGACGATCTAAAGTCAATTGTTACTCAAAAAACAGGCTTTTGCTTCAACTCAAAAGAAACTTTGGAGCAGTTGTTATATGGTATATATTTAGAAGAAACATTAGCAGAACTCTTACAGACGTTATACGCCGATTCTACTGTAATTTATACTAAAGTTCAGCAGTTAGAATACTTAACTGTTATTCATCAAAAGATTGTGAGTAATAACTCTTTTGACTATGAAAAACTAGGTGAGATTAAACGGCAGCTTTTTTGGATTATAGGTTTCAAACGGATAGTAGTTAAGATTGAAGATATAGTTATTGCGCTCAATCAAATAAATTCTTTTAGTAATAGCTATTTAGGTTCCATATTAACTTTTAATGCGTGGCAATCGAATCGCCCAAACTTTGATTGGTTAGACAATTTCCAACTTAATCGTACTAAGAATATCAGCTTTTCTGGCATTACAAGCGAAACAGTTAATGCCATTCAATTGCAATGGCTACAGGAGTGGGTAACTGCCTTCATCTATCAAATTTCCCAAACCATCCGAGATTTTGCTATTAGCGTTGAGCAAAAGAGAATTGGTGAATTACCAGGGGGAGCATTGTTGTCTCAAGTTAGTTGTTACTCATCTTGGGAGAGTAACAAAATAATTCAGAATTCGTAATTCGTACCTCTAGCTCCCAGGCTCAGGCTAGGAGCTAGGATCTCTCGTTACCTAGCCCAGCCCTGGTAACGAGAGATTAAAATTCTTGAGCAATTGTTATATGTCGAGGCTGAGATTTGACTCGTTCAAGCCATGCTTAAATAGCAGGAAATTTTGTCAAATCAAAACCACCTTCATGGGCAACATGAGTATAAGCATATAAGCCAATATCTGCAATCGTGTAACGCTCATCAACAAAAAAGGTGTGAGAGGTTAAATGCTTTTCCATCACGGAAAGTGCTGCATAACCAGCTTGACGTTTCAGATCTAGAGCTTCCCGATATTCTTCCGCCTTACCTAAAATAGAAATCCAAAATCTGGAAGTAGCGATATTAGGCTCATGGCTATACTGCTCAAAGAATAACCATTGTAAAACTTGAGCGCGTAAAAATCGGTGGGTGGGTAAAAACTCGGTTCCTTCGCTAAGATAAAATAAGATAGCATTTGATTCTGCTAAAAATTGCCCTAATTGTGTTTCCAAAACAGGAATGCGACCGTTAGGATTTTTACTTAAAAATTATGGTGTTCTAGTTTCACCTTTGAGGATATTAAGCTCTATTCTCTCAAAGGAAATACCTAGTTGTGTTAATAAAAGACGTACTTTATAGCTATTACCGGAAGGTAATAAATCGTATAAACGCAGCATAAATACCTGAAAAAATTATGTGTGGAAGATTTACTTTGAGTCAACCAGTAGAAGCGATAGCCTCCGTCTTTCAACTCAATGAAGTCCCAAAATTAGAGCCACGCTACAATATTGCTCCTACCCAACTAGTACCAACATTGCACAAAACTGAACAGAATGAGCGTCAGTTTCAAATGTTACGCTGGGGTTTAATTCCTTCTTGGGCAAAAGATCCAGCAATCGGGGCTAAGTTAATTAACGCTAGGGCGGAAACCGTTGCTGAAAAACCCTCGTTCCGTTCTGCTTTTCGCCACCGTCGTTGTTTGGTGATCGCCGATGGCTTTTATGAGTGGCGGCGACAAGAAGGTAAGAAACAGCCGTTTTATTTTCGCTTACAAAATGAACAACCCTTCGCCTTTGCAGGTTTATGGGAGCATTGGCAAGATCCCAACGGTGAGGTGATTGATTCTTGCACAATTATAACTACTGAAGCTAATGAAATATTGCAACCAATCCACGACCGAATGCCAGTAATACTTAATCCAAATGACTATGATTTATGGCTTGATCCAACAGTGGAAAAACCAGAACAGCTACAGCAGTTACTACAACCATATTCTTCGAGGGCAATGACTTCTTATCCAGTCAGTACTAAGGTGAACAAACCTACTAACGATACACCTGAATTAATCAATAGCCTGTAGATTAGTTTAGATCACAGTATTGATTATTTCTTCAATTGCATATAGCTCAACAACCAATTAGCAGCCGTTGCTCTGCGAGTTTGGCGAGGACCAAATTCACCCACTTTATAGCCTTTAAAACCCAGTTGTTCTTTCAATAGTTGTTTATTTTCTGGAGGAATTGAACGAGTTAACTTGACTGTGGCTGGACGAGTGTCAATAAAATCTGGGGGTTGGGAATACTCATCTCGCCATTCTGGTGCTACGTTGGTAATATCCCATGAAGAGGCTGTCTCGTCGTAGCGATAGCCCAAACAGTGCCAGACTAGCTGATTTACTGTAGCATCATCTATCTCATCTTTAAGGATAGCCCAGATCGTTTCTGTATTTAGTGGCGGTAGGTTAGTCATAAGTAAGGAAGTTTAGGCATCATTCATCATAATAGTTTGGTATTGGTGGGCGTTGCCCACCCTACGGCTATTAATTATTGGCAGCACAAATCATATATTTCGAATATATTTGCACCTATTGATGGTCTAAACTTCTCTAGGAAGATATTATAAAAATTAATTTCAACAGTTTTATGTTTTTTCACATTCACATACTTATAAAACCATTCAGTTAAATTATAAAATTATTCCATTTATTGATTAATATCTATGACTAATGGAAGAGATAACAGTTAAAATTTTTATAAGAAACTAACTGAAAGTAGGCATCGTTTTAATAAAACACATTTTTCCCTCACAAACTGGAGTAAAATTATGGAGATAGGCGATTTTTTAAATAATATCCCTGGTTTGGGGGGAAAACGCCGCGATGACGATCCTGATCGTCGATACCGCGATCGCAACGATGATGACAGGGATTACCGATACCGCGATCGCAACGATGATGACAGAGATTACCGATACCGCGATCGCAACGATGACGATGATGATGATGATGATCGTCGCAGGAGATACCGCGATCGCTACGACGATGATGACGATGATGACGATGATGACGATGATCGTCGGCGCAGACACCGCGAGCGCGATGATGATGATGATTGAGAATATAGATACTGCGATCCGAACTAGGCAAGAGTTGAATAAACTTCTAAATTCCGATTGTCTAGCTTAGACAGTAGAATCGTAAAAGTGGCGTTAGCTGTATAGTTAACGCCACTTTTGCCATATATGGACAAGTACAAGATTACCTAAATAAGCTGTTTGGACAAGTTGATGCAAGATTCATCATCTCTACACAATCAAATCTGCGCTCATATCTTTGTTTCACCCAAGAGTTCACTCAGTTGGCTATCGGATGTCAACGATGGAGGTAGCAAACGATTTGGGAGTGAGCGGCTGGGTGCGTAATCTGAATGATGGACGAGTTGAAGCCGTCTTTGAAGGAACTAGGGATGTGGTTGAAGAAATAATTGCATGGTGTCGGCAAGGGAAAGAGCCTGCCCTCGTCAAAGATGTACACGTTGAGTATGAAGCGCCAGAAGGTAGACGGGGGTTTGAGATTAGGCGTTGAAGGCGCGAAGCGCACTTCATTTCTACAAAGCTTTACCCGTTTATTGTCTAGGTACTTGTCTATTTTTTCGGATCTTTGATGTAACTTAACCAAGGCAATAGTTTTTTGGTCTAAGATCGTAGAGTTTTAGCTGACTCTGACAAACATTAGACTTCGACCCGATTCCCTCTAGTCCAGATTCAACAGGATGATTATACCATGTACAATAATATATCTGACACTCATATAGAAAATTCCCAGATTCTAATTACTCCTAATCAACTAAAAGCAAAATTACCTTTAACAGAATTAGCAGAAAAAACTGTTTGGCGCTCTAGAAACCAAATAGAAAATATTTTAGACGGCTTAGATTACAGAAAATTTATAGTAGTTGGTCCTTGTTCGATTCATGATGTCAATGCAGCGGTCGAGTATGCAGAAAGACTAAAAACTTTGGCAGAGCGAGTTAAAAATCAATTCCTGCTGATTATGAGGGTTTACTTTGAAAAACCCAGAACCACTGTTGGATGGAAAGGATTAATTAATGATCCTGATCTGGATGATTCATTCAATATAGAAAAGGGTCTATTAATGGCGCGTAGCCTATTACTAAAAGTTGCCGAAATGGGGCTACCTGCTGCTACAGAAGCACTCGATCCTATAGTACCGCAGTATATTGGGGAATTAATTTCCTGGTCTGCGATCGGAGCCAGAACAACTGAATCACAAACTCATCGAGAAATGGCTAGTGGACTTTCCATGCCTGTTGGTTTTAAAAATGGCACTGATGGCGGTATTCAAGTTGCTTTAAATGCCTTACAGTCAGCTAGTACACCCCATAATTTTCTAGGTATTGACCAAAGTGGACAAGTAAGTATGTTCAAAACTAAAGGCAATGCTTACGGTCATGTTATTTTACGTGGTGGTGGCGGAAAGCCTAACTTTGATCCTGCTAATGTCAAGAAGGTGGAAGATCAGTTGAAAAAGGCAAATTTACCACCAAGAATCGTGATCGATTGTAGTCACGGAAATTCTAATAAAGACTACAAATTACAAGGAATTGCTTTTGAAAGCGCGATCCAACAAATCGTAGAAGGCAATACATCTATAGTTGGAATGATGCTAGAATCTCATTTATCCGAAGGAAACCAACCGCTTCCTAGTAATCTAGCAGAATTAAAATATGGTGTTTCTGTGACAGATAAATGTATCGGTTGGGAAGAAACAGAAACACTGATTTTAGCGGCTTATGAAAAGCTAAATCAGAAAAAACTTTGATTGGGCTTTGTTCTTCTGTGATCTTGCACTTGTTGCAACAACCGCCTGTCACTTAAGTGAGAGGCTAATAGCCCTCACCCGTTGAAACGGGTTAGAAGCTGCGATCGCTCTCGTCTACTTTAGTAGACTTCCCCTGTCGGTTCCTTGAAAAGGGGTTCAAGGTGGGCTATTGCGCTATCAGTTCTTCGTTCCCAGCCCACTGGGAACCAAAATAAACCTTTTTACTTTCCCGATCCAGCTACCCCCCGATCCCTCATGTAAGTAAGAGCAAAGGGAAGGTGGGGTAGCGCAGGGATCTGGTTGCTGCAAAGGAGCCTAGGGGAGCAAAGGGAGAGAACCCAATCTTTAAACCTAAAATCTAAAATCTAAAATCTAAAATCTTATTAGCGAGCTTGCCAATCAAAAATCTGTTCGAGTTGTTCGATGGAAATTAGACCATATTGCCAAAGAATCATCGGCAAAGGACCAGGATTTTGTTCACCAAGCCGTACAGCCATTGCGATCGCCAAAGGTGAAAGCGCTAGTTGCTCTTGCAAGAAGTTGATTAATTTCCCATCGCTTGTGCTGTTGTATTCCATGACTGGTTTCTCAAACTTAGATGAACGCAGTACTTAGTAGCACTGATTAATATCTACACCTTTGGCTGCTGCTACTTCGAGCATTGTCATCAAAATTAATCCCAATCCAAGTTTCATCCCATCAAATTCCTGATTTACTATATAGATCAGCAAATTTCCGGTCATTGCGATCGAGCCTGAGTACAAAAACCCTATCGGGTTGTTATTCTGCACGGCACGAATTTTTAGATCAAAGCTAATTGACTGCTGCCTGACTGGACTTAACCTTTGTTAATAATACTTGGGAAGCAAGCAAACAATAATCTGGAAAATACGGATTTTTATATCTCAGATATTATACCATATATCAGCCAATAAATCAATTACCTAGCTATGCATCTTTGTAGAAACACGGAGGAAATTTCTACACTTACTTATTTTGATTGCCCAATCGCTATATTTGCATTTGGTAATTGAACAGTGAACGTAGTCCATCCGTCACGGCTGTCAACAGAGATAGTTCCTTGTAAATGATCGACTAACTTCTGCACCAGAGCTAACCCTAAGCCCGTTCCACCTCGTTTCCAACGGTCAGTACTGGTAACGCGATAAAATTTCTCAAATATTCTAGGTAATTCTACTGAGGGAATTTCTGCTTGATTAGAGATAGTGAAAATTAGAGCGGGAGTAGGCAGTGAATTGGTAATTGGTAATTGGTAATTGGTAATTTTCCTCTCCCCCTGCTCAAAGTGCTCCCCCTGCTCAAAGTGCTCCCCCTGCTCTGTTATACTCCCCTGGTGGCTTACACTGAGGATAATTTCACCTCCAGCGCCAGTGTATTTACAGCCATTGTTCAGGAGTTCTGCTAAGATGCGCTCTAAGCTGCCGCGATCTGTAACCAACTGAGGTAAATCATCTGCTAGATTAATGCGTAGAGTTTGCTGATTCTCTTGCATCCGAACTCGGAACGGCTCAACTACACCAGGCAACCAATCTTTTAGAATTATATTTTCATTCAACAACAACGGATAGGATGCTGTTTCTAGCCGCTGCAAGTCAAGTACATCATTAATTAGCTCAATTTCACGGTTACACTCATTTTGCAAGATATTCAAATAAAGCTGACTTTTTTCAGGAGTGGGGGCAGATTTGAGCATCTGAATTGCCATTTTCATATTCGACATGGGAGTTCGCAGTTCGTGGGAAACCGTGCTTAAGAAGTCATCTTTGAGTTCATTAAGTTTTTCCAATTGCGCTAACAGACGCTCCTGCTCAACTTGCTTTTTTTGCGCTGCCCTCGCTTGCTGACGTTCGGTAATGTCTCGAAATACTAATACTGCACCCATAATATTACCTTTGTCATCTTTAATCGGTGCAGCGCTATCAACAATTGGTATTTCTGCGCCATCTTTAGCAATCAGTACTGTCTGTTCTGGTAGGTCAATGGTAATACCCTCCTGTAGCACTTGTTTGATCGGATGCTTAGGTAAAGCACTTTGAGCATAGGTAATATTAAATATTTCGGTTGCTTCCTTACCACAAGCATCTTGCTGTTTCCAGCCTGTTAGCTCTTCAGCAACAGGATTCATAAAAGTTATTGTTCCTTCTTCGTCACTCGTAATCACCCCATCCCCGATACTTTTGAGTACAGTAGTCAGCCATTGTTCACTCTGTTTTAATTTTCTTTCCATTTGATATTTATTCAGAGCGATTTCAATTGTTGTTTTTAATTCTTTTTCTTTAAAAGGTTTAATTATATAGCCAAATGGTTCTGTTACTTTTGTTCGTTCTAGAGTGCTTTGGTCAGCATTAGCAGTGATATAAATTACCGGAATATGAAAATCTTTATAAATTATTGTGGCGGCTTCCACACCGTCCATTTTTCCTTCTAAGTGAATAGCCATTAATACTAAATCTGGCTCAGCTTCTGTTACTTTTTTGATTGCTTCTTCTCCAGTTGCTACACTACCACAAACGCTATAACCAATTTTTTTCAATCGAATTTCAATATTTTTAGCAACAGGTATTTCGTCTACTAGTAATATTCTTGCATTCATTGTTTTAAATACTTTCCTACGCCGGATTCCTCTGAATTTCAGTACTTTGGATTTGGTTTATCTCTCATGCATTGGAATTAATAGGTTATCCTATGTTTAATTCTAAATTTGTGCTATGAATATCAAAATTATCAGGTAATCCAATTTTATGTTCGCTAAACCTAAACATTAGTTGCTTTTGAGCGTCAATGGAATCGATTTTCTCTTCTTGAACAGGTGGAAAAGCAAAAAAGGCATTTGAAATAATTATGTTGAGAATCAACACCAAATGATTAGCCTATAAAATTCAAGAAAAATGTCATATACACTGAGTTTTAGATTTACTACTTCACAAATTGATATTGATTGATATTGCTTCTAGTACGAACAAAATAGGCGGATTTTTTGCCCTAAGCTACGGTTGATAAAGGAACCCAAAAAAGTAGTCGTTGAGTAAGAGGATGTTTGAAAAGTATTGTTTTGAATTTGTAGGCTCTCTAGATCCCCCTAAATCCCTCGATGAATTGGAAAGAGGCGACGATAAGGATTTGATGTATTACGTGAGACTTTCCAATCGTCTAAAGCAGCTAGCAAAGTTGTCAACACTCCTACCACCCCGCCGTAGCAAGCGCTCACCAGGAGAGCCGCAAAAAATAGTACAAAAGAGCTTTGATGCGCTTTGGGTAGGGAAGTTAGCAGCAGCTTGATTAGCGCCTGCGATCGCAATCGCTAACACAGCCACACTATAATTCCACCAGTGATACCGATTCTGTTTATTCTTGCAGCAGATCCGATCCCCCCAACGGCGGTTTATCAGGGGGGCTAGGGGGGATCGTCTTTAGTAGTTTTAGGGAAATGATATGAGAGTGTTTCTGATCCAAGTCGCAAAGCTTGTTCTCCATTCTAAGTTTGAGCAATAAGTTGATCGCAGCTAATGATTAGCTCGAATTAAGACTAGCGATATCTATCAAGAATTTTTAGCGTAGATCTTCTGAAGTGCTTGAGTAGAGCAAATAAAAATTGTCAAATTTTTCAGTGTTTATTCTCTTGCGTCTACACGATAAATATGATATAAGTTTCTCAGTAATAATACTAAGTCAGGCAAAGTAAGTTAGAAATAACTTTAGTAAAGTTACTGAAAGATGTTTTAACAAATTTTAAAGACTAGTAGTAATAGCGTAATTTGCTAAAAAAACCGTAGAGTCGTTAGAGATGTCTGTATTTTTTGCTACTTGCGGATATTCAAGGTTGGCTGCAACTTATATTAAACCAATGCTATGTGTATCAGCACCGCCTACCATCCTCAGAAATTGGTGGGTATGGTGGGCATAGGTGGCAAACTGCTAAAATCCACGCATCCAAAATGATATAAGATGGCTTACCCTGCCTATGGGTATAATGGCGGCTTTTAAGTAAAATTTTTTTAACTGTTAAGAGGAAGTAAACAATGGATCGAGCTGTGATTAAATTTTCTTCAGAAGACTGCGGCATTTGCCATAAGATGTCCTTTTATGACAAGAAAGTGAGCGAGGAACTGGGTTTGCAGTTTATTGATGTGAAAATGCAAGACACTGCTACCTACCGCAAGTATCGCAAGATTCTTTTGACTCAGTATCCTGATAAAGCAGACATGGGATGGCCCACCTATCTCATCTGTGATTCTCCAGAAGGAGATTTTAAGATTTTGGGAGAAGTAAAAGGGGGTCATCCCAAGGGCGAGTTTAGAACTCGTTTGCAACAGGTGCTTGATTGAGGGGCTATCTAAAGGCTGAAGGCAAAAAGGTTGAAGGGTAAAGGGGAAAGGGAAATCAGTTACCAGTTACCAGTTACCAATACATCCTAGCCTGCGGCAACGCGCGCGAACATACTTCACACTTCATACTTCATACTTCATACTTGCCTCGCTACTCACTGAGGATTTCAAAGGATTTGACTTCTAGGACAGGTCCAATCATGGCTAATGTCATGATATCTTCTCGTACCTGTCCTTGAACTTTTACTTTTTGTCCTGATTTGAGTAATGCTTTAGACGCACCTCTTTGGATTTCGTAGGTAGTACCGTCGTCGGTGACTAATGCCCAGGTTCCTGTGCCGATGTCACGGCGTTGGATTGTGCCTGTTACTGTGATACTCATGCTGGTTAACTCTTTTGATGCTAGATTGCTGATCCCCCCAACAGGAGTTTTTTAATGGGGGGCTATTAGGGAGTTGTCATGCTGGTGTTCTGATTGCTGATCCCCCCAACAGGAGTTAAAAAGGGGGGCTAAAAGGGATTTGTCATGGGCTTTGTCCTTCTGCTTTGATAGTTCACTACAAGGGGGCTAAAAGGAGATCTAGAATGCGCTTTGTCCTTCTCCTTTCATGGCTAACCAAGCGATGCCATAACATAGTAGGGCATTGCCAATCAGAAAGATACGCGCGATCGCACCTGATCCTAACCACCATATATCCGGCGGCGTTACCACTGCACTAACTAATAAGCAACTGGCGACACCCAAGGATGTACCGACAGCAAACTTTTTCCAGCTAGGATTTCCCAGCAGCAACACAATTAACCCAAAGGGAATCAGTACACTGGCAAACAAAGGATTCAATGCACTATCACCGTTAAGCGAGTTACCCAGTTCGGGAATTGAACTACCTAATAACCGGAAGGGCCACTGAGGTAGATCGAAGATGTAAAATCCTTTTAGGAAAAATAAGCCCGAACTACCAGCAATTAACCCACTCGATAAAGACCAACTCCAGCTAAATGGAAAGTAAACTCGTAAAAACCAAGCCAGCAGGTAAGAACCAAGTACCATTGCAATTTTGGGTAATAGCGCGATCGCACCACCATCAATCCAAAAACGGGGGCTGAGATAGCCATTATCCCTTAGCCAGCGGAAGAAATCGCGGAAACTGATTTGTCCTCGCATCGCTAGTTTAACCGCAGCAGATGCATCTAATTGTCCTGCGCCATAGTGGTTGAGTGCATCATCCTGAATTACTCTGGCTGATTTTTGCAGCACACCCAAGACTTCATTTGGTTCTTTTACACCAGTTGCTTTGATTAAAGCGGCGACACCTGCAACATGAGGCGCTGCCATACTAGTACCTTGGAAGCCTGCAAATACTGCTTGTCTGGTTTCGGGATCGATGGTTTCTTGCAAAATCTTACCAGTGTCGCTGCCACCAGGGGCGGAAATATCTACTCCTGCGCCATAGTTAGAATAGCTCGCTTTTTCTCCAGATGAATCAATCGCTGCAACGCTGATTACTTGGGGATAACGGGCTGGGTAAGAAGCAGAATTTTCGTTGGAATTACCTGCTGCTGCAACTATGACAACTCCTTTTTGATGGGCGTAGTTAATCGCTTCTTGCAAAAGCTTGCTTTCACCAGCACCGCCTAAGCTCATATTAATTACATCTGCGTTATGATCGGCAGCAAATTTGATTGCTTCGGCAATATCAGATATTGTGCCACCGCCAAAGTCATTTAATACTTTTAATGGCATTAGATTGGCTTCATAGGCTATACCAGCAACGCCATAGTTGTTATTAGTAGATTGGGCAACTGTACCAGCAACGTGGGTTCCGTGTCCATTGTCATCGAGGGCTTCTTTGCTGTCGTTTACAAAGTCATAGCCTTCGACAAATTGAGTCTTTTCTAAGTCTGGTACACGACTAATGCCAGTGTCAATTATCGCAACTGTAACACCACTGCCTTTGGTTTCATCCCAGGCTGACTCGACGTTGATACTACGCAGATTCCACTGCTTAGCGTAGTCGGGATCGTTGGGAATTTCAAAAGCACGGTAGATGTAGTTCGGTTCAATAAATTCTGTAGATTTAGCTAGCTTAGATTTTTTCAGGCTTTTTAGTGTGTTGCGATCGCCTTTGACAATATATACATGATCTGAGGCGGAAAATTCACTATTTAGTTGGGGGGCGACTTTTAATGTTGATGCGAGAGCAACAACCCCAGCCTCAATTTCACTTGCTGGTACATCTTCCCGAAAGTCCAGCACAATTGACTCATATTCACCCTGACTGGCTAAGCCCTTAAAGTTAGATAGGGCAAATAACAGTCCAATTACAAACAAACATAGTACCAGAAGCTTTCTCATATCCACAACCCAAGACGCAGCACAAGGCAGTTTAACTTCCAAAATAACTCATGTGCTTGCTTTGTTGGTGGTTGTTGCCGCTACGTAATAATTCGTAATTTTGTGTCGCGCAAAGAGGCAAAGGCGCTAAGGCAAAGAAGAGGCGATCCCATCTTTAAGTAAGCTTTAGAAAGTCATCATTACTATATTTTGCAATGCCAAATATTTTATCGAATTTGTTTGCCTAACCTACTTTATTTTTTCGGCTGCTAGTGGTACACTTGCTTTATAATGGAAATATGTGCTTTTTTAAAAAAATTAATTATATTTTCAGTATGAGATAAGCATATCACGAAATTGATGTAGGAATCAATCTTTTTACTTTTTTCTAGGCAATTTTTTTAAGATAAATAGTATAGTTCAACAGCGAGACGAAAATTAAAAGATGGAACGAGGACTTTTATGGTTGCCTCTGCTAGCGATATTTATTGGGCTAGCATGGCAAGGTAGGAAGGAGTTTCAGAAAGTTGAGGGATATCAACATTGGGCGAAGCAGTTTGAGCGGTCGAAATATGATATTTATGCCGTCCTAGCTCAAAGTGGCAGTAATTTAACTTGGGGGAAACCTACACCAAAGGGACTAATTGATCTGCAAAGTTTTTCTTTAAAAGATGTCAAATCAATTGATTTAATTGTGGATGATCGGCGAGTTTCATTAGAGACACCGCCAGGTAAAGGAAGGGCGATTGCTTTAGAATTTATCTTTT
Source organism: uncultured Chroococcidiopsis sp. (assembly GCA_964248365.1). GTDB lineage: Bacteria > Cyanobacteriota > Cyanobacteriia > Cyanobacteriales > Chroococcidiopsidaceae > Chroococcidiopsis. The sequence continues at coordinate 136,051 of CAXTYC010000002.1, read as the reverse complement.
CATCAGATGCAATTGTACGTATTCCCTTTACAGAAATTCCTCTGGCAGTAGATTGGGCAAAATATTTGCAGGGATTGCAAAGATTACAGAGTCTGTCTGGCTAGATTTGCAACCACTGCGACTAACTCGGCTGGCTCAACTGGTTTGGTAATGTGCTGTGCAAAGCCTGCTGATAGCGCTTGTATACGGTCTTCGACTCTGGCGTATGCTGTGAGAGCAACAGCTGGAATTTGTCTTTCTCGTTGAGATTCCAAAGCTCTTACCTTGCGAATTAGGCTGTAACCGTCTTCTTCAGGCATTCCAATGTCGCTTACTAATATATCAGGTTGCCACTGTGGAATTGCCTCAAGGACGGAGGCTGCTGATTCTACCGCCTTGACTTCGGCTCCACACTCTCTAAGTACTGTAGTGATAAAGTCACGGGTATCGGCTTGGTCATCTACAACTAGTACCCTCACTCCTGCAAGGTTTGGAAGATTGTCAAATGGTACTCCACTACTAACAGTTGGGTGTACTCGCTCTGGATTGGTTGTCTCTAACCTTGCTACAGGCATTAGCGGTAGCTTAACTGTAAACGTTGTTCCCTGTCCTTCACCTGGACTGGCTACAGAGACAGTACCACCATGCAGTTCTACCAAATGGCGGACGATCGCTAACCCTAGCCCCAGCCCACTGTATGATCTTGTAGTTGAGCTATCTTCCTGGCGAAAGCGCTCGAATACGTAGGGTAAAAAGTCAGAACTGATACCGATGCCTGTGTCGTTTACCGTAATTTCTACATGAGAGTTAATCCGCTCTAGCCGGATTTGTACTCGCCCTTTTTTGGGTGTGAATTTGATGGCATTTGATAGCAGATTCCAAATTACCTGCTGCAAACGCTCAGAGTCGCCGGAAACTGGTCCCGCCAAGGGGTCAAGGATGGACTGGAGGCGAATTTCTTTGGCATCGGCGGCTAGGTGAACTGTATCAATTGCTGCTTCAATGATGGGAACGAGTTGGCAAGTACGAACATTCAGACGAATCTTGCCTGTAATAATGCGTGAGACATCTAGCAGGTCTTCAATTAGCTGGGCTTGCGCTCTGGCATTGCGCTCGATAGTTTCTAATGCCTTTGCTGTCATAGTTTCGTTTAGTTTTCCAGCCCGAAGCATCTGCACCCAGCCGAGCATAGCATTGAGGGGCGATCGCAACTCATGAGAAACTACTGCCAAAAATTCATCTTTTAGGCGATTTGATGTCTCGGCGGCGGCTCTTGCTGCTTGTTCGCTCGCCAGGGCGCGATCGCGTTCTGCTAGCATCTGCTTTTGATCGTGAATATCTGTACAAGTGCCAAACCACTTGACAATTCGCCCATTTTGGTCTCTTAGGGCTAACGCTCGTCCGAGATGCCAGTGATATTCTCCATCGCTTGCACGTTTAAAGCGGTATTCAATTTCCAAAGGTTCCCCTGTCTCTACAGCTTGCGTCCAGCGTTCAATACACATTTGCAGGTCGTCTGGATGCAGGACGCGACTCCAACCCCAACCTTGAGTTTCTTCCAGAGTCATTCCCGTATAGTCAAACCAACGTTGGTTGTAGTAATCTAGCCACCCATCTGGGCGAGAAGTCCAGACAATTTGGGGAATTGATTCTGCCAAAAAACGAAAACGTTCTTCGCTGGCTTGTAAAGCGGCTTGTACTTGCTTGCGCTGGGTGATGTCACGAATAATTACTTGCGCGCCTGGTTTGTCTTGGTAGGTGAAGGGAGCTGCTTTTACCTCCGCGTCAAAAACTGTTCCATCCAGTCGTAACCATTTTTGTTCAATCAAAGGTACTTCTGTTCTTTGTTCTATAAGCTGTTGTATTCGCTGCTTAACAATTGCATGAAAGTCAGGATGTACAAAGTCAGTTATCGACTTTCCGATGATTTGTTCAGAGTTAGTTGCGCCGAAAAGCTGTAAACATTGGCTGTTGACGAAGACAAATTCTTCCTCGTATTGAATAAATATACCTTCTGGAGATAATTCAATCAGTTGTCTGTAGCGTTCTTCGCTTTCTTTAAGTGCTGCTTCCGCCTGTTTGCGCTCGGTGATGTCACGGGAATAGATGTTTAAACCGTCAGCAGAAGGATAAGCATGGATCTCGAACCATTTACTTAACGGTTCGGAAAACACTTCAAAATCGACAGCTACTTGTTGTGCAACGGCGCGGTGATATTCGCTCTCAATTTTAGTCCCTACTGACCAAGACCACTCTTCCCAGTGGTTTTTCCCAATCATTTCTTCTGGCGTTGAGTTATTCAGCTTTGCTGTTGCTTGATTTACATAGGTAATTCGCCATTGGCGATCCAAAGCGGTAAAATTATCGCTGATGCTTTCTAAAATATTGATAACTCGCTCATTTGCTTCTTGCAGTTGTTGCTCGATGCGCTGGCGATCGTCTATATCTGTACAAGTTCCGAACCATTTCACAATTTGTCCGTGTTCGTCGCGCAGTGCTACCCCTCGTCCAATATGCCAGCGGTAAACCCCATCAGAGCGACGTAGGCGGTATTGTACCTCGTAGTTGCCGCCTGTCCGCAAACTATTAGTCCACTGCTCAATGGTTGTTACTAGGTCGTCAGGGTGAATCACCTGCTGCCAATCCCAGCCTAGCGTCTCGTTTGGTTGCAAACCAGTGTAATCAAGCCAACGCTGGTTGAAGTATTCGACAAATCCATCTGGGCGGTTAATCCAGACTAATTGGGGGACATTTTCGGCAAGTATGCGGTAGCGTTCTTCGCTTGTTTGCAAGGCTGCAAGAACTTGTTTACGTTCTGTAAGATCGAGAATGAAGGCAACAGCTTCTTCTCGCTGTTCTCCTAAAAGCACGAAACCAGCCAAAATCGGGACGCGGCTTGTGTCTTTGCGAATGTATTCCTTTTCGTAGGAGGTGCAAGCACCTTTAATTTTAGCTTCAGCGATCGCTTGCTCATCCAGATACAGCAACTCTGGCGGTGTAATGTCACTCCAGCGTATCCTACCGGATAGTAGATCTTCTCGCGTGTAGCCGATTATCCGTAATAGTTCGTCATTTGCCTGCGTTATGTTACCGTGAACGTCGCCAAACAAAATGCCGATGATGTTCCCATCTACGAAACTGTTGAGCTTTTGTTCGTTCGCCTTGAGATTTTCTAATGTGCGATCGCGTTCGGTGTATAGTTTGTCTATTAATGCCGCACTTTTCCAAATTGAAATGGCGAAAATCACAATCAATACCAGCGCAAACAGCGTGATCGCAAACGCCGCATCGTAGTACCCCTTGCGTTGACCTTGAACAATTAGCCATCCCAATAGTAAAGGTAGTGCGATCGCCAAAAACAACAAACGACGAGCAAGTAAACCAGCGGGGCGATCGCTTGTCACTACCCGCATCAAACCTTGGTCTGTCCGTGTCAACAGAATACCTATACACAGCATCATAAATGTCAGTACCGTGTGCAAAGCCATTGATGTTGTATAGGGAGCGATCCCGTATAGAACTTGAACTTTGTAGGCATAGCCCATCAAAGCCTGTAAGGAAACCAAAGCCGCTATCAAGCTGAGAACTTGAGCATACCAATAGCTGCGGCGGTTTCTTTGACCCAGAAGCAGTAAGGCAATACCAACAAGCACAAAATTCGTTGCCGTATTCAACCCCATTCTTCCTGGACTGATTGTTGTCACAGTGTTTGACAAGTCACGGAACAGCAGTTCATCAATACCCAGATTCCAACCGAAGATATATTGACTAAGTGTGAGCAAACCAATTACAGCAACAGCTACAGCACAAACCCTAGAAATTTGAAATTGTCCCCCAAGTCCCCTTTGTCCCCTTTTCAAAAGCAGCCCCAGCGACAAGCCTGACAAAACAAAGCACAACGCTGTATTCGCTTTCATAGTTGCTTGATTGCTAGAGAAGAAGCTTTTGAGTACTTCGATGTCGAACAGCCAGCCAACTAGTACTGAGCAGCCGAGCGAGATAGCTAGCAAACTTGCAGTTTTTGTAACTGTTTGAGGCGAATAGGCAAGACGTAAATTGTGCAGCCGAGAGCGGTTCACTTTTGACATTTAATCTTGAGACTGATGCAAAGGCACTTATCTAGTGCAGAAAACTAGAGTATTGCTTTTACAGCATAAGATGTTATTTAGGTTGCGTTCAGGCTGTACAAATTAAATAAATTAACCTCTACCTTTTTGCATATTTTCTATTAATTTTTGGACGCTCGACTTCAACCAACTACGGTACTAAGGGTTTATCCGACATACTTATGAACCAACAGATAACTTGTTCAAAGAGCGCCCCTACCAACTACCGTACTAAGGGTTTATCAAACATACTTGTTAACAAACAGACAACTTGTTTAAAGAGCGCCCCTACCAATTAGCTCAAAAGGTAAAACGCTTTGCTGTACCATCATCTTGAAAGCGCTGTCTACCCACACCAACCAATTCGACAATTACCTCGCGCTGTGGCGGTGTCCATCTTCCAACCCTTGCGCCAATTTCAACAATTGTTTGTTGTTCATCCATACTGACACGATATTTAGTCGTAGCCCAGTCACCCCCACGATAATCAAAGCTACGTCCATCATCTTCGTAGAGGGTAAATTCTCCCATACCTGCCCAGATGCGTAGAGTTAATTGAGCGATGCTTTGTTCATCAACGTATTGCATTACAGGTTGCATCGGGATAATTGCACCAGCGCGAACATACAAAGGCATTCGTTCTAAAGGTGCATGAGCCAAAATATTTGTTGCGCCCCTGAATGATTCTCCAGTCCACCAATCATACCAAGTACCTTCGGGTAGATATACAGCCCGATGCTCGATGCCAGGGCGGTAAATTGGGGCAGCCATGATTGATGAACCTAGCAACACTTGATCGTAGAGGGCATAAGTTTTAGGATCGTTGGGGAAATGGTACAGTAAGGGGCGTAAAATCGGTGCGCCTGTTGTAGCTGCTTCCCAAAATAGTGTGTAGAGGTAGGGCAGTAGCTGGTAACGTAGATTAATATATTCTCGACAGATTTTTTCGACGCGATCGCCAAATACCCAAGGTTCATGCTGTGCCGTCGTCATTGCCGAATGACCGCGCATCAGAGGATACAACATCCCCACTTGCATCCACCGAGCAAATAATTCAGCCGTCGCGTTACCTGCAAAGCCGCCAATATCAGAACCGACAAAGGCAACACCTGATAATCCCATATTGCACAGCATCGGCAGGGACATTTCTAAATATTCCCACAGTGACTGATTATCGCCCATCCATACCGATGACCAACGCTGCACACCTGCATAGCCAGAGCGTGTCAGCACAAACGATCGCTCATTTGGGCGCAATCTCTCTAATCCAATAGCACAAGATCGCGCCATTATCAAGCCATATAAATTATGAACTTCGGCATGAGAGGCAATTAAGTGGCTAGTGGCTAGTGGCTGGTGGCTAGTAATTAGTGGTGAGTTGCCCCCCTGCCCTTCTGCTCCCCCCTGCGGTGCATCAAGGGGAAACCAGATGTGTTCACCGTTATCACCAAAGGGGCGATCGCTAATTGCGGGTTCATTCATATCATTCCAAATTCCAGCCACACCAACGTCAGTGAGACTTTGATGCAAATCGCCCCACCAATCGCGCACCTGTGGGCGCAGAAAATCAGGAAAGACGGCTTTATCTGGCCAAACATAACCGTGAAACAACTGCCCATCGGCTTTACGTACAAAACAGTCGTTCTTTATCCCCTGGTCGAACACATGATAACCTGCCTCTGGTTCGTACTTCACACCAGGATCGATAATTGTGACTGTTTTAAAGCCATCTTGGGTTAAATCACCGATCAATTGGGCAGGATTGGGAAACCGCTTAGGACTCCAGGTAAAGACGCGGTAGCCCCGCATATAGTCGATATCTAGATGAATTACATCACAAGGAATACGGCGATTGCGAAATTCCTGGGCGAGTTTACGTACTACATCTTCAGATTCGTAGCTCCAGCGGCATTGGTGATATCCTAGCGCCCAGCGGGGCGGTAGTGGCATTTTACCTGTTAGTTCACTGTAGGTGTGGAGAATAGTTGCAGGTTCGGGACCATAAATAATGTAATAATCTAATTCGCCGCCGCGTGTTTCCATGCGCCAGATTCCTGGTTGTTCTGCACCGATATCAAACTGACTCCAAAAGGTAGTGTTGAAAAAGATGCCGTATCCGACTTGTGGGCGCAGGGCGATGAAAAACGGAATTGCCTGGTACATTTCATCCGTAAGTGAACCATAATCAAGAGCATCAACCGTCCAATTAGTTTTAACCTCGCTGCGTTTGTCCAGTAGTCCAGTGCGTTCACCGAAACCATAGAAATGTTCGTCAGCTGCAATTTGTTTCCAGGCTGCAACTGCACCCGTTCGCCAACCCATTCCCATTTCAGTATCTTGGGCGAACGGACGATTGGATAAGTCAAAACAGGTAATCCGACAGGGTTGGCGCTGCACCACTACGCGCATCTGTGAGGTTTTGATTTCTACTTCGGGGGCGGTTTCTTGCAACTCGAATGGGACAATAGACCAATCGGCATCATCGAGGGTAACTGCCCAATCACGCCTTGGCATAAATTCTCCCATAGGTGCTAGGCGCACTCGGATTAAATTTGGGGCGAGGATGCTAATTATCAAAGAGGAGTTGCCACAATGGAAATGGATAGTGCGAGCGCTGCGCGTGCGCCCTGCGCATTCGCTTTTTTCTATAGCTGACACCGCACCAAGAGTTACCCAAGGAGAGTCAGTTGTGGGCAGTTTTCCAAAGTATTGCGGCATACATACTCCAATTAGCACCGGATCTACAGCCGGAATTTTAAAGTTAACTATATATTTCCCACATCAGCACTAACGTAGATTTTGTTCTCAGTAGGGGCGCTCTTTAATAGATATGACTTTGGAAGAACAGATAGAACATTTAAAGAGCGCCCCTACATCTCTTTCCAAGCACAGCTAAATTAGATTAAAGTAAACAAATGTAAAGAAGATTCATTTTTCATATACTACTCTTTACGACACAAGCCACTTTAAGATTTTTATTAATAGCCCATGCAGCGTTCTTCTTGGCAAAAAATTCTCGTATCATTTGCAGCATTCTTCTTAGCTGGATTGGTTTGGTCAATGCATTCGCCCGCAGCATTGGCTTATGACAATCCAGAGTTACTGCCAGATCACCCAACCCCAGTAGTAGACTTAGCCAAAACACTCACCAGCGTTCAAGAAGAAAGTCTTGTCAAAGATTTAGAGGAATTTGAAGCTAAGACTAGCTGGAAACTGCGAGTATTAACGCAGTATGACCGCACCCCTGGAAGGGCAGTGATTAATTTTTGGGGATTAGATGACAAAAGTATTCTGCTAGTTGCTGATTCTCGTGGCGGTAACATTCTCAGCTTTAGTGTTGGTGATGCGGTTTATGAACTTCTGCCGCGCACTTTCTGGATAGAATTGCAAGCCCGCTTTGGCAATTTGTACTTTGTGCGAGAAGAAGGCGAAGACCAAGCGATTCTGCAAGCCTTGTCAGCGGTTGAAGGTTGTCTGCTGCAAGGCGGATGTAAAGTTGTCCCAGGTTTGCCAAAAGAGCAGTGGATTCTCACCCTGATCACTTCAGTCCTAGGTGGGGTAATATGTGGATTCGCAGCTCAACCCCGTCGCCAAGGACAAATTTTTGCTTGGCAATGGGCATTAATTTTTTCTCCTTTATGGGGCATATTATTTATTGCCTTCGGTATTGGACCAGTAGTAACCAGAACTTCGGAATGGCTACCACTAGTACGTAATATCTCTGGTTTTCTAATTGGAGTCTTGGTTGCTTACCTGTCACCAATCTTCAGCCGCTCTTCCACTTCTGAAACTTAAAATGTGAGGAACGAGGAGCCAGTAGTCAGTAGTCAGTAGTCAGTAGTCAGGAGACAGGAGGTGAGGAGTCAGGATATTTAATTCTTTCATCTCCCTTTTGCTCCCTTTTGCTCCCTTCTAGCCCCTAGCCCCTAGCCCCTAGTATGGATTGGCAAGTAATTGATGCCCAAAATTTGGTAATAGTTGACCGAGAAATCGGTGAACACGTCTTTTCTCCGGCAGAATACGAAATTGTCCGCCGTGTGATTTATGCCACAGCAGACTTTGAGTATAAAGATTTAATTCGTTTTTCCAGCCGAGCGATGCAGGCTGGAGCAGCTGCACTGGCGGCTCGTAGCACGATTGTGGTTGATGTGCCAATAGTGCAAGTGGGTATTACACCGAATATTCAAAACACCTTTGCTAATCCGGTATATTGCAGCACGGAGGCAATAACGCGACCTCAAAAGGAAAAAACTCGAACGGCTTGGGGAATTGAGACTCTAGCTAAACGCTACCCAGAAGGAATTTTTGTCATTGGTCAAGACTCAACGGCACTGACAGCATTGATAGAGTTAATCGAGGCAGAAGAATTTCGCCCTGCTTTGGTAATTGCTACACCAGCTGGATTTGTCGATGTGGATGTTGCCAAAGAACGCTTGCAGGATTCTTTAGTGCCTAATATTCAGATTAAAGGTTCCAAAGGCGGTGCAACCGTCGCAACAGCAATTGTTGATGGGCTGGTAGATTTGGCGTGGCAAGCCTATGAAGTAGGCGCTAGGGACTAGAAGAGAGCAAAAGGGAGCTAAGGGATATGAGAGTTACATATTACCATATCCCTGCTACCAAGTCAAGAAATTTGAATGCACTTTCTCCCTTTTGCCTCCTTTTGCCTCCTTTTGCTCTCTTCTAGACCCTACTCCCTATATTTTCGAGGGCGGCGGCGGGAACGTGGTTCTCGTTCTTCTCGGAGACGATCGCCCACTTCGACAAATACATTCCGTTGTACGATCGGATAGTCACTTACCCAAAGATTTTGGCTTGGGATATAAATATCACTTACCTGGGCAATACTACTCAAATCTGGGCGATTGGATAATACTAGCATCTCGGCAATTTGACCTGGTGCGATCGCTTGGTGAGTACGAAGTAAGGGTACTTGTAAAGCAGTTTCAAATCCGCTTTCATCCCCTACTTCTAAATTGAGTCGCCGCTCACGGTTTTCTACAATTACCAATTCACCTTTATTGTTAACCGTTTCCTCTTTCCCGATCAACTCTTGTGTGATATATACATCCAACACCCGTCCCCGAAAAAAACCACTGTACTTGTATTTGCGGTATTGGGCGTTGCGTAAACTAGCCCACAGCACTGGTCCCCACAGCCAATAAAAACCCCCAATTATTCCCAGTGGCAGCACTATACCACCAAAACCTTCTCCCAGAATCAATATGATCAGCCAAGCTACTATTACGGCTACGACAGAAATTAATAGCCGTCGCAAAAAATCTGAGAATTTTCCCCAACTATACCGATATTGATCCCCACTAGCGATTCGGGGAATGATTTGTTCAAATGTCTGGCGTGTGAGTGGAACTAACATGAGGGACTAGGGGCTAGGGGTGAGGGGGAGATGAGGAGAGTGTCCGAGTGTCCGAGGGGGAAGCTCTTCACTCGCGTTGTGGGGATTAGGGAGCAAGGGGGAATCAGGGGAGAACAAGATAATTTCAACGGCGCGAATGCGCGAATTCCGAATTCTTACATGATTTTTTCTAGACCATAGACCAGGGTTTTGAGTTGGAGGACTTTGCGGATGGCGAGTAAAACTCCTGGCATATAACAGGCGCGATCGCTTGTATCATGACGTAGGGTATAAATTTGACCTGGTGCGCCAAAAATTACTTCTTGGTGAGCAATCAGCCCAGGTAGACGTACACTATGAATACGTATTCCTTCTTCGGCTACACTACCCCTAGCGTGGGGTAATTTTTCAGTTTCCTCTACGATGGCAGGGTTGAAAGTTTTACCCATTTCTGCCAACATCTGAGCAGTTTGAATCGCTGTTCCACTGGGAGCATCGGCTTTTTGATTATGATGCAGTTCGATAATTTCCACATGGTCAAAATATTGGCTAGCTTGAATGGCTGCTTGTTGTAGCAACACCATCCCAATCGAGAAGTTGGGGATAATTAAGCAGCCAGTGCTAGCTTTTTCACAAAATTCGGTTAAGTCTTGAATTTGTTCTGGACTTAAGCCTGTAGTGCCTACTACTGGTCGTACACCGTAGGCGATCGCAGCTCGAATATTATCATAAACTGTAGCAGGATGAGTAAAGTCTACCATTACTCCAGCTTGTCTTTCCCCAGCCGCCAACGCCAGCATCGGTTCTAATTGATCGGTAATTGGCACTTCCAAAGGTTCAGGCAAACCCGCTAATTCCCCAACATCTTTGCCGTTGAGTTCTTGGTTGCGGTCAATTGCACCTAATAAGTTCATGTCAGGTGCACCAGATACAGCTTTGACCACCTCACGACCCATTTTGCCAGCAGCACCGTTGACGACTACTGGGATAGGATATTGACTCATCATAGTTTTTTGGATATCTTAAACCCAACAAGCGCATTCTAGACTAACCGAGGCGAGTCTCGCCTGTGCAAGTAAGTTGTACATAGCTTTTAAGCTATCAGCACTAGGCTAATAGCACTCTTGTTTTGAGCAGGAGAATTAGAGGTTACTTTACTTTTACTGCCCCAGGTGGTAAATTAGAGTTAGCTTTATAATGGTAATATTATCCACTTTATAACCAAGCACAGATTTCCATTATAGTGCAAGTTAACTGAAAGATTAGCATTTTTGGGCATTGAAAGTCAAGAACGAATTTTTCAAACATTTTGACTTAGATTGTAATACTGGTGGCGACGACGGTTTACAAAATTGATTAACCGTTCTAATACAGACAAGAATAATGCAGTGCGAATTGTGTGAAAGAGAGATGGATAAATTAACTGTCCATCACCTAATACCGAGACAGAAAACGAAACGAAAAAAAGTTGAACCAGGACCTACGATTAACATTTGCTCTGGTTGCCATAAGCAAATTCATACTTTATTTGATAATACACGCTTAGCGATCGAGTTGAACTCGATAGAACGGCTCAAGAATGAACCACAAATGCACAAGTTTATATCTTGGGTGAAAAAGCAAGATCCAAATAGAAGAGTTAAAGTTGATCGCAAGAGAGCTTAGGCTTTTTGTGTAAATAAATTTTAGTTGACAAAAAGCTCAATCTTAATTAGTCAAGACATTAGACGTAAAAAACTAGACTGCAAGCATCCTACCCGCAAAAAGTCAGCCAGGGCGGAAAGAGGAGCGACTCAATAATTGAGTTCGTGTAAGGTAATTGTGTGACCCTTGAAAGGAGGGCGATCGCCCATTGCCACGATCAACAAACGAGTGGGCGAACGCGGCATAATTATGCTGTTGCGTAAGGCAGAACAGGCGTAAGTATGTTATCAATTTCTTGCAGTACATCGCTGCTCAAGCTTACACCTGATGCCGCTGCATTATCCTCTACTTGTTCGGGACGAGTTGCACCAATGATAGCAGAAGACACCCGCGCATCCCGCAATACCCATGAAGCACGCCAGTTGAGCCACCCTTGAGGTTTAATTGCTGCGCGATCAGCTTGAGGTTTTGGATAGCACTCAGGATGCGATCGCACGAGAGATCCTCACCCATATAAGCATTCATTTGCTCGTTTGCCGCACGGGAATCAGATGGTGGTGCTTCTTGTAGTTTGTATTTTCCAGTTAACACACCTTGCGCTAGTGGCGACCAAACAATCTGAGTGATGCCATTTGCCGCACACAAAGGAAACACATGGGCTTCGGGTTTACGCCATAACATCGAGTATTGCGGTTGGCTAGATAGGAAGCGCTCTACATTACCCAGATTCAATGCCGCTTGAATCTGGTTTGGACTCCACTGGCTAAAGCCGATGTAACGAGCTTTCCCTTGCCGCACTATATCCGTCAACGCTGTCATCGTTTCTTCTATTGGGGTATTCACGTCATAGCGATGGCATTGATAAAGATCGACATAATCCAAGAAGTCGCTGTAACGAGGCATCGATTTGTTTATAAATTTGGGCAGCGGATAATCCTCGGTCAGTGTCCGACATCAGAAAGTAAACTTTGGTCGCCAAAATGTAAGACGAGCGATCAATTCCTTGCAAAACTTCACCCAACAGCGATTCAGCCGCACCACGTCCATACACGTTCGCCGTGTCGATAAAATTAATGCCGACATCAAAGGCTTTGTGAATGCAAGCTTCTGCTTTTTGCCGCTCGACTCCGCCTCCATAAGTCAACCAAGATCCTAAACTGATTTCAGACACATTGAGATCGCTATTGCCAAGCTGTCGATATTTCATATTTATTTCTCCATTCAAACCGATTGCTCTAGTAGCTGCCACGTCGCTCCTGCTTCTATCAGATCGAGAAATACATGGACGATTTGTGCGGCTTCATAGCCCACCAGCGACGCGCCCAAGATCTTGGAGGTGTCGTTGTCCAACGGGCAACAACGCGATCGCCTGTGGCAACGCCGCTGGTCAATCGTATAATGCGTATTGCTAAACACAGATGTTGCACCGCGAAAGTCTTGCTTCGCGCCTTCTGGTCCTTTTCCTGGCGGTTCGTGATTGTAATCAACATAGTCGGGAGAGATAATTTCATCTATTACTTCTTCCCTTGATTGAAAACCTCCTCATAAAACCGTCGAACAACTGCTATGTTGTCTTGTTCTTGCGACATTTCTCATCTGGTTTGATACTTTTCCTATGCACGTCTTCCTGGCTTTACCGTGCAACTAAATTCATCATCGCTTCTGGATAACGTGCGCCAGCAGCAACGCCTTGGGGCGATATTTCATTAATTTGCTGCAAGTCTTCGGGTGTTAAAACTATGTCCGCTGCTGCGGCATTTTCTTGTAAGTACTGCCGCCGCTTAGTCCCAGGAATCGGCACAATATCTTCACCTTGGGCAAGCACCCAAGCCAGAGCTAGTTGTGATGGTTTACACCCTTTCTTCTGGGCAATTTCCTCAATTTTCCGCACTAATTCCAAATTTTTCTCAAAGTTTTCGCCTTGAAAGCGCGGTGAATTACGGCGATAGTCATCCGGTGGGAAATCCTCCTCCCGCTTAATCTGTCCGGTTAAAAACCCGCGACCTAGCGGACTGTAAGCAACAAAACCAATACCCAATTCTCGGCAGGTAGCAAGAATTTCATCTTCCGGTTCCCGACTCCACAAGGAATACTCGGTTTGCAAGGCGGTAATTGGATGTACAGCCTGGGCGCGGCGTAAAGTTTGCGGTCCTGCTTCCGAAAGTCCGATGTATCTTACTTTACCTTCTTTCACAAGCCCAGCCATTGCTTCAACTGTTTCTTCAATAGGCGTATTGGGGTCAACACGGTGCTGGTAGTATAAATCGATTGTGTCCACGCCCAAACGCCTTAGACTTGCTTCGCAGGCAGAACGGACGTATTCGGGTTTGCCGTTAACACCACGAGCGTTGGGGTCAGATGTGCGAACGATACCGAATTTGGTAGCGAGAACTACTTGTTCGCGCCGATCTTTAATCGCACGTCCTACCAATTCCTCATTGGTGTGAGGTCCATACATATCAGCCGTGTCAAGGAAATTTATTCCTAAATCCAAAGCTTGATGAATCGTTGCGATCGCTTCCGCATCGTCCCTCGTGCCATAAAAGTCTGACATCCCCATGCAGCCTAAGCCCATTGCAGAAACGGTAAGTCCGTTTTTGCCCAATTGTCGAGTTTTCATGAAATTACTCCTTTGAAGCAATGGTGAGGACAATCTTGCCAAAGTTACTGTTGTTTTCCATGTAGCGATGCGCTTCTACAATTTCTTGCAATTGGAAGCTGCGATCGATTAACGGTTTGAGTCTGCCATCTGCAAACAAAGGTAAAATAGCCTTAGCAAACTTTTGCGTCAGCGTCATTTTCTGCTCGATCGCACGGCTACGTAAGGTTGTTCCCTGCAACCTCAGCCGCTTACTCATAACCAGTTGCAAGTTAATTTCGCAACTAGCACCACTTAGCGTTGCAATTTGTACGATGCATCCTGACATTGCTGCTGCATTCAAGTTTTTCTCTAGGTAATCTGCCCCAATAAAGTCGAGAATAATATCAACTCCCCTCGATGCCGTTGCATCAAGTACGACGCGATCGAATTCTTCATGATCGGTATTAATCGCTCGATTTGCACCCAGAGCGAGGCATTTTTCTAGTTTCCCAGGAGTGCGGCTGGTTGTGAAAATTGTACTGGCTCCCATGACACGCGCTAGCTGGATCGCTGCCGTTCCGACTCCGCTTGCACCAGCATGAATCAAGACCGAATCGCCTGCTTGAAAGTTTGCCTTATCAATTAAGGCATCGTAGGCGGTGAAAAATACTTCTGGAATTGCTGCTGCTTGCTCAAAAGAGAGATTAGCAGGAATGGGCATCAGCATACGGTCGTTAACAAGAACTTGCTCAGCGTATCCACCTGCTACTAGCAGTCCAAATACGCGATCGCCTTCACGCCAATTACTTACCCCTTCGCCCAACTTATCTACTACTCCAGCAAATTCCAAGCCAGGAATTTCGTATTTGGATGGAATTGGTGGCGGATAATTGCCTTTGCGTTGTTCGATATCTGCTCTGTTGAGAGCTGAGGCGCGTACTTTCACTCGCACTTCTTGGCGACTCGGCTCTAGATTGGGAAGCTCTTGCAATTGCAAGACTTCTGGACTACCATACTCTTCAATAACAACTGCCCGCATAAGCTGTCCATACTTGCATTCCGAATAAAAAAGCGATGCCCAACCTCTGTTCGCGCTTGCGACCATCGCCTTCAAGCTGGCGATCGCTAAAAACGAATCACCAATAAAACTGTTATGGTTCTAGAGGAGTAATTAACGCCAATCATCTGCTGTTGGGGTAAATCGTGTAAACATCAACATTTCCCGATTAAATGCGATGATTGCAAACCCCTCTAGTCTATGGTTTCCTTCCTATTTCAGTCTTTGCCCTCAGACAGATTTTGTACTTTACTTTCAAAGTAGTGATTGTATCCGACATTACAATTTTTCCTGAGAAATAGCGATACCGAAGGCGGAACGCTTGGCAACGATCGCTGCCCTGTGTGCTGAATCTGCAATGCGTTCTATTTGAATGTCTTAATCTTGGCTGGTAACTACTTTCGCAGAGGAGTTCCAGTTACCAGAAAAGACAAACTCTGCTAAAGGCTTACGCGCTCGTGGGGCTAGCTCTCGTTGCTGCAACCTTTGTGATAGGGTTTGCGGATCTCCTAGATAACCCAGCGCGAGCGCAGCAACTGGCTCATAGCCTTCGGGAATGTTGTAAACTTCTTTCGCTAATGGTACGTCAAATCCTGCCATTTGGTGGATGAATAACCCATATGCCGTTGCTTGCATTGCCAATTGTGCGGCGGCTGCTCCAACATCGTGGAAAGCATGACGGTTCTCCACGCCGTTCCGCTCAAAGTACAGCTTTGCTACAGAAAGCATCAAGACGGGAGCATTCTGCGCCCATTCTTGATTCCCTTGTGCTAGGCAGCCCAATAAACGATTAAATTCAGCCGGATCGTCTTTGGTGGCAACGATAAAGCTCCAAGGTTGCTCGTTGTAAGAAGAAGCTGCCCATCGTGCTGCTTCTAAAACACTACACAATTTTTCTGGCTCAACCAATCGCTCTGAAAAAGCTAGCGGACTCCAGCGCTGTCGCAGTAGCTTTTCAACTGGATATTGGTTATCAGATGTTTTGTCTATTGTTTTATCTATCACAATACTTTTGAATCGTTGTTCTTTACTTTTATGAAATAACAAAACACTACCTTAGCTAACTCACCCCTTGGGCTGATTCAGGACTATAGTAAGTGGGAGACAGGGCAAAAAGAGAATTTCAAAACAGTCCACCGCCATAAATTGGACTTCTTGCCACATTGGATGAATTGGGAGGGATTGCGGTAAAAGGGATTAAATTTTCCTTTTGCGGAAAGTGGACGGGTTTTTAGCAAGGGGTCTCCCCGCCTCCCGCCTTGACTTTTCAAGACACCCTTTTACCTTTAACCTTTTCTCCTTCCACACAAAAGAGACGAGTCTTGAGGTCTAATTATCAATTGCCAATTATTCATTGATAATTGATAATTGAAATTTACCATCCCCAAGTACCAGGACTACCTTTGAATGGTCCTACAATATCACTGGTAATCCAGCCGCCATAAAAATTACCTGGTTGTGGCTGCACTTTTTCCCCATTCACGTAGCAAGCATCCATCAGATGGGGGTAAAAAGCTATATAGTCTTTGATGGTTGCAAAAGCTGGTGTGGGTTCGGGGTAAAACCAGGCAGCATTTTCTACTCGCTTGTCCCCAACAGCAATTGTATAATACCCAGCATGACCCTTCCACTCGCAAAAACTAGATGGGGGAGTTTTGATTAGATATTCCATTTTGATATCGTTCGGGGGGATATAGTACACGGGTGGATGGCTGGTTTCTAGTACCCGCTTGGCGTTGTGAGTATCTGCGATCGCTACCTGATTAAAGATTACCTGAATATGCTTGTTTGTATCCTCCAGTCGAGGTGGACGAGGATAGTCCCAAACTGACTCTTGTCCAGGTTGTGGTTCAATGCGTTGACGTACCATTATCAATTATCAATTAACAGTTATCAATTATCAATTATCAATTATCAATTACCGTACGCGCGGATTTATCAGACATACTTGTGAACAAGCGGAAAGCGGGGGTGAGGGGCGCAAAAAGTTGGGGGGTTTTTACCAAGGGGTCTCCCCGCCTGCCCCCCATCCCCAGAGAAAACCCCATGCCCCCCCCAAGCGAGTCAAGACAGAGACTGTGTTTCCCCCTCTCCCCCAACTTTTCAACAGAACAAATAACTCGTTTAAAGTGCGCCCCTACCAATTACCAACTACCACTTTTGCTTGTCCTATGATTAATAGAAAACCAAAGGGTGACTATGGCTCGTAAACGCTTGATTATAGAAATGGGTATGGGAGTGGATCAGCATGGACAAGAACCAACTGTCGCAGCTGCAAGGGCTGTACGTAATGCGATCGCTCACAATGCTTTACCTGGTGTCTGGGAAGTAGCTGGTTTGAGCAATCCAGATGATATGATTGTCGAAGTTCAAGTTGCAGTACCCTATCGGGAGCAAGTACGAGAAGCCGAGGTATTGGCTGTTTTACCTTTTGGTCGTAAAACTCTTACCGTTGAGTCTGGTGGTATGATTGTGCAGGGACGCGCTATTGCATCCCTGAATGATAAAAATGATGAAATGCTGGTAGCTGTTGCTGCTGTAACAGTTTTGATTGAAACCGACTAGGCAAAACAAGTAAGTGAACTTAATAAGAATTGTACTTAAGATAAGCAAATGCAGGAAGTATGCCTACTCCACACAAAATTTATCATACTTATGAGTTTTCAGATGTATAGTACAACTCCTCGTAACCAGATATTTTG
Source organism: uncultured Chroococcidiopsis sp. (assembly GCA_964248365.1). Taxonomy (GTDB): domain Bacteria; phylum Cyanobacteriota; class Cyanobacteriia; order Cyanobacteriales; family Chroococcidiopsidaceae; genus Chroococcidiopsis. The sequence continues at coordinate 118,626 of CAXTYC010000002.1, read as the reverse complement.
AGTGAATTAGAAAAAATTGCTTATTCTCCCGATGGCATACATTGGGATCTCAATACAGTAACTCAGCTATCGCTTAAGCTGGATTGTTGATAAGCGATGGCTCTTCGATATTATTCACCATTTACAGGTGCTACTGTAACCACCTGCTCAACTTCATCTACTGTTACCCGCGCCAGCCCAAATTGCTCAATTACCCAAGCATTTGTTGTTAGATGCTTGCTAATCTCAGCCACCCGATATTGACTCTTTTGGGATGCCAAAGCAGCAGGTAACAGCAATTGATCCGCCAAGTGTTCATCTACTGGTGCGCCTGTGTGATGGAACTGCAATAGTTCCTCACCAGCCATCTCGGCTACTTTCTCGGCTGGCAACCCTATACGCCCTACAGCAGCAAATCCAGCCCTACTATACTCATATTCAGCAGTGAGAAATATACCCGCTCCTGGTGCAATTCCCCGCGCCCGTAACGGTTGCACAGAAGCTTTAAGCTCAGCCTCATGCAACAAATTCTCGGCACGGCTAGCCATGCGTTGCGGAATGTGGGAAGGTAGTTGAGTCACGAAGGCTAACCCCTGCACCTGAAGCAAATCACCGCGTTCTAATAAGTTAATACCAGCTAATTTGCTGCCACCGCTTGTTTGCAGTTCTACCTCTCCCCCACCTTGGGGATACCAACCCCAGGCGTTTAATTTCGCCTCAGCCTGTAAGCCCATCCGCTTCAACATGGGTAGATAGACTTGTTTAATATATGTAAATGCTGGACTAAAGGAAACATGAGTTCCTCCGCGTAGTATCACCTTTGATGCACCATCCGCTAGTGCCAGAGGCAGGAGAATAGTTTGCAAAACCAAAGTTATTGCACCAGCTGAACCACCAAGACGAGCTTGTGTGACATCAAAAGTGTATTGCCCAGCTTGTACAGAACGGGCGGGAATAAACTCTAGTGTCATTGAACCCAAAACATCGCCCTGCACTTTAGCTTGACAGATGGCAGCAGCTGCCCGTACTGCTGTCAGGTGTTGGGCTGCTAATCCTGGCTTCTGCCTTCCCGCCCGAATGCGTCCAATGCGTAACGGTTGTCGGGTGATGGCAGCTAAGCTAAGCGAAGTACGGAGGATTTGCCCGCCTCCTTCTCCGTAGGAACCATCAATGTGAATCATGCAGCGTGTGCGTGTGGGGTGTGGCGATTGGTAGTTGGTGGTTGGTATTTGCTTTTTTACTTCCGAGTTCCTCTAATTTTACCTGGCTTTAGTAATCTATATGGATCTATTTGTTTGAATTTCATTTGCTCAAAATTGATCGTTCTACTACCGTCTTCAGTAATGTCTGAAGCTTGTCCGTTATTCACTTACCTGATATTTTGCACCTGTGGCAACACCCGCCTGAAACTCAAGTTTCAGGCTAATAGCTTAAACTCGTTTAAACGAATTAGAGTAGACATTTGAGCCTACTAAAGTAGGCTTGAGCTATTAGCCTTTGAATTAATTCGCGCGTCAGGTCAACTGTTGATGTTGGCAATGGTGCAAGATCTGAGTTACGCTAGAATCAATCCTCACTAGCAATTACACTGCCATCTTCAATAACGATAGCATCACAATTAACCCCTCCTGCCATTGACATAAGCAGCAGTTAGGGCGTGTTGTGGGGATTCAAAAATCTGGGCTACTGTTCCAGACTCAATTAATTGTCCAGCCCCATCAGCTACCCAAAATAGTGCTACATCATCAGCAATCCGCTTAGCCTGCGCCAGGTTATGGGTGACAACGAGCAGCGTATATCTGCCACGCAGACTGGCGATCAAATCTTCTACCACTTCACTGGAAATCGGATCGAGAGCGCTGCAAGGCTCATCCATTAGCAGAACCTCCGGTTTGAGTGCGATCGCACGAGCAAGGCATAGACGTTGTTGTTGACCGCCAGAGAGTGAAAAAGCAGGAGCTTTTAGCCTGTCCTTCACCTCATCCCACAGTCCTACATCTCGCAAGACATCTTCGACAATGGAATCGATTTCGTCCCGACTCTTTACCCCGTGTTCTCGTAGGGGAAATTCGATATTTCTCATAATCGACAGCGGGAACGGGTTGGGTTTTTGAAACAGCATTCCCACTCGACGACGCAGTGAAATCACATCGAGTGCTTGCACGTCGCGATCGCCTAATAGAATACGCCCTGATACCTTAGAGTTTGGCGTTAGCTCGACTAGGCGGTTCAGACAAGTCAGGAAGCTGGTTTTGCCACAGCCTGAAGGACCGATTAGCGCTGTGATGCCTCCAGGTTGAATTGAGAGGGACACATCTTTAAACGCAGATTTATTTCGGTAATTCAGGCTTAAGCGCAGGGTTTGAATCGGTGGTGGATTACTCGTCAGTACGTTTGAGTAAGGTTGAATTATGGGCTTTGTCATAGCACGAAAATTTTGGATTGCCGGAAACGCTCTGCTAGCCATGATGTCGTGCCGTTGATTAGCACCAAAAAACCTACCAATACAAGGGCAGAGGCGTAAGCGTGTGCCTCACCACCAGAAACATTCATGGCAAGGTCGTAAATATGGACGGAAAGCGATCGCCCCGAATCCAAAAGTGACTGGGGCATTCGGTCTACGTAACCGCTGGTAAAAATTAGGGCTGCTGTCTCTGCGATCGCTCGTCCCAAACCTAACAGCAACCCTACCACCACTCCAGGCATGGCAGCTGGCAGCAGTAGCTCCCACAAAGTTGCTGTACGTGAAATTCCTAATGCCGCCGCCCCATGTCGATAGTCGTCCGGTACAGCTTGAAACCCTGACTGCGTTGACCGAATCAAAATTGGTAACACCATACACGCCAACGTCAACCCACCAGAGAGGATAGAAAAACCCATCCCCAACGTTTTACAAAAGAATGCGTTACCAAAAAGACCAAAGACAATCGAAGGCACACCTGCTAAAATATCCAAGCTCAAGCGCACCAACCGCCCTAATCCACTTGAAGAGGAGGAAAACTCAGCCAGCATCAGGGCAGTTCCCACTCCTAAAGGAATTGAGACTGCCATACAAACTCCTACAATCAGACCTGTCGAAACTATAATTGGCGCAATACCACCATCTCGACCTGCATTGCTTGGGGGCGTAGTGAGAAACTCCCAAGATATCTGACCAATGCCATGCCAGAAAACATCGCTCAACAGCCATAGCAGCCCAGCTGTAACTATTGCCGCTACAGCCCAAATGATCCCACTCCAAAGCAATTCTTTTGGCTGTATGCTTAAACCTAAAGATAGGCTTGTGGTTGTAGTTTGCTTAGAAGTCGGCTGAAGTTCATCCGTATGACTTGGGGGGGCTGAATTTTTAGTCATAAATCTGTCCCCTGTTGAGCAGTTCGGCTGCTATGACTAAAACAACGACCATTGCCATCAAAACCAAGCCGCTGACAAACAAGGCAGCACGGTGATTACCTACTGCATAAGCCATTTCTAGAGCAATATTCGCCGTTAAAGTCCGCACTGGATCAAATACACTTTTTGGCGTTTGCACCACATTACCGCAAACCATCAGCACTGCCATCGTTTCACCGATCGCCCGTCCTGTTCCCAATATTACGCCCGTTAACAAACCTGACTTCACCGTAGGCAAAACGACACCGCGCACCGTCGCCCAGCGTCCTAGCCCCATTGCCGCACAACCGCGTAGATACTCTGGTGGCACACTCGCAAGGCTGCTATCGGCTACCAAGGTAATTGTCGGCAGAATCATCAACGTCAGAATTAAAATTCCGGTTAACAAACTTGCCCCAGGTGGTTGAATGCGTCCGACGATTGGCACTAGTACGACCAAACCCCAGAAGCCATAAACTACTGAGGGAATGCCTGCTAATAGCTCAATTAAACGCCGATATAAAGAAGCGATCGCACCTGGAGCGTAATAATGGCAAAAAATTGCACTTAAAATGCCTAGCGGTGTTGCCATTAGAACTGCTCCTGCCGTTACTAATAGCGTCCCCCACAGCATCGGCAGCAGGTTATATTCTTCGCTGGTGGGATGCCAGTCAGGATCGTTGAAGAATCGGTTTAGCCCGACGCTTTGTAGGATTGGTAGGGTTTCCCAAATCAGGAACAGCACAATCAACAGAACAATAGCACCAGAAACTAGAGCCATTAAGCGCAAAATCAAAACTAGGACAACTTCACTGCGAGACGGGGACAAAATATTGCTCCTTAACAATGTTTTGCACACCCTTGGAGCGGGCAAAGTCAATAAAGTCTTTTGTCAACCCTGTCGGCGGTTTGTTGGTAACGAGGTTGAGGGGGCGAGAAATCGGAAAAGTGTCATTGCTGACGTTAGCGATCGAGGCAGTTACTCCTTCGACTGGCAGCAGTTTGATTGGAGTCTTGTGGGTGGCAGCGTATTCAGCAGAACCGATGGAGACGTAACCGATAGCGTTGGGATTTCCAGCCACTGTCTTGATGCCTTGCTCATTATCACCAATCACCACATCGGCTTTGATATCCTTCGTATTGAGTTTGAAGTGTTGGGCAAATAGTTCCAGGGTGGAGCGTCCTTCGGCTTTATTAACTACTGTAATCGGAGCATCTTTGCCGCCGACTTGTTTCCAGTTATTGATTTTGTCGGTGTAGATATCGATAATTTGCTTGTCAGTCAGACTTTTAACCGGATTATCGCTATTTGTAATTATCGAAACGCCATCTTTGGCGATAGTGAAAGCTTGCAGATCCTTTTCGTTGTCTTTGAGCGCGCGCGACACCATGCCAATATCTGCCACTCCCTGACGGGCATCCGCAATCCCGCGCGAAGAACCACCCGATTGCACATCAATGCGTACTCCCGAATGTTCAGCCTCATAGCGCTTCGCCATCTCAGCAGCCAGTGGCGCTACAGTGCTAGAGCCAGTCAAAACTAGCTTGCTTTGTGATGTATTGCTTGATTGTGCCGCTTGGTTCTGCTTTCCACAAGATTGCAGCAATATGCAGGTGGCTAACCCAATACAAAGGGGTGCTGCGATTCGTAATTTCTTCATCAGTTGTGAATTATTATGTTCTTACCAATCTGTTAAAGGCTTTATTCAAAACAGAGTCGGCAACATCCCAGATCAATCGCCCTGCCACCACTGGCACTCCTAACGGTGGACTCCAGCTGATACAGCACTGCCTTACCATCTCGCGTCGCCCTAACAAATCCCTCTTCCCGCAAGACTTTTAGATGATGGGATAGTAAACTCTGTTCCAATCCCAGCACAGCATTCATCTCCCCAACGTGCTTGGGTCCGCTCCAAAGGAGTTCTAAAACCGCTAGACGTGTTGAGTCAGCTAAAACATGAAGCTGGTGGGAACAAAAGGACTCAGATGAAACTTTTTTGGCACTCATACATAACAGTAAAGGAATTTTATCAATCCCCTCCTAGTTGCTCAGAGTTGGAATTGATACCTAATTATATTCATATCAATAACCATTCATTAATCACAGCTTAACCTTTATTTAAATAATTATTAGGGATCACTCCTTCAGTGACCAGTTATCCCCACCAGTGAAAAGTAGAACACACTAGCAGTGAAAAGTAGAACAGACTAGCAGTGAATAGTGAAAAGTAGAACAGCGAACAGACAAGCAGTGACCCTTCATTGATAACTGATAACTAATAACTGATAACTGATAACTGATAATTTACATGATAAAAAGAAAAGATGCGAGGAACATCGCATCTCTTCTCAAGTCAGTTTAGTTGAAGCGGTAAGCTGCACCAGCTTGTAAGCTCACAGCAGAATTTGAACTATCTTCGTAGGCATCAATCCCTAGCTTGGCATCACCGTAGAGAACGATTTTGTCTGTGATTTGAGATTCAACGCCCGCTGTTAGCACGGGTGCATTTTTATTACCCAAAGGAGTTGATTCGCCTTTATCCCCGACAAATGAGTAACCAGCACCAAGGTAAACGTTGGCGTTATTTGTCACAGGAACGTCGTAGGAAAGCATTGGCATGACAGCAACTGTGTCACCTCCAAATAGGAGCGCGCCTCTGGCAGAAATTGGTGTATTTGGAATGGCAAAACGACCTTGAACGTTGCCGCCAAATTGGGCATCATCGTCGTATATTGGACTTCCGCCATTAGTAACACCAGCGGAAATACCACCACCCAAATAACTGGCATTAGTACCTGTAGGTTGACTTGCACTTTGAGCAGAAGCTTTTCGTGCTGGCAGTAATACAGGCGCAAACACTAATGCCGACAAAGTAGAAAGGGTTAGAACACTCTTGAAAAGCCGTTTCATAATTCTAATTCTTGGACAAGAGTAGACTAATTCTGTTAATGACGTAATGACAGGTATTTGTGTCTCGGTTATCAATAACTGATTGTTTTCATTGTTCAGTTTCTTGACCTTTCATCAAGGTTTTTCATCCCCTCATCACCACATTCCTAAAATAACAATTTGTATACGTAATATTTAATGTTTATGGACTGTTATGTAACTGTCACAGAGCTAGAAACTACCCTGATAAAAAGCTGATTTTTGTGTTATAATATAGGTATAAGGATCATATTTAATTTGTAAAATCGGCTTTTTTACGAAGCGCAAAGACGCAAAGAACGCACTCGTTAAATAGCAATGACTTTTTGAATAAATAATTGATAATTGATAATGTTGTCTGGGTTAATGGGTTTGTGTGTGGGTGATGCTTTGGGCGTTCCGGTTGAGTTCAGCAGCCGTGCCGAACGGGTAAAATCTCCTGTGACATCCATGTTGGGTTATGGGACTTGGGATGTGCCTGCTGGAACTTGGTCTGATGACAGTTCTCTCACGTTTTGTCTGGCAGAATGTCTTTGTACAGGGTTTTCACTAGAAGCGATCGCCTCTTCGTTCTGGCGCTGGTATCATGAAGCATACTGGACAGCATCAGGTGAAGTGTTCGACATTGGCAATACTACCTTTATGGCAATCGTGGATTTTCATCGAGGAGTTCCACCCCTAGAATGTGGGGGAAAGAGTGAAAACAGTAATGGTAATGGTTCCTTGATGCGAATTTTGCCTCTAGCTTATTGCCACAAAATCCTAAACTTTCCAGAATTAATATCACGAACTCATCAAGTTTCTTGCATTACCCACGCTCATTTACGTTCTCAAATTGCCTGCGGTATCTATATCAGTATTGCAGTTTGCCTGTTGCAAGGATTAGAGCCAAAATCAGCCTATCTTCAAGGATTAAAAAATATTGAGTCTATTTATGCAGCCGCTGAATATACTTCAGAATTACCACATTTTAAAAGAGTCTTCAGTGGTGAAATTGCTAACTTGCCAGTAGATTCAATTCGCTCTAGTGGTTATGTAATTGATACCTTAGAAGCATCTCTTTGGTGTTTGTTAAATAGCTCATCCTATGCCCAAGCAGTACTAAAAGCCGTAAACTTGGGCGGTGATACTGATACTACTGCTGCTGTCACAGGTGGTTTAGCAGGAATCTACTACTCAGTAGACAATATTCCCCCAGAATGGATTAATCAAATTGCCCGTAAAGAAGACATTATTAATCTGGCAGCACGTTTAGAAGCTGCTATATATAGTAGTCCTAAATAATTGTAAATTCCTCTATGGCTGTCTTTTGTCCGTAGCCAATGAACAATTATCAATTATCAATTATCAATGTTCATTATTATTGATGGTGGGCATTGCCCATCCTACTTTTGCTATTCCCTTACTTGTACTTGCTCAGAAATCCAATTGAGGTAGGGTTGAGAACCAGCAACGATGGGAAGCGCGATAATTTCTGGTACTTCGTAGGAATGCAGTTCTCGAATTTTGGCTTCTAAAGTGGTAAAATGGGATAAGTCAGTTTTAATGATGAGCTGCCATTCTTGCTCTTGATGTAGTTTGCCTTGCCAAGTATAGATAGATTGGATTGGCACTAGACTTACACAAGCAGCTAAGTGAGAGTTTACCAAAGAAGTAGCGATCGCCTCCGCTTCTTCCAATGAACCTGCACTCACCAACACGATGCCATAGCCAGTTGTAACGCCAGAATTACTGTCCATATTAACTACAAGCAAAGCACACTGTTACTATCTCACGCCCCAGCAAAGACTCTGACAACGAGTGCGCCCCAGCTTCGAGCGCGAGACATTAAACCCGATATTTAAGTGCTTGATAAAGAATACACTCGACCATCAAACAGCAGTCGGGTGATTCCCTTTGCTTGTAGATGAGAACGAGTCTTTTGAAGCATTCTACTATCTGGAACTTTAATTACGCGATCGCGCTTACTGGAAAAACGTCGAGCTACTCGGTGATTATCAAACACTGGCAAGGTTCTTTGCCCAAATTCCCCGCTAGGAATTTGCCCTAAATCACCAAAATCTCTCAGTGGGCGCGTAATTAATTCTGCTGCCTTGTCTATTACCAAATAGCAGGTTCTGGGAAGAAGGGCTTCAGAAAGTGGCAAGACTTGAACGAAGGTTTCCAGTGGTAAGCGTCTTCTAAGTATAGGCTGCTCCTCTTCTTCGTCGTCTTCGTCTAAATCATAGATATCGTCATCGTCATCATCGTCATCTTCGTCTTCTGATTCATCTAGCAGTTCTTCCCCAAACATTTCTGCTGCTATGGCGTTAGCTTCTGCACTCACATCCTCAGCCGCTTTACTACGAGCATCTATAGATGGTAGGGACGGGTTCAACGAAATATCTGGTGTATCCTCCGTATTAGTTAAATCCGCTTCTGTTCCTGCTGGGGTTGGTGTTTCTATGGGCAGTATTTCTGGCGGCGGTATTTCATCCGGTGGTTGCCTAATTGCAGAAATTCGCCGCCGTCTAATAGTTGGGGTAGGGGTAGCTTGGGCATCTGGAATTGGTTTTTCCGCTTCCACAGGCTCACCCAAGGCTACTTCTAGCTCTAGTTGAGTTTGCTGTGGCGTTGATTTTTCTTCGCCTGACGAGGTACGCGCCGCTCGCTTGGCGGAAATTAATGTTTCATACTCCTCTTCTGGCAAGGTAACTTTTAAAAAGCGACTAATTGTTGAATTACTAACCCCGTATCTATCTGCCAGAGTTGAAGTTGTTTCCCCCGTATGGCGATATAAGTCAAGAATTTCTTTTCTGTCAGCATCCGTTAGTTTTTTTACAGTCATACCACAACTTCCCCAGTGCCTATCTCCAACTCAAGAGCGTGTTGAGAACGGCTTGCTATTTTACATCTCAAGACAGAGCTAATGGCAAAAAAAGCTCCACCACCAGCCAAAATATTTCTAGCAGCACTCCATAACAACAGTTACCAGTTACCAGGCGAGCAGGAGGCAGGAGGCAAGAGGCAAGAGGCAAGTTATCAGTTACCAGTTATCAGTTACCAGTTACCAGAAAACGAGATACCTGTTACCAACTACCGTACGGGCGAGTTTATCAGACATACTTGTGAACAAACAAATAACTCGTTTAAACCCGCCTCTACCAACTACCAACTACCAGTTACCAGTAGCTAATAAGTTTTTTCATTGGGAGTCTACACTCCCCCAGTGATGCCCCGTTCATGTTAACAATAAAATTGTAGCGATAACAACAAGCAAAATATCGTCTCCTGCTCAATTTATTAATGTGCCTACATGGGTAGCTTCTTTGTTGATTAACTATCGCTCATCCAATTTGGGGAATAACTTGTCTTGGCAGCAAGCTTGGAAACTTAAGGCGAGTGTGTTGTGATAATTTTGTCTCAATTTGCCCAGCAAAATTATTCTAAAGATTGCAGGTAAAGAGATATTAGTTGGCATAGCTAATAGCTAATAGCTAATAGCTAACAGCACTCCAGCGTTGTAAAACTCAATTAATTAGGAACTATAATTTCTCAGTAACTAAGAAATTTTTCTCTTGTGATTGCTATTTATCCTGGTAGCTTTGATCCTATAACCTTGGGTCATCTTGACATCATCGAGCGCGGCTGTCGGCTGTTTGAGCGATTAATCGTTGCCGTCTTACGCAATCCCAATAAAACGCCCATGTTTACCATGCCCACGCGGCTAAATCAAATTCGCTTGTCTACTCGTCATCTACCTAACCTGGAAGTAGACAGCTTCGATGGACTTACCGTTAACTACGCTCGGATGCGGCAAGCTGAGGTTCTCATTCGGGGTTTACGGGCGATTTCAGATTTTGAAGCGGAATTGCAAATGGCTCACACGAATAAGACGCTTTCTACTGAAATTGAAACGGTTTTTTTGGCAACATCCAATGAGTACAGTTTTTTAAGTAGTAGTCTGGTGAAAGAGATTGCCAAGTTTGGTGGTCCAGTTGATCATCTTGTTCCTCCGCACGTTGCTATAGATATCTACCGATGTCAAGCCAAAACTCATCCAACCTAGAACCCAAAGACAACAAAGTTAGCATCTCTCCAATGGCAGATGTTGCCAGTGAAATAGGAGATGTGGATATCGAGCAGGAATTGAACAGACTAGAGCAAATGGTGCTTGATAGTCCACATATTCCGCTGACTCATAGAACAATTGTGGATGAGGAACAATTGCTAGATCAGTTGGATTTGATCCGGTTGCATCTACCAGCAGTGTTGCAAGTGGCACAAGCAATTGTCAAACAAAAACAGGCAATTCTCCTTGAGGCACAGCAAGAGGCTGAGGAAATTATTCATTTAGCACAAGCTCAAGCGGCGGAGATGCTCAGTCAAACGGTAATTATGCAGCAAGCAGAATTAGAAGCAAAGCAGTTCCTGCAACAAGTGCAACAGGAGTGTATTACGGCGCAGGAGGAGAATATGGTAGAAATCGACTTGATGCGTCAGCAGGTTCAACAAGAGAGCAACTCCTTGCGGCAAAAAGCGATCGCAGAAGCACAAGAGATCCAAAAAGGTGCTGATGACTATGCAGATAGCGTCCTCAATAATCTTGAGCAACAACTTAAAGATATATTACGCATCATTTACAACGGGCGGCAACAACTCAAATCCAATGCCCCACCTTCATCAACTGGCATGAACAAGATAGGGGCTGGCGGCTAGGGGCTGGGGACTAGGAAGAGAGCAGGGGGGGAAATTACCGCAATACCTCTTTACCCTTTAACCTTCTTTTTCTGGTTCCACTGGTTCCACTGGTTCCACTGGTTCCACTCCATCCCTTAGCTACGATGCCAGCGTGTACCGTCGGGGCTATCAATTAGAGTAATGCCTTGTGCCTGGAGTTCGTTACGGATGCGATCGCTCATGCCAAAATTCTTGACTTTCCTGGCTTCTTGTCGTTGTTGAATCAAAGCCTCTATTTGAGTATCGCTCAAACTACTTTCGTCAGTAGCGGATGCCGACGGTGTTGCCCCAAAACCCAAAACTTGCGCTAAAGTCACAAGTGTGTACCACTGTTGCTTTAACTGCTCAGGTGGTGTCTCTGTTTTTCCCTGATGCACCAACAGATTACCCTCACGGCGTAATTCTTTGGCTAATTCAAATAAAATTGCCAACCCACCAGGGAAATTAAAATCATCATCCACTGCTGTTTGAAACTTTTCCACATAATCCGGCAAAAGGTATTTTTCCTTCTCCCCATCTGACTGTTCCCAACCGAATTGCTTACCATACTCGTAGCCAAAAAGCAAGCCTTCTTTCAGGGTATGCCAACCATTTGTAGCAGATGCGATCGCTTCATGGGTAAAATCAATTGGCTTACGGTATTGAGCCTGAAGTACAAATAATCGCACAGCCATCGGATCGGTAGGACGATCCAGCAATTCCCGAATGGTGATGAAGTTGCCCAACGACTTGGACATTTTCTCACCATTTACCGTTACCATACCATTGTGTAGCCAGTAACGCGCCAGTGGTTTTTCTGTCACGGCTTCGGATTGGGCAATTTCGTTTTCATGGTGGGGGAAAATTAAGTCAGCACCACCAGCATGGATATCTATAGTGTCACCCAGGCGATCGCGCACCATAGCTGAACATTCAATATGCCACCCAGGTCGCCCTGCACCCCAAGATGAATCCCAAGCTGGTTCCCCTGGCTTTGCTGATTTCCACAAAGCAAAATCAAACGGGTCTTTCTTTTTCTGTTCCTCTGGATCTTGTGCATCTACTCGCCCACTTGCGCCAGCTTGCAAATCTTCTAACTTGCGTCCCGACAGCTTGCCATACTCTGGAAATTGGCGTACGGCATAATAAACATCTCCATCGGCTGGGTAGGCATAGCCTTTGTGTTCTAGCTCATGAATTAATCGCACGATGCCATTTATTGTGTGGGTAGCACGGGGATACTCATCTGCTGGTTTGACGTTCAACCGCGCCATATCTTCAAAATACGCCTTAATGAAGCGATCGGCTACCTCTGACATCGATGAACCTTCTTGTCGCGCCCGATTGAGAATTTTGTCATCGATATCGGTAAAATTCTGGACGTACTTTACTTGATACCCCAGAAATTCCAGGTAACGACGTACCACATCCCAAACAATACAAGCCCGTGCATGACCTAAGTGGCAGTAGTCGTAAACTGTCACACCGCAATAGTACATTTTTACTTTGCCAGGTTCAACAGTTTCAAAGGATTCCTGACGACGGGAAAGCGTGTTGTAAAGCGTTAAGGTCATGGCTAGGATGGCTAGGGGCTAGGGGCTAGGGGCTAGGGGAAAGCAGGGGGGACTCGCTCTTCACTCGCGTTGTGGGGATAGGGGGGCAAAGGGGAGCTTCAGGGGCTTCAGGGGAACGAAGAATTAACTATTCTGTCTTCTGTCTTGTGTCTTCTGTCTCCTGACTTCTGACTTCTGACTTCTGACTTCTGACTTCTGTCTCCTGACTTCTGACTTCTGACTTCTATCTCCTTCATCCTTTACAACTTTATCCTTTTCTTATCTGTTGTTATTTAACAAGCGATAATAGGAGAGAGGCAAGTGTCAATATTGAACGTGCCGATATTTACTTATATGTTCTGACGTTTTCTTGAGCAGCCCTATGCAATCTGTCAGTTCTGATTCTTCTCAAGTAATGGATACTCCGAAAAAGGGGCTACCAGTTACGATTATTACAGGATTTCTCGGTAGCGGTAAGACAACATTACTCAACCACATTCTCAGCAATCAGGAAGGTTTGAAGACAGCCGTTTTAGTCAATGAATTTGGCGAAATTGGCATTGACAACGAGTTAATTATCTCTACCGGAGAAGACATGGTAGAGCTAAGTAACGGTTGTATCTGCTGCACCATTAACAACGATTTGGTGGAGGCGGTTTACAAAGTCCTAGAACGCGGGGAGAAAGTTGATTATCTAGTGGTGGAGACAACTGGACTCGCTGATCCGCTACCAGTGGCGCTGACATTTTTGGGGACAGAGTTGCGAGACTTAACTCGCCTGGATTCGATTATTACGGTCGTAGATGCCGCAAACTACAGTCTAGATTTATTCAATTCTCAAGCCGCACATAGTCAGATTGCCTATGGTGATGTGATTGTACTCAATAAGGCAGATTTAGTTGACGAAGCAGATTTAGATGCTTTGGAAGTCAAAATTAGAGATATTAAGGAAGGGGCGAGAATTTTGCGGACACAGCGATCGCAAGTTCCACTACCCTTAATTCTCAGTGTCGGTCTATTCGAGTCTGACAAATATTTTGACACATCAGATGGTGATCGTGACCATGAGCATCATCACCACGATCATGACCATGACCATTCAAATTGCGATCACGATCATGGACATTGTAACCACGACCACGACCACGATCATCACCATCACTCCCACCATCTAGAAAATGACGGCTTCACCTCGCTGTCTTTTCAAACTGACCAACCGTTATCTATCAGAAAGTTTCAATATTTCCTAGACAACCAGTTACCCTCGACTGTCTTCCGAGCAAAGGGAATTTTGTGGTTTGATGAAAGTCCCAAACGTCATGTTTTCCACTTGTGTGGTAAGCGCTTCTCAATAGAAGATGAAGAGTGGAAAGGGCAACCCAAAAATCAGTTAGTGCTGATTGGGCAAAATCTGGATCATGACGCTCTACGCACTGGGCTAGAAAAATGCGTTTGTCTACCTTCCACAAATCGTGGTAAAGGCTTTAGTAAGTAGAGGCGAGAGGCGCTCGTGCCAGAGGCGCTCGTGCCAGAGGCTATAAATTTAGCTCCCTGCTCCCCTAACTCTCCCTGCTTTCCTCTAGCCTCTAGCCCCTAGCCCCTAGCCCCTCATTATGCGTGTTATCATCCAGCGAGTTAAATCCTCTCAAGTTACTGTCAATGGTGAAATTGTCGGTAAAATTGGGCGTGGTCTTAACTTGCTTGTAGGTATTGCCAGCAGTGATACCCAAAGCGAACTCGACTGGATGGCGCGTAAGTGCTTGGAATTACGGTTGTTTGGCGGTGAAGAAGGCGCAGATAGGTGGCTTAAATCAGTCCAAGAAATTGGAGGTGAACTTTTGGTAATTAGCCAATTCACCCTTTATGGCGACTGTCGCAAAGGTCGCCGTCCCTCCTTCGATAGATCTGCTGCTCCCAAACAGGCGGAAGATTTATATAACTGCTTTGTTGCCAAGTTACGAGAAAGTGGATTACGGGTAGAAACTGGTAAATTTGGCGCGATGATGCAAGTACAAATTGAAAATGATGGTCCTGTCACTTTGCTGTTAGAGCGAGAAGCGAAAGAAGTTAGTAGTAGTGAGTAGTAACCAGTTATCAATTATCAGTTACCAGTTACCAGTTACCAGTTATCAGTTACCAATTTCGGGCAGAGGTTTACTGTTTACTGTTCACTAGACATCTTGCAAAAGTACCAATTGCCTCACCTTCAGGTTAACTATTATTAGTACTGTAATATTAATACAGCAGCAGTTCACTGCGCGGTGTCAATTGCGCTCAACGAACTCCGCTATTGCTAGCATTGAGTCTACTTTTTGTTTGTTGTTCAATCACTCGCTTCAAAGTCTTTATTTCCCGAGGCTAGAAGTAGAGTATCTAAAGATACCGAAATAGCTATGTCAACTAGTAGCCTTTTAACTACAACGTCGAACCGCTGGGAGCCTCACCGTACATTGAAGATCAAGGTGTCTGTGTTAATTATAACATACTTGACGAACCATAAAATAGCCGCGTCGAAGTTCCTCCACCACAGTGCTTGATGGTGGTTTCCCTTCTCCCGTGAGGTTTTAGATGAAAGCACCCATCCTTTGAGCCTATTTTAGGATTATGCTGCCAATTGCAACGCTGATTGCTATCCTTGCTACCTTGAGTGTTAACATTTTGTCAAATTTCTTTCCACCTCAAGGATTAAATATTGGTGAGATTGCCAACACTATTCTCAAAGGTGTACTCATTACCCCAGCCAATTATGCATTTGCCATTTGGGGACTAATTTATTTAGGGTTAATTGCTTATGGCATTTACCAGCTTCGCCCAAATCAGCATGGTGATGCAAATATTCGCCGAGTTGATTGTCTACTAATTGTTGCTTGTATCGCTCAGATTGCTTGGGTATATCTGTTTACTCTTCGTCTGTTTTGGCTTTCAGTCGTAGCAATGCTAGCAATCCTTCTGCCGTTGATTGGGGCTTACCTGCAACTAGGAATTGGCAAAGTCCGAGTGTCAAGGGAGTACACATGGTTAGCGCAGATGCCGTTTAGTATTTATCTGGGCTGGATTTCGGTAGCAACAATTGTCAACATTGCTTCTGCCCTCTATATCTCTAGTTGGGATGGTTGGGGCATTAGTGCCGTAGGATGGACTGCGATTATGCTGATTGTCGGTGCAGTAATTGCCGCGATTGTTGCTGTCCAACGAGCAGATATTGCCTTCACTTTGGTGTTTGTGTGGGCATTGGTGGCGATCGCCATTCGTCAGTTGAATACTCCTTTAATTTGGATCACTGCATTAGCAGCAGCAATAGTGCTATCTGTCCTACTAGGATTCAGTAAAATGAGGCACAAAACACTCAAATCTACTGCTTAGTATTCGCCGCCCTTACGCGCGATAGATCTGCCCCTCCCCATGTAGCCGAAGATTTATATCATCGCTATGTTGCCAAGTTACGCGAAAGTGGATTACGAGTAGAAACTGGTAAATTTAGCGCTTTGGATGCAAGTACAAATTGAAAATGATAGTCCTGTTACCCTGCTATTAGAGCGCGAAGCTGTTTAACTACTTTCTCGCTTCCAGGCTCAGCAATGAGATAACTTGAGTAATTCGCATAAAATCAACCATTAGTAGGATGTATGCGTAATGCTTGTGTTACAGCTTGCATCTGAAGAGGTAGAACCGGACAGTACTTGTTACCAGGCTGAGCCTTGTGTGTACTCGTTACCAGGCTCAGCCTGGTAACGAAAACGCTAGTTCAAGCGTGAGGGCGAGAAAACCTGCTAGTGTCAAAATATCGCGTACCGTTGACTTCCTGGTATTTCAAGATCGTTCGCACACCGTTGCTAGCAGGCATTGATTCCAAAGTGTTAGATATAACAGAGAACTTGTTGGAATATATGGGAGAATATTCCAAAGTACCAGAGGAGAAGGGTACTTTGTGCGATCGCCTTGGCAAAGCTTCACTCAGAACGCGACCTACCAGTTCTCCTTTGCGAGGAATTTCAAACCCCAGGATATTAGCCAGCGTGATTGCTACATCTGCATTGCTGACGGGCAAGCGATCGACGTAGCCTTGCTTAAAATCAGGTCCGATCGCTACCATATTGTTAAAAGTATCAGCCCGACCAAAGCTACCGTGCATTCCTTGTCCCTGCTGAAGGTTGGTATCGGCAATTTCCACTCCACAAGCTGTAGGATTTCCACAGCCCGTATCAAAAGTTTTGAAGTTTACTATGATCGCAGGAATGGGTAACTTTGTTGAACCCTTCAGATTAATAGCACTCAGAGGCAATGTACCTCGAATCGAGCCAAAGTCATCGTTTACGAACAACCCATCAACGTAATCCTGCTTGAGCAGAAAATCTACCACTTTTTGGACTGTTTCAGGGTTTTTGTCCGGTATATAGATTAAATCCGAGCCGCCATTAGCTGCAACTACAACAGTAGCATCAGGAGTGTCTTTAATCCTTCCGCTACCGCCAATTAAGCCGTTACCAGCAGTAGGACGCTCTCCTTTAGTTGGATCGACAGGAGCATATGCTACTTTTTTACCATCACTATCAGTGGTTTGGTTGTCAGGATCGTACAGAGGTAGATTCAACCCATGAGCAAGATCGATCGCCACAAATCCAGAAGGTAAAAACCCTGGATTTACGCCCAGGTAAGAAAGGGAAGCCGCGTAGCTTTTGGTGGTATTGCCTTTATTATCGATCCCCTGCTTGCTAATAGTAGAAAAGCCGTGATCCGCCGTAATAAAAATATCTGTGTTATCGGCTAATCCCAAGCTTTGCAGGCGATCGACAAGCGCCTTAAGATTATCATCTACGTTTTTAACAGCAGCAAGGGAAGTAGAACCATTTATACCAGGCGTAAGACTATTGAGGCTATCACCTTGATTGTGTTGCGTTCCATCGGGATCTCTCGACCAATACACCATGACAAACGGCTGGTTGCGGTCTTTAAACAAGGGTAAAACTGCCTTGGTTGTAGCATCGGCAAAGTACTTTTGTTGTACTGTATTAGCCGCTAGAGTTCCTGGCGTGGTATTATTACCTGAATACCCATTGCTTTGTTGGGAAGTAGCCCCCGCGCCATTACTTCGGTCTGGTGCTTGCAAAGCTAGACCCGCAGTATTCAGTCGGGCAGTAATATCAGAATTAAGCGGTATACCACCAGTTCTACCAGTAGCATCATCAATAACAATCGTTTGGGGTGGGGGAACAGCGCCGTTAACCGAGTTTCCTTGGGTTACATCTTGAATCAGTGTAGGTCCTACTTTACCCACTGCGGCAGTACTATAACCGTTTTCCCGCGCAAATGCTAGCAGGGTTTCCTCGTCAAGAAAATTGCCGCCAAATTTCTCATCAATATCGCCTAGAACTGAGTTATTTTCAATAAAAGGAGTAGGAGTACCGCCGAAAACGGGATAACCAACATAGATTGTGTTGCTGAAGTCTCCCGTATCTCCCAAGTAGTGTCCTGTAGCTATAGCAGCTGCATTAGGAGTTGTGAAGGTGGGAAATAAAGAATGACTGTTGACAAAATTTACTCCTTTGGCGCGGATGTTGTAGAGTGTAGGAGCGTCAGTTGGATTGACAGAACTGGGGCGTAGACCGTCGGTGACAAAGATAATTACATTGCGTTGCTTGGGAGTACTGGCTATTACCCTAGTAGGAATTGTTGTAGGTGTAGCGATCGCTAGTGCCATCGTCAATAAACCTACAAATAGAGTTGGCTTATGGTTGGCTCCTCTTTTATTTTTTCTGTTCATATATAAAAAGCTTCACCTTAACAATCGCCAGCTTACTGATGTCACATTAAGAAGAGAATATGGCGAGTTTAAACGTGTTTGGAGTGCTCAAAGATTTATTGAGATTTCCCAGCCAAAGTTTAAAATTAGCTAAGCTTTCACCGCTCAGGTTTTTTGAGTACAGTGGTTGTTTGCTGTGCTACCTAATTTCATCAGCTATACAAGTAAGTTCTAAATGATGAGAAAATACTTAGATTACTCATAATAAAAGTTTAGTAGCACCGATCATGGCTCAAATTCAGTTTTCTCGTGGTATCAACGAAGAAGTAATCCCACAGGTGCGTCTGACGCGCTCAAAGGATGGCAGCAATGGCACTGCAACGTTTTATTTCCAAAGTCCCAAAGCTCTGAGCAATAACAGCACGGAAAATATTACCGGAATGTACATGATTGATGAAGAAGGCGAAATAGTCACCCGCGAAGTCAAAGGCAAATTTATCAATGGCAAACCAGAAGCTTTAGAAGCTGTTTACCTAATGAGATCCACAGATGAATGGGATCGCTTCATGCGCTTCATGGAACGGTACGCCGAAGAGCATGATTTGGGCTTTGAGAAAGCGTAATTGTTAATAGGCTTGTGACAACACCTCATCCAGATGTGCCTGGGATGACAGTAAATTGCGCTGTCATTACCGTTAGTGATACACGTTCTCCCCAAACAGATAAAAGTGGTCAGCTGATTGGGCAACTACTCCAATCTGCTGGTCATGCTGTGGGAGCGTATGCAATTGTCAAAGATGAGCCAGAATTGATTCGAGCGCAAATGGAATCACTAGCCTTGCGCTCGGATCTTGTGGCTGTAATTTTCAATGGTGGTACGGGCATTGCGCCCAGAGATACCACCTATGATGCGATTGAAAGACTGCTGGAAAAAACCTTGCCTGGGTTTGGGGAGTTGTTTCGCTGGCTCAGTTATCAAGAAATTGGTTCACGAGCGATCGCCTCGCGCGCGATCGCTGGTGTATATCAAGGCAAACTCATCTTCTCCCTACCTGGTTCCTCTAACGCTGTCTCTCTTGCAATGCAACAGCTAATTTTGCCAGAACTCAATCACCTAGTCAGCCAGCTTGGTAAAGCGCCATAACCGGATTGTGGCAGTCAATATTCTATTTTAGCATAGGCTTTTTAGATTTTTGATTTTTGACGAATAAGGAGGAGGATACAGGAGAATACTTCTGGAGGAGTTCTATCGGGGGCTAGCAACAGTCAAGGGCAAGATCCCGTGACAGAAGAACCGAAGTGCATTTATGCCCAAGAGTGTCAACACACCCTCGCCCACGCAGCAGCTGAACTTTAGGATACGAAGCTTCTCTAACATCCCCCACCAGAACACAGTCTAGTAAGAACTTACGGAGAAATTGAAATGAAAAGACTAGAAGGAAAAGTGGCGATTGTTACTGGTTCTAGTCGTGGTATTGGCAAAGGGATTGTGACAAAATTGGCTCAAGAAGGCGCTAAGGTAGTCGTTAATTATAGCAGTAGCCCAGATCAAGCCAAAGCAGTTGTCGATGAAATCGTGCAACGGCGGCGGCGAAGCTATTGCGATTAAGGCTGATATGAGCAAAGTAGACTAGATCGAGCAATTAGTTGCTCAAGCAGTGGAAAAGTACGGCAAACTGGACATTCTAGTTAGTAATGCAGGGATTGAGCATTTCGGCTCGTTTGAAGAAGTCACCCCAGAGGAATTTGACAAAACTTTTACGGTTAATACCAGAGGACAGTTTTTTGCCATGCTTAGCAGCTGCCAAACCCGATTGAGTTGATTTTATTTGCTAATAAAATAGTGTTTTAGTGCTACTGCACTCATTAGAACTACCAGGTAAGAAGAATGACTAATCAGCAGAACGAGAAACGCTTGATTCTTGTCACTGGAGCCACAGGTAAACAAGGAGGTGCAGTGGCATCGCATCTACTTAATCAAGGTTTTTCAGTCCGAGCTTTAGTACGCGATCCGAGTAAAAGCGCTGCCCTTGCGCTTGCAGATCGAGGAACTCAATTGGTTGTTGGCGATCTCAACGATCGCACCTCAATTGACCAAGCACTTCAAGGCGTGGAAGGGGTTTTCTCTGTTCAGACGTATAATGCAGATCGGATTGAAATTGAAATTGAGCAAGGCATAACATTGGCAGATGCCGCAAAAGCCGCTAGTGTCAATCACTTCGTCTATGCCTCAGTTGGCAGTGCGAATCGTCACACAGGCGTTCCCCACTTTGAAAGTAAGTGGCAAATTGAGCAGCACATTCGCGCGATCGCACTTCCTTACACAATTCTACGTCCAACCTTCTATATGCATAATTGGGACGGATATCGAGAAACCATTCAAAACGGCACGCTGCCTCAGCCTCTATCTCCCGATACTAAGCTCCAGCAATTTGGCGTGGATGATATTGGCGCTTTTGCGACGATGGCGTTTGCCAATCCAAAACAATGGATCGGGCGAGAGGTCGATCTGGCAGGCGATGAACGCACAATGCAAGAAGTTGCTCAGACTTTTAGCCAAGTAATAAATCGACCCGTCAACTACGTTCAAATCTCCTGGGAGCAGTTCGAGCAAGACGCAGGTAAAGAAAGGACAACAATGTATCGATGGCTGCAAAATATTGGTTACGCAGCCGATATTGCGGCTCTGCACCAAGAATATCCTCAACTTACAACCCTCAAACAGGATCTCCTCAATCATGACTGGGGCTTAATTTAGCGCAGTTTTGACCTGGAAAATGGGTTTCAAGCCTCGCAGGGCAGGAAACTTTAATTAAACGTGAATAAAGAGAAATATTTAGCTACAAGTGATGGGGAAGCGCGTTTCTAGACCTCGATTCTTTAACGCGCTTCAAAGCGAGTTGAAATTACTGCTTATAAGGTTAAAGCATAAGAAAAGGGGTTCTAGTAATTCGCTAAAACTTCAGGGCAAGATAGCTAAAATTCATCAAAGAATTAACGATACCCAAAAAGATTGGCATTTCAATTTACTACAATGAAGCCTAAAAATAATGGCGTGGGAGCCGTCGCCAAAAATAAGTCCACGACTGAATCACAACACTAATAGACCTCTTGCAAAAGTATCTTTTGCAAGGTAGGGGAAAGGGAAAGGGGACTCGGGAAAAGGTAAATTTCTACCCAAGTCCCGAGTCCCTAAAACCAGCGTCCCCCGATCTAGCAAGAAGTCCAATAACCATGATGACAACACGACAACTCAAAGAGGCGCGAGCTTTGGGGAAAGAATCTTCTTTCCCCAAACGTCGCTTGGCTGGACGTATTTTCTAGGCATCTTCTAGGGCTTTTAACAAAACAGATTACTCATTATGCATTACCGACCATCGATGAAGCCTGCCATTATTTTTCTTCTCCTTCCCTCGATCTGATCGTTTATGTGATTGTGCCGAGCAATATTTGCCCTTGGATATCAACTTTAAAGAAGAGGCAGGGCTATAGGATGCGCAGACCTTGGACGCTGCCTACGGATAGTTTTTCAACATTTTGTCTTATACTTATATTTGTTGGCAGTGCGATGTTTTCTTTCTCAAGGTCAATAAAGAGGTTTGCAATCAAATCTGCCCTAACTGCCAAACGCATACAGGGAAAAAGAACTTGAGTGAAAGGATTCATCGCTGTGATGTGTGTAACTACACTACCAACAGGGATAAAGCAGCACAAGTTATCAGAAATCAGGAAATCTCTGTTGTCGGATCTGCCAGTAGAGTATCAAATAGCCGATGGAGTTATGTCGGGGGCTAGCAACAGTCAAGGGCAAGATCCCGTCAGAGAAGAACCGAAGTGCATTTATGCCCTGGAGTGTCAACAGCCCTAGTTCTGATAACTTATCTGCAAAGGCAAATCGAAAAGATTGACAAGTTAATCAAAATATTTTTCATTGCAACTGCATTTTACGTATCCTAAACTACTTTGAGTAGTGTAGTGATTGTTGCAATTGCGGCTTGGCTCTTAAAGTTATTGGGTTGACCACTAAAACACCTCCCCAAATAGGGAGTAAAACCCTAATTTCTGAAATTGCTATCACAAATAATTACTCATCAGCAATAAACTCTTTTTGTTGGTGGTAAATAAACAAGATGAACGTCAAAAAGCAGGCTGAAGTTTGTCTTTTTAATGTTCTTTTGTTCTGTAGAATTTCGATACTAGAAATAGGAGAATTAGTTGCAATGGAAACGTATGATTTCAGCGCTTTGGCTGCTGGCAACTTTGGTAGTGACATGAGTGGCACGGGTGGCTTCGGTTCTCCAATGAGTGGTGGCACCAATAGCTTTGGTGGTGGCACGGGTGGCTTCGGTTCTGGCATGGGCGGTGGCACCAATAGCTTTGGTTCTGGCACGGGTGGTTTCGGTTCTGGCATGAGTAGTCAAGATCTGGAAAGCCTGTTTAAAGAATCACCTTGGGGTGGCTTGAGCGATGTTGGAATTAATAACTTCGAGCAAGTTTTTCGTGGTAATACTGGTGGAAACCTTCAGCGAGGTGGTAGTAGTACCTCCGGTTCTGGCAACAGCAATCAAGGCGAAGGAGATACGTTGTTGACTGGTGGGGAAGGCAATACTTCAGCTAACTCAGGATACAGCTATAACTTTTCGAGCTTGCCCTAATAAAGTAACTCAAGAGCAATAGGTGAATCAAGGGGAAAGGTTCTTTAAATTCATTGTTTTCCTTTAACCTTTCCCAATATTCATCTACAACAAACGTGACCGAATTGTAAGACTTGCTCTTGTGTGAAATTTATGTCTGATAAACTTAGGAGGATTAATTTCGATGGAAACGTCTAATAGTGAACCTTTGTCTGTAGGCACTAATAACTCACCAAAATTTCTGATCATCGATGAGGCTAAACTGAGCGAACAGATGAGCCAGATACCTAGTGGTAGTAGCGAAATCTTGGTTGTAGGTAATAATAATTCACAAACTTTACCCGTTATTACTGGCGAGAAACTGGTTGAGCAATTGAGCAAGGCATCGAGTGATGGTAGCAACCCCTTACTTGTAGGTAGCAATAATTCACCAACTGCTATTGTTATTGACGATGGCACGCTGCGCCAACAGTTGAGCAACGCATCTAATGGTAGTAGCGATCTCTCATTTGTAGGTAACAATAACTCATACACTTTTCGTGAGGTTGATGATCAAAAACTGATCGATCAAATAAGTAACGCACTGGGTAGTGATAGCAAGGTCTTGGCTGTAGGTAACAATAATAGTTCACTAGATTCGAGCAAAGCGCTTAGTGATGGTAGCCAACAATTATTTCTAGGTAACAATGATAATTCATCATCAATGGGAGGGCAGTCCATGAATACTGATGCTAATCAACCCAAGAATGATGACAACCACAATTGGCAATATTCTCAGTCAGCCAGCGGTTCGCCCTCAGATCCTTCTGGTGTCCCTATAACTGGTGGTGGTAGCCCCATGAGTGGTGGTGGTAGCCCCATGAGTGGTAATAATGATAATTCATCATCAACTGGAGGGCAGTCCATGAATGCTGATGCCAATCAACCCAAGAATGATGACAACTACAATTGGCAATATTCTCAGTCAGCCAGCGGTTCGCCCTCAGATCCTTCTGGTGTCCCTATAACTGGTGGTGGTAGCCCCATGAGTGGTGGTGGTAGCCCCATGAGTGGTGGTGACAGTCTAACTGGTGGTGGTAGCCCCATGAGTGGTGGTGGTAGCCCCATGAGTGGTGGTAGTCCTATGACTGGTGGTGGTGACAGTATAACTGGTGGTGGTAGCAGCCCCATGACTGGCGGTGGTAGCCCTACATTTAGTAGTGCTAACGTCAACGATCCTGACTTCTTCAAGGGACTCTTTGGTGCGCCCCAGAATAATGACTCTTACCAGTGGCAATTTGAACAAAACTCTGCGGCTGGTGGTGGTAGCCCCGCTTTTGCAGGTAATGAAAACCTCTTAGCAGGTGGTAGCTCAGCTGGTGGTGGTGGTAGCAACCCCTTAGAAGCTGGTAGCTCGATGGGAGGTAGTGGCTCAATACCTGGCGCTAGTTTCGCTAACAGCAACAACAGTAATGATGCCAACCTGCCGCTCTATGGTAGTAACAATACTGTGCAGGTACTGTAAACAAAAGAGGGGGAGAGGGGACAAGGGGACAAGGGGAGAAAATAACCTCTAGCCTCTAGCCTCTAGCCTCTAGCCTCTAGCCTTTAGCCCCTTTTCCCTTTTCCCGACTTGGAGCAAGAAGTCTAAGGATGAAATGTATCCTCTAGCTCTTGCTTATTTTCAAATCAAGTCTATTGCCCAACATAGAAGTACCAGCATTGCATTAATTGTGTAAAAGACGGCAACCACTTGCAATTCTGACCAGCCAGAAAGTTCAAGATGATGGTGTAAGGGAGCCATTTTGAATAGTCGTTTGCCAACGCCGTCTGATCCTTTAGTGGCTTTGTAGTAGCTTACCTGGGCTATTACTGACAAAGATTCGACAAAAAAGATGCCACTGAGGATAAACAGCGCCCACAAAGTATTAGTCTGTAGAGCTACACCGGATAAAGCTCCTCCTAATGCCAAGGAACCTGTATCTCCCATGAAAACACGGGCAGGGTTGCGGTTGTGAACCAGAAAACCTAAACAGCTACCAGTCATACAAGCACAGAAAATCATCAGTTCAGGTGATGTGGGAGCAACTAACGCCCCAAGTCCTAATAGAGCGATCGCAACTGTTCCCCCTGCCAAGCCATCAACCCCATCTGTTAAGTTAGTAGCGTTACTTTCTGCCACTAGCACAAACAGTGCCAAAGCCCAAAACAGCCAACCCAAAGAAATGGCAAAACCAAAGGGTAAAGCGATCGCTGTGATATTACCTGATTGACTGTGTGCCAGCCAAGCACAAAACAGCACTCCAAAACCAATTTGCAAGGCAAGTTTCATGCGTGGCGAGATACCTTTATTCGACTTGCGACGCAGGATTTGCCAATCGTCTAGCCAGCCGATCAAGCCATACCCAAATGTAATCCCACAACAGGCGATCGCACACGAGGCAAAGCCTGACCATACCACAGCAACTAATACTGCCACAGGTACAAAAAACACTCCGCCCATTGTTGGAGTGCCAGCTTTTTTTAAATGAGCTTGAGGACCATCCTCGCGGATCACCTGTCCAGTTTTTAACTGCACCAGGAGGGGTACTACCCAATATCCCAGCCCAGCCGTGATAAGTGCGCACACCCACAAAGGCATAGTCAGTGATTGTACCTGCCAAGGTAGCCTATGTGCAGCCCAATCAAGTATTATAGCCGCTGCACTCAGTACAACAGTCAGTAACACAAGCAGACTACTACCAGAGAGATTGAATGACTCCGAAGATGATTTTGCTTCCACAAAATTGTCCTTTCACACCATACATCTAAGCTTTGGAGTATAGCCGAGTTCCTTAAAATATTAGGCTAGATAAAAAAGAAAGGACGAAGGATGAATCAATAATCTAGACATTCATCCGTTCATCCTATCCAACCGTGCGGGCTTGACTTTATATCGTTCATCCGAATGATGACTACTCGTCATCCTCGATGACTAATTCATCATCATCATCATCGTAGAAGTCGCCTACATCATCCGATTCGATCAAGCCTGAAACATCATCTTCTTCTGCTGAATCCAAAAAATCCTGTTCTTGTTGGTCGCGTGATATAAGACGACCGCTAGATTGCAACCAGTCTAGCAGTGAAGATTCGTGCTTTAGGGGAATTACACTAGCTCGCTGTTCGCGGGGTTGTTCCCTCAGAGGAGAGTTCTGCATACTGGATGTCTACTCGAAATAGAAGGGTTTGATTATACACCATTAGTGTATCACGTTGAGTAATTTGGATTAATGTAAAGATTTTAAGCTGATGTACATTAAATTTTTAGTGATGATAGGTCCAGAGGTCCAGAGGGCAAGAGGTCCAGAGGGCAAGAGGCAATTTTTATATGCAGTAGCTTACCAAATGTCAAAAGCAAGAGCAAAAAACTTATCAAATAGCAGATAACCAAACCAGCATAGCTCAATAGGATGGGATTAGATGTCAGTGTTAGCTGGTAGTTGGTAGTTGGTAGTTGGTATTGAGTAACTGATAACTGATAACTGGTAACTGAGGTAAGAGACGATGCTAGGAAAAGCAACATTGTTAGAAGCGATCGCAGGTAAAAATCGCAGTTTATTAGCCAAAGAATCGGAAAAACAGGCGATCTTAATGGCGATCGCTTCTCTTGAAGATCATAACCCCACACCCCGTCCTCTAGAAGCGGTCGATTTACTTGACGGCAACTGGCGATTAATCTACACCACCAGCAATGGTTTATTAAATATTGACCAATTGCCATTGCTCAAACTCGGTCAAATATATCAATGTATCCGCGTTAAAACCCAAAGTGTTTACAATATTGCTGAGATTTATGGTTTACCCTATCTTGAAGGATTAGTTAGCGTTGCTGCTAAATTTGAACCAGTATCAGAGCGTCGAGTACAAGTTAAATTTGAGCGCTCAATTGTTGGTTTACAACGCTTAATCGGCTACCAATCTCCTGCTAATTTAATCCAACAGATTGAGGCTGGGAAATCCTTTACTGCTATTGATACTAAGATAGACAGCCGTAATCAACAGGGATGGCTAGATACTACCTATCTCGATCAAGATATGCGTATAGGGCGCGGTAATGAAGGCAGTATATACGTGCTAACCAAAGTTTGATATTAAAGCTATTAGCTGTTAGCTGTTAGCTGTTTTTTTGTTTCGCGCATAGACGCGCAGCGGCTTCTCGTAACCCTTCGGGGTAGCCGTAGTGCAAAGCTCCAAGCCTCAGGCACAGCTTGATTAGGCGCATACTGCAAAGCTCCAAGCCGCAGACTAGGCGCAAAGAAGGACGCTAAAAGTCCCGCCTAGCACACTTTATGCAAAAAGTCAAATGACTAATTTACCTTGCTGATACACTAATGTTCAGCGCCTGCCTAAATCCCACCTGGGAATTAATTCCAAGGAACCGATAGTAGAAGTCTACTAAAGTAGACTCGCCTTGCAAGCTTCAAACGAGTTTCAACGGGTGAGGGTTATTAGTCTGTTACTTAAGTGACAGGCGGTTGTTGCAACAGGTGCAAGATCTCAGATAATTTTCTTTACAGATCTTTACATACTTTTATTTATTTACGCCTACCTACTTATTTTGTAAATTATAGATTTAAATCAAATTTTTAAATCAAATTTGATAGCAATAGTAAAATACTCAGATGCCAAAAAATTAGATTAACTGAGATACCTGAAATTATCCCTGCGATCGCCCAGCGTTTTTGATGGGTTTTAAATTGCTCAATACTTTTCCATCTGCGGCTTTTCCACGCCCATTCATTGCCTTTTATTCCCATTGCGATCGCCATCCAAAATCCAACAATCGGAACCAAAGCAAAAAGTCCAATCCAAACACGATTTGACACTAGCCAAAATGGAGTTAGAAAAAATGCTCCCCAATTCCAACCCCTAATTTCCTCTGGTACGGTTAGGGATAAATCAAATAAACCACCTTGTCCAGAATTATTAACTATAGCAGATGATTGTAAAACCATCCCTGATTCTAAAGCCGATAGCGCCTGACGAGCTGCTGTAAAGCGTTTTTCTAGTGCAGGTTCGCATAACTGCTGTAACCAAGCTACAAAATCGGGAGATTGGTTGACAAATTGGGCAAATTGAATCTGTAAATTTTTTTGTGGTAAATCTGCTGGTGCAACATTGGTTAGCAAATGAATCAAAGTTGCTCCCAAAGCATATAGATCCGATGCTGGAACCGCCTTACCACCAAATTGTTCCATTGGCGTATAACCATAAGTTCCCACAATCGTAAAAGTGGCTCCTTCTTTCGCCACTGTATCCCCAACTGCTCCAAAATCGACTAAATAAATCTGCTCATCTTCACCCCAAATTAAATTACTTGGCTTAATATCCCGATGTAATACTGGTGGATTTAGTTCATGCAGGTAAACCAAAATATTTAATACATCAATGGCAATTTGACGGATTTGTTCTTGTGTAAATTTTTTCCCTTCATGCAGCAATTCCTGAAGTGATGAACCAGGAATATATTCGTGAACTAATCCAAACCATAGCAAATTTTCATTTAGACAAAAATAATCTTGACACTTGGGAATTTGGTGATGATTTAAATGTTTAAGTATTTGTTTTTCGCGCTCAAACATTTTAATATCTTGCCACTGTACATCTACAAAAGCCTGCAATTTAACAACTACAAGCTCATGTGAGTGTGTTGATAAATCTGTTGCTAGCCAAGTTTGACGATTGGCAGCATACCCTAATTTTTGCCTCAGTTGATAACGCTCGTGTAAAATTTGTCCTACTTGCAGCATTGGATTACATTGACAAACTCAAGTGGGAACCATTTTGTGTTTTAGAAACTTCGATGCGGGCAGAAAAAGCTTCTTTGAAATAGGGCATATGCGTTACCGTCAGGATGCAAGCAAAATCAGAGGCGATCGCATTAATCGCCGCAATTAGGCGATCGCATCCCTCCTGATCCTGTGTACCAAAACCTTCATCTACGATCAACAATTGCAACGCCGCCCCTGCTCTTTGAGATAATAATCTTGCCAGTGCCAGTCTAATTGCAAAATTAATCCGAAACGCCTCTCCACCGGAGTATGTTTCATAAGGTCTGGTTCCCCGTGCATCAGCGATTAAAATATCCAGTGTGTCAATCATTTTGGCAGTTTTCTTCGTCGCTCGACCACTACGCCCAGCTTTTTGAGTAATAAATTGAACGTGCAGCTGGTTCGCACTTAGCCTTGCTAGTAGCTGATTGGTTTCCGCTTCGAGTTGGGGTAACACATTTTCAATCATCAGTGCTTGAATGCCATTTTTCCCAAACGCTTGCCCCAATTCCTGATATATGCGGTATTGTCTGCGAACGACTTGCAATTGCTGCTGTTGTTGCTCGTACTCTTTTTGCTTCTCCTCAAGCTGGTTGAACTGCTGCTGTAACCGTCCCAATTGACTTAGATTCTCATCTAGTTGTCGTCGTCCCCAAGCTAGCTGTTGTTCTAAAGCTTGAATTTGTGCCGTTGTATCCGGTGAAGATTCGAGTTGACGAGTAAGAGTTTCGATTTGAGTTGCAATAACTTGCCGTTCTGCCAATCTAGCTTGTATGGCTGCGGTCAAATCTTGCGATCGCTGCTGCAAGTGGGGATATTGTTGCTGGGCTGATAATAGCTGCTGATAGCGCATCTGCCAAGACTGAGCTTGTCGCAAAGCGTTACGTACAGAGCTATGCTGCTCTGTATCATAGTCAATTTCGACAATGCGGCGCTCAATTGCTGCAATTGATGAAGCGCATTCAGAAGAAGTTTGGTGCTGCTCAATTTGAGTACGCAAACTGTCTATTTGTGCTTCTATCTCTGGTTTTCGGGCAAGAATTTGCCCCAGTCGCTTTTGAGCATCTTTAATTTGCCCCTGCCGAATTTCTGCCCACCGCCACCTTTCAACTTCATTTCGAGCTAAGGCATGATCTTGCTCAGTATAGTTGAGTTGTTGTAGTTGCCAGAGGAGTTGACGCAACTGTTCTTGATGCTGTGTGGCGTATTCACCAATTTGCAGCGACTTTTCTAGCTGCTGCTTTTCGGCGGCAATTTGCTCTATTCGTTGCCCAATCTCATCTGAAGCTGATAACTGCGCTGCTAAATGTCCCCTTTGTTCCCGCAAAGTATCATAATTAGATAGTTGCTGGGATAACTCTCGATATTCCTGTCGTAATATCTGAATTTCTCGTTCAGATACTGTCATTTGCTCTCGTACAACCCAAAATTGTTCCCCTACTTCCTGTTGTTGTTGCTTGGTTTTTTCTATCACTCGGTTCCAATGGTGTTCATCTAGGGAGCGATCGCACAAGGGACAAATTGCATTCGGAGAGGAGAGCATTTGGATTTTTTGCTCTATTTCTCCTATTTGTTTTTCATAATCTCGTTGATGGGCTTGCAATCGTTCGAGAAAGTGGCGGCGTTCCTGTCCTTTTTCCCTGACTCGTTCCAGGTAGACTCGCTTTTTTTCCAGTTGCTCAATTTGTACCGCGATGTCCATTACTGCTTGTTGCAGTTGGGGTTGGCGTTGCTGTTGTCTAGCCAGTTGGTTTTCTGTTGCTTGGAGTTCTTCTAATCGCGCCATTAGACGAGTCTGAACTTTTTCAATCTGGCTTTGTAATGCGGCGCGTTGTTGTAGTAGGGGAGTCACCTGAAGTTGCAGTTGATCCAATTGTGCCAGACGGTTACGAGCGGCGACAAGTTGTGCTAATCCCGCTTCTACTTCAGTGGACTTGTTTAGAGCTTGTCCAATCTCTTGTTCTTGATGCTGTAATGCTTCTAACTGTCCTTCAGCTCGTTGTAGTTGGGAGCGAATAGAATTAATTTGCTGCGCCAGTTGTTGCTGTAGGTGCTGTTGCTGCACAACAGCGGCTGAGTGTTGTTCAAATTTATCAGCAAAAGTTTCCTCTAGAGTTTGTAGCTGTTGATATTGCTCGTATCCAGCTTTAATTTCACTTTCTTGGTTTAATATTTCTTCTATAGCTAATAGCTGAGCGCTGATAGAATAGCACTCTTGTTCTAAGCGATCGCTATCTCCACTAAGATTTTGGTACTGCTGTCTGAGAAAACCTAGCTGTTGCTCCCAAGTTTGTTGCTGATTTTGGACAACTTGCAAGCTTTGAAGTTGAATATTGTCAAATGCTTGTGCTTGTTGCAGTTGATTGACTTGGGTTTCTATTTGGGAAAGAGAAGAAGCGATCGCTTCTCGTTGTTGCAGCCCACTTTCCATCGACTCCAAAGAGCGCTCTAGCTGCTCCGCTTGTCCTTTGAAAGAGCGGGACATATCTTTTGCCCGTTCTTCCAATTCATCATACTGATTTAGTTTGAGCAACTCGGCAAGAATTTCTTTCCGTTCCCCTGCGCGTTTGAGCATAAACTCATCCGCCCGCCCTTGACGCAAGTAAGCTGAATTAATAAATGTCTCATAATCGAGCTTAATATGTTCCAAAATCAGCTGCTGTGTTGCTCTTACTCCGCGCTCTGTCAACGGCTTAAACCCGTTAGGCGTATCAACTTGAAATTCTAGAAAACTACTACTACCTCTGTGACGAGTACGAATAATTCGATAATTATGCTGGTTGTTAGAAAAGACAAAATCTACCCTAACTTCTTTTGCCCCAGAATGTATAATATCGTCTTCCGAGGCGGCACGACTTTGACCCCAAATTGCCCAAGTGATAGCTTCGAGTAGGGAAGATTTACCCGCGCCATTGGAACCACAAATACAAGCAGTATGCAGCCCAGAAAAATCTAAGGTTGCTTCACGATAGCTCAGGAAGTTTTTCAGAGTCAGTTGAACTGGAATCATTTAGGCTCAAGTGCCATGTTTCTATATCTTAGAAATAACAGTACATTTGCACTGTTGCCTAGTCTAATTCAGGAACTATCAGGATTACAGCTTTCAAACATGATATTTTTTTACGATTTGTTAATATTGCTGCCTGATAAGTGGTAATTGGTAATTGGTAATTGGTAATTGGTATTTCACTACTCGCTACTCACTAGGTAAGGGCGGGTTTGCGAATAATCTCGATTTTCTTACTGATAGCTCGGTAAAGAGCGCCCCTACACCCGTACTCTGAATGAATTTGCCAGAAAATATAGTGAACAGTAGGGTGGGCATTGCCCACCATTATCAGAAAGAGATAGAAAAAGTGAGGTGGGCATTGCCCACCCTACGTTGCTACCGGACAATGGAGGACTAAAGAAATGGCTGCCAAAAAAATTTTGATGCTCGTCGGCGACTATGTGGAAGATTATGAGGTAATGGTTCCGTTTCAGGCGCTACAAATGGTTGGACACCAGGTAGATGCAGTTTGTCCTGATAAAAAAGCTGGGGAGAAGGTGCGGACAGCGGTGCATGACTTTGAAGGCGATCAAACTTATAGTGAAAAACGAGGACACGACTTTGCTTTAAATGCCACGTTTGACCTGGTAGAGGCATCAGCTTATGATGCTTTGGTAATACCAGGAGGACGTGCGCCTGAATATATTCGTCTCAATCAAAAGATATTAGAAATTACCCGCCACTTTGCCCAAACAAATAAACCTATAGCTGCAATTTGTCATGGACTACTTGTATTAGCAGCTGCTGATGTGCTTGAAGGTAAAAGTTGCACCGCCTACCCTGCTTGTGGACCAGATGTGATGAAGTCTGGTGGATTGTATGTCCATATTCCACCTGATGAGGTAGTGGTTGATGGTAACTTAATCACAGCACCAACATGGCTTGCTCATCCCAATTGGCTAGCAGAATTTCTCAAACTGTTGGGGACAAGGATCGAGCATCCTGAAATGATTAGCTGTTAAGCTTTCAATTTACACCTTTGGGTGGATGCACGGGTTAGAGGCGTAGGGGTGATGAGTTGGCTGATGCAATTAGCTCCGTTGCTCTTTGCGCCTCGACAGGTTTAGAAAACAAGTATCCTTGACCAAAGTCGCAGCCTAAGTTTTTGAGTTGGTTTAACTGTTGGGTTGTTTCAATTCCTTCGGCAACCACGCTCATATTCATCGTCTGAGCAATACTGATAATTGCGCGAATAAGTCCTAAATTTTCTGGATTTCCGTCAAGGCGCTGCACAAAAGAACGGTCAATTTTGAGGGTACTAACGGGAAAAGAATGCATATAACTCAGAGAAGAATAACCCGTACCAAAGTCATCGATACTCAACCCAATTAAGCGTTGCCTTAGTTTTTGTAAGATTAAAGCAGCAGACTTAATATTGTCTATAATCGCACTTTCTGTAATTTCCAACTTTAAGTTTTCGGGCGGAAGTTGCGTTTCCGTCAAAATTTGGTCAATTTGATCGATCAAGTCTAGTTGGGCAAACTGTCGCGCCGAAAGATTAACACTTATAAATAAGGGATAGTCTGTGAGTTTTTCCTGATGCCAAAAGCGTAGCTGATGGCAGGCTTGCCGTAGCACCCAGTTATCAATCGGAATAATTAAACCAGTTTCTTCTGCAACAGGAATAAACGATTGTGGATAAATCATACCGTATTGGGGATGATGCCAGCGTACTAGTGCCTCAAACCCAGCAATTTTGCCGTCACTTAGATCGATAATTGGCTGATAGTAAACGATAAATTCTTGTTGATTAATCGCTTGGCGAAGATTACTCTCTAGGTGTAAAAGCTTGAGAGCAGCATCGTGCAGAGCGGGTGCAAAAATATGATATTGACCTTTCCCTAAAGATTTGGCACGATACATTGCGGTATCTGCATCCCGCAACAGATGTTCTGGCAAATTATATTGGGAATTGCCAAGAGCAATGCCGATACTGGCGTTGATGAATACTTCATGTCCTTGAAGTTGAAACGGATGAGAAAACAACTCAAGTATTTCATCTGCTACAAAGGTAGTATAGCTAAAATCTTGAATGTCTGTTAGCAAAATTGCAAATTCATCGCCACCTAAGCGACAGAGGGTATGGTTTTGGCTTAGGGATGCTTCTAGGCGACGAGCAACTGCAATTAACAGTTCATCTCCTACCAAATGACCGAGAGAGTCATTGACAACTTTAAAGCGATCGCAGTCAAGAAACAAGACGGCAAACTGATAAACCGAATCTACCTTGGCACGGTTGAGAGCTTGTTCTAGACGCTCCAAGAATAAAGCCCGATTGGGCAAACCTGTGAGATGATCGTAAAGTGCCATTTTCAGCAATTGAGCATTGGCTAATTCGAGTTGCTCGGTACGCTCTTTAACCCTTTCTTCTAATTGAGTGTTTAGCTTCAAAATTTCCCGTTGCGCTGACTTGAGCGCCATTTGATTTTGAACCCTGGCTAAAACTTCTTCAAACTGAAAAGGCTTGGTAATATAATCTACAGCACCGACCTCAAACGCCTTCACCTTATCAAATACTTCACTTAAAGCGCTCAAAAAAATTACTGGAATTTTGGCTGTTTGCTGATTCGCTTTCAGGCGTTGACAAACCTCATAGCCATCCATCTCTGGCATCATTATGTCGAGCAGAATTAAATCTGGCATAACAGTTTGCACGGCTGTCAGTGCCATCTTTCCATTTATAGCTTTGCGAACGTTATACCCTTGCTTAATCAGCATTGTAGAAAGAAGGCGCAAGTTTTCTAGGGTATCGTCAACGATCAGGATGTCTTCTAGGGTGATGCCAGTTTGAGGAGAATTCATTTTCAATTTCGAGTTACCAATTAAGCGAAGGGGCGGGTTTACTAAAAGGCTTCGATTTTCACGCCAGATTTCGGATAAACCCGCCCTTACAGATATATTCGTGCAGGAGGTCTAAAGAAGAATTCACGTCTTTTTTGATGTCGGTTGAGCTAATTCGGTAACTATATCGAACCGGAAGTTTTCAACTAAATCAGTCAGCGCCATAGCAAGGGCAGCATTTTCTGTGGGAATTTGCTCGATTAGTTCGTAAATTAGAAGATCGCTGCCAGAGGCTGCGGCATTGTGTAGTTGTTCCACCCACTCGCTCGACATTACTTGTAAGGATTGGGGTTGAAGCATAAAGGCTGTTGTAGCTTCTTCATCCTTCCGTACAGACGCGATATATTGCGTCTCTACATCGTTTTGTTCATAGACATAACGCACACCTAGATAGTTCGCCAGCTTTTCAAAGATCGTACTTTCTCGAAAGGGCTTACGCACAAAGTCGTCACACCCAATTGATAAAATAGTTTGTCGTTGTTCCTCAAAAACGCTAGCAGTCAAGGCAATAATTACCGTTGCCTGACCTTTCAAAGAAGCTTTGATTTGTTTTGTCGCTTCATAACCGTTCAACACTGGCATCCGCATATCCATCCAGATCAAATGCGGCTCCCAACTCTCCCATATTGCTATAGCTTCTTGACCATTTTGGGCTTCTTGTACCTCAAAACCCAAAGAACTAAGAAGCGTGACTAAAAGAAGGCGATTTGTTGGCTTATCTTCTGCAACCAAAATACGATATTTGGGTTGGTTAGGTGCTAAACCTATGACTTTTTTACAGATAGATTGGGTTGGATTAACTAGAATTTGTTCACCCAAACTCACCTGGATATCAAAGGCAAAATTGGCTCCCTCACCTGGTATGCTAGCCACAGCAATTTCTCCGCCCATCAGTTGCACAAATTTTTGGCTAATGGGTAAACCTAGACCTGTACCTTGGCTGAATTTCAAACTCGTTTCAATTTGGGTAAAAGGTTTAAACAAATTATCTAGCTCGTGGGAAGCGATACCACATCCAGTATCCTCGACTTCAAAATGTAAGGTTATTTGTTTTAGGTCATTTGTCAGTTGTTCTTTACTACTAACTCTTGACTCTTGACTCTTGACAACTCGCAGTTTCACACTACCTTTATTGGTAAATTTGATTGCATTCCCAAGTAGGTTAATTAAAACTTGACGCAGTTTACTTTCGTCAGTTTTTACATATTGAGGCACTTGATTGCTGCACTCAAAGATAAGCTGCAAGCCTTTAGATGTAGCTCCCAACTTGAGCATATCTTTGAGGCTATCAAGCATTTGATAAAGATCGAAGCTGTTTTCGTGCAACGTAACTTGTCCAGCCTCGATTTTTGACATTTCCAGAACACCGTTAATCAATTCCAGCAAATGTTCGCCGCTACCACTGACAATATTTAGGTATTGCTGCTGCTCCTCAATGGCTAGAGATGAGTCGCGCTGCATTAATTGGGTGAAGCCAAGGATGGCGTTGAGGGGGGTACGCAGTTCGTGGCTCATGTTAGCAAGGAATTCGCTTTTAGCACGGTTGGCAGCATCGGCGGCTTCTTTGGCTAGTTTCAACTCTTTTGCTTGCTGTTGAGTTCGCGCTAGTAATTCTGCTTGTTGTACGGCAACTCCTAGCTGAGTCCCTATTTGAACTACCATCATGATTTCTGCTTCTTCCCATTGGCGGGGATCTGAATTTTGGTAAGCTGCCAGTAAACCCCAAAGTTTCTCGCCACAGAAGATAGGTACAGTGATGTAAGCTTTGGCTTGTAATTGCTCTAAACGTTCGAGGTAACAAGATTTGAACCCAGCTTTATAGATGTCTGGTACACACAGGTAACTCGTTCCGAGTCGGTAAACACCACCTTGAGTTTCTTGCAAGTAAGTGTCAGTATCTCGTACTGAGTGGTTGGCACTGCCGAAGGTTTTCACAGTACAACTAGTTTCGTCAACAGATGCT
The DNA here is from genome assembly GCA_964248365.1 of uncultured Chroococcidiopsis sp. Taxonomy (GTDB): domain Bacteria; phylum Cyanobacteriota; class Cyanobacteriia; order Cyanobacteriales; family Chroococcidiopsidaceae; genus Chroococcidiopsis. The sequence goes on along the minus strand of CAXTYC010000002.1, from coordinate 82,076 downwards.
TCAGTAATGGCAAGTTCATTTGTTTGTTGCTGAATCAAGGGTATCCATTCGGGTGCTACTGACTCAGAGACAAACTCCCCACTCCAGTCGGGATTGAAACGATAGATGACAACGCGATCGCACGAGATAACTTGACGTAGTTCTTGAGTTGTGGTATGAAATATTGTCTCAAGTTGCAACGTCTGGCGCATCTGTTGAATGACTCTGGATATTGCCTTTTCCCTCTCTGCCATCTGCCGCAAAACTTCCTCAGCCTGTTTGCGCTGCGTGATATCGCGGATGATGCCAACTAAAGCGCGATCGCCATCCGCATCAGCAAAGGCAATTTTTTTCGTTGATAGGGTGCGCCTTGCGCCATCCGCATCTTTAAATGCCTCTTCATTTTCATACTCAATGCTTGTGGTGAATACTCGGTTGTCATATTCCCAGAAAACATCCGCTTGTGCTTTTGGGAAAAAATCATAGTCAGATTTGCCAATCAACTGTTCACGGGGATAGCCAATCATCTGGCAAAAGCTATCGTTAAGCATTGTCCAGCGATGCTGTCTATCTTTGACAAAAATCGGGTCAGTTACGGCATTGAGTACCCGATCTAAAAAGTCTTGACTTGCCTTTAATGCTGCGGTGCGTTGGCGCAGTCCAATGGTAGCCTCGTTAACTCGAATTTCTAATTCCTCATTGGCATGGTGCAGGGCAGCTTTTGCTCTTTGGCGTTGCAATTCGGCAGCAGCTCTGGCGGCAAATACCGTTATTATCGCCTTGGCATTTTCCTCATTCGCCAAAGGGCGATCGCTCATGATACATAAAACCCCAATTACCTGCTGCTCCCCATCCAACAGCGGCGCTCCCAAGTAACATACTGCTTCCATCGCCTTTAAAGCTTTAGAGAGGGGGAATAGTTCCTGAACTTTGTTAGGGTAATAGCATAACTGTGCTTGCTTGACAACACGCTCACAGGGAATATCAATCAAGTCATATTCAAAGTTTTCTGCCACCCGATCCCTAGCCCAAAAGGCAAGAGTTGTTGACCTTAGAGGCTGGTTGCTCACCAGTTCTGCAACAAAGACGTGGCGAACATCCAGAGCCGTTGCCAAATTTTGCACCAAAGCTGGGAAAAATTCTTCACCCGTGACTGAAGCTGTCCCCACTACAATACTCTGTAGAGCTTTTTGAGCCTGCTGACGTTCAACTATTTGATTTTGTAGTTCTCGGTTGATTGCTGCTAATCGCTCTGGAGTCTGTAAAGCTAGGAATTTAGGCAGTAGCGTTACCATTTCCAAGGCAGTGAAGCAGGAAACTAGGGCAGTTATTGCTTTTTCAACTCCTGTTAGCCAGTAAACTGGATGCCACAGCGTCCAAATTTCCAATAAGTGACCTGTGCCACAAAGGATGATGAAAGCTCCAAATAAGCCAAATATCCCTATAAAAGGAACATCTCTGCGCTTGTAGATGAAATAAATCAGCGTCGCCGGAATTGAGTAATAGGCGATCGCAATTAACAAGTCACTCAAAACGTGCAACCATACTAGTGGAGATTGCCACAAGTAGCAGTGACCGTGAGGAATATACTGACTTGAGGAAAATAACTGCTTTAAAATTTCCCACATATTGTTTTTTGTGGTTTAGCTTTATACCTAATTAGTTCAAACCGAGAATCTATTGATTACTCGCAATTATTGCGCTAAAGGGCGCGTACACTAGGGCAGAGACGTGAATAACCAAGTTTTAGGTTTGCCCTCCTGCGAGGGCAACCATTTTTCCTAGCAAACTATTATATTGAAGCTGATTAAGTGCAAGCATCAGTGAGTTTACGGCATTTGTTTTGGAGGCAGCTTATTAGCCAAACATTAACGGAATTTAATCAGAAATAAGTTAGTTTTGATTAAATAGGTCGCCTTAATTCTTTGACGCTGCAAACGTATCTCTTTGTAGCGATGACTAACAAAAATCCAATCAGTTATGCATTAACAGTGCATAGTGATTATTCGCAGCAATTGTAGTGTGGGGAAGGCAACGCCGCCTGCGTCAAATACGCCGCATCAAAGCAAGTACCACACTACAGGCGTGTGAATGGCAAGATATCTATTGTTGGGACGTGGCTCAAGCGCGATTCACAGTCTAAGCGCCACACAACAAAAGCGGATCAAACAAAAAGCTCCTGGGAGTCTTGCCGTGTTTCGACCCCAGGAGCCTTTTCGTTAGTACCATTCCTCACACACAACTACAGTTTATGCCGATTAATTTAAGGACAGTAGCAAATAGTGACACTTTTCATACTGGCAACAATCTAATTATTTGGAATTCACAAATAATCAACGGTGGGCATTGGCGGGCTACTACCTAATAGAAAAAGCTCTTGGGAGTCTTGCCATGTTTCGACCCCAAGAGCTTTTTCTGTAGTACCACTCCTCACACACAACTATAGTTTATGCTGAGTAATTTAAGGATAATAGCATATAGTGACACTTTTCATACTGTCTATGGTTGGAAAGTTAAAATGCGGGGTGGGTTGGTAGTTGGTAGGGGCACACAGCCAAGCCCGTACTTGGTAGTTGGTAGTTGGTAACTGGTAACTGATAACTGATAACTGGTAACTGGTAACTGGTAACTGTAATGTAGTTTGAAGCAGTAACAATCTGTAAGCTCGTCAATGACCGCGATTCCTTCGGTAAGCAACGCTAACGCAATTCGTACTTTAGATCTGTGTCGGAATTTTGGCTCTGTCCAAGCTGTAGATCATTTATCCCTAGAAATACCAAGAGGTATTGTCTTTGGCTTTTTGGGTGCTAACGGTTCTGGTAAAACCACAACTATTAGGTTATTACTAGGTTTATTAGAGCCTACTAAGGGACGAGCCGAAGTACTGGGCTTTGATACGCGATCGCACGGGGGGGAAATTCGCCAGCGTACAGGTGCTTTGCTAGAACATCCAGGGTTGTATGAACGACTGAGTGCCGTTGATAATTTAGAGTTTTACGCCAGGGTTTGGCGCTTACCAACAGCTAAAAGGCGATCGCGCATTAAGGAATTGCTGGCTCAAATGGGGCTTTGGCAACGCCGCCATCAAAAAGTTGGTGAGTGGAGTCGGGGAATGAAGCAAAAGCTAGCGGTAGCTCGTGCAATGCTACATTCTCCACCTTTAATCTTTCTAGATGAACCAACAAACGGGCTAGATCCGGTAGCCGCCGCCGCCTTGCGCGATGATTTGCAACAGATGGTAGCGCAAGAAGGAGTGACAGTCTTCTTAACAACGCACAATCTAACAGAAGCGGAAAAGTTGTGCCAAAAAATCGGAGTAATTCGCCAGGGTAAACTATTAGCAGTTGGTCATCCCGATGAGTTACGCGCTGCTTCTGGTAATCCGAAAATTGAAATAATCGGGCGTGGTTTCACTCCAATAGTGATAGATTTGCTAGAATCTCAACCACTAATTGCATCAACTCAAATTGCAGGCGATCGCTTGAGTATTACCTTGCATCAACAAATGGGTACTGCACCTCTGGTAAAGATGTTAGTCAATGCAGGTGTGGAAATCGAAGAAGTCCGCAAAAATAACCCCAGCCTGGAGGAAGTTTTCTTGAATTTGATGGAGACAAAGACTTCTCCCCTGTCCTAAAATCTCTGCAACACGTTACATCTGTGACATTCTGTGACATACTGTGAGGTATAAAGAAGGAAAGAAACACTTGTTATGTTCACTGTGCAGCTCAAGAATAAAGAGGTTGTGCAAGTTCCTTTAGAGGAGCTGGAAGAGTTTTTGGAAAAAAATCGAGATCAGATCCAAATTCAGCACAAGCAGATGGGAAAGCGGCGAACTACGTGGGTGTCTTCATCTGGTGTAACTAGCAATAAATAACTACTGTCGCGGATGGTGAAGTAAATATATACTCTCCTCTATCGAGTTGCTCATCAGTTTCGGCAACAAAAACGTTACACCCTCTGAAAAATCTATACTCCGTCTTTGGATCGTCTTTTGAAGAAAGAATATATTCTTCTTCTGTGCCTAGCTCAACATAGACAGGGAAGCTTTTTTGTCGGTGCATCTTGCCATAAACATACCCGCCATCTTCTGCCGCTTCAAACTCCTCATGTACAGTTCTTACTCGTATCACCATATTTATGAGCAGATATCCCTGTAACCACCAAAGTAAGGATAACTGATTGATAAGCGATATTATTATTTATAGCCTCTAAGGATTGTGTCAATCTCCACATTGATTGCCGATATTTGGACTGTAATTTGGAAAGAATGGCGGGAACTGCTATTTCAACGCGGTAGCCTGCGGACAACTATAATGAGTTTGCTGCCATTATTGTTAGTATTTGGAATTTTTATCCCCTCACAAATTGGTAGTGCGTGGGTAGAATCTCCAATAACAATTGTTTTTTGGGCTTGGCTACCAACTCTACAAGTATTGGCACTAACTGCTGATGCTTTTGCTGGAGAACGTGAACGACACACTTTAGAAACTTTGTTAGCTAGTCCTTTATCAGAACTAGCTATTTTGCTGGGTAAAGTGATTACAGTTGTTAGCTATGGTTGGCTAATGACGCTGTTGGTTGTGTTAACTGGTTTATGCGGAGTAAACTTTTTTCATAGTGATGGAAAGCTCTTACTTTATCCTGCCTCTATATTATTCGGTGGCATGATTTTAGGATTTTTGAGTGCAACATTAGCAGCTAGTATTGGTGTGATTGTGTCTCTGCGTAGTCCAACAGTTCGACAAGCCGCGCAAAAATTGGCTTTCGTTTCCATTGGTTTAACTTGGATACCAATTATAGGTTTTAATTTATTACCTGGTAAATTCCAAGCAAGTGTCCTCAATTGGGCTAAAATTGCTGATACTACACAACTTTTCTTTGTAATTATAGTTTTTCTAGCCGTTGTTGACGCTGGGTTATTGTCGATCGCTCTTGGTAGGTTTAAGCGATCGCGTTTGATTCTCGATTGAATGGAAATAAACGCCCTCTGTAAATGCACTTTTTTTCTGTCAACTACAAAATAGAGTATTTTTTTAAAGTCTAAATAAGCAAACTCTTTGTATTCAAGCTTACAGGCTGACTTAACCTAATGCCCCTTCTCCCAATAGACAGAGTGTATCTAACACTTTGGTAAGAGGTTGGAGAAAACTAATAGTAGTTACTTTCAATAAAGGTAAGCAAACCCGTAGTCACCTCTGGGAGTTGTGGTGCTACAAGCGGCGCAAGTCTTGGGGAACACATAGCAGATTTAGCGTATATATGGCAGACAATCAACAACAGCAGCAGAGCAACCAAGAGGAAATTCTCACAAACCGCCAGGGACACCCAGTAACAGATAACCAGAATGTACGGACTGTCGGTGACAGAGGTCCCACAGTTCTGGAAAATTACAACTTCCTAGAAAAGATCACTCACTTTGACCGCGAACGCATTCCAGAACGAGTAGTTCATGCGCGTGGCGCTGGCGCTCATGGCTATTTTGAGGCTTATGGTAAAGTAGGCGACGAACCTGTAAGCAAGTACACCCGTGCTAAGCTTTTCCAAGAAAAAGGAAAAATCACACCCACTTTTGTGCGTTTTTCCACCGTTATTCACGGCGGACATTCGCCTGAAACCTTGCGCGATCCGCGTGGTTTTGCGGTCAAGTTTTACACCGAAGATGGAAACTGGGATTTAGTTGGAAATAACTTGAAAATCTTTTTTATTCGAGATCCAATCAAGTTTCCTGACCTGGTTCATGCCTTCAAACCAGACCCAGTTACCAACAAACAAGATGTCAATCGCATCTTTGATTTTATCAGCCTAACACCTGAAGCCACGCACATGATTACGTGGTTGTTCAGTCCTTGGGGAATTCCAGCCAGCTACCGATTTATGGAAGGATCGGGTGTAAATACCTATAAGTGGGTGAATGCTGACGGTGTAGGGTATCTAGTCAAGTATCATTTTGTACCCAAGCAGGGTGTAAAATGTTTGACTCAAGCTCAGGCTGAGGAAGTTCAGGCTAAGGAATTTAACCACGCCACAATCGATCTGTACGAAGCGATTGAAAAAGGCGAATATCCTGAATGGGAGTTTTGCGTCCAAATCTTGTCGGATGACGAACACCCCGAACTCGACTTCGATCCACTAGATCCTACAAAAGTCTGGCCACAAGAACAAATCCCCCTGTTACCTGTCGGTCGCATGGTTCTTGACAAAAATCCAGAGAACTATTTCGCCGAAGTTGAGCAAGCCGCGTTTGGTACAGGCGTGTTAGTTGACGGGTTAGATTTCTCCGACGACAAATTGCTGCAAGGTCGGACTTTCTCTTACTCTGACACTCAGCGTTACCGCATCGGCGCAAATTACCTTCAGTTACCCATTAATAGTCCAAAAACTAAGGTAGCTACGAATCAGCGTGATGGTCAGATGACTTTCCGCGTTGATGGAGTCGAAGCAGGGGAAAATCCCCATGTAAATTATGAGCCAAGTAGTATGCATGGGTTAAAAGAAGCGCCGAAAACTGGTAAGGATCATACTCCCTACGTTGAAGGTCCAGTTGAGCGCAAAAAAATCAGCCGCACGAATGATTACGGACAGGCTGGCGATCGCTATCGTGCTTTTTCAGATGAAGAGCGCGACGATTTGATTTTGAACCTTGTTACCGCGCTTAAAAAGTGCAACTGGGATATTCAAGAGCGCATGGTGGAGCATTTCACAAAAGCCGATCCTGAATATGGTAAGCGGGTGCGAGAAGGACTAGCGCAAAGCTAAGAAGAAAGTATGTAGCGATACGCTTAGTTGAGTTAGTCTTACTTATTTAATGGACTTGTAGAGACGCGATATATCGCGTCTCTACTTTTGTAATGCAGTGTTAGATGTTATCTCCAGGCTGAGAATCTTTACGAAAACAAAAGGTAAATTCAGGATAATTTTCCAAATCCTGCAATGACTGTAATGGCGGCATCACAATCGGTGTTTGCTTCTGCATGAAGTTTGTCTACATAAGCGTAAAAAGCCTCCAGGTCATCCCGATGAGCAAGAACGTAATCGGTGCAAATCTTTCTGGCTCATTGCTTGAAAGTTAGGCTTACTCATCCGATGTATCTCCATCGTCCACTAGGGTAGATCTCTATGATATTTTCCTCACCTGCTAGGAAGAATATATACCCTGTCCGTTCATCCATCCGAACGGTATTTATAGACAAATATGGAGAGCGTACCTACGTGCCAAAGTGGATAAAGGCTGCGCGGAACGCAATGAACCACACCGCAAGCGTGGCAAATAGGTAGAGGTAGAACCGAAGTATGATGAGATTGAATGTGCAATGGACAGCGCTATGCAATGCGCGAAACACAACGAAGATCCACGCAGCGTTCACATATACTGCATCCACCTGCTTCGTGACGAAGAGGTATAGAACGAGCGCATAAAAAAGTACCGGAATCTCGAACAAGTTCTTGAAGTTATCCGATGGATTGGATACGCTTGGTGGCGTGATCTGCGCCAATGTGCCGGATACAGAAAGATCCTGCGGGCTGATCTTTATACTTGTGATGAAACTGATACGGCGGATGTACATATACACCCAGACTAGGAATGTCAGAAACACTGTGGCAAAGAATGGACTGAAGATTGCATCTTGTGTCATTTCTACCTCTCAAACTTGATCGCTATGATGGTTGGTGGACGATAAAATGCGCCATGTGCGATGTACAAGGCTTGAAGAAACATAAAGTAACGCAAATCCAATCAGAGGATGTAGCACCTCTAGATGAAGAGGACTCTTGAGATGAATGCTGGAAAATTGTAGTCCAAGCAGTAAGGGTAGACTGGCGGCGAGATGTCGTATTCTGCGTGAGAATGGAGCTACAAACGACCATCCCAGCAATATTAATGACAGTCCACTGTACCCTCGCACTAGCCAAACATGAATAACCCACCAAGCAGGATTGTTGAAGTAGGCAACCCCAACTGTTAATAACTGAGCAATTAAGCAGACGTTAAAGACGATCGCCATCCCATAAAAGCCGATCTGCATCCAATGTGTAGGAGTGCGATCGCGATCAATTTCCGAATTTATTGTCATTTCAAGTTGTTTTTGAGATTAAAGATAATATAAGTTGAGTACTTCAATGCTTCTAGACCTCGATCGGGTACACTTTTTGAGAACTTGATCTATGACTTGTCCCTTGAAGCTTCTTTTTGAAGCCATCAACCAGTCCCCTAGTGAACAAGACCTGCGATCGCAAATCGTGCCAAAAATTGGTGAGTATTTTGCAGCTAAACGACGGGGAATTTTTTTCTTCGACCAACTTCCCTCTTTAGATAGCAATCTTCAGAAAATCCTGAAAATTGCACTCTCAATCGAATACAATCCTGTGGTACGTTATTTAGTTGAACGTCATGCTCCTGTCCACGAAGCATTAGTAACATCACCCTCGGCTTGGACAATAATCTGTCCCCGTCCCGATCATTGGCACGTAATGGCGGGACCGATCGTAAATCGCGGTCAATTAGTGGGTGTGATGGGCTGCACCCGTGAAAAGTCAATGCCTGCATTTGATACACAAAATTTAGCTGATTTGAGTGCCATCTGTTTGCACTTATCTGTTTGGGCTGCAACAGTGCGTTCACGAAATGTTTCCGAAGGAAAATCGCTTCCCCAATCCTTTAGAACTGATTGCTTAACGCCTCGTGAGTTGCAAATTGCCCAATTGGTTGCTTTGGGGCGAACAAACGCAGAAATTGGGAATGAACTTTGGATTACTGAGAATTCCGTGAAGCAAGCTTTGAAGCGAATGTTCCGTAAGCTTGAGGTTTCGTCTCGTGCAGAAATGGTTGCACAGCTTTACTCAGCTAAAAAACATCATTCGCTCAAGCTAGAACTGCTCTCCATTTAACTTAATGCTGAATTCTCACCAATATCCTTTCAGTTTTGCCTCCACCGAATATTATCCCGACATGAGGAAATAGGCTGAAAATTCTCGTGTATATCCAGGCAAAGTACAGAATTTATCTGTGAAATACTATTTGGATGTTTACTCAAATATGGTGCTTACTACTACTTTTTAACTAAAGTCGGAACCAATACGCGCAATCTCTTAAACATCGCTTCCCGCGCCATGTTAGCAAGAGTATCATCTAACGGTTCCAGTGAGATTGATTCTTGATACTTTTGTTTGAGTGCTGTTTGAATCAGCCAATCAGCCAAAAAGGGATTTTTGGGTAAAACTGGACCGTGAGAATAGGTAGCGATCGCATTTCGATAAAACGCCCCTTCTGTTCCATCTTCACCATTATTCCCTAATCCTTGCACCACCCGCCCAAGTGCTTCCACTTGACCAAGTTTAGTTCTTCCGCCGTGATTTTCAAAGCCAATTACCAATGGTTTAGCGCCAAGCATCGCTTCTAATTCCTGCGCTAAACCAGATGCGGTTACTTCAATTACCAGATTACCAATACAGCGACGCGCATTTAAACCAGGATGTATGGAGACAAAATCAAATAATCCTAATCCTTCAATTCGTTGTCCTACAGCAGGTTCATAATAGTGTCCCAGCAATTGAGGTGCGCCACAGGTAAAAACCCCTGGAGTACCACTATCAATTTTCTCTCGCAGGGCAACTGCTTTTGCACCACGTAAGTCACGCATGACAATTTCTTGCTGTCTATCTTGTGCGCCGCCACCTACTAATAAATCTACTTGTTGGATATCTGCTGTTGTGGCGTTTTGGTCGAGAGGTAATATATTAACTTTCAAATCTCGCCACTCACAACGGCGTTGTATACAGATTACATTACCGCGATCGCCATAGGTACTCATCAGCGTCGGATACAGCCAACCGATTGTTATTTCCATTATTTCACTGGTCATCAATTTTTAATCCCACGAAAGATAAAGACATTTGTATTTTGTTATTTCTTTTATTACTTTTTTAGGGTCTTGAACATCAGGACATAATTCATAAACTTCTCGTGCAAAATCTTCTAGGTCTTTGGGAAATCCTGTAAATTGTAGAAGCAAGCTACTATTGGAAGCAAATATAATTTCAAAATTACTAATTTCTTGCCATTTTTTAAATTTATTAATTATATCTTTGGTAGAAACATCATAATTCCAACCATTAGTTTGCTTAGTTTTAATAATATTTAATTTATCTTTACACCTAAATATTTCTATTCTCAACTTTAATTTAAATAGCTTTATTATGCTTTTAAAGCAGATGTTTCCTATTAAACTTTTTTGAGTCAAATCGATTCTTCCATCAGAATAGATCGTATAGCCTTTCATGGCTAATAGATGTTTTAATCTGAAGAAAGTTTGTCTTGGTTCTTCAGCATAAACAATAACAGATAATCCTTCGACTACAATACTACCTCCATAATCATCATGATAGAAGTCGAGATAATGTTCTGGTAAAACTTCATTCAAGTTGCTAATTTCCTCATCTTTAAAAAACACTTCTTCTACTAAATGAAGTTTTTGTATTTCGGCTGAACATTCTTTTTTGATAATCTCAAAAACTTCTTCATCAAAATTAATCTCAGCAGCTAACTCTTTTTCTTGCTGCGATAGTGTCATAGTAACTAAACAACCAGCAAAACTACTAAACTTTACAAAATCTTACGTCCAGTCAGAATTTCTCGGACTTCAAGCATGGCTGAATAAGTCGGCAAAATATGCAAAGTTTCATTGGCTGATGTGTGTTCTAAAGCAGTGGCGATCGCTTCTTTCAAATCTTCTTTGACAATCAGTTGCATATTATTGTTACCATCCGGCTGGCTGTAGCGTAAACGCAAAGCCATATCGTAAACGCGATCGCCACTCACTACCAAAGTTCCACCTTGTTCTACTAATTTTTCCGTGTCCACATCCCAAATCCATGACACATCTGTACCATCTGGGATGCGATCGTTCAACACTAGCAGTACAGGTGAAGGTTTGGTAATTGGTAATTGGTAATTGGTAGTTGGTAGTTGGTAGTTGTCCCCTCTGCCCCTCTGCCCCTCTGCCCCCCTGCCCTCTTCCTCGCCTCTTGCCTCTCGCCTCTCACCTCTTGCCTGATTCACAGCACGGATTGTTTCGTTCATCCCTACAGGATTTTTAGATAAGAGAATCCTTACGTGCTTGCCGTTTACTTCCAACTCTTCCGCACGTCCAAAAGCTGCTTGGAAGTTGGTAATTGTATCACGGATAGTCGCTTCATCTACACCGAGTTGTTGGGCAGCTAGCACGGCTGCTAAAGTGTTGTACTTGTTGTATAATCCAATTAAGATCTGGGGGTAGTCATTACTATTAACTGCCAGTTGTCCTTTGTGAAATCCGCAACTAGGACAGTTATAATCGCCCAAATGAGATAGGTAAACGCCTTTATACTCCAGCGGATGTCCGCAGCTGGGACAATAAATTGAGTCTACGGCATGGGGAATTTCATCTAGATACTGTTCGGGTTCACTCAGACCAAAAAATAAGACATTTTGAGACAGTTGTTGACCCATGTATGAGAGAGTAGGGTCATCAGCATTGACAATTATTACAGTTTCTGGAGGTAAGGAAGCGATCGCCTCTTTCCATCTTTGACTAATCGTATCTACCTCGCCATATCTATCAAGTTGATCTCGAAATAGATTCAAACCGAGGATCACTTGGGGTTGAATCGGTCGCAAAACCTTGGGTACGACATTCTCGTCTACTTCCAGAATCGCGTAATCTGCATTCAACTGTCCGATCAAGTTGGTATTTTCCAGCAGGGTCGTCATCAAGCCATTTTCCAAATTTGCGCCTGTAGCATTGTGTGCAACGCGCCAACCTTTGTTTTCTAGCATGGTACGTAACAGCAGCGAGGTAGTAGTTTTGCCGTTTGTTCCAGCAATCAGAATTACACCAAGCTTTACTTGAGAACTCAGTAGTTGCAGTAACTTTGGCTGTAGACGACGAGCAATTTCTCCAGGTAACACGCTGGCTGCACCTAGTTTTAGCGATCGCACGATGAAAGTTACTGTCTTTGCAGTTAAAACCGCCCCTCCGAGTCGCAGCCTATCTATCAGTTGGATTTTTGCCACATCCTCACCCCTAATATTCCTAATTAAGTGCTTTTTGCTGTGCATTGGCATCAGTATACCTACAAGCTGTGAACAGCTTTTGTTTGCCAATGCTCAATTAGAGCTGTTCACAGATGAGATAAATTTAGCTTGACAAGACGGGGCTGGCAATGGTCTAGGGAACTAGCGAGGCGATCGCACCCAGTTATAGAAGTTGGATGCAATTATGCCAACTACGGTATAGCAATGAAAGAATTGTAAAAACTCAAGCAAACCCTGCAAGTGCTGATAGCGACGACCTTAAACACTTTACTGATTTTAGACGAGCAGTTACAAAAGAAATGGGTTATGAAAGTAATCGAATTGTTCGTTTGCTAACATATAAACGTTTAAAATCTAAGTACAGACAAGAGAATTAATTATTCAAAACTCTGGCGTAGCAAAAATTAACACCAATTCTACTTCTGAAAATCATCAAAAAGATTTTCAGGCAGCTTGGGCTTGTTGGTTTGATTTACATATTGCACCAGTTTCAATAACCGCCCCTTACTTCTTTTTCGGGCTAATAGCTCAAGTCCATTGAAATGGACTGCAGCCGTATGTTAGTCTTCTTAAGAAGACTTTGGCTATAAGCGTGCTATTAATTAGCAGGCGGACTATGGGATAGGTGCAAGATCTAAGTTTGATGAAGTTGAGTAGCTTGAGCTTGAATCACGACAGTCGAAACTAGATGAATATGGAAAACCGCTGATTTATAAGTACAAAAAGCAAGGGCTTGATTTATAACATTGTGCAACGCTTACTTTTGCTGCTGAGCGTCTTTGCTTGAAACAGATATTAACACTTGATTAGTAACTTTTTCTTCTATAGAAAGTCGCTTTGATTTTTGAATAAAATTAGTATTTGTAGGGTGCGATCTTCGTTTAGCGTAACGCACGATTATTCAGGCTAGGGTGTGTTACGAGTAGCGCTAACACACCCTACGTATTTGTTTAAAAATTAAATAGTAATCCTATATCTGAGTAATGATTCCAAACCGTTTGAAGTGGTTCACTTAGAATAATTATTGTAATTTGATACTTAGACCAAATTTAATATACAAAACTCAACTGTTTTCGCTTAGTTGAATTTTATTTACCACTTCCTCACCCCTAGCACTGTCTTCCTACACTCAAGTATGGTAATTTGCTCAGCTGCTAAAACCACACAGAAAATACTATCTTCAACGGGAACTATCGCTATTAGGAGCAAGCGCGATTAAGTCTTCAGTATTCCGTAATATTGTTTTGCAGATTGTATCTAAGGGTAAGTCATTTAAATTATGTCCGAAAGGTTCTTCAATTTCGGAACCAATTTGGTCAATACTTAATAAAACAAACCCGACAAAAGTTGTTATTGTGCTAGTAACCCAAGTCCATTCTTTAACTATTTCAAAAGGCAATATTAGGCAATAAATTATTACTAACTTCCTGAGTATAAGAGGATATATCAAGGGTAGCGGTGTTTTCAAAATGCGTTCGCAGCCACCCAAAATATCTACCAGTTGATCCACCAATCTATGTAAAGAGATCAACTGATGGACATCTATACGATTCAGGTTATGCTGAACCTGCAAATAATCCTCAATCCAGAAGGCTATTTGTAAGGGGGGGTGATGAGCATATTTAAGTTTGAAATACTGAGTTTCGGACATCAATGATGCTAACTCATCATTGACAGGCTCTGCCCTCAGATGTAACTTCATCGCTACTGCAAAAGCAACAATTAGCTTAAGTGTTGCCTCTTTTTCTACTCGATCTTGCTCGGACTGCTCTTTAACTATTATCCAAATACCACGAGTCAAGTTACGAATTGTGTTGACTAAACTACCCCACAGTTGACGACCTTCCCAAAATCGCTGATGGGCTGTATTTGTCCGAAAAACTAATAATAAAGGTAAGCCAATATTGAAAATCAAGACGGCTCTAGTGATAGCATCGCTCTCCTGTGGAAATGTGGTGAGCCAACCGACTCCGTAAAGAAATGTTATGAAAAAACCATACCCACTTAAAAAGAGTAACCAGGGTACAATTAAGGGAAAAATTGATTTTACCAGCTTGAGAATTAGTTGCTGCCCGCTTAAGGTTTCGCCAGTATAAAGACGATGCTTTGCTGTAAATGTATTATTAGCCTTGCTCGAATTACCAGAATAAGAGTTTTTATTAACGGTTTGACGCTGGTAATTATTTTGAGAATAAACATTCACGTCACAGCCTTTTAGCACAAAACCTGTATCTGACTTTTCTCCCATCTGCCCGACTATTTTTGCCACTCCTTGGGGATAGTTTTTTTGTGCCTGCTCCAACTTGTCAAAGACTTTGGGTTTCAGGGTGAGCGTAACTTTCCGCCCATCCATGTCAACTTCAAACTGCTTCCAGCCATTTTCAATCGTCTTTACATTAGTCGGAAACTCGTTCATCTTCACAGTTAATTCGAGCTTACCTGGTGTGGGCATGGCTTCTCCGATAGGAAGTAAGGAATTATTGAGTTCGAGTGCTAAACCGATAAGTGATTAATTTTCGCCTCGTTAGCGAAAAAGAAGACAGAAGACAGAATACAGGAGACAGAATACAGAAGACAGCAGGGGAAGCTATGGCAGGGTTCATAAGTAATTAAACTCTTCACAACTCCTGTCTCCTGACTCCTGACTTCTCACCTACTGATTCCTGACTCCTAAGAATGTTCAATAAAAGTAACTGTGGCATCGTGATCGTTTTCTTGGGCCAAAATTTCAACTTCTGTGGGTATTTGTTCGATTTCCCACCCCGCCTGTTCCATCTCAAAATCTTGTGTGGCTATTTGGGTAATTTGTTCCATCTTTGCCCGTAGGTCTGCTTGTTCGAGCGCAAAGCCTACTTGAGTGGCGATTTGAGCGCATAAGTCTATCTCAGACTCCTCCCACGAGCGAAAACTGAGACACTGATGGGCAATTAGCAAGCCAAATAACTTTCTATCCTTCACAATCGGCGTAATTAATTTGCTTTTGACAGCAAAGCGTTCCAAACTACTAATGTGATAAGGTGTTAGCCCTGCTTTGTAGATATTGGCGATCGCACACACATCACCACTACGATAAAGTTGTGCATAACGTTCTCGAAAATAAGAATCGTCGATTTGATGATTAAGGGCTTGTGGACAACCAGGAGCAATCGATTCTGCCGCTACGGTTCCACTCCAATCACTTTGAAAGCGATAGACTATCACCCTATCCGCTTGCAGGGCAAGTCTAACTTGGGTGACAGTTGTATTGAGGATGTCTTTGACTTTCACACACTGACGAATCAGGTGGGTAGTATCTGTGATTATTTGTGCTTGCTTCGCTGCGGCTTGTCGCTGTTCTAATAAGGCTGTATATCCCAGAGCAAAGCCTAGCTGTGTAGCTATTTGCCCAAATAATTCAATTTCAGCTACCTGCCATGAACGCTCTTGTGAACATTGATGTGCCATTAGTAAACCTAGCACCTTGTTGTCGTTGATAATCGGACTGGCTAGATTAGCCTTGACAGCAAATTGCTCTAAGGTTTTGATGTAATCGTCTGTCAATCCTGCTTCATAAATGTTATTGGTAGCATGAACGATACCACTGTGATGCTGCTCTAGATTGTGATGGCAACAAGGATCGTCAATTTGATGGTTTAGGGCTTGTGGCAAGCCCGACGCGACAGATTCTGCCACAATTGTTCCACTTCCATCAGTTTTCAAGCGACAAATGACTACGCGATCCGCTTTGAGTTCTTGTCGAATCAAGAGAAGTAGCGTTTCTAGGTAATTTTCCTGGTTAAGAGATTTCAGAATGAGTAGAGAAAGTTTCTCTAATATTTGTGTTGATGGAATAGCTTGATGAATAATTTGGCGATCGCTTCTGCCTGAAGCAATATTAATCGATGATTTTCTAAAGTTACGATAAATGTTTTGATAAGTGATATTGTAACTATCCTTAGGAGTTTGGTCATTCTGAAGAGGGTACGGTTCTCCCATTTTAGAAACCTCAATAATTCTTTACTAATAGAGATTACAAATCTAAATCAATTTTTAGTCAACAGTAGTTGATTTGCTCATAATGTTTTTAACTACAACTGTTTAAGTAACTATTTACACCAACAATCAGCGCTTGTTAATCATGGTCTTACGCCCCTCTGGGAGCTACTGGGTTGAAGTACAATGCAGTAAGTATTCGTCTGTTGGAATAGTTTAAGCAGGCATAACCAAAGTGCTACTGTGTAAGCAATCGGATTTCGCTTACTCAGTTGAAAATTTCAGCATTTATTTAAAAGTGGATCTAGCTTTTGTCTGACACAATTGCCAATTAAGAACGCTATAAGTCTTAGCAATTACTATGTATATGAGCGCTTTGGTAGCTGTTATTGATACTAATTATGTCAGTGATATTCGATAGTATTATGTATCAAAATATCAAAATTATCTATTTAAAGCAAAAATTTTAATTCTTTATTTTCTTTATTTTGCCCTGCAACAAGGATTGTATATCAGAGATAAGAATAATAACTATTGATGTTACTCTATGACATCAATAGACTTCTTGCATAAAGTACGCAGCGCGCTCCTTTTTGCGTCCGAACGATCGCGCCTTTGCGCCTTTGCGCGAAACAAAAATCCCTCCTTGCTACTGTTGTAGATGCAAGGAGGGATCTGTCTAATCTGATATCCTGGTTTTACTGAACCGGACTTAGCTCTTTTTCTACCACTGCATTAGGATTAGCTTCAGGGCTATCAGCCTCAGAAGGTGGTACAACTTGCCAGAATTGAGGTAGATATTCTGACCAATTCTCAAGAATTTGCTTTGCCTTGGGTGAGCCAGTACGTTCTGCATGAGCTTGAATTAACTCTTGCAATTGTTGCTCACCGGATGGAGTAATTACCCGTTGCAGCTTGACAATTTCATGGTTAACTAATTCTGGGAAATTGCCATCTTCATCCAAGAAGTAAGCTAAACCACCAGTCATCCCAGCACCGACGTTTCTGCCAACTTTACCCAGGACGACAATTACGCCACCAGTCATGTACTCGCAGCAGTGATCGCCTGCACCTTCAATTACTGCTGTTCCCTTGGAGTTACGCACAGCAAACCGCTCACCAGCCAAACCGTTGGCAAATAGGAAACCGCCAGTCGCACCGTAGAGACAGGTATTACCCACGATTACGTTCTCATCAGGTGCATAAGTTGCTGATGCTAGTGGTTTAATAATGATTTCTCCACCGTGCATTCCTTTACCTACGTAGTCATTAGCTTCACCTTCGAGTCTCAATGTCATGCATGGGAGGTTGAAAGCACCAAAGCTTTGACCTACACTGCCTTTGAAGTTGAGGTTAATTTGCCCTTCAAAACCAGTGTTACCATATTGAGCTGCGATCGCTCCTGCTAACCTAGCTCCAATTGTCCGATCTGTGTTTACCACTTCATGAGTTTTAGTAACACTTGAGGAGTAAGCAATAGCCGCTTGGATATCCCCATCAGCTAGTAATTGATCGTCTAACACCACACCATTGCTATGAACGGTTTCGTGTTTGAGCCAAGTGCGATCGCTTCGAGTATCGGGCAACTTAGTTATGCAATCTAGATTAAGTGCCTGGGTTTTAGTCAGATGGATATTTTCTCGCACTTTTAACAAATCAGCACGACCAATTACTTCTGACAATGAACGATAGCCAAATTGTGCTAATAGACTTCGCACTTCCTCTGCTATATAGCAGAAGAAATTGACTACGTGTTCGGGCATTCCTGGGAACCTTTGCCGCAGATCTTCACGCTGACTAGCAACACCCACAGGACAGTTATTAGTATGGCAAATCCGCGCCATAATGCAGCCTTCAGCAATCATGGCGATGGAGCCGAACCCATATTCTTCTCCACCCATCAAAGCGCCCATCATGACATCCCAGCCGCTCTTAAAGCCGCCATCGACGCGCAGGATGACGCGATCGCGCAATCGGTTTTCCATCAGTACCCGATGCACTTCGGTTAATCCCAATTCCCAAGGTCCACCAGCGTGTTTAATCGAGCTTAGTGGCGATGCACCCGTACCGCCATCGTGACCAGAAATTTGGATAATATCAGCATTGGCTTTAGCCACACCAGCCGCAACCGTCCCGATTCCAACTTCTGCTACCAACTTCACCGACACCTGTGCTTTGGGATTAATTTGGTGCAAGTCAAAAATTAGCTGCGCCAGATCTTCAATCGAATAGATGTCGTGGTGGGGTGGTGGTGAAATCAGTGTCACCCCAGGCTTAGAACGCCGCAACATGGCAATGTAGGGGCTGACTTTTGTACCTGGTAGCTGTCCGCCTTCTCCTGGCTTCGCACCTTGGGCAATTTTGATTTCAATTTGCCTTGCGTTCATCAGGTACTCAGGCGTAACTCCAAATCGTCCTGATGCTACTTGCTTAATTGCACTAGATGCTGTATCACGATTGCGCAATCCTTTTAGATGGGGTAGTAGTGGGGAATGTCCCGACTGATCCACATCGTCTAGAACTTTGTAGCGAACTGGATCTTCTCCGCCTTCACCGGAGTTAGATTTACCGCCAAGTCGATTCATGGCGATCGCTAATACTTCGTGAGCTTCCCGCGATAGCGCCCCCAATGACATCCCACCCGTACAGAAGCGTTTGACAATTTCTGCTACCGACTCCACTTCTTCTAATGGAATGGGAGAACGATCTGATTGGAAATCCAACAAGTCACGCAATGCAGTTACTGGTCGATTCTCCAGTTGCTGCTTGTAAACTTCGTAGTGATTGTAGTTTTGTGGATCTGCTACAGCCTTATGCAACGCCTTTGCTAGTTCGGGGCTGTTCATGTGGTACTCGCCACCTGGACGATACTGGACAAAGCCGAAGTTTTCTAGCTTCTTAATTGTTAGTTCTGGGAAGGCGCGTTGATGGAACGATAACACCTCTTGAGCAAGTTCGCTGACACTTAAACCACCCAGCCGAGAGGTTGTGCCATAAAAGCCCAAATCCAACAAATCTCGACCAATACCGATCGCTTCAAAAATTTGCGCTCCCTGGTAGCTAGAAAGCAAGGAAATACCCATCTTAGACAGGATTTTTAATAATCCTCCTTCTACTGCCTTACGGTAGTTTTCTCTTGCCTTTTCCCAGGTAATTGCTGGGATTTTCCCCCGCTCCATAAATTGTTGCGTTTTGGGATCAGACCACCAACTTTCTACGGTTGCCAAAGTCAGATATGGACAAACCGAACTTGCTCCATAACCGATTAGACAACCAAAATGATGTGTACTCCAGCATTGGGCTGTATCTACAACCAAAGATGCTTTCAACCGCAATCCTTCGCGGATCAAGTGGTGGTGTACTGCACCTACGGCTAAAAGTGGCGGAATGTATGTGTATTGGGTACCGACATCGTGAGAAGTGCGATCGCTCAAAATCAGAATTTTTTTCCCAGCCCGTACAGCCTCAACCGCTGCTGATTGTAAAGAGCGCACTGCTGCTTCTAGACCTTGAGGACCTGCTGCAATTTCAAACAGCGTTGACAAACAAGCGCATTCAAACCCTGATTGCTTGATAGCTTCCAACTCTGGCTCGGTCAAAATGGGTGAATTTAGCTTTAGCCTTCTTGCATATTCTGGCTTTGCCTCTAATATATTTCCTCTTTCACCCAGTTCCATCTTTAACGACATCACCAAGCTTTCCCGCAAGGGGTCAATCGCTGGGTTTGTCACCTGAGCAAAGCGTTGCTTGAAGTAGTCATACAGTAAGTGGGGTCTTTCCGACAATACCGCTAGGGGAATATCATCTCCCATACAGAAAGTTGGCTCTTTCCCCTCGCTTGCCATTGGCTGAATCACCATTTCCACATCTTCTGTGGTGTAGCCAAAAGCAATTTGCTGGCGTAGTAGAGAAGTTTTGGGGGCTAAGGGTTCGGGTAGAGGAGTAGTTGGGCTAGCTCCTCCTTGGTTATCCATACTCCCTACGACTAATTCCCGCTTCTGTTCTTCATTCTTAACTTTTAATTCGACTCGGTATTGCTTCAGCCACTGACCGTATGGTTGCAGCTTCGCAATCCGCTGCTTAATTTCCCAATTTTTCAGTACCTCTTGGGTTTCTAAATCTACGGCGATCATTTGCCCAGGTCCCAAGCGACCTTTCTCTATAATGTCAGCTTCTGGTAGATCTACAACACCAGCCTCGGATGCTACAACGATCAAGCCGCTCTTAGTAATGCTGTAACGAGCAGGTCGCAAGCCGTTGCGGTCAAGTGTTGCGCCGACTTTTTTACCGTCGCCAAATACCAGCAGTGCAGGTCCATCCCAAGGCTCTTGAATACCGCTGTAGTATTCGTAAAAGTCAACAATTTCAGGATATTTGTCTAAGTCTGGCTGATTCTGGTAAGCTTCTGGAACCATAATCATTAAGGCTTCCAGTGGGCTTCTACCAGAGTGTACCAGTAATTCAAACACGTTGTCTAAAGTTGCTGAGTCGCTGTTATCAATTTTGACAGTCGGCTTGAGCGCATCTAATTGGTTTTCCCACACCGGATGCTTTAAATCTGCCTCTCGCGCCATCATCCAATTGATGTTACCCAGCAGGGTATTAATTTCACCGTTATGACCCAAAAGACGCATTGGTTGAGCCAGGGGCCACTTGGGCATAGTGTTAGTGCTAAAGCGGCGATGGTAAACAGCAAAAGCACTCTTGTAAGCTGGATTTTTTAAGTCTGTATAAAATTCTCCCAACACAGCACTTCGCACCATGCCTTTGTAAACAATTGTGCGACTAGAGAAAGAGCAGATGTAGAAATTTTCAATTTTAAAGCGATCGCTTTGTTTCCCCGCTGCTCTATGTATGCTACGACGAACTATATACAATTGCCGCTCTAAATCATCTCCGGTTTTGTCCTGTGAGCTAACAATTACCTGTTCGATTTGCGGTTGGTTCTCTCGTGCCTGGATACCAAGTAACTGCGATTGTACTGGAACTACTCGCCAACCGATTACAGAAAGCCCAGCCTGGGCTACAACTTGCTCGATTAGTTTACGACCGGATTGTGCCACTTCTGGCTCTTGGGGTAAAAAAACCATCGCCACAGCACAATTTTCTTGCGGCGGTATTTCTATGCCCTGCCAGTTCAACGACTGTTGTAATAATTCCCAAGGAATTGCCGTTAAAACACCAGCTCCATCACCAGAATCAGAGTCAGCACTACAACCGCCTCGGTGTTCTAGACAAGTTAAAGCAGACAAAGCTGTCAAAACCAGTTCATGGCTTGCCAGGTTCTCGCGGTTAGCAATAAAACCAACACCACAAGCATCCCTTTCCTCTACTAACCATCGTGGACCCGCATAAGTTCTTAATGACTCAGTATTTTCATTTAAGCTTTGCTGGGACAGATTTGATTGTTGATTTTGATTCATGAGTTTGTTATCCATAGGCTGATCCTACAAGAGCGCTTGTGCTGACAAAATTTTGGAAATATATAACGTGTGCTTAATTTTGTAGACAGCGGTTAAAAAATTACAGACAGCTGCACTACCAAAAAGAAAAAATTATTCAAACTTCTTTAGCTTTACGCGGATGCGATTCAATGCTGAAATAGCCACGAATGACAGTGCTAGGATGAGTCAGATTTTTCTGCCTCCCTGTCTTCGTCAATTTTCCCCCTAACTCGTTTCTCAAGCTCTTTGCTGCCCCTATTTGTAATTTTTGCATTTACAGATATTTACTCATATTATGATGTGCTTTCTTGCACACCTAACTTTTCTTTCAAGGCTTATATTTATACATAACTATTGGAAGTGCCACCCAGACTATTGACGCTTGCTTAAACTCTGGTCGCTTCACAAGTCAAGGGATGATAATGACGCTTCCCCAGCTTTTGCCACTTTTGGTATGTACGCAATCAGCACCAAAGTAAGGCTATTATGAAACACCCTGTTTTGACAATCACCAACTCCGGCATAGCAGGGATTCGGGAGTAGCGCGAAGACAAGCGCGGAGGTTTCCTCCGCTCAGAACTAGGTAAGAGAGGGAGAGGGGAAGCAGGCGTTGCTGGGGGATCTGGGGGAAATTAACCCAGTCCCGAGTCCCTTTACCCTTTCACCGACACTCCTAGTACCCCTATTGAGTGTTAGCCGAGTTTTTTATTTTACTTATGTCTAAATTACTGGGCAAGGCTTAACGCTGCTTGCAAGTGTTAGCAACAAGCGCTCTCCTGCCACTTATACCATTATGACGTTAACAACCCAAATAAAAGTCATTACTTCTTAATTTTTGCCGAAAAGTTCCTTATGGTACAGTCGATCTTGCCCAAAGGGACTTAATCTTTTTAGACTTGCTTTTAACAATGAGCCAGAAACGCTTTATATTTTGTCAGTTTAGACCGCAGAGGGGCAGAGGGGCAGATGGGCAGAGGGGCAAGGGCCACAGGAGAGGATTTTTTAAGTGCTTCCCAGATCATAAAGCTCCCCTGCTGCCCAGACAAAAAATATATTTCACAACAAGTTTACTCTTTTTGCCTGCCCCAATTATCTTATCCCTCCTGACAACTTCATTATGGTTAGTATCGGTAAGTGCTAGCATCGCCCAGCCGCCCCAAACGATACCTACAAAACCACTGATTAAACCAAATAATTCTGCTCCTAACCTTCGCACCCATATACCACAGTTCATCTATTCTGGCAAGCAAATTTCTTTAAATGGTCGAACTTTTCCTGCCCCTTGGCATCAATGGAATTTGAATAAAAACACAGGTAAGCTTAGCACAGCGATTAGTGACGCGGGATTAATGCAACTACTTGGAGTGGAGTTGCTAAACACAAGTGACGCGGAAAAACAGCCAATCTGGTGGTTTTCTGGGGCATTCCCCTCGCCGCTTGTCCTAGATAGCTGGCACAGTGGAATGTATCGCTATTTGAATATTACACAGCTAGCGAGTATGGCGCTTTGGCAAATGCAAGCTGATGGTGACACCCTGCAAATTACGTTACCAGCGGCTAGAGTGAGAGGAATTCGTCAAGGAAAGCAAAAAGAAGGCGATCGCATTGTAGTAGACTTAGACCGCCCAACTGCGTGGCAACTCACTAGACAAAAGCCAGCAGCTAAACCAAAAACTCCCCATGTCGAACTTCTAGACGACCCCAATGCTACCAAGTTGACACCCCAAGGCATTCTAAACAAATTCCCACCCCGCCAGCAAGAATGGCTAGTTACAATTGATGCCATAGCTGACAAGGTAGCAATGGGTACTACCCCAAGCTCATCCATCTCCAGCCTAGAACTGAAAGCCGATCCCAACCTTACCACTATCCGCCTGGGCTTACCTGTTGGTATATCTCCTCGTATTAGCACCCTAGCCTTCCCCAATCGGATAGTAATTGATTTGCGACCAGACGCGATGGTAGAACGTGATATTCTTTGGGCTGAGGGCTTGCGCTGGCGACAACAGTATATCAATTTGGGCAATTCTCGCTTTCCCGTCGTTTGGCTAGAAATTAACCCGCGTACTGTCGGATTAACACTCAAACCGATTTCGAGTCAAACCAATACTCTGGTAGGTATCGCTCCTATTCTCAAAACTGCTCAGTATTATTGGGCTGCTGCTGCAATTAATGGGGGATTTTTTAATCGGAAAAATAAATTACCTCTGGGAGCAATTCGACGAAATGGTCGCTGGTTGTCCAGTCCAATTCTCAACCGAGGAGCGATCGCGTTGAATAATTCTGGACAAATAAAAATCGGTCATCTGGCGATGCAGGAAAACTTAATTACCTCAAGCGGACAGCGTTTACCCGTTGTAACATTCAACAGTGGTTATGTCTCTTCTGGCATTGCTCTCTACTCTGCCGACTGGGGATCTACCTATACTCCCCTAATCGACAATGAAGTTATTGTAGTCGTCCAAAATAACTCTGTCACTGCTCAACTACCTGGAGGTGTCGCGGGTAAAACTGCCTTTCCAATTCCACTCAACGGTTACTTACTAGCCTTACGCGCTACCAATACCGCTAATTTCCTACCAGTTGGTACACTCATCCGCCAAGAAAGCGCTACCATCCCAGCAGACTTTGCCCATTACCCACAAATATTAGGCGCAGGACCAGTTCTAGTTCAAAATCGGCAAATTGTCCTCAATGCCAAAGCTGAAGGGTTCAGCGATGCTTTCATTCACCAGACAGCTATTCGTAGCGCTATTGGCACAATTGCAACAGGTAACTTAGTCATTGCTGCTGTTCATAACCGTGCTGGTGGAGCGGGACCCACTTTGGCGGAAACTGCAAAAATTATGCAGCAACTGGGGTGTGTGGATGCTTTAAACTTGGATGGTGGTAGTTCTACGAGTCTTTACCTAGGTGGTCAACTGCTTGATCGCTCGCCCCTAACTGCTGCTCGTGTCCACAATGGTCTTGGTATTTTCCTACAGCCTCGTTAAAGCATCGCTTCACACATCAGTAAAAACACTATACGTACAACCACTTAGTTAAAGTTTTCTTAAAGCTGACTCATCACTCATGAAGACTTGATGTAACGTATGGCAAAAGCCCGTTTACTAATGACACTCATCAGTAAGAGTTTGCTATCTTTGGCTATGGCTACATTAGCTTAGTTATTTTTTGGGTTAGTACCGCAACTGTATTCTTCGTCAATATTTCACAATCTTTTACCACAAATAGCAGTTTTCTGGAGTAAAAAATCATGGCTAAGGTTCAAGAAACTTCCCCAGCACCGACTCTATCTATACCAGCAAATGTTGCTTCTAAAGGTGTTGCTGCTACAGAGCTAAGACCTTGGGGTTCCTTTACTATCCTAGAAGAAGGGCGAGGATATAAAATTAAGCGAATTGAAGTCAAGCCTGGACATCGCCTTAGCTTGCAAATGCATCACCATCGCAGTGAACACTGGATTGTTGTCTCTGGTACAGCCAAGGTTGTTTGCGGTGATCAAGAAATCATGCTCAGTAACAATCAATCTACTTATGTACCACAGTGTACAAGTCATCGCCTGGAAAACCCTGGTGTAATTCCCCTAGTTTTGATTGAAGTGCAAAATGGTGAATATTTAGGCGAAGATGACATTGTAAGATTTCAAGACGACTACTCTCGCACTAAATAGAGGGGCGCTGGCGCAGGGGCTAGGGGCTAGGGAGAGAGGGAGAGAGGGAATCAGGGGAGAGGGGGAGAATTCCGAATTTCGACTTCTGGCTTCTGACTTCTGGCTCCTGTCTTCTGTGTCCTTTCTTCTGTCTTCACAAATATACCGATGATTTATCTTAGTCAATCTGCTGCTAAAGAAATTCAACGTCTGATGTCAAAGCAGAATAACCCAGAGGTTTTTTTTCGTTTACAGGTTCAAACTGGGGGCTGCTCTGGCTTGTTCTACGATATGGGGTTTGATAAAGTATTAAGGACTGGCGATCAAATTTTTAAATCTACTGGTATTGCCTTAGTAGTAGATGCCGAAAGTTTGAATTATGTTAAAGATATGACAGTAGACTACTCCGAGGATTTGATGGGCGGTGGTTTTCGCTTTCACAATCCCAGAGCGATCGCCCTTTGTGGCTGTGGCAATTCTTTCTCTATCAGCCAATGAAAGGGAAAAGGGAAAAGGGGAAAGGGAAAAGGTAGGGGTGATCTGTTGCTAAACTAATTCTTTAAAAATGAAAGTATGAAGCTACCAACGAAGCGAAGATGAGTGCTTACCACCTTTCCCCCTTTCCCTTTTTTAGTCAAGATTAAATAATTTGGTAGTTTGACATAAAATCAACAAAATCGATATAATCATAGATCGTTAAAATTAAAGCAGCAAAAAATTACGTGCTGTAACTCATGCCAACCATACAGCAGCTTATTCGCAACGAACGTCAGATAGCTAGTAAGAAAACCAAGTCGCCAGCTCTGAAGCAATGTCCACAACGACGGGGCGTTTGCACCAGAGTGTATACAACCACACCAAAAAAACCCAACTCAGCCTTGCGGAAAGTCGCCAGGGTACGTCTGACCTCTGGTTTTGAAGTAACAGCTTACATTCCAGGTATCGGTCACAACTTACAAGAACACTCAGTAGTCATGATTCGCGGTGGGCGGGTTAAAGACTTACCAGGAGTGAGATATCACATTATTCGTGGAACCTTGGATACCGCCGGAGTCAAAGACCGTCGCCAAGGTCGCTCGAAGTATGGAACAAAAAGACCAAAGTAAGCATAAGCCCCTTCCTTAAACAGATAAAAACAGTGCTGTTAGCCCAAGACAGCACCGATGAAGTTTATGCTGATTGAAACTGACTGTGTGGTACAACTGACAAATTAGACCAAAGGGCAAAAATAATAGACATTGCTTTCGAATGTCAGCCCTTTGGCATTACAGTTTTGTGCATTATGCTAGGTTTTGTAGGCTTGTCTAACAGCTAAGCCAGTCAACTCAAACAAGGAAGCGCGAAATTCGACATTCAAATTATCACTTTACGCCCAAGGCAGGGGCTGCGATAAAAATGCAAGGCATTTTTATGTTCGACCTAACGGGGCGCAGGACTTGTATCACTTTCAATTTCGCGCTTCCACGCTTTTGAATTGCCAATTGTGGAAGTTACTTTGGCGTTTTAAGCAAAGAAATCATTATCTCATCCGATTTAGTTCAATTGTTGCCAATTAATTTGAAGGCTCACTTATGTCTCGTCGTACTGTAGCTCAAAAGCGCCCTGTTCCCGCCGACTCCGTGTATAACAGTCGCCTCATTAGCATGATGGTGCGACGGGTAATGCACAGTGGTAAGAAATCAATCGCTACGGGGATTATGTATGATGCCATGAAAACAATAGAAGAGCGGACAGGCTCAGATCCGCTCGAAACCTTTGAAAGAGCAGTGCGTAATGCTACGCCTTTGGTAGAAGTGAAAGCCCGTAGGGTAGGAGGAGCAACCTACCAAGTCCCGATGGAAGTAAGATCCGAGCGTGGTACAGCTCTTGCACTGCGTTGGCTGATCCAGTTTTCTAGACAACGCTCAGGTCGCACTATGGCGTTGAAGTTGGCAAATGAAATTATGGATGCAGCCAACGAAACTGGAAATGCAATTCGCAAACGCGAAGAAACCCACCGGATGGCTGAAGCAAACAAAGCCTTTGCTCACTATCGGTACTAAACTAATTAAGGGCAGATAAAAAAAAACTGCCCTAGGGCAGGTAAAAAGTGATGTCCATAAATCTTTAGGACGGTTTACCGTAAAGTATAGAATCTTAACAGATAGTAACATAGAAAGACCTGCGGCAAAGACTCAAGGAGGTAGCTGTGGCACGTACCGTTCCGCTTGAAAAAGTACGCAATATCGGAATTGCGGCTCATATTGATGCGGGCAAAACAACGACAACCGAACGCATTTTGTTTTACTCAGGCATCGTTCACAGAACTGGTGAAGTCCACGAAGGAACGGCAACGACCGACTGGATGGAGCAAGAGCGTGAAAGAGGCATTACGATTACAGCTGCTGCTATTAGCACCAGTTGGAAAGATCATGCAGTCAACATTATCGATACACCAGGTCACGTTGACTTCACGATTGAAGTAGAACGCTCGATGCGAGTATTAGACGGTGTGATTACCGTTTTATGTTCTGTTGGCGGTGTACAGCCACAGACAGAGACAGTTTGGCGGCAAGCAGATCGATATAAAGTGCCGCGAATTGTCTTTATAAATAAGATGGATCGCACTGGAGCAGATTTCTTCAAAGTATTTAACCAAATACGCGATCGCTTGAGGGCAAACGCAGTAGCAATTCAACTGCCGATTGGTAGCGAGAATGAGCTACGAGGAATTATTGACTTGGTAAGGATGCGCGCCTTCATCTACACCAATGATCAAGGAACTGATATTCAGGAAACCGAGATTCCAGCAGAAATGCAGGCTCAGGCAGACGAATATCGTGCGCAGCTAGTTGAAGCGGTAGCAGAGACAGATGAAGCCCTAATTGAAAAATATCTCGAAGGCGAAGAACTTACCGAAGCTGAAATTCGTAAAGGGCTGCGTCAAGGGACGATTGCTGGGACAATTATTCCCGTTTTGTGCGGTTCTGCCTTCAAAAATAAAGGTGTGCAACTGTTACTCGATGCTGTCGTAGATTACCTACCTGCGCCGATTGATGTGCCAGCAATTCAAGGTACACTGCCCAACGGTGATGTAGTTGAGCGCCATGCAGACGACGAAGAGCCATTATCCGCTCTGGCGTTTAAGATCATGTCTGATAAATATGGTCGCCTCACCTTTGTTCGGGTTTATTCGGGTGTCCTGAAGCAAGGTAGCTATGTTCTCAACTCAGCTAAAGGCAAAAAAGAACGGATTTCCCGCTTGGTTGTTCTAAAAGCTAATGATCGCATTGAAGTAGATGAACTACGTGCAGGCAGCTTAGGAGCAGCTTTAGGACTGAAAGACACCTTTACAGGAGATACACTGTGTGACGAAAATGCACCAGTGATCCTAGAATCTCTGTTCATTCCAGAGCCAGTTATCTCAGTAGCAGTAGAGCCTAAAACCAAGCAGGACATGGATAAACTGTCCAAGGCGCTGCAAGCACTGTCTGAGGAAGATCCTACATTCCGAGTAAACGTTGACCCAGAAACCAACCAAACCGTAATTGCTGGAATGGGTGAGCTACACCTGGAAATTCTGGTAGACCGAATGCTAAGAGAGTTTAAGGTAGAAGCTAACGTGGGCGCACCACAAGTAGCTTACCGAGAAACAATTCGTAAGGCTGTCAGAGCAGAAGGTAAGTTTATCCGCCAAAGTGGTGGTAAAGGTCAGTACGGTCACGTAGTCATTGAGTTAGCACCAGGAGATCCAGGTAGCGGCTTTGAATTCGTCTCCAAGATTGTCGGCGGTGTAGTACCCAAAGAGTACATCGGACCTGCCGAACAGGGAATGAAGGAAACCACTGAATCCGGTATTTTAGCTGGATATCCGGTGATTGATATCAAAGCAACCCTGGTTGATGGTTCCTACCACGACGTAGATTCCTCGGAAATGGCGTTCAAGATTGCTGGCTCAATGGCGATTAAGGAAGCAGTGATGAAAGCGAATCCTGTCCTATTAGAGCCTATGATGAAAGTTGAGGTTGAAGTTCCCGAAAACTTCCTTGGGGATGTAATGGGAGACCTTAATTCTCGTCGTGGTCAAATTGAAGGGATGGGATCTGAACAAGGCATCGCCAAAGTAACTGCTAAAGTTCCATTGGCAGAAATGTTTGGCTATGCTACGGATATCCGCTCTAAAACCCAAGGCAGGGGCATCTTCTCGATGGAGTTTAGCCACTACGATGAAGTGCCTCGCAACGTGGCTGAGGCAATCATTGCTAAGAGCAAAGGGAACGCCTAAGAGAGGAGCAATGAGCAGGGGCGAGGGGTGAGTGGGAAATAATTAAACACGAAATCCTTGTTACTTTGCTCAAAACTCTTCTTAACTAAAGTTAAAACTCAAAACGCAAAACTACTCTCATGGCACGCGCAAAGTTTGAAAGGAATAAACCCCACGTCAACATTGGTACGATTGGTCACGTTGATCACGGCAAAACCACTCTAACGGCAGCAATTACCATGACCCTAGCTGCTTTGGGTCAGGCGAAGGCTAAAAAATACGACGAAATCGATGCTGCACCTGAAGAAAAGGCGCGGGGCATCACTATCAATACTGCTCACGTAGAGTATCAAACAGAAAACAGGCACTATGCCCACGTAGACTGCCCAGGACACGCAGACTATGTAAAAAACATGATCACCGGAGCAGCCCAGATGGATGGTGCAATCCTGGTGGTATCTGCTGCGGATGGTCCAATGCCCCAAACACGGGAGCATATTCTATTAGCTAAGCAAGTGGGCGTTCCCAACATCGTTGTCTTCCTGAATAAGAAAGACATGGTGGATGACGAAGAACTGCTGGAACTGGTGGAACTGGAAGTACGTGAACTGTTGAGTTCTTATGACTTCCCAGGGGACGATATTCCCATTGTTGCAGGCAGTGCACTGCAAGCTTTGGAAACAATGATCGCTAACCCAGGAACCAAGCGGGGTGACAATGAGTGGGTCGATAAGATCTACGACTTGATGGATGCGGTAGATTCCTACATTCCAACACCAGAGCGAGATATTGACAAGCCCTTCTTGATGGCGGTAGAAGACGTGTTCTCAATTTCCGGTCGTGGTACAGTAGCCACTGGTAGAATTGAGCGCGGCAAAGTCAAAGTTGGCGAAACAGTCGAACTAGTGGGGATCAGAGGCACACGTAGCACTACAGTTACGGGTGTAGAAATGTTCCAGAAGACCTTGGATGAAGGTTTGGCTGGGGATAACGTCGGCGTACTGCTGCGAGGTCTAAAGAAAGAAGATATCGAGCGTGGTATGGTGCTGGCTAAGCCTGGTAGCATTACCCCCCACACCCAGTTTGAATCTGAAGTGTACGTGCTGACAGACAAAGAAGGCGGTCGTAAGACACCATTTTTTGCTGGCTATCGTCCTCAGTTCTACGTGCGGA
This sequence comes from uncultured Chroococcidiopsis sp., assembly GCA_964248365.1. Classification (GTDB taxonomy): domain Bacteria; phylum Cyanobacteriota; class Cyanobacteriia; order Cyanobacteriales; family Chroococcidiopsidaceae; genus Chroococcidiopsis. The sequence goes on along the minus strand of CAXTYC010000002.1, from coordinate 51,540 downwards.
CAACTGACGTAACTGGCACAATTACAGCTTTTACCGCTGATGACGGTAGCACAGCTGAAATGGTGATGCCAGGCGATCGCGTTAAAATGACCGTAGAACTAATCAACCCAATTGCGATTGAACAGGGAATGCGTTTCGCTATCCGTGAAGGCGGTCGCACTATTGGTGCTGGTGTAGTTTCTAAAATCGTTAAGTAAAACTGCCAGCAACTAATTAGGAGCAGAAAAGTAATGCCGAACAGGTAGAATACTTTTCTGCTCCTTCAATTTCGTTATTTACAAAGCTGTTAGCTTTTCCTCCCAGAAAACAGAACCAAGAAAACTTAAAATGGCAACTCTTCAACAGCAAAAAATTCGCATTCGTCTACAGGCTTTTGATCGCCGCTTACTTGATACCTCGTGCGAGAAAATTGTCGATACAGCAAATCGAACTAATGCTACAGCTATAGGTCCAATTCCTTTACCAACAAAGCGTCGAGTTTATTGTGTGCTGCGCTCGCCTCACGTAGATAAAGATTCACGAGAACATTTTGAAACTCGTACTCACCGCAGAATTATTGATATTTACCAACCTTCTTCTAAGACTATTGATGCTCTGATGAAACTCGATTTACCTGCGGGTGTAGACATCGAAGTAAAACTTTAATTGATAAAGCTGTTAGCGGTTGCGAGAACGCGCTCGCGCGGTTAGCTGTTAGCTGCTAACCACTGATCCATAGTTCCCTTGCAGATGGTGGTCTTTGATATTCATTAGTCTATCAGTTGCTACCTAGCTAAAAGCTAAGAGCTAATCGCTAAAAGCTAAAAGCTAATGATGAAGAGATCGGCTAAAGTAAAAACAGAACGCGCAGTTACAGTTTTTACTGACAGACGATGACATCTTCTTCCCAAATAGCAGTGCGAGAACTCCCGCTGTTCCCGTTGCCAGAGGTAGTTCTTTTTCCCAATCGACCCCTACCTCTGCACATTTTTGAGTTTCGCTACCGAATTATGATGAACACGATTCTGGAAAGCGATCGCCGCTTTGGGGTGTTGCTTTGGGACCCAGTACAAGGTCAACCAGCTAAAGTAGGATGCTGCGCTGAAATTATTCAATATCAGCGCTTACCAGATGACCGCATGAAGGTCTTAACCTTGGGGCAGCAGCGATTTCGCGTATTAGAATATGTGCGTGAAAAGCCTTATAAGGTTGGTTTGGTCGAATGGATTGAAGACCAACCGCCACAAAAAGATTTGAAAGCTTTGGCAAAAGAAGTAGAACAACTGCTGCGAGACGTAGTGCGTCTTTCAGCCAAGTTAACTGAACAAAACATTGAATTGCCAGAAAATATCCCAGATTTACCTAGAGAACTGTCTTACTGGGTGGCAAGTAACCTTTATGGTGTAGCAGCAGAACAACAAACATTGCTAGAAATGCAGGATACTGCCGCTCGTCTAGAACGGGAAGCAGAAATCCTTACTTCTACCCGCAATCACTTGGCAGCTCGTACTGTACTGAAAGATACCTTAAATTAGGGGCGCTGGGGCGCTGGGGCGCTGGGGCTGGAGAACTAGCCTGAAAGCTTTTAGTAGAAAGCAAAGATTTTGAATCCAAGTGCGAAGACTACGAGTGGAAACCCTAGTCTCTAGCCCCAGCGCCCCTAACCCCTATAATGTTGTAACTGCCAAAATTTTTTAAGATTTCAGTATAGGTAATTAATTCTGCTAAGGCTGATTGCACAGGGGGAGAGTTGGTGTCGGCTTCTAAGTCGATGAAGAACAGATATTCACCGAGCGATCGCTTGGTGGGGCGTGATTCAATTCGACTCAGGTTAATATCTCTTTGGGCAAACACTTGGAGTGGTTTTACCAGCGCTCCTGGGAGGTTTGCCCGTAAACTGAAAGCAAGCGAAGTGTGAGTGCCAACAGATGGGGACTGCTCCCGACTTACTACCCAAAACCGTGTACAGTTGTCGGGATAGTCATTAATTCCACTGGCGAGAATAGGTAAGTTGTAAAGCCCTGCTGCACGTAAAGAAGAAATCGCACCAGTTTTTGCGTCTTTTTCCAAATACTCTAGTGCTTGGGTGGTCGAATTAGTAGGAATTAATTGTACGTGCGGCAGAAACTGCTCTAACCATAACTGACACTGTGCCAAAGCCTGCGGGTGAGAATAAACAGTTTGGATAGCTGACAAGCTCTGAGCATGGGACAATAGCGCATGAGCAATGGGCAAAACAAGAGCCAGTTGAATTTTCAAACTATCTAACTGCCACAGTAAGTCTAAAGTAACAGCAACACTCCCTTCAATAGAATTCTCTACTGGCACGACAGCTTGCTGTGCCGTCCCTTGTGCGACAGCCTTAAGAGTCTGAGCAATGCTCGAACATGGACTTAAGATGGCTTCCTGTCCTGTTTCTTGTTGTACCGAGTTGGCATAAGCTAAAGCAGCTTGTTCTGTATACGTGCCAACAGGTCCTAAATGGGCAATGGTTACAGTCATGACTTTTCGTTCTTTATTTGCCGATTAAATGGCGTTGCATAAAATCTGTATGATAGTGTCACGCAAAGACGCAAAGACGCAAAGCGGAGCTTCTCGTAGAGTAGGCGCTAAGGAAAACAAAGAAGATTATTTTTTATATTGTGCAACGCCATCTAAATTCCTTATCATATACTGCACTGTTAAAACACTTATTTTGTGTGTTGTAATATTTACGAGAAAGGATATTTAAATTCTACTTTTAGCTTTATTTGCGTCTTGAGTATCAACATCGCGCAGCAACCAAATTAGGCTAATTCCTGTCATCGCAGCTACTATCATCCATGTCATAGCTAAACCTACTAACGAGTATCTGGAGGTTCACAAGTATGTCTGATAAACCCGCGCGTACGGTAGTTGGTAGTTTTTCTCCCCCAGCCTCCCCAGCCTCCCCAGCTCCCCCATCTCTCTTCTAGCCTCTCTCTTAAAAAGTGATTGAAAGGCGTTGCGGCGTGACTGTGGAGATTCGGACGTGATGTAACCCCATAAAGTCTCCCAGTAAAAAAAGGATACCCCAGCAAAACCTTGTTCTCGTGCGGTTTGCAGCTGCTGCTGAATTTGTGAACTCGCAATCGGTTGTCTCCAAGATCCGGTTAATATCCCTATACTCACTGGAATTCGCCGCCGAGCTATCTGAAGCGCTGGCTGTGCTAGTTCAGCTTGAAATGTTTTCAAATCATTTCGCTACACCTGGCATATCAACTCATCGACCAAACCCCGCTGCACCCAAGTCAGCCAATCTTGCAAATAAGCGCTGTAAGCAAAATACTGAGGATTAGGAGACAAGCTAATTAGGCAATCTGGTTTAACAGATTTAACAGCCTGAAATACTCGCTGCATAAAATCACTAATTTTATTAGCTCGCCACCGCATCCACTCAGGATCTAGATAGTTATTAGGGGGGTTTTCTGCCCTGGTGTTCTTGCTGGTACAGCTTTAGTGTGAAGCGATCACATCCGAATTCAACTGGCAAACCGAAGTGATCGTCTAATTGAATACCAGCTAGATCATATTTTGTCACAACTTCAACAAGTAAATCAAGAATAAACTGCTGTACTGCTGGGTGGAGAGGGTTAAGCTACACCTGTTTAATTACAGCTTTGTTACGTGGATATTGCCTTTTAGCATTGGCATTGCGATCGTCCTGTTGATGCAAATCATCCTTCAAAAGCTTATTACCGTTTTGACGCTGTGTAAGCCAATCTGGGTGAGGCTTTGCCAGTTGGGAATTGCATGGTGTCATAAAGCCATACTCAAACCAGCGTATTACCCGTAAACCCTCTCGATGTCCCTGCTTGACTATCTGGGCTAGCACGTTCCGTCCTAGCATTACTATTGCTTGCAGGGTTGCTTGAGATTGACCAACTTCTCTTTTTGCCACAGCACTAGGGTAAAAAGTGTTGCTTCGGTTCCAAACTACCGGATATACGGTGTTAAAGTTCAGTTGCCTAAGTTGGTACATGACTCGGTTGACACCTTGGGGGAAAAATAGAGCTGCACCACCAAAGTTAGTTAGCCAAACACCCCGTAACTCGGTTGTTGGTGGGGGAAAAGACCTAGTTGTTAGATACTGGGGCGGACTGACTAAGAAGGCGATCGCCATTCCCAAGCACAGCAAATAGATGCACCAAGTCTTTTGTTTGTTCTTTGTCATTTGTCCTTTACCAATGACCAATGACTGCTAATCGCTAACACCTAATCGCTAATCGCTCAAAGCTTTCATTTAAATTTCAGTTTTTCTGACTCTCTGGCGATAGTAGGAGGCAGAATTTTTCACAATAGTTTATAGTTATTTACAGTTGTGAAAAGTGCTTAATATTTACTAAGCATTTGGTGCTTGTTTGCAAGTCCCATAAAGCAACTGATTAATAAAAATAACAAATAGTAAATAGGTATATTTACCCAACAATGCATACTCGGTTTGCTGCCTCCCAATCGGTTGAAATTGCTGTACCAGAGCAACCTGTTCCCATACAGCATTACCTGCGCCAGCCTCAACGCTTGGTAAAAGCTTTGGTTGATCCCAGTCGAATTGAGCAGCTGGATGAGGAAGTTTTTCGGTTGAAAATACGCCCACTGGTGTTTATGACACTGAGCATTCAACCAACTGCCGATTTGAAAGTGTGGGCAGAACCGAATGGCACAGTTCATTTGCGATCGCTCGCTTGTGAAATCCTAGGTGTTGAATATATAAACGAGCGCTTTGCTCTAAATCTTCAAGGGCATTTGTCTCCTTGCCAAAGTAACGGCGGCACAATCCTCAAGGGTATAGCTAACTTACAAGTACAAGTTGAACTGCCCCTCCCGTTTTCGCTAACCCCCAAGCCAATTGTGGAAGCTACAGGTAACGGTTTACTCAAAAGTGTTCTATTAACAATCAAGCAAAGATTGCTACAACAACTTTTAGCCGATTATAGCAACTGGGTTAATGACAGTGCTGGGGTGACAAGCTCTGAGCAGGCGACCGTATTACCCTCTAATAGCCCAATCGGCTAATCAATAAGCTCTTAGCTGTTAGCTGTTAGCTTTTAGCTGTTAGTAGATCTTCTTTGTTTCTAGCTTTTGAAATCTTTAATAGATAGTGTGTCATCAGTTGCTACTCGCTAAAACCTAATCGCTAATTGTTTCCCTAGCCCCTGGTTTGGCAAGGACGAAAAGACAGCCGATGTAAAGGTGAGGGACCATACTCTTGTAACGCTTGGAGATGTTTTTGGGTTCCATAACCCTTGTTAGCAACTAAGTCATACATAGGGTACTTGGCAGCAAAGCGAACGATCAGCTGATCGCGCCAGACTTTGGCGACAATGCTAGCACAGGCGATACACAGCGATAGCGAGTCTCCCCTCACCAATGTTTGTTGCGGTATTGACAAGTCTTTTAGCGGTTGATTGCCATCAATCAAGCATAATCCTGGCTGAACCTTGAGTTTAAGCACAGCCCGCTTCATTGCCAAAAGCGATGCCTGTAAAATATTCATCTGGTCAATTTCGGCAGTAGAAGCAAAACCAATTTTCCAATCCAAAGCTACTTGAGAAATTTTAGCAGCCAGCTTGAGACGGCGAGGGGGGGACAATTTTTTACTGTCTCGGATTTGCGCTGCCACTAGTTCCGGCAAAGCAGAAGGCGGTAAAATTACTGCTGCTGCTACCACAGGACCAAACAAAGATCCTCGCCCTACTTCATCCACCCCAGCAATCAGAAGCGACTGCTCAGCGTTGAGTGCTGTATCAAAATCTAAGCTTATGTACTCAGTTTTCATAACCAACCTTGAGAGGGGAGGTCGATTTTAGATTTTAGATTTTAGATTCTAGATTCTAATCCAAAATCTAAAATCCAAAATCCAAAATTGATTCACTCTTCAGGGCTATTTTCAGTAGCAGAAGAGCGACGACGACGGCGACGATTTACTGTCACCTTGTTATCAGCTTCACTCTCATTATCAGTAGTACTAACAGGCGATATGTCAGCGCTAGGAGTGTCTGGGAGTTCAACTTGCTCATCTGGCACAACCGTGCTGTTGTCGGCTTGGGGGGCAGTTAATTCTGTAGTTGATGGCACAGGCGATTCTATGATTGATGGCACAGGCGATTCTATGATTGATGGCACAGGCGATTCTATGGTTGATGGCGCAGGTGTCATGCTTTCATTAACAGTGCTGGTATCTGGAATTTGCCCAGGCAAAGTCACATGAACAATCACAGACTTGGGATTTTTGACTTCTTGGTTCGATCGCACCAAGGGAGAAACTCCCATCAAAGCGTAAACTTCCTGTTCCTCCGGTGTCATTTCTACATAAACGGTTTGGGGTGGATCTATAACAGGTTTGACTGGCTCTGGTTTAATCGGTTTAGCCCGCTCAGGTTTTTCTATCCAACCAGCCTTACTATTTGCTGAAAACGACACTTCTGAAGTTGTCGGTAGTTCTGTTTCCGCATCTAGATCCGTCTGTTGTTCATTCAGCAAAGCCATTGGAGTAGAAGGCATCCGATCTTCTCTTGGGGTAGGCTCACCCATGGACAAACGGCGACGGCGACGACGACGATTATTATTTGCATCCCCAAGCTCTTGATAGCTAGGGTGATTTAAGAGATTTAGGTCTTGCTGATCGCTATCTAAGTCAGGATTGAAAGCCTCGGCTAGTCCCGAATACGTTTCTCGCGGTTCGGCAAATCGATTAGATGGAATTACGCGGGGGGATTCCCTGGTAGGTGGTGCTACAGACCATTCGGTTTCTCGTGATGGCATTTCCAGGCGATCGCGCTCGCGCTCTTCTGGTTCCCCAGGCAGATGTACTATATGCCCTAGTCCGCCACAGGTGGGGCAGGTACGACCAAACAACTCATAAATGTTTTGACCTTGACGCTTGCGAGTTAGTTCTACCAAACCCAGTTCAGACAGTTGAGCGATTTGCGGTCTAGCTTTATCTGCTCTCAGGGCTTTGTTGAAGTGTTCTAGCACCTGTAGCTGATCTTTGCGCGATTCCATATCAATGAAATCTACGATGATCACGCCTGCAAGATTACGCAAGCGCAGTTGTCGGGCAATTTCTGTAGCTGCCTCGCAATTTGTCCACAAAACCGTTTCTCTGGCAGTAGCAGAACGGGTAAACGAGCCAGAGTTAACGTCTACGACCGTTAAGGCTTCAGTCGGTTCAATGATGACATAGCCGCCAGAAGGTAAATCAACTCGTGGCTTGAGCGCTTCCCGAATTGCTGCATTGATGCGAAAATATTCCAAAATGGAGATGCGATCGCGGTGATGATCAATTAGCAATCCCTGCGGCGAAAGCCCTCCACTCCAGTTCATCAAATACTGCTTCACTCGTCTGAGTCCCGTACTGGAATCAACCACAATCCGGTTCACATCTGAGCCGTACATATCCCGCAGTACTCGCTGGATGAAATCATCATCACGGTTAAGCAAAGCGGGTGGTCGCCTAGATTGAGCTTCTTGTTGAATTGCCTCCCATTGTTTCTGGATCGCCTCTAAATCTTCGATGATTGCATCTTCTGGCTTGCCTTCTGCTTCGGTACGAATTAGCAAACCCATGCCTGCGGGTTTAATTAGAATCGCCAAAGCTCGTAAGCGGTTGCGTTCGTTTTCATTCTTGATTCGCTGCGATAAATTTACACCCCGTCCATAGGGCATCAGCACTACATAGCGACTGGGCAAGGTAATGTTACCTGTGAGCCTGGGTCCTTTATTTCCCGTAGGCTCTTTCATCACTTGCACCAGCACTTTCTGCTGTGGCGCTAAAAGTTCTGTAATTGCCCCAGCAGTGCGCTTTAGCTTCAATGGTCCCAAATCAGTCACATGAATAAAACCATTGCGCTCTGGATCGCCAATATTGACAAAAGCAGCGTCTATTCCTGGCAGGACATTTTCAACTACACCCAGGTAAATATCGCCGATTTGGTGTCGCCCTGTGGCAACTACGAGTTCTTGAATTTGATCTTCTGAAAAAACAGCAGCAATGTGATGCTGCTCTGCTATAATGATTTGTTTTGGCATTCAATTCCCTCAAAAATTTGCAGCTTCAAAAGCTTTGAGGAAGTTTCTCTCGCTTTAATTAGCCGTAGGTAGGCGCTGCTTGATAATAAAGATTGCGCTTCCCCTTGCTCAAGAGCGAAAAGCTATTTATGCTCACAGTTTGGAAGAATATGATTTCAGAACTGCCGCATATATATAGTAGTAGGCTCCTGAATTAAGCAATTGTGGTAGGTTTTCGCTCTTTTGTATCCTGTCCTTTGGATCAGGCAAAAGCGCCATCTTCAATAACAGACACCTAGAAAAGCCTGTTGCGCCTACTATTAGTTACAACAACTACTCTATCGCAACCGAAAAGAGAGTTATCAATCAGCCTTTTGCTTCTATGCAAAAGAATCGTCGAAACCGCTCTTCAATTATCTTCGCTTAAATCCTGATAACCAGGGAAGTGACGCAGAGTAACCAATGCAGCGCTAGAAAATTTCTCTTGACTTAATTTTAACTCAAGCTTGAGAAAAAGCAATCAAGAGAAGACAGAAGACAGGAGACAGAAGACAGGAGACAGAAGTCGGAATATTTAATTCCCCTTGTCGGGTTGTCAGGTTGCTGGGTTGTCCTTTTCTAGTTAGTATCTAGTATGAGCCGCAGGCGGTGGATAGGTCCTAGTTGAAATTCTAGCTGGGCGACTTGCTCTAACATAAATATTACGTGTTCTGGTCGCAGTTTATTTCCATCCTGCTGACAACTGCCAAGAATACGTAGAACAACTGAAGAATCTTCCTGTTCTCCTGTGTGTTCTCTGTTTCCCTGGGGTTTAAACCCCAGGCTATGCGGTTCAATTACTTCTAGCTCTTTCAAGCGATCGCGCAAATTCACTGTTTGCTTCTTGCCTGATTTGGTTGTCTGCTCCCACCAAAATGTATCCAAACCCTTTATTTTTTCTACCCATTCCTGCCATTGCTCCAAATTTATCCCAGCATCGGTTGCTACAGTAATTAGATATTCAGCGCCGGACAATATCTGTGTAGCAGAGGGATCTTTTAATTCAATTGGCTCAACACGGGTTATTGGTAGCTCTGCGGGTAGCTGACTGCTTAGCTTTGTTTTGAAAGCCTCCGGTTCAACGATTTGTGTTAGCTCAAAATCCACGATTTCACCGCTACTAGTAACTCCTAGTGGTAGCGCTTGAGCGATAGAAATGCGGGGGCTGGGGTGGAATCCGTTTGTAAAAGAAATCGGCAATGCTGCACGGCGTACAGCACGCTCAAATAGGCGCAGTAAATCGAGATGGCTAATTAGAGCCATATCACCAAGCTTACCAAACCAAACTCGCAATCTTTGAACTTTTGTGTTGTTGGGGACAAACTGTCCAGCAAACTGAGGAATTGCAGGCGGAGAAATCACGACGTTATGACCAAAGTCCACGCCGCAGACACCACAGTGAGAACAACCATCAAAAGAGCAATCTGGCACTATCGCTGCTGCTAAAGCTCTTTCTAGATCTGCTTTTAGCCACTTTTTATCAATTCCAGTATCTATATGATCCCAAGGCAATGGCGCATCAAGTGAGGGGCTAGAGGCTAGGGGCTGGGGGCTAGAAGAGGAGGGGGGGAGAATTGATGTAGTTTCCCCTTGTCGGGTTGTCGGGTTGTCGGGTTGTCCCCTCTGCCCCTCTGCTCCCTTGCTCCCCTGCTCTAAAAAGAGGTTCCATTCGCCGTTTTCGATTTGGCGGTATTTCCAAGTCAAACCAGAAGAAGCGATCGCATCTCCCCAAGCTTTAAAAGCACGTTCTACATTGTCATACCACGAATCCATACCCGCGCCCAATTCCCAAGCGCGTCGTACTACAGAAGCTAGACGGCGATCGCCTCGTCCGATAAAATCTTCCATTGCACAAAGCCGCACGTCGGTAAAGTTTACCTTCACTCCTTTCATGCGGCGGAATTCTTGCTGTAATAACTCTTGCTTGCGCTCAAACTCGGATGTTGAAACACTATGCCATTGAAACGGCGTATGTGGCTTGGGCGTAAAGTTAGAAATTGTCAAATTAAAACTCAGCCGCTTTCTACCATTTGCCCGACACTCCCGTTGCAGCCAACTGACTGTTTGAACAATTCCCAATACATCCGCGTCGGTTTCCCCAGGTAAGCCGATCATGAAATAAAGCTTGATCTTATCCCAACCCTGCTCCCAAGCAGTTTTCACACCCCGCAGCAGTTCTTCATTCGTCAACCCCTTATTCACGATGTCGCGCATTCGCTGGGTTCCCGCTTCTGGGGCGAAGGTTAGCCCACTTTGGCGATTTCCTCCCAAAATGTTGGCGATATTTTCATCAAATCGGTCTACACGTTGACTAGGTAGGGATAGGGAAATATTTTCGTTCTTAAGACGATTTTTAATTTCCATTCCCACAGATGGGAGGGATAGATAATCAGAACAACTCAGGGATAATAGCGAAAACTCATTGTAGCCAGTTACCCGCATTCCCTGCTCGATTGCTTCAACCACTTTTTCTGGTTCTACATCTCGTGCTGGACGAGTTAGCATACCAGGTTGGCAGAAGCGACAGCCTCTGGTGCAGCCGCGTCTGATTTCAATGGTCAGGCGATCGTGTACTGTCTCGACGTAGGGAACCAAACCAATTGAGTAAGCTGGTATGGGAGTGGCAACACGTCTAATAATACGTTCTGGCACATCGGGACGATTTGGATGTACCGATCCATCTCGCGCCATGTCATAAAACTGCGGTACGTAAACGCCTGGTATCTGTGCTAAATCGAGCAACAGTTGTTCTCGACTCAAACAGGCTGCTTTGCCTTCTTCGAGTACCAAACCAATTTCTGGTAACAGTTCCTCGCCATCCCCCAGCGCAATAAAGTCAAAGAAGTCGGCGTAGGGTTCTGGGTTGGAGGTGGCTGTTTGTCCACCTGCGAAAATCAGGGGGTATGAGGTAGGGGCGGGTTTTTCAGAATTGTTTGTGTCGCACAGGGTATCTTTAGTTAATCCGCCCCTACTGTTTTGGCGATCGCGCCATGTGAGAGGAATTCCTGCCAAATCCAACATCTCCAAAATGTTGGTTGCTCCTAATTCATAGCTGAGGCTGAAGCCCAAAATATCAAATTTGGAGAGCGACTTTCTCGACTCGACGGCAAACAAGGGAGTGTTTGTTTCCCTTAAGAGCGCTGCTAGATCTGGTGCTGGTAAGTAGGCGCGATCGCACAAGGAGCGTGGTTGGGCATTCAGTATGTTGTAGAGAATAATATGCCCTAAGTTAGATGCACCCACTTCATAAACTTCTGGGTAAGTTAATACCCAACGCACGTTTGCCGTGTCCCATGTTTTATGTACAGATCCTAACTCGTTACCTAAGTAACGAGCTGGTTTTTGGATCTTGGCTGTTAATAACTCTTCTTGCCCAACTGCCACTTTGCTAATTTTCTGCTCCCGTTCGGCTTCACTTCCACCTTAACATTAATTAGCGTTTCTTAGTTCAGCCTCTGTTTTGAGCAGATTTACTATTGTTAATTTTTACCTTTTTGGCTAGGTTTGACTAGGCTGCGATCGCCGCTGCAAATGTTGCTTGGCAATCAAATATTTCAAACACTTTGTCTAGCTGCGTTAGTTCAAAAATAATTTGAATTGACGGTGAAACTGAGCAAATACTAAAACGTTTACCTAGAGACTGAGCCAACCTTAGACTATGTATTAACGCCATCAGCCCAGCACTATCTATAGACTCTACCAAAGCTAAATCTACTAAGACACTACTATGCTCTGTCCCACTAACTATTTTTCTTATATGTTGCCCAAAAGCGGCTGCATTTGAAGCATTAAATGGACCACTGGGGCGAATCACTGTAATCTTTGGATTGGCAGTAAGCGTTTTCATCTTTCGATCCTTTTTAACTCAATTACATACAATCGCTTAGACATGAATCAGTAGTTAAATTCTGAAATTTTACCCTAAACCACCTAAAATTATTCTTAATTTTTTCTTTAATTTTTTCTGTTCATTTAGAATTTTTTTTCTTATAGAGCAAGTACTTTTTTATACACTTCTCTTTTATTATTAATTCACATAAACTGTCTACTGCCAAATTGATATATGTAATTAAATAAATAGCTCTGACATCTAGTTACTGTTACTACAATTCCTCTTCATCAGAAACGGTAATGTCAAACCTTCAGATTGGGTCGACGAGTTGTTTGAATATTACGACACCTGTGACTTAATAATTCATCTGTCATTTGGTAGAGATTACCTCAAATAAATAATCAAGCTGAAATATATCTTATGTGTTGTTGCTATGAAAACAGTATATAAATACTCCAAAATGAAAGTTTTTTAGTCAGTTATGAATAATTGGGGCGATGCCGAAGGCAAGAGCGAAGCTCTACGCCCCAATTATCAAAGCAAGCTTTAAACATCGAAATTCTCAATTTTCAATACTTCTTGCTGACTATCATAATGGCAACAACAAAGTATTGAAATTACTAATGGCATAAATTGAAAGTAAGGCAAATACAGTTATTCTTAAAGCCTGCTAGGAATAGCAGTAAACTGGTTTGATGGTGTTGCTGCTTAAACATTTGGTTAAATAGCATACATTTCCCCTGCTCTGATGTATAAATATACTCAAGCTGTCTTGAGAAAAAACAAACGTTATTTAGACTGGCTAGTATTTTATACCGAAAATACCATACAAGATGTTGAACAATTTGAAATAACACCCAAGATAGTTGCAAAATATATGCTGCTGGCTTTGGTCAGCCTTGCGCCTACTCACTACATCTGTTGAAGTTGTACATCGCTATGCAATTTGCCAAACGCTTAGAAAAAATTCCTCCCTACCTGTTTGCTGAGATTGACCGCAAAAGGGATGAATTAGTTGCCAAAGGAGTTGATATTATCAACATGGGAGTGGGTGATCCAGACCGACCCACACCGGATCATATTGTGCAGGCAATGCATTCGGCGATTGATGACCCCGCTACCCACAACTATCCACCCTACCAAGGCACGAAAGATTTTCGAGAAGCAGCAGTGCAGTGGATGGAACGGAGATTTGGAGTGAAGGGGTTGAACCCGAACACTGAGGTAGTCTCTTCCATTGGTTCCAAGGAAGCTATTCACAATACGTTTTTGGCATTTGTGGAACGTGGGGACTATACTTTGATTCCAGATCCTGGTTATCCGGTATATCGCACTTCTACCATTTTTGCTGGTGGCGAGTTTCATACTATGCCATTGCTAGCAGAAAATGGTTTTTTACCAGATTTAGAAGCAATTCCCCAAGAAGTCGCCCGTAAGGCTAAGTTGTTATGGATTAACTATCCCAACAATCCAACTGGGGCATTAGCAACGCTGGAGTTTTTCGAGAAACTAGTCGCTTACTGCCAGCAGTATGACATTTTGCTGTGTCATGACCACGCCTACTCAGAAATGGCATACGACGGATATAAACCTCCCAGCATTTTGCAAGTCCCAGGCGCGAAAGATGTGGCAATTGAGTTTCACAGTTTGTCGAAGTCTTACAATATGACTGGCTGGCGAGTTGGTTTTGTGGTAGGAAATGCCCAAGGAATTAAAGGATTGGGTCAAGTTAAGACGAATGTAGATTCTGGGGTATTCAAGGCAATTCAAAATGCGGCGATCGCTGCTTACTCGACCTCAGAAGCAGACCTGCAAAGCTTGATGTCAGTTTACCAAAAACGGCGAGATATAATTGTCCAAGGACTACAATCGCTAGGATTTCCCATTGAACCACCACTAGCCACACTCTACGTTTGGGTTCGGGTTCCCAAGGGTTATACCTCAACTCAATTTGTTACATTGCTACTAGATAAGTGCGGCATCATTGTTCCTCCTGGTAATGGCTATGGGGAAGCAGGGGAAGGCTTTTTCCGCATTGCCCTCACAGTACCTGACGAACGGATGCATGAAGCAATTCAACGCATGAAGGATGCTGGTATTCGCTATAACTAGGGGCTAGGGACTAGGGGCTAGGGGCTAGGGGAGGACAAGGGGACAAGGGGACAAGGGGAAGTATTCAAACCCCCCTCTTTCCCCCCCTCTCCTTGTCACCCCCTCTCCCCATCCAATTCTTGCCCCTAGCCCCCAGCCCCTAGCCCCTCCTTTTGGGCAAGCCATGCTTGACGAATGAAGTGATTGAGTTGAGTAAAGGCAACTGCTTCACGGTCTAGGGGTGGTTCCTCGTCTAATAGCTGCAATAATAGGGGCATGACTTCTGTATCGAGGGCAGGACGGAATACTGCTAGCGACCAAAGTAAATCAGCACCAGAACGTAAATCATAGATTAGTGGTTCCCCATCCGGTTGATTGTCTAGGGGAAATTCTGCCAGCAGTAATGGTCTAACCCAGCCTACCTGACGCGATGCTACCACTTGAATGACTTCGGCATATAGGCGAGTGGCAAGATGTTCTAAATAAACAATTTGTCGTGGTTGGAAGTTACAGCTAAAGTCCATTGATATTGATTCCACAGCAACGCACACTTGTTGCTGCTTTTTATTTTAGAAGACAGGAGGCAGGAGACCCACAACCCACGACAGGTGACACAATAGTTAATTCTTTATTTCCCCCCCAGATCCCCCAGCTTTCACGCGCGCCTCTCTTCGGTTGAGTTCTCCCCAAGCGATCGCCCACACTTACTCATTTGGATGCTATAAATAGAGATTAATAAGTATGAAGCAACTTTTTAACAAAAACACAACTGTAGTTAGTAACGAACACCAGGAGTAGAGAGCAGTGTCTGTCGAAACCCTTACGAAGAGTTCAACGACTCGCAAGCTCGCACCTCGGTATCGCGTTTTACTTCATAACGACGATTTCAACAGTATGGAGTACGTGGTGCAGACTTTAATGCATACGGTGCCGAGCATCACCCAGCCGCAAGCTGTCAGCATCATGATGGAAGCCCATACGAATGGAATGGCTTTAGTAATTACTTGCGCTCAGGAACACGCTGAGTTTTACTGTGAAACATTGAAAAATCATGGTTTAACCAGCACAATTGAACCGGATGAGTAAGAGGCGGGCAAGAGGCAAGGGGCAAGAGGCAAGTCTCCTCCTTTCCCCCCTATCCCTGCTTAATAATTCCCCAGCCCCCATCCGGTTGGGAATTTTTATTCTGGCTTTGCTGCTTTTGTGGCTGCCAATAGCTGCACCAATTTACTGGCTAGTACACGACCAGAATTTGGTTAATATTCTCACCCTGCCGCTTTTATACGTAGAATTTATTCTCTTGGTGCGGCTGTGGGGGAAATACGTCTACCGCCAGCCTCATTTGTTGCAAAGTTATGGCTTGACAAAAACGCGGCGTAGTGGTACAGAACTACTGAGCGGGTTGGGAACTGGAATAACCGTTGTTCTATGCCTGTTTTTAGTAGAAGGATGGTTGGGCTGGTTGCTATGGCAACGACCCAATATTTTTTTACCTAGATTAATTATTGAAGGATTAGTTGTAGCGCTGGCATTTGGCTTAGCGGAAGAATTGTTATTTCGGGGTTGGCTGCTTTCGGAGTTGCAGCGAGATTATCGTCCTAGTGTGGCACGAAGGGCAAATGCTTTGATATTCGCCCTGCTACATTTTATTAAACCACTGCCAGAGATTATCCGTACACTACCTCAGTTTCCAGCGTTAGTGCTGTTGGGGTTAACTTTAGTGTGTGCCAAGCGAATAGGTGGCGATCGCCTCGCTTTACCGATTGGACTCCACGCGGGTTTGATTTGGGGCTATTACATTATTAATGTTGGACAACTAGTAAAATATTCTGGTCGAGTTCCTGATTGGATCACGGGAGTTGACCGTAACCCCTTGGCTGGCGTGATGGGGTTGTTATTTTTAAGTGCGATCGCTCTTGGAATCAGAAAGCGAGCGATTTGTTTGTGCAAGCTGCAATAATGATTAAGATTCTTAAAATTTAGATTTCCGTTTTCGTGTTATGTATCTAACAGATATAGCGTGAAGTAGTAAATAGGTGGATGTGAGTTCAAAGGCAAGGACAATGAACGAACTGACTTTAGAGTGGCTTGAAGCAGGTCGCAACCATACTTACAAAATTTACGAGCAACAGCTGAGCAAAAATCGAGGCACAGTTCGCATCGGTCGAGATCCCGCCCAGTGTAACATTGTGCTATCCCATCCAACTGTATCGAGGCTACACGTAGAGATATTCTTCCACCCTCAGCAGCATTGCTTCTACTTACGGAACCTGCAAATGGGCAATTCTCTAGTTTTGGATGGGCAACAATTACAGCAAGAAGAAGTGGAACTACGACCTAATAGCACTATTGCTCTAGGAGAAATGCAACTCAAGGTTGTTGCGATCTCTGTTGATGTTGCTCCGACACAGCTACCGCCACGCCCCGTTAATCCTACCACTGAAGTACAAGACGAATTACACCAGAAAGGCGAACAACCGACTTTACCACCCGCTACCCCAGTCAGAAGTCCTAGGCAGACCGATCCTACTAGTAAATCCAAATTCCTTAAAACTGCGTCAAGAATTGCATCAACAAAAATTGTTCCAGGTGCAGTTGCTTACATCTTGGTCAGAGTATTAGGACCACTTCTCCCTCTAGCACTTACTATCTGGTTTTGGCGCGGGAACGTCTTTCCTTCTGACCTTCAAAGACAGGAGATTGCCCTTAAAGTCAGCGGGGGGATTTTTGCGCTCGAACTCGTGCTATCTTTCTTTTTCGGTTGGGGCTGGGGCGGATGCTGGTGGATTAACTTGATTGGAATTATGGTTTTAGTAGCGACTCTACCAAGCGAAAACGGAAGAATTTTGCTAGATATTTCCATTATACCTTGGGCAAAATTCCAGAGATAACTAACTAGAAAGGAAAAAAATCAATTTATTCTTAAAAAAGCACTGATATGTACAATCTTCTCTCAAAATCATTCCTGAGTTGGGCTTGCATTTTTGGTTTAGCAAGCGGCACGGTAGCACAAGTGATTAGCGGCGGGGTTTTGCCACCCTCTTTTACCGCTGTTTTCGCATCTGCATCAGATCCAATACCACCTTCACTTATAGGTGAATGGAAGATGGGCGGAAATAAGGATGTACTTGTTTTAAATCCAGATGGTAGTTACTACAATCAATTAATGGTTGAAACACGTCCCGGAGGTGTAGTTGATGCGTGTGCGACATTTGCCTTTAGGACTACAAGGGGTAGGTTTACTGTAAATGAAAATAAATTAACATTTCACCTGCAAACTCTTACTGTTAATGATTTTGCGTCTTGTGCTTATTCTTTTACAACCCCAACCTCAGTCCCCAAAACCTCTCGTTACTCGAATGAGTATATAGTTGATTCATTTTCTTTGCAAAATAATGGGCAAACACTTGCACTTAAGCAAATTGGAGGGAATATAGCTACCTCCACTCAAGGACTTTATCAAAAATCTGGTTCTTAAGGTAAGTCAAACCCATCAAAATTGGATATAAAGATGAGGTATAGTCAGTAACCAAAAAGTTTTTCTCCAATAAGCGATCGCTAATCACATACAGCAATCCTAAGTGATTTGTGAAACAGTGATTTGTGGAACAGGCATACAAGCCTTGTGCAGGCAAAGAAGCCTGCCTCGCTTTCACAACTGAAATAGGATTGCTATATTTAGCAGCACTGTTGGCGAATTCATGAAACCCGCATTCCTTCGTCGAGGGAGGTCACGGCAGATCGAGGATTCCAGATGATTTTAGGTTTTCTTGGCTTGATTTCCTGCACCGCGTGGGCAACGTAGGCAGCATTCCATTCGTGAATAGTCTTCACGAAGCTAATTCAGCCATAGAAGTACCAACTAAACAAGCTCCTGTTAGGTTCACGCCAGTCAAGTTTGCGCCTTCTAACTCAGCACACAGTAGATTAGCTCCTGCTAAGCTGGTTCCTGCTAAATTCGCCCCTCGCAAGTCGGCTTCTTCCAGGTTAGCTTCATTAATTAAAGCTCCTTGTAAATCTGCCCCGCCTAAATTTGCTCCTTGCAAATTTGCCCCACTCAGATTTACTCCCCGCAAGTCGGCTCCGCGCAAGTCTACTCCTTGTAAGTTGACACTCATCAGATTTGCCCCACTCAAGAAAGCACCAGCTAAAGAAGCCCCCGACAGTTTTGCGCCCATCAAATTAGCACCCCGCAAATTAGCACCCCGCAAATCTGCCCCAGTCAAGTCGGCTTGCATTAAATTGGCTCCGAGCAAATTAGCCCGCAAGTCAGCACCAAAAAGCTGGCTACCTAGTAAATTTGCTCCGTCTAAACGCGCTCTTTCTAGTTTGGAGTGGGCAAAATTTGTCCCGACTAGGGTTGCTCCTGCTAAATTGATCCCACTAAGATCGACTCCTGAAAGATCTTCGTCTTCCAGAAGAGAGCCTGGTAACTGTTTGATTTTTCCTATACGAATGGCTTCAATATCCACAACTTTTGTAATTCGTAATTCGTAATTTGTAATTAAGGTTAACTGTTTACCATGAACTGTTAACAGTTAACCGTTTTTATCCTTTATACTTCATCCTTTCAACTGGTTCCACTCGCTACTCGCTCGTCATCGGTTTGGGTATCAATTAACCACATACCACTACTGATTTTAGGAGGTGTGGTTGGTAGGGTTAAACCCTGTTGCAAACCCATGACTAGAAGTTCCAAGGTGTCTACAAGTTTCGGCTCCCAGCGGCTACCTTGTTCTTGCTTAAACTCGGACAATGTCTGAATTAATGCATTTTCGCTTGAGTGAGATTGGGAATTCAAGGCAACACGCTCCTGAAAGGTGATAACCAATCCTAAAATTCTCGATTCCAGCGGAATTTCCTCATGGGCTAAACCACCTGGAAAGCCGCTACCATCCCACCATTCGGATAGATGATTGATAATTTTAGCGATCGCTCGTAAACGTGGCATGGTTCGCAATATTTGTGCTGCTGGGACTAGAGGACAACTCGGTGCTTCTGCATATTGAACACTCATAGACATCGGCGCAATGCGGTAGAGTAGTCCCGCCAGTCGTAGCCGCTTGATTTGCCAAGCTGGTAAGTCTATTAGCTGACCGATCGTTTCTGCTAAAGCTGCTACCTCTGATGCTGCCATTGGGTTGCGGGTGTCAGCTACATCAATTAGTTGACCAAGGCGCAGGAAGGCTTGTAACTCATTAGATAGTAGGTTGGTGTCTAGTTCCTGCTGATGCATACAGTCTATATTGCTAACAACATCTTTTTGGCTGACTTGAAGATAATCCACGACGCGAGAGACGATCGCATTCAGGTCATCGGGTGTTGCGGATGGTGTAGCTTTTACGACTTCTTCCAGGTGGGATTTGATATTTTGTGCAAGTTCTCGGTTGTAGCGATTAATATGAGCGATCGCTATCTCTACTGTTTCTTGTACCAAGTCTGGTACAAATGTCCACAATCCATAGAACTTTCGCTCTAGGTCGGCTGTTGGTTTTCCCTCACTGCCGTAATCAGCATCTGACAACTCTTGACATAATACCATTGCTGTGTAGCTGGGGGCAAATATGATCAAGTGCCACTCTTGCGCTACCGGATCATTTGGTTCTAACGCTACTATGTCTACATTTGGTAGCTGGCTGGTGGGATGAGAGGCAAAGCCAGTATCTGGGGATGCCATGATTACTACTTGCCGAGAATTTTGTGCCAAAGCGTGATAGCGTTCTGCCTCTTGGAGATACCATTTCCCTCGTTGGAAGGCTGTGATGACTAGGGGTTGGCTGTTGGAGGTTAGGATGCAGTCTTCTAAGGCATGGCACAGAGCAACGAGGGTGTTTTTGTAGTAAACACCGAAGTTGAGAGGTCTTTTGTTATTAAGGCGGGCTGTTGCTAGTTGTTGTAGTATTGAACCTTGTAACATGGATTTAATTTAACAAACCGCAGAGACGCAAAGGACGCAGAGGGAAGAGAAAGGAGAGATTAATTAAGAGAGTTTTACTAGTTGTTTTTCGGTTGTTTGGATGGGGGCGGTTAGGGCTTCTTCTAGATTGGCACAACCGAGTCGTGTTTCGAGGATGTTTATGACTTCCCGTCCGAAGTCGTTGGGGTTTTGTCGCCATGCTTGCAGGCAAACGTCACCGAATAATGAGCCTAGGGGTTCTGGGTTCCACAAGAGTTTTTGGACTGTCCAAGGTTTGAGGTTCATTGGATCGTAATTCTTTTTGAGTATGCCTTTTTTGAAGGCGTATTCTTCTAGGTGGGTATGGGGTTGCAGTCCGATGAAGAAGATGGCTGGTTCTACTTTGTCAGAGCCGAAGATGCGTTCTAGTTCGCGGTGGTAGGCGATTGTTTGGCGAATCGTTTCGGGGCGTTCGTCGATGACGTTGAAGGAGTAGTTGACTGATACTAGGTCGTTGAAGCCTGCTGCTTTGAGAGCGCGGCAGTTTTCCAAGACGGTACGCAGGTTATAGCCCATACGCATTTTGCGTACTAGTTCCTGGGAACCACTGGTGATGCCGATTTCAAAGTAGTTCATCCCTGTTTTGACCATCAGGTTGCACAATTCGGGGGTGAGGTTGTCGGCTCGAATGTATGCTGCCCAGTGGATGTCTGTCATACCAGAATCGAGGATTTTTTGCAATAGCTCGATCGCGTCGTCTATAAATCTCCTGGCGGGGATGAATTGGGCATCGGTAAACCAAAAGTTACGAATGCCGCGATCGTAAAGTTGTCGCATTTCGGCAACAACTTCATCTGCCGGATTGATGCGTACTTGTTTGCCTTCAACGACGGTGTAGATGCAGTAGCAGCAGTTGTGGGGACAACCGCGTTTTGTTTGTACGCCTATATAAAAGTCTGATGATTGTAGGTAGTATGGAAATTCCGACCAAATGCTTTCTATATAGTCGTAGTTGCAGGCGCTTTTTTCCAAAGGTGTAGGTTGTTCGTGAATTAAGCGATCGCGTGGTTGAGTTTCTCCCACTACATAGCAGCGCTCATTTTGAAAATCTTCGCCTCGCAGTAGTTTTTCTAGCAGTGTTTCTCCTTCACCAACTGAAACAATTGTTCCCAATGGCAGGTTATGCTTCAATTGCTCATAGAATACACTCACTGCGCCGCCACCGACAACTACACGGGCGTTTTGATTGTGTCTTTGAGCGCGTTTTAGCCCTCTTTTAATTAACCCTTGGTTACGCCAAAGTTCTTTATAGTAGGAAATTGCCAAGCGAAGTAATCCAGTTGCGCCTCGGAATTTGACTAAGGGATTCATTGCATAGAAAAACTCGAAGGAATGCTGCAAAGGATTACCGCCTCTTCCTCCCACTGGGGCGTAAATTTGAATATCTCGCCAGGAAAATACCAGCAATGTGGGCTTGAACTCGTCTATACAAGCATCCAAGGCGGAAGCAAAATCTAGGGGCGGTACTGTCCCTAAGTCGAAAATCCGCTGTTCAATATGGGGAAACAGCTTATGGACATGATCGGCTAGATATACAACCCCAATCGGAAAGATGGGATTGCAGGGAAGGCGAACATAGAGAATACGGTTTTCCATCAGAGTTATTTCAACTAGAATTTTGCCAACAAGGAGGCGAGGGGAAAGGCGCTCGTGCGCTCGTGCGCTCGTGCCAGAGGTGAGGGAATGCGCGGATTTTAGATTTTGGAGACCTTGGATGAGAATTTCTCCCCTGCTCCCCTGCTAAAGTGCTCCCCTAGCCCCTTTCTCTTTTCTAGCCACTGGTTCCACTGGTTCCACTGGTTCCACTGTTTATACGCTTTATGAAAGCATTTTTCATATAACTTTACGATAACATTGACTTTGCTATCCTGTGGATTGTTTTTTGGCATCAAACTTTCTCATGCTGACGCTATTGCAGCAGCAAGTACAAAGCAAGGCACTACCATGCCCTTGGGAATATAAGTTTCCCCACAAGCGCCACGCGCAGCTACCTTGGCAAAGCTTGTCACCAATGAAGCAAAAATTAATATATTGGGTGTTACTATTAAAATTACATTTAGTCAATTAATAATTGACGATAAAATGTAAAAATTGAATCAAAAATAAATAAGTTAAACTTCTAGCCAGTGCCGGAAACTAATCGGATACGCTGTCTTTGTTCAAAAATAAATTATCAGCAAACATCAGTTAATTATCAGTTGGTAGTGGGGATTACAGCAACTGGGGATCAAGCAATGTTAGCTTGGAAGTGTAATAGTCCAAGTGTAGCTCCCATGTCCAGTGCAGTTATGGCTCAAATTTTAGATTCTTTACCCCCAGAGCACGCTAGTCACCTTGTTTGCTGCTATGTCAATGCTACCAGCAAGATTCAGATCGCTCGGATATCAAATATTCCCAATTGGTATTATGAGCGGGTGGTGTTTCCAGGTCAACGACTTGTGTTTCAAGCTCCACCACATTCTTTGCTCGAAATTCATACAGGAATGATGGCAAGCGCCATTCTATCCGATCACATACCCTGTGAGCGTCTGTGTCTTCTAGAAGAAAGTCCTTCTGCGGATATAAGTCAGCAAGCAGCGTCAAAAGCAACCGACCATAACAATAGCCAAAATTCTATCAATCTTACAGCCGCTGTTTTAACCACTGTTGATTAGAAAATCAGATGCATTATTGTAGGGGCTGCTAACCCTCGGCAACCCTAATAAAAAAAATCATAAAAATTCTTTCGCTAGAAAGACTCTTACTGACCAGCCGGAAGCGCTAAGGTAGCTATGGTTTAAAAATAGCATCTTGTCTTTCGGTTGGGTCATAAAAGTTGAATTTACCGTCGTTTATTTGGTTGTGGAAAATAGCCGCCTGGTCAATGGGCTTGTCGCTGCTAGCGTATTTGCTGTTAGCGGTGACTGGCGTTTGGATGTTTAGAGCTAGAAAAACTCGTAGTCCACGCCCAGAAGAGTTGCGAAGTCTCCATATGGCGATCGGTGGTAGTATGGTGCTTTTAGTCTTGCTACTATTAGGTATTGGTATTGTTGGCACACTGGGACATTTTGGCTCGCTGGGTCATTCCCAACACCTAATAGCTGGGTTAGTCGTAGTGGGGTTAGTTTTACTCTCAGCTGCAAGTGCTACCCAAATTGGTGCTGGACGAACTTGGGCGCGAAGTCTCCACGTTTGGACAAATATTATCCTATTTATAGGATTGGTGTGGGTGTCCCTTAGTGGCTGGAGTGTGGTGCAAAAATATCTACCCTAAGCTGTCCTGATAAATGATATAGAAAGCGTTAGATTACACCCAAAAAGCCGTAATAAACACAGGCGATCGCACCCACCACATAGACAAACCAGGTAGCAAAAAAGCCAATCGCTCGACCTACAGACGGTCCATAAATCTTGATCACACCCCATGCGTAAATAATTCGGGCGAAGGTGAGTGTACCTCCTAATAGCCATAACAGCCCCCAGGGCGAATGCATTAACTCCAACGTCATAATGAAAAGCAGTCCCAGCGGCACATATTCTGTAAAATTCCCAAAGGCGCGGACTTTGCGCTGTAAAATACCCTCATCCTTCGTTTGGGTTTTGATGAGCTTTTGACTTACACTTTCGACTCTAGATACCCATGCCTTCGGGTTAGCCAGAGGGTCAGGTTGCATCACAACATCCTCTTTTGACTCACCATGCCAAACCCTTGTTCTCGTCCGTTCCATTACCACAATATATGAGAGTACAAGGGCAGTCAGACCGTTAAGCCCAATGAAGAGAGTAGATATGGGAATGGCTGTGTTCATTTCAAAATTTTGAGCGAATTACAACAATCGAATTCTACAATCGCCAAGCGCGAGAAAACTACGAAGCTTATGGCGGTGAGGAAACCTTACCACACGCTTCTATAGAAATCATCACCAGGCTATTGCTGATAGGTACTAAGTTTAGCGATCGCCCCTCGTCCCTGTCTTGCCTATTCCTCCAAAAATTCTTCTAATCTTCTCAAGTTTTTGGCAATCGTCTTTCTGTTTATATATTGTCGATAGCCTGTGTTATTATTACTTATATTATTAATCTGTTTAATGACCTTATATAAGCAAACTGATTTCCATTATAAAAATTTTTACTGAAATTAATTAAAACAGTTTTTTTACAATTGGTCAACCCCTAATAATTCGTTAGTTAAATAAGAAATATTCCGATTAACTCTTGAGAATAGCCTCA
The DNA here is from genome assembly GCA_964248365.1 of uncultured Chroococcidiopsis sp. GTDB lineage: Bacteria > Cyanobacteriota > Cyanobacteriia > Cyanobacteriales > Chroococcidiopsidaceae > Chroococcidiopsis. The sequence goes on along the minus strand of CAXTYC010000002.1, from coordinate 27,406 downwards.
ATAAGCTCCTTTTTTATAAGAAGTGTAAATTTTTCTCAAAAATAATTTCTTAACAATTGCCTCTATCACAACTTTTCTTAATAATTCGGCTGACAGCAACCCGAATGAAATCAGTTACCAGTTACCAGTTACCAGTTATTAATTTCGGTTCACTAGTGGGGTTAAATAAGCTATTTACATTGCATCCCGATATGCCTTGGGTGTGGTTGTGGTGTATTGGCGAAAGACTCTGGTGAAATGACTTTGATTTTGAAAGCCGACAGAGTGACAGATTTCTACAAGTGTCAAATCGTGCCTAGCCAATAACTGCTTTGCTTTATCGATTCGGCATTTAGTGACATACTGATGGGGTGTAAGTTTTGTAGACTGCTTGAATAAACTAGCAAAATAATGCGGACTCATATGCACCGCGCTACTCAGGGAAGCCAGGGTGAGGTTTTGATCTAGATGATCGTGAATGTAGGCGATCGCTTGTTTGAGCTTAGACTTGGGCAATCCACCTGTATAGTTTCTAATCTCCTGTTTCCTTACCGAGTATCGTCGTAGCAAATGTACAGAAAGCGCCGCTGCCATTGATTCGGCGTAAAGCCGACTGTCTGCGCCCCCAACTTCTAGCTCAGCCTTGAGTGCCAACCCCATATGTTGAATCAAAGGATCGCGTATCTGCAACCCAAGAGCCAGTTCGATTTTATCTGCATCCACAAATTCACACGCAGTGGAGGCAACCTTTGCGGGTTCGAGAAATAGCTCGACTAATGGAACAACGCGATCGATCTGTGTCCTGGGAAACGGCTGGGTAGCTGGGAAAATGGCAATATCACCCTTGGTGTAATCAATGTGCTGCCAACTTCCGTTTTGCATATAGCTTGCTCGAAAATTATCAAGAGCAATTACAATAAAATGCTGACCAAAATAAGTTTCAGGCGTTTCGTCAACGGGTTCTAGCTCATAGATGAGGTTTAAGCCATTCCATCCCACCTCAAAACTTGAGAGCAAATGTAAATGTTGCGGAGGTTCGTTATTAGACACGGCTGGTTTTGTTTGAGCGAAAGAAATGGGAGCCGCTTGCCCCTACTTTCAATTATCGGGTAAGCTCCTCATATTAATAGCTCATGCCCAATGCTAGAATCGAGCGCATGATGGTAGTGTGGTGGATGTCTGTCGCCCGTCCGATGTGCCGCATCACCATTATCCCCGCAGCAACTCCCTTCTACGAATCTTGGTACAACCCTACTATGTCCCGCGTTCCAAGTCTATTAACTCAGCGGCGGTTCGTTTTGTGTCTATTTGTTGTTGTTCCCGCCTTTGTTTTAGCCATTCTGGTACTTAACTACAGCGTCAACGTGCCAGTGTGGGATCAGTGGTGGGTGACGCAGACAATTATCAAGGCGATGACTGGAAAAATCACCTTTAGTGACTTGATGGCGCAACACAATGAGAGTCGCAAATTTTTCCCTCGTTTAATTGACATTGCTTTAGCTTATTTAACCGCTTACGATGTCAGAGCGGAAATGCTAGTGTCGGTTTTTATGACTTGTGTCACGTCGCTGAATATAATGTGGTTGAGTTATTTAACCGTATCGCGGCGATTAACAGTAGTGTGCGCTTTGGCATTGGTGACTAACTTATTGTTGTTTAGCCCGATTCAGTACGAAGCTTGGCTGAACGGTTTGTCTAATGTTGTGTACATATCGCTTGCTTGTATTACCACTAGTCTGGTTGTAGCTACTAGTTCTGTGTCGCCAGTAATTAAGCTAGTGGCGTGTGTACTCTTGGCTACAATCAGTACCTTCTCTTTCGCCAATGGCATTCTTGCTTGGATAGTTGTCTTCCCTGTACTATATATTTATGAGTCTCGTCAGAAGTTAGCGCTTAAACTTTGTTTGGCTTTAGGTTGGGTAGCTGCCGCAGTTTTCAACGTATCTGTGTACTTTTACCACTACAGCAAACCTAGCTACCATCCCAGTCTGTTGACCGCAGTAGCACAGCCTGAGCAAGCTATTGTTTATTTTCTCTCGTTTTTAGGCAACCCATTGGCTTGGGGAACAGCGCTACAAGCACCCCACCAAGCAGTAATTATTGGTGCAGTGGTGTTCGCTTTGTACTGCTTATTTTGTCTTTATTGGTTGAGATACTGCTAAGAATCCGAATTGCGGCAACGGGGAGTTGTCTGGCTGTGCTTAGGTGTCTATGCGATCGCCAGCGCTTTGATAGCAACTGTTGGTAGAGTAGGCTTCAGTAGCGAGCAAGCACTTTCGTCTAGATACACGACATTTGCGATTTACGGGTTTGTGTCTGTTATCTATGGAGTAGCGATCGCACTTAGCGACAAGCGCATAAAGTTGTCAGGCTACCACAGCTTGGTTAAACAAGTGACTACAGTTTTAACTATAGTGTTGCTGTTTTTGCACAGCTTTACTTTCATCTACGCAGTGGCACAAATGCAGCAGACGCGACAGGATCGACTGTTTGCTAAAGCTTGTTTGTTATTTATTAATGTTGCTCCCGACGCTGAGTGCATCGAACACAAGCTTTATTGGGGAATGTACAACAGTAGTATCAACTTTGGTGGTATTGACTACTTGCGGGTAGTAGCCAATGCTGCCAACCACTTAGGATTAATGCATCCGCCATTATTAACTACTAGTCACCTGAAAGACAGCACGACTAATAACACTAGCAACGGCTTTTTCGACGCTCTGATACCGCAAGATAACAATCAGTATCTAGCCAGTGGCTGGGCAATCTTGGTCAGGTCAAATCGTCCCGCTGATGCTGTAGTACTAACTTACGACACCCCAACAGGGGCAAATGCGTTTAAAGTTTTACCAGTAGGCGGTGAGCGGCTTGACGTGCAACAGTTGCTGGGCAATACTGCTTACATACACTCTGGTTGGAGCGGTACATTTACGTCTGTTCTGCCAAAAAATGCCAAGATTAAAGCTTGGGCGCTTGATGTAGAGGCAGCTAAAGTATATAAGCTGAAAGGATCGTATCCGGCTACTACGGCTCCTTGACTGTTTCCAATTTATCAGATGTCGCCGCATCTATCGCCTAGCTCAAAAAAGATGTCAACTCCAGCACAAATCCAAGTAATACATCTTCTCCTGATAAACTAGTAGGCGATCGCAACACCTCCACATCCTGCCCTAATCGGTAAATTTCCACTTGTTGATGAGGAGGATCAATTAGCCATCCCAAACGCACCCCATTTTCAAGATACTCCTGCATTTTTTGTTGCACTGTCTTCAAGTTGTCGGGAGCTGAGCGTAATTCGACAGCAAAATCGGGAGCCATTGGTAAAAATCTTGTAGGATCAGGATTTAGAGCTTCTAATCTTTCCCGTCTTACCCAGGAAGCATCAGGAGAACGAGTTGCACCATTGGGGAGAATAAAAGCCGTTGAAGAATCGAAAGCCAATCCTGTTCCATCAGCGTCTGTCCAATTTCCTAAACGCTGTGTTAGTCTGCTGTTTTGGTTTCCGCTTTTCCATCCCGTTGGTGGCATGATAATTAATTCTCCCTGTGCTGTACGCTCAAGGCGCAAATCTCGATTATGCTGATACAGTTGGAAAAACTGCTCATCTGTTAGCTCAATGGTGGGGCTTAAGTTGAGAATAAGGGCAGTCATTGGTAGTCTCGAAATCTTGATAACCGTAGGGTAGCAGCTAATATTGGTTGATAGAAAACGAATGCCAAAGTATACATACGGTTTGCCTATATATATGGTGGGCATGGGTGGCATACTGATTGCACGTATATGTAAAATGGGCAATGCCACCTTTATGCCTTGGTATGCAGTTAGTATTTACTTAAACCCAAAGATGATTAAGTCGTGACAGTATCAGCCAATAATTTACCTTCTATCTTTCGTCTGTCTCCTTTAATTAGAATCACGCTGTTGAGTCTATATATAGCTTTGACTATACCGTTACCTTTCTTGGCACAGGTAACAGCAGCACCTATTCCACCAGCATTGTTATTTGTAGGGCTGGGTTTGGGTGCAGTTGCTTTGTATGCTGTATTGAGTGAACGAGTGATTTTAGATGACCAGGGAATTCAGGTAACATATCCTGGTTGGGTTAAGCGTTTTTTTCGTAAAGGTTGGTTGTTACCTTGGTCTGAGGTGAAGGAATTAAAACCTCGTACTACTGGTCAAGGTGGACTAGTTTATTATTTCTTAAGTAAGGAGGGGAAAGCTTATTTACTACCGATGCGTGTATCTGGCTTTGCCAAGTTCGTAAGCCTTGTGCAAGCGAAGACAGGAATTGACACGACTGATGTCAAACCGTTAGCGCAGCCTTGGATGTATTTCATTTTGTTGGGCTTTACCTGGCTGCTGTTGTTGGTGGATATGTGGACAATTACAGTTGCGATCGCATCTGTCAGTTTAACCTAATTAATAGTCAATTTGGATGGGGTAGCAAGTGTCAGCAGCACAACTGCGACTAGAACAAGTCAGTCTATCTACATCGGTCGGTTCTCAGGATATAGGTACGCCCCGATTGACTAATATTTCCTTTGAGGTGTTCAAAGGTTCGCGCATTGCAATTATTGGTCCATCGGGTGCGGGTAAAACTTCTTTGCTACGGTTATTAAACCGACTGAGTGAACCGACATCTGGTTCAATTTATTTAGAAAATCAAGAGTATCGGCAAATTCCAGTTATCCAGCTACGCCAACAGGTAACGCTAGTACTGCAAGAGTCGAAGCTGTTGGGGATGACAGTATATGAAGCATTAAAGTATCCCCTAGTTTTACGGGGTTTGCCGCGTTCAGAGATTGGGCAACGATTATCTTACACAATTGAGCAGTTGCATATTCCCCTAGAATGGCTAGAGAAGACAGAATTACAACTTTCGGTTGGACAACGACAACTTGTAGCGATCGCAAGGGCTTTAATGATTCAACCCAAAATTCTTTTATTAGATGAGCCTACCTCTGCCTTAGATGCAGGTCGAGCATCCTACCTAATAGAAATTTTAACCCACCTAGCTACTAATAGTCAAACTACAATTTTGATGGTTAATCACCAACTAGAGCTAGCACAGCAATTTTGCACACAAGTTTTGTATCTCCAAGAGTGTGAGTTAATTTTGAATACACCCAATAGTCAGGTGGATTGGGAGAAACTACGACAAACCTTAGTGCAGGCGCAGACAAGTGCTACCCAAGAATGGATGGGACTAACGTAATAGTAACAATTACTCAACATCAAGTTGTGACAATATTGCCATGTAAATGCCACTTTATTGCCATATCTACAACTTATTGTTTATTTATGAGAGACATACGTCTACTCCTCACACCACAAACCTATGCCCTCCTGCTCTACATAGGAGGCTTTTTTATTGCCTTAATAGACGCATGGCAAAAATAGATTCTACGCTTTAAATTAACCCAGCAATAATATTGATACTAATTGCCAGAATTACTGTATTGAAAAAAAAGGTTAACACCCCATGCACTAGTGCTAATTTTCTAATAGCGCGTGATGTAATGCTAACATCTGCAACCTGACAAGTCATCCCAATAACAAAAGAAAAATATAAAAAGTCCCAATAATCCGGCTGGTTTTCTTGGGGAAAATCTAAGCATTTAGCATTATCGTCATTTGCACTCTCGCTGTCATTTCGGTAGTAGAGATGAGCATAGTGTCCAGCAAACATCGTGTGTATGAGTAACCAAGAGCAAATAACTGTCATCCCCGCAAGTGTTACATGAAGCGTTAGTATAGTTAAAGTAAGATCTTTGGTGTTTTTAAGCATTACACCAATAGCAAAAAGGCTGATACAGGCTGCGGTTACTACAAGCCCCAAGATTGCCAAGCGCCCGTCATCCTGTCGTTGGGCGTTACGGCGCATTTTTTCAGGAGTAGCACGAATCATCATTGACCAAGCCATTGCCAAAAAGCAGATAACGCCAAAGTTCCAGGCGATAATGATACGAGTTGGCAGGTGTAACCAGTGTGGTAGTAGAATGCCGACTAATCCAGAGACTATTATAGAAATAAGTAGTCGTGGTCGTGCATCCAACTTCCTGAGCGAATTCGGCGTAGGAATGAAACTCACAGATAGCTTGAGAAGTAGAACACTTGTAGAGTATATCTGTTTTACCCTAGGTGTGTTAACTAGCTCAATTGCACTCGTAAAGTCATTTCCCTGTAATTAGATGGGAGACAATTTTAGGTAGTTGAGTAATTTCCTGCCAAAGCGCTTGAGGAGCAATGCCAAAGGCTAGTTGTAATATGAGTATAATAGCGGCAATTGCGATCGCTGGAGGAATAGTTGTTTTCACCAGCTTTATTAAGGCGGTGAATACCAGCCATGACACAATTAAGGCTGCAATTAAAGTAATTAACTCAAGGGGCATTAGTCAGCATCGGATAGGGTATTTATCTTGGAATATAGCTGAAATTTCTTAAGATTTTTGTCGCGCAAAGACGCAAAGGCGCAAAGAAGATAGGAAGAGATTTTCTGTATGCCACCCATCCCCACCAAGAGAGCGAATTTAACTATATATTATCATAATTTTTAATTAAGAAATAGCTATGTTACACCAATTTGTAAAAATAATGAGACAAATGCATTGCTGAAATTAGCGCATTATAAGGGTTTAAAAATCCAAAATCCAAAATGGTATTACCTATGCGCTGGAGTAAGCTTTTATCTCGTAGTCGGTTAATGGGTGAGGTAGAATATATTGCCGATGCTGGGCGTACTGCGTTTGAAAAAGATTTCGATAAAATTATTTTTTCTTCTTATCTTAGAAGGTTGAAAGATAAAACTCAGGTTTTTTCATTGGTTGATAATGATTATGTTCGTAGCAGATTAAGTCATAGTCTTGAGTCAAGCTGTGTAGGAAGAAGGGGTACTCTTGTTGGTAAGGAAATTGTTAAAAGGTATTCGGTAGAATTAACAGGTTTTGACTCTAGGGATTTTGGTGATATTTTGGCTGCTACTTGTCTTGCACATGATATCGGAAATCCACCTTTTGGTCATGCAGGTGTTGATGCTATCCAAGAGTGGTTTAAGTCTCCTCTAGCAGTTTCAGTACTCTCAAGTTTATCATCAAGGCAACAAGCCGATTTTCAAAAGTTTGAAGGAAATGCCCCAGGATTTAGAATATTAACTAAGTTAAGCCGACCAAATCTTCAGGGTTTACAGTTTACTTGTGCTATGCTTGCTACTTTTACTAAATACCCCAGGGAAGCTGGTATTAATAGTATATTTTTTAATCATTATAATGCAATTGAAGATAATAAAAGTACTAAAAAACACGGTTTTTTTCAAGATGATAAAGATTTTTTCGCACAAATTGCTAATGAAGTAGGATTAATACGTCGAGAATAAAATTTAGCCATCTGGTGCAGCGCCTCCGCTGGTTTTTTTGGTAGAAGCCGCCGACGACATTTGTTATCACATTGTAGATTTAGAAGACGGATTTCGCATGGGGTGTATTACTTATGATGAAGCAAGTCATTTGCTTTATGGTGTTTTGAAAAAAGAACAATTAGAACATTTAGAATCTGATAAAAAAGAAAACGTCTATTTCCGAGCAAAAGCAATTCATAAGTTAATTATAGAAGTTAAACAAGTCTTTCTTGATTGTGAAAGTGAAATACTATCTGGTAGTTTTGATTTTCCTTTAACTACTAAACTAGAGTCAGACAATAAATTAAAAGAAATCATTGAATTTACACGTAAAAATGTTTATGATTCCTGTGCAGTTGTTGAGGTACAAGTAGCAGGATACGAAGTGCTAGGAGGTTTGTTAGAAGAATTTATTACTGCTATTACTAATACCAGTTATCAGTTATCAGTTATCAGTTATCAGTTACCAACTACCAACTACCAGTTAGCAGTCACTGGCAACTGTTGAACTGATAATCAAAGGGAGATTAGGCGATCGCCTCTGTTCAACATCTCACTTGCTGCCAAAGCTTCTTGTCTTGCCCATTGATCTGCTGCTACAATGTCATCTAAAGAAGGATTGGAACAGTGATCGGACTGGTGGCGATCGCACACTCGTTCAATACAACGGGGAATATCCAAAAATTCGATTTTTTCTTCTAAAAATAGTGCTACTGCTTGCTCATTCGCTGCATTCAATACAGCTGGCATCGATCCACCTGTGCGACCTGCGGTGTATGCTAGTTGCATACAAGGATACTTCTGATGATCCGGTGCTTTAAAGGTTAAATTGCCAGCTTTGACTAAATCCAATCTTTCCCAATCAGTATAGATACGTTCGGGATAGGATAAGGCATAGAGTAAAGGTAAGCGCATATCAGCCCAACCTAGCTGTGCTAATACCGAAGTATCTTGTAACTCAATTAGCGAGTGGATAATGCTTTGGGGATGGATGACGATTTCAATGCGATCGTATTCGAGTCCAAACAAAAAGTGAGCCTCGATTACTTCTAGCCCTTTATTCATCAATGTGGCTGAATCTATGGTGATTTTGCGTCCCATCGACCAATTGGGATGTTTTAGGGCATCGGCAACTTTTACTTGTGCTAACTTCTCTACAGGTAAATCGCGGAAAGCTCCCCCAGAAGCTGTCAGCAGAATTTTCCGCAAGCCATCTTTTGGTACTCCTTGCAGACATTGAAATATTGCTGAATGCTCTGAGTCAGCGGGTAATAGTTTTACTCGATGTTTCTCTACTAAGGGTAGAACAACTGGTCCACCAGCAATTAGAGTTTCTTTGTTTGCTAGGGCAATATCTTTGCCTGCTTCAATTGCGGCAATGGTGGGTAGTAAACCAGCACAGCCGACAATACCTGTAACTACGGTTTCGGCTTCACCGTAGCGAGCAACTTCAATTATCCCAGCAACGCCTGCGAGTAGGATTGGCTTGTAGTCAAGGTGTGCGATCGCTTCTTGTAGTTGGGGTAATTTATCTTCTTCACAGATAGCGGCTATTTTAGGTCGGAAGGAGCGAATTTGCGCCGCCAGCATCTCAACGTTTCGTCCCGCCGCTAATCCGACAATCCGAAACTGTTCGGGGTACTGCGCCACGATATCAAGTGTTTGCGTACCAATAGATCCAGTAGAGCCAAGCAGAGTAATTGCTTTCACAATAGTTTAAAAATTAGCAGCATTTCCACTATAAAATTCTTCGGACTCATTCTTACCAGTTACCAGTTACCAACTACCAACTACCAGTTACCATTTACTACTGTTTACTGACTAAATGTGTTCTTAGCTTTACAAAAACTTAAATTTATATCAAGATTTCATGAAGCTGGGCTAGAGAAGATTTATCCTCAAAGTTAGATGGTGCAGCCAGATAGCATCAAATCAGGGCGCGGGATAGCTCGAAGGTGGATATAGTGCCAACCCACGTATTTATATTCCCCGCTGATTTAAATTCCATTTGAAAAAGGAGATTTAATCTCATGACACAGGAAAACGCTGCCCGCTTTTTTAAAGCTGTAAATCAAGATGAAGCATTAAAGGCAAGACTCAAAGCTACAGATGATCCAGAAACCTTCATCAAGATTGCTACCGAACGTGGCTACAAATTTACCGTTGCAGAATTGGACAATGAAATTAGTAAATTGTCCCATGAGGAGTTTGCATCTGTAATCAATCCAGGTGTGTCACCTCGACGGCATATTATGCCAAGGTGATAGATAAATTCGGCGATCGCCTCTTGGTAAATTGGTGTAGCTTTTGAGTTATAAATCGAAAATAGGTATTTATGTAAACTATCCCATCCTCAAAAGGGTGGGATTTCTAATGAAATAAGGGGAAGGGATTATCATTCGTCACCACAATGGTACGCTGTATTGACACCCAATTTAATAAAATTAACAAAGTCAGGCTTTGTGCCTAATCATCGCAACTGATACAAAAAGTATGGATTTTGCCAATCTTGCAGCCCAACTGAATGCTGGGACGATTTTACCAGAGGGAATAGTTATTGTTACCCTCGTGGTTGTTTTAGTCGGTGACTTGATTGTAGGTCGTAGTTCTTCGCGCTGGGTTGCTTATGCAGCGATTTCTGGGCTGCTTGGCTCGGTAATTGCTCTTTGCTTCCAGTGGGATAGCACTCTTCCAGTTGCTTTCTTGGGTAGTTTTAATAGTGACGACCTGAGTATAGTGTTTCGCGGCATCATTGCCTTATCTGCTACCGTAACTATTTTGATGTCAATTAGCTATGTTGAGCAAAGTGGCACGGCTTTAGCAGAATTCATCGCTATTTTGCTCACGGCTACTCTAGGGGGAATGTTCCTATCTGGAGCAAATGAGCTAGTGATGCTATTTATTTCCCTGGAAACCCTGAGTATCTCCTCCTACCTAATGACAGGGTACACCAAGCGCGATCCGCGCTCAAATGAGGCATCACTGAAATATTTACTAGTTGGTGCTTCGAGTACAGCTATCTTTCTGTATGGAGTTTCCCTACTGTATGGGCTATCGGGGGGACAAACAGAATTAAATGCGATCGCAAATGGTATTGCCGCCGCCAACGCTGGACAATCGTTGGCTGTGGTAATTGCTCTTGTATTTGCGATCGCAGGTATTGGTTTCAAAATCTCCGCCGCCCCCTTCCACCAGTGGACACCGGATGTTTACGAAGGCGCTCCCACCCCAGTTATCGCCTTTCTATCCGTCGGTTCAAAAGCAGCTGGTTTCGCCCTAGCAATTCGGCTTTTAACTACAGCCTTTCCCCTAGTTACAAGCGAGTGGCAATTTATCTTTACTGCTCTAGCTGTTTTGAGTATGGTTTTGGGTAACGCCGTTGCTCTAGCACAAACGAGCATGAAACGAATGCTAGCTTATTCCTCCATTGGTCAAGCTGGATTCGTCATGATTGGTCTTGTCGCTGGAAGCGATGCGGGGTATGCCAGTATGGTTTTTTACCTGCTGATCTACCTGTTCATGAATCTGGGAGCCTTTGTCGGCGTGATTCTGTTCACCTTACGGACAGGAACAGACCAAATTAGTGAATACTCTGGTTTATACCAAAAAGACCCACTCCTGACTTTGAGCTTAAGCATTTGTCTACTTTCTTTGGGAGGTATCCCGCCCTTGGCTGGATTCTTTGGCAAAATCTACCTGTTCTGGGCAGGTTGGCAAGCTGGAGAATACGGATTAGTCTTACTAGGATTAGTCACAACGGTAATCTCAATCTACTACTACATTCGAGTAGTCAGGATGATGGTAGTCAAAGAGCCTATTGAAATGTCCGACGCTGTGAAGAACTATCCCGAAGTACGCTGGAATTTGCCAGGAATGCGACCTTTGCAAGTGGGACTGGTACTTACTTTAATTGCCACTTCCCTGGCTGGAATTCTGTCAAATCCATTGTTTACTCTGGCTAATACTTCTATTGCCCACACAGCGATATTACAACCAGCAGTCGTAGGCACTGTTGGGAAACAAAAGCTAACTCCAGTACCAACAGTTGGAACTGTGAAACAAAAGCAACCTGTGTTTGATTCAGCAGCTGATATTTAAGTCCAAAAAGTAGGGTGGGCAATGCCCACCTTACATTTTCTGTGAATCTTCCCCTACCTGTAGTCTGTAAATACCTGGTGGTAATAACATTATTTATTAATTCATCTTGAGTCACTTGCTTTTTCAAGATTTTCAACCCCTAGCTGCGATCGCTACCACTCCCAGTGGTGCAAAAACCCTACAGCCCCTTTGTCAAACAAGTGGTGCTACTTTGTGGACACCACAATCATTAACAAGTGTCAACTCAAAGTATTATACAAATTCTCTCAAAACCCACATAGCTAATCTTTGGCAGACACACCGCGCCTTTGTATTCTGTCTCGCAACTGGGGCAGTCGTGCGGTTAATTGCACCTTTGTTGCAGCATAAATCATCTGATCCGGCAGTTGTCGTAATAGATGAAGCTGGTAAATTTGTAATTAGCCTATGCAGTGGACATCAAGGCGGTGCTGACAAACTTGCCCGTTTGATTGCCCAAGCTATTGGTGTAACACCAGTATTAACAGGTGCATCGGTTTCGGGATTACCAGCGGTAGATCTGTTGGGGATTCCCTTTGGGTGGCACAAAGGCGAGGGAGATTGGACAGGTGTGAGTGCTGCGGTAGCAAGAGGTGAAACAGTAGAAGTAATTCAACAAGCAGGTTCTACCCTTTGGCGCTTGACAGATAGCCTTAAAAATGCAGCGTTCAGCTTTGAACCATCCCCAGCCACAAAAGCCAAAATCTGGATCAGTCCCAAATCCTACCCCTCACCCCTCACCCCTCACTCCTCACCCCTCATTCAATGGCATCCGCGTGTACTATGGGTGGGAATTGGTTGTGAGAGAGGAACATCACGGCAACTGATTGAGACAGCAATCGGGCAAGTTTGTCAAGATCATCAACTAGCCCTAGGTGCGATCGCAGGAATTGCCACAATTGATCTTAAAGCTGATGAAGCTGGAATAAGGGAATTGTGCCGCGAACGCAATCTGCCTTTACGCACATTCCCACCTGATGTCCTTCGTGCTGTTAGTGTACCCAACCCTTCGCTTGTTGTTGATGCAGAAGTCGGAACCCCCAGCGTAGCCGAAGCCGCTGCTTTGTGTGCCAGTTTAGATTTATTTCTCGCAAAGCCGCAGAGGCGCAAAGAAGAAGACAACAAAGACTTCTTAGCGTCTTTGCGCCTTTGCGTGAACTCTAATTTATTGGTTTCTAAGCAGATTTTTAAGTCGGAAGGGCAATCAGGTGCGGTGACTGTGGCTGTTGCCAAGGCTTGTCAAGAATATACTGGTCGTACTGGTAAGCTATTGTTAGTTGGTACAGGACCTGGAGAATTAAACCAAATTACGACCGCTGCATCTGCTGCTATATCCTCAGCTGATGTAGTAATTGGTTATTCTCTGTATATTAAGCTTATTGATTCTCTCTTACAGCCAAATCAAATTATAGAAGCACTGCCAATTACCCAGGAACGTCAACGCGCCCAAAGAGCAATTGAACTGGCGCAGTGGGGTTTAACTGTGGCTGTGGTGTCTTCTGGTGACTGCGGTATTTATGGTATGGCAGGTTTGGTGTTAGAAGAACTTCAGGCTGGGGGTTGGGATGGTACAACTCCCAATGTCCAGATTTTTCCTGGGATTACAGCTTTGCAAGCAGCCGCCGCCCGCGTGGGTACACCCCTGATGCATGACTTTTGTGCTATCAGTTTGAGTGATTTACTTACGCCTTGGGAAGTGATTGAAAAGCGTTTGGTTGCAGCAGCAGCGGCTGATTTTGTTACGGCTATTTATAATCCGCGATCGCAAACTCGTATTCACCAGCTTACCATTGCCAGAGACATTTTTTTGCAATATCGTGACTCTAGCACACCAGTGGCGATCGTCCGTTGTGCCTATCGTCAAGACGAGCAAATTTCTGTCACTACCTTGGATAAGTTACTCGATGTTCCCGTCGATATGTTGACTACCGTTTTGATAGGTAATTCCAGTACCCGCACCCATGCTAATTGGATGATTACCCCACGCGGTTATTTTGGGAGAGGGGGTGAATGATAAATTATTCGTTATAAATTCAGCATTGCTGCATTGATAATTATACAATTCTATCAACCAAAAAGTTGATCCCACTTGCTACCAACGTTAGCACAATCGAACCCAATAAAGCAGGTAGCAAACCAGTAACGGTAAAACCAGGTGTCAGCACTCCGGCTAACCAAATAGTAATGGCATTGACGACAAATAGAAATAATCCCAGAGTCAATATCGTCAGCGGTAGTGTCAAAATTATCAAAATTGGTTTGACAATGGCATTAACTAGTCCAATCACGACAGCTGCTAGCAACGCCGCGCCAAAACTTGTCACAACGAAACCTGGGACAATATTAGCTGTAATAATTAGAGCAATTGCTGTCACGAGCCAAGTTAATAAAAAATGTGGCATGAGATTACATCTCCTCCATCAGGATATTAACACGATTTGATGAATGCGATCGCATCACCTACCAAGCCATCTGTGAATTTGTGCAGTAAGCTTAAAAGCAGCATTCAATTAATAAATATAAACTTCTACACTATGTTTTGGCAGCAACTAGCAGCATTCCTTCTAGCGATTATTCTATTGTGTTGGTCAATACCAGCACAGGCATTAGACTATCCCCCGCCTTTATCATTTAGCAATGCCGAGTTGAAAGGAAGAGACTTTTCTGGACAAATACTTAGAGCTGCTGAGTTTTCCAACGCCAACATGGAACAGACTAATTTTGCTGATGCTGACTTGCGGGGAGCAGTGATGAGCGCTTCTGTCATGACTGGAGCAAATCTGCATGGAGCAGATTTAAGTATTGCTATGTTAGATCAGGTTAAGTTAACAGGTGCTAATTTAAGCAATGCTGTTTTAAACGAAACTATTTTATTACGCACCATATTTACTGATGTAGACATTTCTGGGGCTGATTTCACTGATGCAATTTTAGATAGCTTACAAATCAAACAATTGTGTGAACGGGCGAGTGGTATTAATCCAAAAACAGGCGTAGAAACTCGTGATTCTTTAGGTTGTCGATGATTTTATCAATTAGCGGTTAGCTATTAGTAGGGTAGGCATTGCCCACATAAAACTAATAAACCAACAAAAAACTCAACTATTATATTAATAATTATTTTATGAAATTTAATCTATCGGCTCGACTTGGATGAATTGCTACTGAATTAGCCGGATAAGCTCCACTAAACCCAATTTCATTATATGGTTTCGTGGGACTGACAATTCGATAACCTAAACCAGAAAGAAACTCGTAAATGGTTTGAATAGTATAAGACTTATTAGTAAAGAAAATTGGCAGAGTTTCAAAATAAATGATTGGATGATACTTTTCCAAAGTTGATTTACCACCCAGCATTACATCATATTCCATCCCCTCAACATCAATTTTGATGAAATCTATCTTATCTATTTTTTCCAGCAATACCCAATCATCGAGTGAAAGAACATCTACTGGAATTCCTTGCGAGTCAAATAAAGCCCCATTCCCTCGATAATTTTCGTCTTCATAATATAGTAGTTTGCCTGCTTTTAATCCCAAACCAAAAGGGACAACCTTGATAATATTCTGCAATGAAGGATTTAAATCTATATTTGCTTGCAGACGAGAACGAATTGTATTCCCAGGTTCAAATGCATAAATTTTACCGCTTGCGATCGCACTAGCAGCAACTAATGTAACTGCACCGCAATTAGCGCCAATATCCAAGAATACATCACCTGCTCGTAAGACTTGGCGTAAGAACTTAGTTGTAGTCACTTCATACACACCACCCAGCCAGATAGCCGACTCCATTGGATAGGTTGTATTAACATTAAATTTGTACCCACAATAATTAGTAACTAAATAATTTTGATTTGCCGGAAGTAATGAAGCAAATTTTCCTCCTCCCCTACCTGTTAAAATAGCAATTGGTCTAACTATTACCTGTAAAATTTTACTCCAAACAAAAAGTATGATATTTATTTTCATAAGTAGCTCGATTTAGAGATTTATAAGTTATTAAAATATATAGTATATAGCAACCAATCATTCATAAAACCCTCTCTTTCTTCCCTCTGCGTTCTTTGCGTCCTCTGCGGTTCGTTAAAAAAAGTAACTTTCAGACCTGGGAGAGAATTACTACATATACCTACTTATTACGTGCGTCAAATCTCAACTGGTGGAATTAGTATAACGGATTACAAGTTACCCGAAATAGGTGTAAAACATGACTGCCCAACCCGAACCCCAAAATTCAACGAAAATGACAGACTTGGCTAAAAATGAACATAGCCAAATTAAGCGCTTAGGTGTGATTGGTGGGGGACAATTAGCCTGGATGATGGCGGGTGCAGCCAAAAAGTTAGGAATTGAGCTAATAATTCAGACACCGAATGCGAATGATCCAGCTGTTGCGATCGCATCTTCAACCGTATTCGCCCCAGTTGATGACGCAAAAGCCACAGCAACATTGGCGTTGCACTGCGATCTAATTACCTTTGAAAATGAATTTGTAAATCTAGAAGCATTATCAATTCTGGCAGAGCAAGGCATCTGTTTTCGTCCAGCGTTACCAGTTTTAGCCAAAATATTAGATAAATATGACCAACTTTGCTATTTACAGCAGTTGGGTTTACCCGTTCCCAAGTTTATCGCCCTTGAGGGGGGCACTTTGGCAGAGGGGAAGGAAACCCCACTAGCCTCTAGCCTATCACTTCTAGCCACTAGCCACCAGCCACTAGCCACTTTCCCCGTAGTATTAAAAGCTCGTCGGCATGGTTATGATGGGCAGGGTACTTTCATTATTAAAGACTTAGACACGTTGCAGCAAAAACTAGCAGCATTCTCTAGCAAGCAGCAAGGACAAGCGCTAATTTTATTAGAGGAATTTGTACCCTTTGAGCGGGAGTTAGCTGTAATTGCTGCTCGTTCTACCAGTGGTGAAATTGTCACCTATCCAATTGTGGAAACTGTGCAGCAAGAAGGAGTTTGTCGGCGTGTGATTGTTCCTGCTGATATTAGTCCAAATGTTGCAACACAAATAACTCAGATTGCTAACACTCTCCTGCATAACCTACAAGCAGTGGGCGTTTTTGGTATTGAGCTATTTCTTACACCAGAGGGTAAAGTACTGGTGAATGAAATTGCGCCCCGCACTCACAATTCTGGGCATTTTACCCTAGATGCTTGTGAAGTCTCCCAATTTGAGATGCACCTACGCGCCCTTGGTGGTTTACCTTTAGGTAATCCCACCCTTCGCTCTCCAGGTGCGGTAATGGTGAATCTACTGGGCTACGAATATTCAGAAAATGATTACCAGCAACAACGACAGCAAATAGAGCAGATTCCCCAAGCACACGTTCACTGGTATGGTAAAACCGCATCCCGCCCTGGACGTAAACTCGGACACGTCACAGTATTGCTAGATCAGAAAAATCGGCATCAGGCGAGGGCGATCGCTCAAAAGATTGAATCAATATGGTATCAAAAGGGCGGCTAGGGGCTAGGGGAGGACAACCCGACAACCCGACAACCTGACAAGGGGAAATTACCTTTTACCTTTTACCTTTTACCTTTTCCCTTTTCCCTTTTACCAACTACCGTACGGGCGGGTTTAAAGGACTTATCTGAAGGTTCACAAGTATGTCTGATAAACCCGCCTCTACCATTTACCAATTAAAAAGCTATAATAGTTAAAGTTCAACTGCGGCGTTGGTGACTGCCAATAATGTTTTTGATCTATGTCTGACTATATAAGGGAACCAGACAGTTCTAGCGGCAGTAGACCGAGCTTGTACTCGGAAACTTTAAGCAAGGCAACTTGGTACCCACCTGGGTTTTCCAGGTCAAAACTGAGGTAAGACGGCGTTGCGGTGAACTTATAAGCATTTGCTCCCTTAGTCAAGTAGACAAGGGAGTTTTTAAGTAATAGTGACTAGTGGCTAGGGAGAGGGGGAACTCGGTGTCACTCGCGTTGTGGGGATTAGGGGGAAAGGGGGAGAGTGGGAGAGGGGGAGAATCATTAATTCTGTATTCTGTCTCCTGACTCCTGACTCCTGACTTCTTTACCGCAATACCTCTTTTCCCTTTCCCCCCTCTTAAATTTGTATCATATTATTCAATTTGTGCTTTTAGAAAGCGGTAATATATCTAAAACTTAAATTAGTCTTAAATTGAGCTTAAACGGTTGTTGCAACTGCTAGATGCTTCGGTTTTCCCCGCTGCTGTTTTCCAACTAGATAATGGCTTAACATTTATTCACCAATATCTCCCCACAACCCCTGTAGTGGTGGCAGATATTTGGCTGCGGGCAGGTGCTAGGCGAGAGCCAGCAGAATGGGCAGGGATGGCTCATTTTCTGGAACACATGATTTTCAAAGGCACTCAAGTGCTACCACCAGGGTTGTTTGACAAAGAAATTGAAAACCGAGGTGGGATGACAAACGCAGCTACCAGCCATGACTACGCTCATTACTTCCTCACGACAGCAGCACCTTACCTAAAAGATACTTTGCCATACTTGGCGGAACTGTTACTAAACGCATCCATTCCAGAGGATGAATTTATTCGAGAACGAGAGGTAGTACTAGAAGAAATTCGCTCGTGCTATGATGACCCAGACTGGATAGGTTTTCAAGCTCTGAGTGAAAGCGTTTACCAACATCATCCCTATGGGCGGTCAGTACTGGGAACCCAGTCAGATTTGATGCAGCATTCGCCAGAGGCGATGCGGAATTTTCACCGCAGTCACTATCAACCCGAAAACATGACGGTAGTGATTGTAGGCGGAATTGATCAAGAATCTGCTTTAGAATTGGTAAGCCAAAATTTTCAGCACTTTGCAAAGCGCGAACATTTTCCCCAGGTGGAAGTAATACCCCCACCCATAGCAGGAATTCGTCGCCAAGAACTGTATTTACCTAGACTAGAGCAAGCACGGTTACTGATGGCATGGACAGGACCTGGGGTAGAATACTACCGTAGTGCTTATGGGTTAGATTTGCTTTGTGTGCTTTTAGCAGAAGGAAGATCTTCTCGCCTTGTACGAGCGTTAAGGGAAGATCAGCAACTAGTGCAGGCAATCAGCAGTAATTTTTCGCTGCAACAAGAGTCTAGTCTATTTACAATTAGTGCCTGGTTAGAACCGCAATATTTAGAGCGTGTCGAATCTCTAATTTGCGCCCACCTAGAAGAATTACAAACAACACCAATTACACAAGCAGAACTTAGCCGTTGTCAACGCCTACTATGTAATGATTATGCGTTTTCTACCGAAACGCCCAACCAAATAGCAGGTTTATACGGATATTACAACACCCTTGCCGAAGCTGGGCTAGCAGTCAGCTATCCGCAGCAAATTCAGTCCTTTGACACTCAGCAGTTGCAGCAATTAGCCCAGGAGTATCTTTCACCCTACTCTTATGCCGCGTGTGTACTAAAATCTTGCTAGCCTAAAAGAGGGGTTAGGAACTAGGGGCTAGGGGCGCTGGAATTGGATGAAGTGTGAAGTGTGAAGTGTGAAGTGTGAAGTATGAAGGGTAGGGGTAGAGGGTAAGGGTAGCTCGAACTGCATCTTACCGCAATACCTCTTTAACCTTTACCCTTCACTCTTTCCCTTTTCCCTTTACCCTTACCCTTTCCCCTAGCCTCCAGCCCCCAGCCCCTAGCCCCTAACACATAACGGATAAGTAACTGTGACAAGTTCGCTACAAAATAAAACTATTCATCGCACTGTTTTGCCTAATGGCATGGTGGTGCTAGTGGCAGAAAATTCGGCGGCAGATATTATTGCTACTCGCATTTTTGTCCGAGCAGGTAGTTGTTGGGAAACAAGAGAAAAAGCTGGGGTGGCACATCTGTTATCGGCAGTGATGACAAAAGGAACGAATGAACTATCTTCTATGGAAATTGCCGAGAAAATCGAATCTGTAGGAGCTAGTTTAAGTGCTGATGCGGCTACTGATTATTTTTTACTAAGTCTGAAAACTGTAACCTTGGATTTTGCTAACATTTTGGAGTTAGCAGGGAGTTTGTTGCGATCGCCAAATTTTCCAGATGAGGAAGTAGAACTAGAGCGGCGTTTGACTATACAACATATTCGTTCCCAGCAAGAGCAGCCTTTTAGCATCGCCTTCGATCAATTACGGCAAGCAATCTACCAAAATCATCCCTACGCCTCTTCTGGCTTGGGTTGGGAAGAAACTGTTTCCTCGCTCAGCCGCACTGATATCCAACAATTTCATCAGACATATTTCCGTCCAGACAATATAGTAATCAGTCTGGCTGGTAGAATAACAGTAGATGCTGCCGTTGCTTTAATAGAAAAAGTTTTTGGCGACTGGCAAGCGCCACCAACTCCCTTACCACAGCCGAAACTACCCCGAATCACGAGCCAGCCAACAAGTCGCAAGATCGCACAACAGACTCAGCAATCTATAGTTATGCTGGGGTATTTGACTCCACCAGTACAACAAGCAGACTACACTGCTTTGAAATTACTTTCTACGTACTTGGGAAATGGGCTTTCTAGTCGCTTGTTTGTAGAATTACGCGAGAAGCTGGGTTTAGCTTACGAAGTTTCGGCGTTTTATCCGACACGCAAAGAACCAGCCACGTTTGTAGTATATATAGGGACAGCACCAGAAAATACAGCGATCGCACTTACCAAACTGCAAACAGAAGTCGAGCTGCTGTGTCATGAACAATTGAGTGCAGAAGACTTGCAGACGGCTAAAAACAAGCTATTAGGACAATATGCCCTGGGTAAACAAACCAATGGACAAATTGCCCAAGTATTTGGCTGGTATGAAATACTAGGACTGGGTATTGAGTTTGATACTCAATTTCAGCAACAGGTTGCTAGTGTGACAGTAGCCGAAGCAAATCAGGCAGCTTGTAAGTATTTACTTCAACCCTATGTGTCTTTAGTAGGTCCACAATCAGCCATCAACAACAGTTACCAGTAGAGTAGCAGTGCTACGTCTTTCCCAGTTACCAGTGATCAGTAACTGGTTATCGGTACGGGCATGGCAGTTGGGGCATTGGCACTGCCATGCTTTACTGTATTATTTCGGCTATTGCTTCAAGTTAGTACGGGCAACAACCTGAGTATTATTAGCAAGTTTGGCAACAAACGTAATTTGACCCAAATTATTCAGCCCTTCTGGGGAAAAATCTAAGTCTACTACTGTGGAACCAAACAGACTATCCCCAGTAGCAATGACTTTATTAGTTTTGAGATTATTACCAGTATATATTCCTTCACCTCCGGCATCGAGGTTAGCTATAAAAGCTACTTTTCCTCTATCGTTAATTGAGGTATTACCAAAGCTACTAAAATCAGCATTTGTATCAGCAACTGTGATTATTTTATCACCTCTTTTGAGCAAAACTTTGCTTTCTATGATTGAATTTTTTGCTTCATCTGCAACTCCACTAACATAAGCAAAAGCGCCAGTATTGTTGAGCGAGGGACTAGCAACAAAATTCACTTTGCCGTCAGAAAACCCGCTAGCAGTGGCAATGGGAGGAGTTGTAGAGCTATCTCCAGTATAAATTCCGAAAATATCATAGCTGTAAACTACAGTACCAACATCATTAATCTGTACTCCACTTTTGCGGGGAGGATCAGATGCAGATATTTTCTTAGTGTTACTACCGTCACTTGTGAGGACAACCTGCACCCGTGATGAGATAGTTTCAATCAAAGCTACAGTTCCGGCATTATTTATTGATACTTCTTCAAAAGAATTAGCTCTAAATCCCACACCGTTTTCATCAGTAGTAGGAGTAGTGATGATAGGTTTCAATGTTCTGCCATTGCTGGTATAAACTCCAACTGACTGAGGATTTGGTTGATTCTGGGAACCCATAAACGCCACAGTTCCAGTATCATTAATCGAGATATCATCACCTAAGTATTTAAAGTTGCTATTGGTGTCGGCAATGGTAGTTGTTGTATTACCATTGCTACTGAAAACACCTTTTCCTCCTCGATTTAATCCAGCCGTAAAACCAACAATTCCCAAGTTATTGATAACGGGAACACCGAGGCTGCTAAAGTTACCACTGGTGTTAGCAATTTGGGTAAAGCTATATTTGACAGGCTTGGCGTTAACTTCTCCAGTTGCTAGCAAGCCCAAGCCCAAAGCGAGCGCTACTGCTTGCAGGCTCAAATGTAATTTCATTGCTGTTTTCTCCAATAAAATAATGAATAGCAAAGCGGTAGATTTACACCCTTTGCGCCACCTAACAAAAAGATTGCTCAAGTCTAGCTTTTAGTAGTAGTTCATGTCAGGATTAGAGCCAGCAAAATTAGCAATTTTTCATCCTATGCCGACTCAAAGTACACGGTGGCGAAATGCGAGCGCAGATTGTGGATTGGGAATGTGTGCTACTAATTCCTCAACTAATGTTTGGGCAGATATGACTGGATTTTTGTTTAATATATTTTGAATTAGAAACCCCGCGATCGGACCTATACAATTAGCTAATTCTTGTTGACAAAGTTCTATAAAAGCCGAATTAAGTAATACTTGTTGCTTATCCAATGCTATGTTTTGGGCAACTTGATTTACAGCCGTAACCCTAGTCGATTTTGAAAGCCCAAGAGCATTGAGAACATCTATTGCACAATGATAACGGTGCTTCGGCTTATCCGCTAGCATTTTGTTTAAAACTTCAGCTAAAGTGGGACTAACACTGATGTAGTTTTGCCATTGCCACTCTAGAGAATACCGATCCAGTAAAACTTCTGGTGCTTTACCTGTCAACAGAACAACAGCAGTAACACCTAATGCATAAAGATCGCTGCTGGGAAAACATTGCCCTAGACAAATTTGTTCAGCGGGAGCATAGCCAAGTTTTCCTACTACTGATTTCTGCCTTGCATAAGAAGAATTTGAGTTAGACTGCTCTATACTCTGCTTACCCACACCAAAATCTATCAATACAGGCAAATTTTTACCACTATCTTGGATGATATTATCAGGAGAAATATCTCGGTGAATAATGTTATGCTGATGAATATAATCTAAAACAGGTAGTATATCCTTTAGCCACTGGATTATTTCAGTTTCATCAAAGGCTTTATTTTGCTGAGAAATGCGCTCTTTCAAAAGAGCCGAGTAGGTTTTACCCTCCACATATTCTTGTACTAAAAACATTCGTCCCTTGTCTTCAAAACAAGCTTGAAACTTTGGAATTTGAGGGTGATTTATTTGATATAATATTTTTGCTTCTCTTTCAAATAAATCACGAGATTTTTGTTGATAACTTTCTTCTATTAAGTTCGGTAAAAACTCTTTTAGAACACAATATTTATTAAAACAATGTAGATCAGATGCTAGGTATGTGCGACCAAAACCACCTTGCCCCAAAACTCTCCGAATTAAATAGTGGTTGCTGATTATTGTCCCTAGGGGTATGGCTGCTTCTGTTGTCACAGAGGCAGGTAATGTAATTTCTTCAAGCGGAACTTCCGTATAAAGTTTTAGCGGAACTAATTCTGTTTTTCCGTTGGTTTTTACCTTAGTATAGACAATTCTCAAAAAATTGGAGTTATTGCTATCATCAGCCATTTCAACCCCTGCGACTTTTAGAAAGTAGAGAGTAAGGAGTAGCGCGAAGACAAGCGCGGAGGTTTCCTCGGCGCGGAACGAGGTAAGAGAGGGAGTAGATTAGTAAATTGACTTGTCCTAATCTATAAGACGAGCTGCTATACTATTAAGTACGTTGCCTTAATATTCGTAAGCCCTTATCGTTGTTTAATTGTGCCAACAACAAGATAATTAATGTACACTAACAATTAGAGTTTGTCTTAATGTGCCATTACCCCTCATTTGTTGTGTTACCTGGGTGCTAAGACCTGAAAATTCAATTTTAACTGAGGACGATGCAGGTTTATAATTACCTGAAATTTCGACTTTCTTGACTCCTTTTGCCAGATAAGGGGATAAGTCAAATTTCATTTGACTGCCTTGCAATTTTTTAATTACTACACTGTCTATAGTAACTTCTCCGCTCAATTGAGCATTTTCTGTAGTATTAATACTCAATATATGAGGTGTTTTTAAATCATTTAAGTTAATGCTTACACCAGTTGTTTGCTGTTGAAATGAACTTTGTGCTTGAGCAGTAGTAAAACTGCTTGAATAGGCAAAATTACTAAAATGGTTCATGGTAGTTTTATTGTGGTGAACTGATTTAATAAAATTATTTTCTTTGATGGCTATAAAGTTTTGAAACGAAGCAGTATAATTAGAAGCTACCAAGAAAATTGCGAATATTGTAGAAATAGACATACTTTTTATTCAGAGTTTAAAAAACTTAGAATTCATTAGTTTTAAACTAAGGCAGAGCCTTAGTTATTTGACTGCCAGGTTGAACCTGAGAGCAAGTGGTAGCCTCCTTAGTTGCGATCGCCCTCGTGTATTTAACTAGATACAACACCACTTGCCCCTTTTACGAAAAACTAAGGTAAAAAAGGGGCAGCAGATCTAGAATAAACTTCAATATACAGGTAAGCTTCCAGGCGATCGCCTGGAAACTAGAGGAGGGTAAATTGAAACTTGAATTTAACGACGTTGCAGAGCGCCTTCTGCATTGGGAACATTAACTCTCACATCGACACCAGTGTCAATGTTGGGAGTTTCTACTCCTAGTTCATGCAGTTTATCATACCCACTACCACCCTGACGATATTCGCTTCTACGTGTTTGTCTGACATTTTCACCTTTGCCGACTTGAGTTGAGGTGTGGGTGCTATTGTTGTTGAAGCAATCTTTATCCCTGTCCACTGCTACATCATTGTCTTGTTGTGCTGGATTTTTTGAGACAGCAACTTGAACATTGACATCAGTGGTTGTGCAGACAGCACTCGCGGGTTTAATGGTGGTAGCAGCTAGGGTAAATAAAGCCGAAATTGAGAATAAGCCCAAGGACAAAAATTTGAACACTTTTACCTCCTGGTAAAAATCCAAAAAATGAAGTTAGCTAGTTACACACTGTAGATTCAGAACTGCGAGTGCGGCTAACGCCATTGCTAGAAACAGTTGTTTGAGAGCTTTGATAGCTATAATTGCCACTTCTACAAGTGTTTTGAGTGCGGCGAACTTGAGGATAACCGCGCCAAGTTCTATTTTTGATGCGGTTGTAGATTCGCTGGCGGCGAATATTTGGAGATGTGCGATCGCGGTTGATAATTACTTCAGATCCGCCATTTTTGACGCTAATGTCCCAATCCTGACTAATAGTTGTCCGCATATTGCCAGTTTGAACATCAACGTCGCCTGCTTTAGCAATTCCACTTGGTAGTACTAGAAAAGCAGACAAAATTAGTAATGAAATTGACTGCTTGGTAATCATTAATTGATTCCTTCCTAAATAGGAAATCGGTTTTTCTATGCTTTCGTTTAGGCAACCGACAAAACCTGTTTTTAACCTACTAATGAGTATTGCCTTAGCGTTACTCTCAATTATCTAAGGGTGGGCGTGAGAAAGATTGTCTAGCAATTAGTGCCTGGTGGTAAAAGGTTAAAGGTGAAAGGGAAATGGAAAATTAATACCAAGTCCCTTTTCCCTTTTCCCTTTTCCCGCGAAGGGGCAAGAAGTCTTATAAATGGGGGTTGAGATAGAGGAAAAACCCCGCGATTATCATAGTTGTAGAAAATTAGGTGGGGCATATAGGGGCGAAGGTCGCCAGTTCGCCCGTACCAGGTAGCGACTTAGTATTGGTAATGTCTACGTTCGCGGCGGACGTTGATCTCGCGGGTATTTTTATTGATAGAAGCGTCCTGGTTGTTTTGGTTCACAGCGGTGTTGCCTTCGCCGATTTGATCGTTCAACTGATCTGAGCGTTGTTTAATTACATCAGGCTCAGAGGGAGCAAAGCCAGTGCGTCCAACTCTTCTGGCAGAATCTTTGATTTGTGCATTTTGGGTAGATTGATTCACAGCAGTGTTATTGACACCATCTTGCTGTGTGGTTTGCACAGAATCCTGGTTAATCTCATCAGCTTTAGCTGGCACAGTGAGCAATCCAAATCCAGCAGCAGCCACGAAGCCAATTAAACCAGCTTTGAGTAAGTTAGCAGTAGTTTTGATTGTGTTAGTTGTCATGTTGTGTTACTTCCTTTGGAAATTGTTTTTAGTTGATTTGGGTGACGTTACAGTAATCTACGTTGGCTTTCTTGCTTTTATGCAAAATTCAAGTTGGTTTTGAGTACAACATCAATATCAGGAGGGAGGAAATTAACGCCGCAAAATATTTTGGTTGATTTGTTGTTCGATGCGGTTGTTACTACCTCTGGTATGAGCATTGTTCTCGGCATTTTGACGCGAGGTGTGATCCTCACCATCACTCACCTGAGTATCATTCGATTGCTCAATATTTTGATCTATATGATTGTCGTCGCCAGTAGCAGTGCCATTGTTTCTGGCATCTTGGATAGAGATACTATTTCCTTTGCCATCACTGCGTTGAATATTAGTTTGGCGAATACTTTGTCTAACGCTGCCGTTACCGCTAGCAGTAGCACTGTTAGAGGCGCTGCTAGAACTGACTACATCAGCCCCAACTGGAAGAATAATCAATCCTAGTCCTCCTGCGGTGATAAAGCCAAGCAGACAAGCTTTGAGCAGATTACTAGATTTCACTTCTGTCTTAGTTGAAGTGATATTTACCATGTCAATTACTTCCTTTGCCTTGAATTTGAGGAAGGCTTGGAGGGTTTTACCCTGCCATCACCAACAGTTGCAGAAAAACAAGATTAGCCAAGTGAGGAGGATGGTTGCCCAATAATCAGATTGGGCGATTATACTGTTGATTTAGCGACCAATTGAAGTGCGATCGCGTTGAATTCTGCCAGTTTGGTGATTTTGATTCACAGCAGTGTTACCACCACCGAATTGATCGTTTAACTGATCTGAGCCTTGTTTAACTCTATCTGAGTCATAGTAACCTTCACGGGTAGAATGTCCGCCGATTCTTGTTTCTCTTTTTTGGATTGCGGCGTTTTGCTCGTTTTGGTTAATACCAGTATTAAATTTGCCCTCTTGCTGGTTGGTTTGCACATTATCTTGATTGACTTCATCAGCTTTAGCTGGCACACTTAGCAATCCGAATCCAGCAGCGGCTACGAAACCGATTAAACCAGCTTTGAGTAAGTTAGCAATTGTTTTGATTGTGTTAGTAGTCATGTTGTGTTACTTCCTTTGCAAATAGTTCGTTGGTTGGTTTATAAGGGTAGAACCCTTTGTGTGTTGCCTAACGCTTAGCTTTGTTGTTTATTACGTTGGCTTTTTTGGTTTTATGCAGGAGTTTTTTTTGTTATGTGTAAAACTCCTTCATTTATTCAGTACGAATGACTCATAACTTTTATGCAGGAGGTTGTTGATTTTGGTTTAAAACCCCTTCATTTTGTTATTACGACTGGCTTGAGAGCTTTATGCAGCAGATTTACCGTTAAGTAAAAAGAAAGTAGTTTTAATGACACAGCGTAAGATTGGAGTCATTCTGCCAAGAGGTGACTGCTGGCACGAAGAAGCGCGATCGCACCTCTTGCTAACCAGAGGAGAAATATACAATATATGTGAATTAAGGAGGGCTACTGGTCAAAAATCAACCACCGCGTTTTGTCGAAGAGGGCGGTTTCGCCTTTGCTAATCTGCATCGATCCCATGAAGGAGCTTGCCCGATGCTACCTGACAGTAATTGCTCTAAGTAAATTAAATGTCTTTTAACTTATGAAGGGACGATCGCTAAAAAGACTATATATAAGTAATGGGACAAGGACAAGCAGTATCGAGAATGCAAGCATAAATCCCAGGCTCTCCCCAGCCAAAGCGATCGTGTCTAACCTTTCTTCTTCTTTGTAATATGTCCGAATGGCACGAAGAAAAGCTCTGAGGTATACAGGATAAGGACTACAGTTTT
>CAXTYC010000001.1:0-396150 GCA_964248365.1 uncultured Chroococcidiopsis sp. | reverse complement strand
GGCTGGCGCTTTCACGCCGTTGTAATGTGGTTGTCATGGTTCTATGATTGCTTGGTTAACAAACAAAGTTATTTAGGAATGAATCAGGCTCAGTTATCTTTTCTTTGCCTGTAAATATAAATTTACATTACTTCACGCAAAAAATCATTAATTTATTCATCATTATTACAAATATTAATAATAAGTTTATCTTATAGATTCGGTAGCCAAGTACGCACAGCCTATAACAAAGGAGCAATTTGCTATGTTGGCAATTGCAAAAGCGTCATTATGTCTTGTCTTTTGGTTCCTCGTCATCTTTGAAAGTTAAGCAAATTATTAAGTTAATTTAAGGAGGAGGCAACAAGATTAGGAAGTTGCTGATTCGTTCCAGTCAGCAGCACATAAACTTAAAGTTAGAGTGATTTATCAAGTTAGCGATGCCAAATAACTCAAAACCCACCAAAACAGAAGGATTGGATCTGATTTTATTTTCCATTCCAAGCGAGATATTATTACCGTTAGGCACTGGAGCTATGTTAATAGGGCTGTTGGGAGGTAAAGCAGTAGCCCAGACATTACAAGCGCTAGGCGGGGCAAGTGAGGAAGTATTTCGAGGCGATCGCCTGCCGCTGCTCAAGTTCCCAAAGACAGAATCACCAAAAGAGCTGAAGTTGTAGCAACCAAAAATGAAGATTGTTGCTAGGGCAACTAAATAAGTTGGTGTTAAACCCTAAAATTATTCAATAGTCCTGGCATTACTAAGAACAGACGCTATGAGTTCGCTCCTCCACTCGCCTGATGAAGCTTTAACTGTCAGCCCCTCCCCATTTGATTTGTTTTTACGGCAACGCCTCCAAACAGTGGAGGAATTATGGGAGTCTGTTCTCAAACAAGAGTGCGGGCAAGAATTGATCAATCTCTTAGCGCAATTGCGTGACTTATGTTCGCCAGAAGGACAGGCAACTAATGAGCAAGCAGCGGAAGCAGTGAAGCTGATTTCCCAACTGGAACTCAACGAAGCAATTCGAGCCGCTCGCGCCTTTGCTCTCTATTTTCAGCTGATCAATATAGTTGAACAGCACTACGAACAGCGCCAACAAATTAATCGCTTTTTACAGCACGGCGTTTCAAAGCAGCTAACAAATTTACCCCAAATCCAGCCATCTGCACTAGAGCAGGAGGAAAGATATGGTATCAACACAGATCCTGGGGCAGAGTTGCTAGAAAAAAATTGGCAAGCTACACACACCGAAGAGCAAAAACAAAGTACATTTCACACTTTGTTTCCCTATTTGCGCCAGATAAATGTACCGCCACAGATAATCCAGCGACTAATTGATCAGCTTGATGTGCGGTTAGTCTTTACAGCTCACCCAACAGAGATTGTACGTTCTACGATCAGGGACAAGCAACGGCGCTTGGCGGGGCTGCTGCAACAATTAGATCAGATTGAGGAAGGATTGGGAAGCATTAACGGTGTCAACCCTTGGGAAGCAGAGGCTTTACACGAGCAATTAACTGAGGAAATTCGTCTGTGGTGGCGGACAGATGAGTTACACCAGTTTAAGCCAGAGGTGCTAGATGAAGTCGAATATGCCCTTCACTATTTTAAGGAAGTGCTGTTTGATCGGATTCCCCAACTGTATCAAAGATTCAAACACGCCTTGTCCAGCTCCTTCCCACGATTAAAACCACCTGGCAATAACTTTTGCAAGTTTGGCTCTTGGGTAGGTTCAGACAGGGATGGGAACCCCTCAGTTACCCCTCAAGTTACCTGGCAAACGGCTTGTTACCAACGTCAGTTGGTTTTGGAAAAGTATATTCACTCGGTAAAGCGGTTGATTGACCTTTTGAGTGTATCGCTGCATTGGAGTGATGTATTACCAGACTTGCTGGAATCTTTAGAGATGGATCATGCCGAATTGAGCGAAGTATACGAAGCACTGGCATTGCGTTACCGCCAAGAACCGTATCGGCTGAAGATGTCTTATATCCTGAAGCGGCTAGAAAATACGAGCGCTCACAATGCGCGGCTTTACAACAGAAATCTCCGAAAACAGGAAATACCAGAAGACAAGAATCCTACTGCTACTTACAAGTCTGGGGAAGAGTTCTTAGCAGAACTGCGATTAATTCAGCGGAACTTGACTGAGACAGGCTTAACCTGTCAGGAGTTGAACAACCTGATCTGCCAAGTAGAAATTTATGACTTCAACCTGGCTCACCTTGACATTCGGCAAGAATCATCTCGCCATGCTGAGGCATTTAATGAAATCCTGCAATATATGCAAATTCTGCCCCAGTCATATCACGAACTGTCGGAAGCAGAACGAGTCAGTTGGCTAACTGGGGAACTACAAACCCGTCGTCCCCTAATTCCAGCGGAACTGCATTTTTCGGACAAAACGAATGAGCTGATTGAAACGTTTCGCGTAGTGCGGTTGCTTCAGCAAGAGTTTGGCGGCAACATCTGTCAAACATATATTATTAGCATGAGCCGCGAACTAAGCGACTTGCTAGAGGTGTTACTGCTTGCTAAAGAAGCGGGACTTTACGATCCTGCTTCTGGCATCGCTACTATTCAAGTTGTACCGTTGTTTGAAACAGTAGAGGACTTGCTACGCGCCCCCAGCGTGATGCAAAAGCTCTTTGAACTACCTTTGTACCGCACCATGCTAGCTGGAGGATGCAAACCAAGGAGCAAAGAAGCTCTAGAAGTTTTGCCCCCCAGCCCCCCAGCTCCTCTTCCCCCTAACTTACAAGAGGTGATGCTGGGCTACTCTGACAGTAACAAAGACTCTGGTTTCTTAAGCAGCAATTGGGAAATTCACAAAGCACAAAAAGCACTCCAGCAAATAGCAGAACAATTTGGAGTGGATTTGCGGATTTTTCACGGACGCGGCGGCTCGGTAGGGCGTGGTGGTGGTCCTGCCTATGAAGCGATTTTAGCTCAGCCAGGACACAGTATTAATGGCAGAATCAAGATTACTGAGCAGGGAGAAGTATTAGCATCCAAGTACTCGTTACCAGAGTTAGCTTTATATAATCTGGAGACGATTACTAGTGCTGTAATTCAAGCTAGTTTGTTGCGGACAGGGTTCGATAGGATCGAACCTTGGAACGAGATTATGGAAGAATTATCAGCGCGATCGCGCCAGCACTATCGCGCCCTGATCTACGAGCAACCTGATTTTATTGATTTCTTCCACCAAGTTACACCGATAGAAGAAATTAGCCAGCTACAAATTAGTTCTCGTCCAGCTCGTCGCTCTAGTGGTAAAAAAGATTTAACTAGTTTACGAGCAATTCCTTGGGTGTTCAGCTGGACGCAAAGCCGTTTTCTGCTACCTTCCTGGTACGGTGTAGGCACAGCTTTGCAGGAGTTTGTGAACGAAGAACCGGAGGAAAACTTAAAACTGCTGCGCTACTTCTATTTAAAGTGGCCCTTTTTTAAGATGGTAGTCTCCAAAGTCGAGATGACTTTATCAAAAGTAGACATCCAAATCGCCCACCATTACGTACAGGAATTGTCCCAACCTCAAGATATAGAAAGGTTTGAACGTTTGTATGAGCAAATTGCTAACGAGTACTATCTCACGAGGGGATTAGTATTGAGTATTACTGGTCACAAACGCCTACTAGATGGCGATCCTGCTCTACAACAGTCAGTACAGTTACGCAACGGAACAATCGTACCGTTAGGGTTTTTGCAGGTATCCTTGCTCAAACGTTTGCGTCAGTACAGCAATCATGCCATACCAGGGGTGATCGACTCGCGTCACAGCAAGGGCGAATTGCTACGCGGGGCATTGTTAACTATTAACGGTATTGCTGCGGGAATGCGAAATACAGGGTGATTTGTCCTTTGTTATTTGTCCTTTGTCCTTTGTAGCAAAAGCTAATGTACTTTCAAGGTGGATATGGTTGCAGGCAACATACCTGCTCCACAGCAAGATGCCAATCCCACAAAAGTTTTAGGAATTTGATTGTGCGATCCTTGAATGTCTATTAGCTAAACCAATGACGAAGGACAAATGACGAATGAGACTCAATTTCAGTTGTCCGCTGGAGCAGTTGGGGTTTGAGGATTTTCCCAAGTTTTCCAAGTACTGGTATTGGTATCAAAACATCGCCAAGTCTGATTAGCTTGTTTATAGCAAATCAGAACTCGTTGGTTAGAGGAGTAGTCAACAAAGCAATGTGCTGCTTGTTGCAGTGGATAGGTTTTGCGACTAAGCCGCTTAGCTACAGCTTGATTAGGGCATTCGATCAGAAAGGCTGGATGTCCATCTATTTGCGTTAGAGAAAAAAAAGACATCCGCAGGATGGCTCGCAACCAACTTTCGGTGTGATCGAAATACTCATCTATAATTTTGTTCGTTAGCGCTCTTTGTAACGAACGGTCGTTGTGGTTGGGAGTGGGAGAGTCAGACATAGCAGCGCACAAAAGTAAATAGCACAGCTTGAGGGTAGATCAAAAAAATTGATGTGACAAGTGTCCGATCGCACCGAAGGATCGGGCTTTGATAGATTATCTAGCTAAAAAAGTTGTAGCATTAAATTCTTGTATTTATCCAGTGGATAACACGTACTGGTAAAATGCATCCGTAGAATTTTACCGCAAGCAATGTCTTCTGAAAATTTAGATGCTCCTTCCACTGGTGCTGATGCTGTTGATCGCGCGATCGCATCTGGAATTGATTTAGACGGATCGCCAATTCCTCCAGCTAAGCTAAAACTTTATGAGCGCGTGATGGGGCTGGAAGCTGGTAGACAGCGCAGTGGTGTATCCAATACCATGCGATCGCGTATTGTACGGATCGGAGCCAAGCATATTCCCCAATCAGAACTCAATCAAATGCTCCTTGATGCTGGCTTTGCTCCACTTAAAGATAAAGAAGTCGCTTTCTATTACGGCGATAAATGAGGGGCTAGGGGCTAGGGGCTAGGGAGAGTGCGAGAGGGGGAGAATGATTAATTACGAATTACCTCTTCCCTTTACCCGAGTCCCTTTCTCTAGCCTCTAGCCCCTAATAAAGCCACTATCTTACCCAGGGGAGAAGATACGTCACCACACTTTAAGTAAAGATTGACCTTGCAAATGCTTAGGGAATGCTTCATTTTTGGTAATTTCTGCAAGCCAAACCTGTACCAGAGTCAATTACAAAGTTCTACATCTAGAATTAATGGAGAATTGAGATGAAACAAATAATTAGCCGACTACGCAAATTTGGACTACGCCAAATCGTTACTGTTTTTTTGGCAGCGGTGACATTTTTGCTCGTTCCCGCCATGAGTCAAAGTGTAGCTGTGCAAGCGCAGGCACAAGAGCTAAGAAATCCTGGGGAATATAATCCTGTAACTCCTGATACTGTAAAGCGAATTCAAGAAAAAGCTGAAGATCTAGGTGATGCTCCTGATAGACCAATCGGTGATACTGGTTTGCAAAACATCAAAGAACTGCCGAAAAAGATTCCTGAAGTTCTTAACCTAAAGGCTCGTCAAACAGCTGTTACATTTGACTCAAATCAGGCGGACAAAAAGGAAGCTATGGATGAGGCTCAAGCAAAAGTTGAAAAATCAAAAGGTTGAAAGTAAGCTGCATATAAAGTAGCTAGCTTAGCTTGAGAAACAAAAGCGCGATCGCCTGCGGTCATAAAATCACTGAAAATTGAGGCGATCGCCAATTTTAAAAGTTAGGTTAAAATGAAAAGACTGTACGCAAAGTACCCGTCACAATTGTGCTATTGTCCTGCTGATTACTAGGATTAGCGATCACCTGTACCAACGGCGTGATGCCAATATTTTCACTCAGGGGAAAGTTATAAAACGCTTCAAAGTTTGTCTGTGTAGCATTTCCCACTGCACTTTCAATAAAAGGTTGACCAGCAGCAATACCAGCCACAGCACCAGGCACAAACAAGTTGCGTAATGTCACCCCAGCCATCCAATAGTTGGGTTTAATGTCTCCGAAATTTGTATCATTGTAGCTGCCAATGCCGTAACGACCGAAGATTGCTAGCCGTCGTGACAAGGCTAATTGGGCATTAGCCCCAAATACATCAAAACGGTGATCGAACACATTGCCGCCACTGTATTGTAGACGTAGAGCAAAGGTTTGCTTTGGCGAGTATTCCAATTCAACTATTTCCTGGTAAGAATCGCCAAATATACCAAGACTCCCACCCCCGCTAGGATACAATAATGTAGAAAAAGGCGACACACCTTCAACCTGCCCTTGATTACTAGGATTTGCCGCATCCGCAGCTACATACATAGCCCGTAGTGTGAAAGAACCGTTGCTAGGTTTCCAGTTAATCACTGCACCTGAGCTTAGACCATTAATAGGAAACAGAATATAGTTGTTGACCAGTGCAAGAGTAGAGAAGTCTAAAAAGCTCAGATTGGCGTAACTATTTAAGTCAACGAAATCTGTAGGCACGAGCGCAGGACCAAGGGATACCTGAACATCTTTAAACGGGTTAAAAGTATAATATAGGCGACTAATGCCAAACTCACCATTTCGCGGCGGTTTGATAGAATAGTCCAAAACACTGCCGAAAAAGGGTTCCAGAACTGAGGCAGCATTATCAAAACTACCGTTACTACCTGTATCCAAGCGAACTTTTAGCAAGTCTGTGCCAGAAAAGCTGGTGTTGAAATCTAAAGCAGCTCGATAGAGTATAGTGGGATTGGGTTCATTATTGGCGATTTCTCTACCTGTGGGATCGAGAATGTGACTGCCACTAAAACCACCCCCATTAACAGCAAAGATTGTTTGACCACTAAGTTTAGTAGTAGTAGAAAATTGATTTGCTTCTAGTTGGGCGGCGCGGGCTTCGAGAGTATCTAGCCGACCTCGTAAAGTTGTTAGTTCGGCAGTATAATCTTGCTGTAATCTTTGCAAGGTTGCCAAGTCATCGCGGGATACTTGTTCTGTCGGTTTAATACTGATTAACTTATTTACTCGCCTCACCACTGTATTTAGAAGAGTGGCAAATTCGTAACGAGTTATAGTTTGATTGCCCAGATAATCAAAAAACTCTTGTTTATCTTCTCTCCCCCCTACCGAGAGTTTTATTGTTCCCTCTGCTTGCAAAAAAGGATAAGGAAGACAAGGGGGAGAAGCAGGACAATTTCGATCCAATTGCGAATTTCTACTTTTCACAGGAGTGTCAGCTGCAACATTTACGCCATAGCGCTCAATCAGTGATTGGAGAGCAAGAAATTCCCAATCACTCGGTTGTACGTCAGAAAGCTGCGATACCGAAGTTTCTGGAGCAAAAGACGTTTGCGCAAACGCGGTCGTAGCTGGGGCAATTACACATAAAATGCTTATGCTACTCGTCAGGCGTAAATAATTATTGCTCATAGAAAAACCTCGTTGGAAAAGAAAGCGACTTTTAGCCCAGGGAGGAAAACAGGAAAGCAAGTTTTAAGCTGCAAGCATTTCGCTGTATAGTTCACCTAGTAGCGAAATAATGTTCATATACCTGACCAAAAGAATCAGATTCGAGAACTCAATTAGGACGAGTGCAAGAGGTCAATTGAATTGGCATCAAAATCATTTCTCGCTGAACGCCCAAGCCTCATTCCAGGTTTCGGGTATACCATGCTCTAGCAACCCTTCGACTCGCTCTAGGTAAAGTTGTGCAGTCTGATCGGAAGGGTTAACGGCTAATACTTGCTCAAAACAGGCTTTTGCATCATTAAGCGAGCAATTGCGGTAACAACTTATCCCTTGTTCAAAATCAGGTTGGGTTTGCACTTTGAGGTGACGGACTTCTTCGCTTTCAGCATCGAGTACTTCGTAGACTGCGATCGCTTCGTTTCGCCCTTTGACGATCGCCCGATCTAAAAAGCGAATTTGATAGCGATCGGGATGGCTTAGATGCTCTAGCGTTTGACCAGAAATCAGCATCGACACCCCATAATACTTAGTCAAGCCTTCTAACCGTGCGGTCAGATTGACGTTATCAGAAAAAGCATCTCCTTGAATGCGATTCTCGTCTCCCACCATTCCTAGCATCATGTGTCCGACATGAACGCCAATACCGACCTGAATGGGCAAGCCGCCTCTAGCCGAGCGCTCCTGGTTGTATTCATGCACCCGATTCTGTTTGGCAATGCCTGCTTTGACGGCATCATCAGCACCGTCGGGAAACACCGCCATCATACCATCTCCCAGGAATTTGACAATAATTCCATAGTGATTGCGAATTTCTGGGCTAACTCGTTTGAGATAGGCATTAACAAAGTTAAAGTTTTCTTGAGGAGTCATGGTTTCTGAAAGCGTAGTGAACGAGCGAATATCGCTAAACATGACTGCCATCGTTTTGCTGACGTAATCGCCTAGTTGCACTTCGGTAACGCTGTCTTTACGGAGAAATTGCAGATATTCAGCCGGAAAAAATCGGGCAAAGGAATTATTTAACCGCTTCAATTCGGTTTCGCGGTTTTTGACCGTTTTGACCATTTGAGTAAAAACCCGTGCCAGTTGTCCTAACTCGTCGCCGCGCTCAACTACATCGTTTAGGCTTTCAGTTTGGAAGGTATCTTGTTCGACAGCAACGGCAGCGGAGGTCAATTTGCCCACCTGCTCGATGTACAATGCTTGTCGCAAGTTTTCGTCACGCAGCCTTTCTTCTGCTTCCTGGCGCTTGAGCAGGTTCATATAAGCGCGAGAGTGATAGCGGATACGGGCAATCAATTCGACGCGATCGGGCAACTTCACTAGGTAGTCATTCGCGCCCAGTTCAAATGCTTGTGCTTTAATCAGTGGTTCCTCTTTGCTCGACAGCACAATAAGCGGAATCTGATAAGTTGGAGCATCGCGCGATCGCAGAAATTGCACCAATAGCAACCCATCCATCTGCGGCATCACCAGATCTTGCAAAATGACTGTCGGGCGACACTCTCTGGCAACCTTGAGGGCTTGAGTCGGGTTGCTACAATAGTGAAACACGATGTCTTGTTCAGCAGCTAGCATCCGCCGCACGGCTTCACCGATGATGGTTTGATCGTCGATCAAAAGAACAGTAATCAGGTCGTCCATTGGGAGATCGAGTTGAAAGCTAGTGGTTGACGGCTAAACGCCCAATCAGCCGAGTGGCGATCGCCTCTGGATTGAGAACCTCAACGGCTGCATTTAGCTCAATGGCGGCTCTGGGCATTCCGTAGACGACGCAGCTTTCTTTATCTTGGGCGATCGTATGCCAGCCGTGAGTGCGGAGCAGTTTAAGTCCTTCTGCACCGTCTCGCCCCATACCTGTAAGTAGAATAGCAATTCCTTTCGGTGTCCAGTACTGAGCAATACTTTTGAAAAACACATCAATCGAAGGGCGGTAGGGATAGTCGATCGGATCTTTAGTGTAATTAAGCATTTGGTTGGGTTGCATCCACAAGTGATCGTTTGTGCAAGCGACCAAGACAGTTCCTTTTTCTGGGCGATCGCCGACGGATGCTTTCTTCACGGTTAGGGGCGTGAGGTCGTTTAGCCAGTCGATCATGCCGAGGGCGAACTGTGCATCAACGTGTTGAACGACTGCGATCGCCGCGTCAAAGTTTGCGGGTAAGCGAGACAGAATAGTAGACAGGGCTTTAGGTCCGCCCGTAGACGAACCGATTGCGACGAGGGGAGGAAGTGAGGTAGCATTTAGGCTGTGGCGTTTGGAACTTAGAGTTTGGAGTTTGGAGTTTGGGGTTTGACTGGATTTGCCGATTAGCTTGCGGATTGTGGCAATTTTTCCCAGCAATTGCATTGCTGCTTCTGGTTTTCCCTGGCTACCTAATATCGGCGTGTTGACCGCATCTAGCGCACCATAACCCATTGCTTCAAACACCTTGGCGGTATTTTGTCCGACATTGGCTGTGACAATCACAATCGCACAAGGAGACTGTTCCATAATCAGACGTGTTGCCTCCACCCCATCCATGACGGGCATAATTAAATCCATCAAGATTAAATCTGGGGTATCTTGGGCGCATTTTGCCACTGCTTCTGCACCATTCTTCGCAATCCAAGCAATTTGGTAATCGGGAATAGTCAACAAAACCCGTCGAATGGCTTCGACGGCGATTACCATGTCATTGACAATTGCGATCTTCATAACATTACTCACCAATCAAATCCACGACAGCCTCGATCAAGGTGTCGTCATGAAAGCTACTTTTGGTTAGATAATAATCAGCGCCAGCTTCCAAGCCTTGAATGCGGTCTTCTTCACGATCGCGGTAAGACACCACAATTACGGGAATTGATTTGTGGCGCGGATGGCTTTTAATTTGCTTTAGCAGTTCAATTCCATTCATCCGAGGCATATCAATATCGCTAATTACCAAGTCATAAGGATGAGAGCGAATCGCATTCCAGCCTTCCATTCCATCTACGGCTACATCCACGCTATAGCCTCGGTTTTGTAGCAGCTTGCGTTCCATTTCCCGCACCGTAATCGAATCATCGACGACAAGCACTTGTTTATGATCGCGCCTGTGAGCCGCTTCGCCGACAAGGGCTAACTGTCCTGTCTTGAGCAAGTTGTCGAGCGATCGCACCAAGTCGGACACATCCACAATCAAAACGAGCGAACCATCGCCCATCAATGCAGCCGCACTGATATTTTGTACTTTGCCCAAGCGAGGATCGAGGGGACGCACGACTAGCTCTCGTTCTCCCAAGCAGCTATCAACCACAAGCCCGTAGGTGTTGGATGAATCACTTAGGATCACAACCCAAAGCCTAGAGGAACTGGAGAGCGGCGGCGGCAAGTCGAGAACCTGATGCGCCCAAATTAGTCCGATGTTTTTATCATCCAGCGTCAAGTACTGACGATTCTGCACAAAGGCAATTTCTGAACCGAATATATTGACAATTCTATCTATTCGTGCTAAAGGAAAAGCGTAAGCTTCCCCAGAAATCTCAACTAGCAAAGTCCGAACTACCGAGAGTGTCAGGGGCAATTGGAAATAAAAACTAGTGCCGCGTTGGGGGACAGAGGTTGCCCTGACAGTCCCCCCTACTTCCTGCGCCATACTCTTAGCAATGTCTAACCCAACCCCCCGACCAGAGAGTTCTGTTACCTGCTTTGCCATCGAAAATCCAGGTAAAAACAAGAACTCCATTAGTTCGGCATCGGTCATTTTTGCGGCTACTTCGGGCGCTGCTAGGTTCTGATCGATCACTCGCTGACGCAGCATCTGTGGATCGATGCCTTTGCCATCGTCTGCGATCGTAATTGCTAACATACCGCCACGATGAAACGCTTCTAGGCGAATAGTTCCCGTTTCGGGTTTGCCAGCCTTGATGCGGTCTTCTGGCAGTTCCAAACCGTGATCGACGGCATTTCGCAGAATATGGGTAAGGGGAGCTTCGAGTTTCTTGAGAATATCGCGGTCAACTGCGGTTGATTTGCCTAAAATGTCCAGCTTGACTTGCTTATTGAGCTGACGGGCAATATCTCGCACCATGCGTGGAAAGCCTTGTACACCATCCTCGAACGGGCGCATATGGGAAGTAATTACTTCTCGATACAAGCGATCGCTTAGGTTGGCGGTGCGACGGATAAATCCTTCTAGTTCGGTCAAGCGTTCACCCAGTAAATCGCGGCAT
This sequence comes from uncultured Chroococcidiopsis sp., assembly GCA_964248365.1. GTDB lineage: Bacteria > Cyanobacteriota > Cyanobacteriia > Cyanobacteriales > Chroococcidiopsidaceae > Chroococcidiopsis. The sequence continues at coordinate 384,560 of CAXTYC010000001.1, read as the reverse complement.
TCTTGCTCTTTGCGTCGGGCGGACTCTAGCAGCGCTTTGCTATCCTGACTGGGGGCAGTGTTTAACAGGTTATTCTGTTGTAACTGTTCTAGAGTGTTAGAAAGCTCGTTCTGACGGGATTTTAGCAGCATGAGAGAATCGGCAAACGGCGGCAGCCAGTTCGCTTCTATCAGCGATTCTCCAGCAAGTCCCATCATGCGATTCAGGTTTTCTGCACTGACTCGCACGACTCGATCTGAGGTAGCTACGCTAGGTTGGGAAGCAGCGCTTTGTTCGAGCTGCACATCATTTGATGCTTCCATTAATACAGGTGGACGGGGGGCAAGACTGACCGATTCGGGTTGAACAACGGGTGTAGAAGGATTTTTGTTGTCAGAATTGAGTTTTTCTGGTATAAAGGGGCGAAAAGGATTAACCTGCTGTGGCTTGGGTATGGCTCCCCCTGTTTGCATAGCAGCGATCGCCTGTCGAATCGATTCAATTTCTGAAGCGTTGTGTGCTAAAGTGTCGGCTAAATCGCTATCACTCATTTGGCTAAGGCTCTGAAGTATATCGACTCCACGCAACAACACATCGATTTGATCTGCGTCCAAGGTAATTATTTGGTTTTGTGCCGCAACAAAGCAATCTTCCATGACGTGTGCTAGCCCAACTGCCGCATCTAATCCAACAATTCGGGCGGCTCCTTTAACGGAATGAGCGGCTCGCATCAGCGCTTCTAATTGTTGAGGAGATTGTGGTTGAGTTTCTAGCGCGAGTAAACCGTTGGTTAATATCGTCGCCTGTTCCTCGACTTCTAAACGAAACAATTCTAGCATAGAAGTGTCGTCGATTAGTCGCTTTGACGGTGTTGGGGGATCTGGGGGCGTTGGAGTTGCATCGCTAGAAGCCTCTGTTGTTGCGGCAGGTGTCACCGGAATGTCGTGGGACGAAGGCTGGGCTATGCCTTCGGCTATGGGCTGGCTAATCGCGGTTTGGGTACTTGACAAATTCTGGGCGTGTTCTACCAGGTAGTGTTCTAAATCACCTTTGCTGGCGTGGCTAATTCCCAAGAGGAGATCGAGTGCGTATAGCAATTGATCGATTTGCGCTTGTGTCAACTCGATTGAGTGTTCGGAAGCGGCAATTAAGCTTGCACTCATCGCCAACGCTAGCTTTGCTGCGGCATCGATTTCGACGATTTGGGCAGATCCTGCGATCGCATGGAGCGCTCGCGTCGCGCTTTCTAATTCGCTGTTCAACGACGGCTGTTGTTTGAGAATCGATAAGCTTTGCTTCAGGTTTGTCACCTGAGTTTCCACTTCTTGACGAAACAGATCCAGCATGGAGTAATCGCGCATACTTTCTCCCCTCCTCACCAAAGAATCTTACGATCGAGGGCATCAAACAAAAGCTCTGGATTTAGATAATTCACCTTTTTGTTGTGCCAGTCAATTACCCCTTGGGTATACGTTTCATTTGCGAGGGCAACGACAACAGGCGCAGCTTTTAACTCGTCCAGATGAAAGCGGTGAATTCGATACACTTCATCGACCGAAAACACCCATTTGCTGTCTTTGTGTCCAACCACAAGCATTCGATTCTGGTATATGTGGCTAGACGGTGAGTTTGTTGGAGTTTCCAGCCCCAGAAGATGACTCAAAGAAGCACAAAGTAGAATTTCACCGCGAATGTTGACTAACCCCAACAACAAGTCATTGCTGCGGTGGGGCAGTGTATGAATAGCAGATGGACGGGTGACTTCTTGCAGCACTCGCACGGGTAAGGCGAAGCGCTCATCAATCAAGCGAAAAATGATCGCTCCAAAGGTGTCTTCTGCCCGTCCGATTTTGAAGCCAACTTGCGGGGTTAAATGCGTGGAAGGTTGGGCAACAGGAGCAGCTAAAACAGCCGTCCATTCGTTTAAGTAGTCGCCAGGTGGTTCCCGTTCTAGTAAACTGCGTCCCGCCGTCGAATAGACGGGACAGTTGCGGCAGTGAATTAGCTTTTCTAGCTCGACACAAGAGCGATCGCCCTCTACTCCGATCTGATTCCAGCAATCATTTACCTGATGCTGCTTGCTTGTTTCCATTTATACCTTAAATTGGGAAATTTCTCGCTGTAAGCCTTGGGCGGCATCATCAAGCTGCGAGAGCGCGTTATTCGTTTCCTGCAAAGATTGTACTGTCTGAGCAGAAGCCTCACTTAGTTGGGCGATCGCTATACTAATTTGTTCCGCCCCACGATATTGCTCATCCATACTCTGGCTAACAACTCCAAACTGGGGAGCCAAAGACTGCACATTTTGGATGAAACCAGCGATTTGGACACTGATCGTGCCGACATCTTCGACATATTGTGCAACTTCAGAGCTGAATTTATCCACCTCCATCACGCCTGTCGATACACTAGATTGCATCTGTTTGACCATTTGTTCAATTTCTAAGGTAGCAACCGCCGATTGATCTGCCAGACGGCGAATTTCTCGTGCTACTACGGCAAATCCTGCACCGTACTCGCCTGCTTTTTCGGCTTCGATCGCCGCATTGAGAGACAATAAATTTGTTTGATCGGCTACTTTGGTAATCGTGGTGACAACGTTGTTGATATTGTTCGCTTTTTCATCCATAATTCTCAATTTTGTGGAAATTGAGTTTGTTGCCAGCACTAAATTTTGCATTGCTGCTTGAATTTTTTCTAAATTGTTTTGGCTGTTCGATGCTGCTGCGGTTGTCGCCAGAGCCGTTCGAGCTACATCGTCCATTCCTTTCGCCAAGTTGCCAGCCGTTGCCGCTATTTGCCGAGTGGTTGCTTTGACTTCGTGCATCGAAGCAGCTTGCTGATTTACCGTTGCTTCTAGCTCTCTGCCGGCGGCGGCAATGTGAGTCGTTGACGAACTAATTTGAATTCCCGACTTTTGCGCTTGAGTAATCAAAGAATTCAAACTTTTAGTCATGTTTTGAAACGCTGCCAGCAGTTGCCCTACTTCAGTGGTATCTTTTGTAACTTCAATTTCTTGAGTTAAATCCCCAGCCGCGATCTGAGCAGCAATTTTTGAGACGCGATTAAGCGACTGTGTAATCTGACGATTTAGAACTATGCCGATGAGAGTAAGGAGCAAAATACCAAACAGCATCCCGTAGATCACGCTATCCAAGGTGTGACGAGCAGAAACTTCAGCGTCTTGGGATCGCCTTTGCAATAAATCCCGCTCGACCGCTTTCATACGGGACACTATATCTCGGATTTGATCCATCAAACGCTTACCTTGATCGGTTTGGACGACTTTTAGCGCGGCGTTTGTTCCCTCAGTTTGTTTGAGACGAATTGTAGTATCGAGTTCAGCTAGTTTTTGAGTGACTAAAGGTTCTAGGGTTTGAAGATAGCTTTGTTGATTCGGATTGTCTTGGACTAAACCCCTGAGTGTGCCAATTCTTGCCCCAATCGCAGTTCGCGCTTGATTGTATGGATCGAGATAGCGATTATCACTTGTCAGCAGATATCCTCGTTGCCCCGTTTCCGCATCTTTCATCAACGAAAGAATTTCTTCTAACTCACCCAACACCTGATAGGTGTGCTTCTCTTGACGAGCGGTTGAAATGAGCTGCTCTGTACCTCGGTATGAAATAATACCGATTATTGTAAAGACCGCTAAGCCCAGGGTAAACCCCGCAGCAATTTGGGTGCTAATTTTCCAGCGATTCAACATATGCAAACCAGCTCACCATGACCCATTTCTAAAGTAGAGAGGATCTATCAAAGTATAGATCTATCCTATTGGGGAAGGAGGAAGGGAAATCAGTTACTAGTTACCAGTTACCAGTTACCAGTTAAAAGAAAAGAGGTATTGCGGTAAAGGGGAAAGGAGTCAGGAGTCAGAAGACAGAAGACACAAGGCACAAGACAGAATAGTTAATTCTTCATCTTGTCCATCTCCCCAAAAGCCCCCCTGTCCCTCCTGCTCCCCCTGCTCTCTACACTGATGTGATTTGAGCAATCATTTACCTGATGAGGCGTAATTGTTTCCATTTATACCTTAAATTGGGAAATTTCTCGCTGTAAGCCTTGGGCGGCATCATCAAGCTGCGAGAGCGCGTTATTCGTTTCCTGCAAAGATTGTACTGTCTGAGCAGAAGCCTCACTTAGTTGGGCGATCGCTATACTAATTTGTTCCGCCCCACGATATTGCTCATCCATACTCTGGCTAACAACTCCAAACTGGGGAGCCAAAGACTGCACATTTTGGATGAAACCAGCGATTTGGACACTGATCGTGCCGACATCTTCGACATATTGTGCAACTTCAGAGCTGAATTTATCCACCTCCATCACGCCTGTCGATACACTAGATTGCATCTGTTTGACCATTTGTTCAATTTCTAAGGTAGCAACCGCCGATTGATCTGCCAGACGGCGAATTTCTCGTGCTACTACGGCAAATCCTGCACCGTACTCGCCTGCTTTTTCGGCTTCGATCGCCGCATTGAGAGACAATAAATTTGTTTGATCGGCTACTTTGGTAATCGTAGTGACAACGTTGTTGATATTGTTCGCTTTTTCATCCATTATTTTCAGTTTTGAGCAAATTGAGTTTGTTGCCAGCACTAAATTTTGCATTGCCGCTTGAATTTTTTCTAAATTGTTTTGGCTTTTTGATGCTGCTTCAGTTGTCGCCAGAGCCGTTCGAGCTACATCGTCCATCGCCTTCACCAAGTCGCCAGCCGTTAGCGCAATTTGGCGAGAGGTTGCATTCACTTCGTGCATAGAGGCAGCTTGCTGATTTACGGTTGCTTCTAGCTGTCTACCGGCGGCGGCAATTTGAGTCGTTGACGTACTGATTTGAATTCCCGACTTTTGCGCTTGAGCGATCAAAGAATTCAAATTTTTGGTCATGTTTTGAAACGCTCTGAGCAATTGCCCTACTTCAGTTCTATCTCTTGTAACTCTAATTTCGTGAGTGAGATCTCCATCTGCGATCGCAGTTGCCGCATTCACGACTTTGGGAAGTTGCCGTTTGAGGGGCAACGTAGTCCACAACCCAGCCAGGATCGTTGCCAGAATCGTTAGTGCTGTGCCGAAGATAATTAGCCCCAGCAAAAACTGCTGAGAGTTTCTCACAGCTTGAGAAGTTTGATTCAGTTGAGTTTGTAGAGCGGTGACGAGCCGATCGCGGCGATCGATCACTTCTCGGATGCGAGGTTTGCTCGCTTCCACCCTCGCTTGGTCTAGGTTGTTCTGATTAACCAACTGTATAACGTTCCGCGAAATTTGATCGTAATTTTCAGCCAATTGATACAGATCATTCACAAGTTCTCGTGTTTGAGGATCAGAAATGGCTGCCAGACTTTTACTTTTTTCCACAAACACTTCGCGCCCTTCGTTATAAGCATCCAGGTAAGACTGATTGTTGGGGAAAATTAGGTAGCCGCGTGTGCCGCCAATCATCCGATTGACTCCATCTACCATTGCATCGGTATTCCTAATGATTCCTTCGGTTCGATCCGCCTCTTGTTGCAATTTGAATGCATTCGCGGTAGAAGAGTAAACTATTGCACTCAATGCCAGCAGAAACAAAAGGGGGATTGAGTAGCCAAGTAAAATCCGATTTGTGATTCGATTCCACATCGCAAAGAACCGTTGTTAAAACGCTTATTTCTGAATTTTGAGCAGCCGTTGAACGCGCTGCCTTAAGATTTCTGATCGAGCGCGATCGCCTCGTTGTTCTTTCAACAGTGCTAGATGAATTAAGGCTTCAATAGAATGGGGGTTGAGATAAATCGCTCTTTGAAAGGACTGTTCTGCTCTTTCAAGTTGGTTGAGTGCTTGATAGATTTCGCCCAACAAAATATATGCTGGGGCATCGGTGCGGTTTACACTTAAATAAGATTCGCAATTCGTGGCTGCCTCTGCCAATTGTCCGCGATCGGCTAATTGTTTAGCAATTTCAAGTTTGGACGATGATTGGGTACGAACAGGTTGAGCAATTTGAGGGTTCGGGGGCGCAAGAGTTTCGGGGGCGTTGACTTTAACCGCCTGGGCGATCGCCTTTGGCTTAACATCTGGCACAGAGGCGCGATTTTCTTTGCAAAAAGCAAACGCGAACCCATGACGAATACGTGTAAAGTGTTTGGCGGTGATTTGCGCTGTTTCTGCTGCTCCCACAAACAATAAACCACCAGGAGCTAATGCGCGATCTAATGCTTGGATCGCTTGGCTCCGAGCAGCATCATCCAGGTAAATCAATAGATTGCGGCAGAAAATAATGTGGTATTTGCTCTGGGATAAAAAGTCTGGCTTTAAAAGATTACCATGCATAAATTTTACCCTTTCGCGGACGATCGGGCGGACTTGATACCCGCCTGCAACTTCCTGAAAGTAGCGCCCTTGAGCCTTGAAACCGTCACCGCCGCGAAAGGATCTTTTGCTATAGATGCCTTGTTGCGCTTTGAGCAAGGCACGTTTGCTAATGTCAACCGCATCTATGCAAAACTGGCGAGCAGTCAAACCAGAATCTAACAGCGTCATGGCGATCGATAATGGTTCTTCTCCGGTTGAACAAGGTACACTCAGAACGCGCAGAATGCTCGAATTTGCTTTTAGCCACTCGGTTTTGACGTACTGACTCAGATATATAAAGGGTTCTTTGTCTCGAAAAAACCAAGTTTCTGGAACGACTACGCTTTCGATCAGTTCTTGCAGTTCTTGAGCTGATGTCTGCAAGCGATGTAGGTAAGACGTTTGATTGGGCAAGGCACAAGCTAATCGCCTTTGCTCAACTGCTCTGGCGATCGTTCTAGAACCGATGCTGTTAGCATCTAAGCCAATTTTCTGCCTCAGCATTGTCTCAATTGCTGCTTGCACCATTCGTCTGAATGTTTCCTCCGGCTAATAAAGATGCCTGTTGGACTTCCGCGATCAAATGCTCCCAGTGAACCAGTTGAATCATGCCCTTTTCATCCATAAACATTTCTCCCAGGTAGGACACATTATTGTTCACTCGTTCAACGTTTTTTCGGTCAAGATCAGGTCGGCTCAAGGTTTCCGTTACTCGTTCTGCCATCAGCCCTAAACGATGCTCTCTGCCGTCTTTTGTAGTATGATTGACTATGATAATGCGGGTGCTATAACGGGGGCGGCAAGCTGTTCCTTGAATCAGATAGCACAGGTCAATGACGGGAATAATACTGCCGCGATAGTTGAAAACTCCAGCAACGTAATCTGGAACGTGCTGAATTTTTCTGAGCACGACCATTGGAAGCACCTCGACGACTTGAGAACTGTCTAAGGCGTAAAGGTTGTCTCCAGCATGAAACAGTAGCATTAGCATTGCTTATCGTGACATCGCCTCAGACTAAAACTTTACCTGGCACTATTGGCAAAGCATACCAATTAAAGTGTAAATCCAATCGATTCTGCTTGACTTCCTCCCCAAGGCTAGAAGAAAGTAGGGGGAGATCAGGAGGCTGAGGAGGCTGAGGGAGCTGAAGGAGAAAATACCTTTCACCTTTACCGCAATACCTCTTTACCCTTTTACCCTTTCCCCTTTTACCAATTACCAATTACCAACTACCAACTACCGACTACCAATTACCAGCGCGCCAGCTAACAGCTTTCTTTTCAAATCCCGAAAATCGCTCCAATTCGTTTGCGGATTTGGGTAAACGGCGTTTCTTCTGGGGTTGCTGTGCCAATCGTAATGCCCAAGCTTTTCAAAGCTTCCTGACGTTGGGATAATTCTTCGGCAATTTTGTCTGCTAAGTCGTGATGATTTTTTAGCAGGCTTTGCAGGTTATCACGATCGACTACAAACAAAATAGTTTCTTCTAACGTCCGAAGCGTTGCCAGTCGGGGAGTACCCATCAGCAGCGACATTTCCCCAATAAACTCTCCAGATCTGCGAATCGCAACTTGTTTGGCGATTGATTCGACAAACACTTCGACCGAACCTGACAGGATGATATAGAATGAATCACCAGGATCGTTTTCGCGGCAAATGATTTCACCGCTTGCTAGCTTCTTGCGGTATCCCTTCTCAATCACTTGCCGCAGTTCAATATCACCGCATTGTTGAAAATAGCTGACTTTTCGCAGCAGATCGCGCAACATCCAGCCGCCAATCGGTTTTTCTGATGCGATCGCATTGCTCTGTGTTCCATTCGTCGCCCCCCCACTTGACGGTTGAAGCAACGCCGCCAGGGAAGGCAGATTTTCCAGCACGAGTGACTCGGCTATTTTGGTGTCAATAGCGCGATCGCGGAATTCTGCCTCAATCAGAAATTGCAATGCACTTTTGATCGAATCCATCTCTACGGGATTGGAAATCCAAACCAACAGTTCAAACCTCAAAGTATCTTTTTTAGGACCTTTGAAGTATACTTCTGGGCATGGAGACGATAAAACTCTAGATTCTTGACGGGCAGCGCACAGCAAGGCTTCCATCACTGTGAGCGAGTCGCTCTCTTCTGTCACCCGAACGGGAATCACAATCCGACATTTCGGATCGCGGTAACTCCAGTTTACCACATTGTTGTCGAGAAAACGACTGTTTGGCACAATTACAAACACGCCGTTAATGGTGCGAATCGTAGTAGAACGAATGGCGATTTGTTCAACCGTTCCGGCTAAATTATCAACTTCAACATAATCACCCACTTTGATCGGTTGTTCAAACAGTAAAGTCAGACCACTAATGAAATTACTAGCTAAATTTTGCAGTCCAATTCCAAATCCAATTCCCAGCGCCCCAGCAAATACAGCAAGAGTACTCAGGTTAATTCCGGCTGTTTGCAGAACAAATAAAAAACCGATAATCGTAACGATATAGCTTGTAATTGCCGAAAGTGATTCCCGTGTGCCAACCTCCAAACCAAAGCGAGGCAGAATTCGTTGTTTTAGCAGTTGCTTAATTGCGCCTGCAATCAGCACTACTGCGATCGCTTGAATAATTAATTCGGTAATCGATTTAAAGGAAAATTTCTCTCCGCCAAACGTAAACAAACTGATATTAAAGAAGTTTAATAAAGCTTGAAAAAGATGTTTAGCTTGCGCGATTGTCCAGTCGAGTGCTGATTGCAATTGCATAGTTAGAAGTTCCCATCAACCCGCATGATCTTAATAAACTTAATTCTCAATCCCAGCCTTCAAGGTTATGTCTTAAGGAAGATGTTACAGCTTGATGTGAACGGGTCGCTTCAGAATACTTGTATTATGAAAAAGTTATGCAAAAATGCTATCACATTCTGCAATTCGATAAAAAGTGGCTACTATAGCGCATTCCAAACCTGCTGCAAATCGTCTCGTCTTGAATTCCTTCGCAGGCGCGACAATGGGACTGTTGATCGTGATCACCGCCGCTTCGTTTGGCACAGTGATTTTTTCTGGGGGACTCTCTCCCGCTATGCCTATGGGGATTGGGCTGATTATATTTAGTGCGACGGTTGTGAGTGCGCTCGCCACTTGTTTGAGTTCCTATGCCCCCGTTGTTGCGACTGTATCAGAGCCTAGCATTCCGGTTCTGAGTCTGGTGGCTCGGCAAATCTTTGAGCAGATGGCAAACGCTCCGTTTGAGCAAAAGCTGATTACAGTTACAGCCACGATTATTCTCAACACCGTAATCATTGGGACGATTTTTCTTGCTTTAGGACAGTTTAAGCTAGGTGGATTCGTCCGCTTTATTCCTTATCCAGTCGTGGGCGGCTTTTTGGCAGGAACGGGAGCGCTGTTAATTTTAGGTGCGTTCCATACAATTAGTGGAATCGATCACCACCACTTCACAATTGCGTCATTGTTTCAACCGAATGTATTGCTTCAGTGGGTTCCTGGTCTGATTTTTGCCGTTGCGATGTTTGCGCTGCCTCACCGCATCGATCATTTTTTGGTGATTCCTGGGATTATTGTCAGCGCGATCATACTGTTTTATGTGGGGTTGGCAATCACGGGAACCCCAATTGCACAGGCACAGTCTCAGGGTTTGCTACTGGCGAAAATTGCTCCTGGAGGTCTTTATAACTTTACTACATTCCAGTCTCTAGGTGGGGCAGACTGGGCGATCGTTTCTAGGCAAATTCCGAGTTTAGCAGCACTGTGGCTAATTGATTCTATGGCGCTGTTGCTAAATGCAAACGGAATTGAGCTACTGGCGGGGCGCGATTTGGATCTTAATCATGAGTTAAAAGTGTTTGGAACTGGCACAATCGTGTCGGGAATCGGTGGCGGTATCGGCGGATTTGCAAGTACAGGAGAGAATACACTCGTTCGCAATTTAGGGGGAAACCGTCGCCTTGTGGGTGGGATAGTCGCTGGAATCTGCCTAGCGATGCTAGTAGGTGGCGCGGCGCTGCTATCGTTCATTCCTAAATTCATATTGGTCGGAATTCCCCTCCTGCTAGGAATAGAATTTTTTTATGAATGGCTCTATCGGGGATGGTTCAAATTTTCGCGTTCAGATTACGCAATCATCGTTCTGATTGTCCTAGTGACAGCTACATTGGGCTATCTCCAGGGAATTGGAGTGGGGCTGATTGCCGCGTTTGTACTATTTGTGATCAATTACAGTCGGTTAACAATTACCAAACGGGTAAGCTCTGGTGCTTATCATCACAGCAATGTAATGCGAACTGAGGAAGAGACAGATATCCTGCAAGCAGAAGGAGATCAAATTTACATTCTGGAATTGCAAGGACTAATTTTCTTTGGAACAGCGAATAAATTGCTTAACCAAATCCGCGATCGCATCGCTCATCCCACATCGCAGGAAGTTCGATATGTGATCCTAGATTTTCGTCTGGTAAGTGGATTAGATGCTTCAGCCGTTCTTAGTTTTGCCAAACTCAAGCAAGTCGCCGGACAAAAACAGGTTCACTTGCTATTCACCAATTTATCATCAGAAGCGATGCAACGCCTGAAGCAAGGTGATTGCCTAGAAGCAGACGATCCATTCTGTCATGTTTTTCCTGACTTGGATCGGGGACTTGAGTGGTGCGAACAACAAATTCTACAAAAGAGTAATCTAACTCAAAAAGAAGCGCGATCGCTTTCCGAATACCTAAAAGCAGACTTTTCCGATCCAAAACAAGTCGATCAGTTGATGAAATGTCTGGAAATTCGTCAACTAGCTGAAGGAGAACATTTGTTCCGGCAAGGCGATCCGTTTGATGGACTATATTTTGTAGATTCGGGGCAAGTAAGCGTAGTGCTAGAATTAGGTGAAGGGCAAACCAAGCGCATTCGCACCTACACGGTTGGCAATACGATTGGGGAAATGGGACTTTACCGCAAAACGCTACGCATGGCATCTGTCGTGGCGGACAAACCAAGCACTGTGTATTTTTTACCAACCGAAGCGTTTGAGCAGATTGAAGCCTCCAATCCCCTGCTAGCATCCAATATTCATCGGTTTATTGTAAATTTATTGGCAGAAAGGCTCAATCACCGAGAGCAAGAACTGAAGAATTTATTGCAATCTTCGTAAATGAAATATTCATTCTTCTAAGGTATGTTGATATATCGCTCAAACTGAAAAAACTGAAGTAGTTCTTCAAGAGTTGCGTTTTCATCGGTTGGTGTTGTCGCTTCAATTTCTTGAATTGTTGAAGTATTTAAGTACTTAAATACTTCTAAGCTGAGCTTTGAAATTGCATTTGGTGAAAAGTCTGCAACTTCACGCTCAAACCTAGCAAGCCGACTTTTAGCAAAGTTTACTTGAAAGCGGCAACGTTTGAGTAAGCGTTTGTGGATATTGTGATACTCCGAATTGTCTGAACCTAAAGTGTAAATTGTGCCATTTAAAAGAAGTGGAATTAGATCGAGGTTTTCTTCTAAAACAATTAGGCTTCCTTCCTGGTTGTAAACTTTTACCCCGTCTATTCCTAACGCACCAATATCGGCTAGGGCAAGAATACGAGCGATTGGTGATAATGATTTATTCTGGTCATAAAGATCAGGTTGATAAATTGCTTGCTCGGTGGGATCGTAGGCACAAATCGTTGCTGCGATCGCATCTCGGATAATTGTGATATCCTCATGAGTTAATTTCGCTGGGCTGTCAGGATCGTATTTTTCCAATTGCTGGTTTAACCCGTTAATATACTCCAGCAATCGCTCAATAGTTGCCATTTCACTCACTCCAGGCGTTCGCACTCTGGAAGTGTGAACCTCAGTTTGGGGAACAAATATCTGAACCATATCATGGGCATCGGCACAAAGATCGAGCAGTAATTCCATCCGAAAAAGCTTGTCGGATGCAACTTTCCAATCGGCACTAACCGTCTGAAAAATCTGCTTCGTGCGTCGCACAACATTGCTCACATGATCGCGGGTGTGATAATAAAGCTGCTTGTCAACGATTTCTCGATCGAATTCCTGCAACGCAAAAATTTTGATTTGAGCAACACTTTCGGCAAAGGTTGTGGGAAGTATTGATGGTTTGGGCGAATATGAGTGCGATCGCACAGCTTCTTTGTCCATAAACCCACGCTTTGCTCATTGCAGTCTTTGTAACCCCACTGCAATGATAACTTTTTCTTCCCCCTACAGAACAAAAGCTTGAAAATGAGCGTTGCATCTTGTCTGCACTTGATAGTGTCACGCCTTAAATCCTGCTTTGAGTGCCTCAAATTGTAACCCTCTTGGCTGGCATAGGTACAAAGGCGCGATTGCAGGAATATTCCTCCTGTCAGGTAAGGATTAATCTTCTAAAATTGCGTAGACGCGAAGCAGCACGTCTTCAGACAGAGGCGATCGCATGGGCTAGAATCTCCCAAGATATCGCAACTGACAGATGTTTAGCTGCTGACCGGAGGCAAAGCTGGAAAAATTAATCCAGCCGAGAGAGTGACGGGGGGAATTATTCCTCCCGTCATCTCTCATCTCATCACCAGTATTCTTCGCCCCCGTTGAGGGATCTTTAAAACAGGGCTGGATTAATTTTTTGTCGCCAAATTCGTTACCTTTAACCAAAATAAAGTAAATTGGTATTTACACAGGCACAGCAGCGTTAGTAGTAGTTTTAACCGCTAGAGTTCAAACCATTTTTAGCTTCCTGAGCCACTGCTTCTACTTGATCGTGAGCCAAAGTTTTTAAAGTAGATTGGGCTTGGACACCGCCTAGTTTAGCTAGAGCTTGTGCAACTCGGTAGCGAATTTGCCAATCAGGATCGCTTGCGTAGGGAAGTAATAGCTCAACTGCTTGCATATTTCCTAAGTCACCTAGTGAGCTAACAGCAGCAGTTCTTTCTAAATCATTGTCAGAGGAGAGAGCTTGTTGCAGTAGCTCAAATGAACGTGGATCACCCAATTCTCCTAAAGTGGCGATGATGCTGAACTTGACTAACCATTCAGAAGTGTTGTGATAAATTTGCTCTAAGTCTGTAAAAGCATCAGTTAATTTAAGAGCGCCGATGCAGTCTGCTGCTGCTGCTTGTACATCCGGTTCTGGATCGTTGAGGAGACGATCGCGCAACAAGTTCAAAGAGATGGTCAAATCCTGTCCACCCAAGGTATCCATTTGACTAACAGCACAATAGCGGACACGGGCATTAGGATCTTTAATGGCTGTTTGAACAAGCTCAAACGCGATCGCCTTATTTTCTAATTCTCGGATTTGATTTACAGCTCGTAAGCGATCGCCCAAATCTTCCGCTCCGAGCATTTGCTTCACCGACTCAGGATTAACGCTCATTTTTTAGTTAATTGTTTGTTATCACTATATTTAAATTATCTGTCACCTATGCCATATCTAGTCAGTAGTCAGGAGACAGGAGACAGGAGATCAGAATATTAATTCTTTCCCTTTTCCCCTTTCCCTTTTCCCTTTTCCCTTCAGCTTCCCTATTCACCTGCCGCCATTGCCCGTACAATATCACCCCTAGTGAGGATGCCAATAACTTTTCCAGTGGTATCAACTACAGGTAAACGGTGAACGCTGCGATCGTGCATCAGTTGTGCAGCTTCTTTTAGGGGTTTGTCAGGTGAAACAGTCACCGGATCGCTGCTCATCACTTCTCCTACGGTTTGCCCCAATGCCTTATGCAGATCGCGCTCATATTGGACAGGGTTTTTTAAGAATATGACACTATCAAGAAACATGATATAGGCGGGAGGAGTAACACCAGTTTCTTGCCACATCAAGTCTGTCTCAGAGACAATACCTACCAATTTGCCTCCTTCATCTACAACAGGCAAACCACTGATTCGGCGCTCTGCCAAAGTCTGAATGGCTTCCTTTAATGGAGTCTGGGGGCGCACAACAATCGGATCGCGGCTCATAACATCGGCAACGGTTTTAGGCATTTATTCGCTGCTCTCTTTTAAAAATCACTCTGCGACCATTGTAGGAAATTACCAACACCTCTGTTAGGGGAGCTGGGGGGACTCGGTGTCCCCGGTTCCGAAGGAACTGGGGATAGGGGGGCAGGGGGGTCACTCGCGTAGTGGGGTTGGGGGGAGATGAAAGAATTAAATATTCTGTCTTTTGTCTCCTGTTTTTTGTCTTCTGTTTCCTTTCCCCTACTCCCTACTCCCTATTTCCCAATATCATCCCAATGACGGATTAATTCGGCGACAGACCATGCTTGGGCGATCGCTCCTTGGGGTGAGTGAGGGGCATCACCATCAAAAATCTCGGAGATCGAGCCAAGACAGGCTTGCTGCTGGAAATGATCGAGCAGGGGTTGCCAATCAAACCCAACTGGTGGAGAGCCGTAAAAACGCTTACTCGCACGGATAAATGGACCAATCAACCAAGCCCAAACCGTACCTTGGTGGTAGGCGCGATCGCGGTGTTGGCTCGTTCCGGCATAGCTACCAACATACTCTTGATCGGCAGGATCGAGGCTACGCAGTCCATAGGGTGTAACAAGGGTGCTATTAGCTAATTGAAGTATTTGTTGCCCTTGACTATTGGGAAATGCACAATGATGCAGCGACAAAGCCAAAACAGCATTGGGACGAACTTGGGTATTAGGGCGATCGTCTGGCTCAATTGTGTCGTATAAATAACCGATAGTTGGATTCCAAAACTTTTGCAGCGATAGTTTTACCTGTTGTGCTTGCTGAGCATAGCGTCGCGCTTGGTTGCTCAGACGCTCCGAATTAGCTTCTGGGTTGTGGCTCAAACGTTCTGCCCAATTACTAGCCCAACATAAAACCGAGTACCACAAAGCATTAATTTCTACTGGCTTGCCGCGCCTTGGGGTGACAGGTTTACCCGAAATCACTGCGTCCATCCAAGTTAACGCTACATTGGGAGCATCCCAACTCACCAGTTGATCGGCAGCATCAACTTGAATATTGTATTTAGTGCCAGTGGTAAAAGCTTTGTAGATTTGCTGTACAATAGGGTATTGTTGGGCTAAAAAATCCCAATCCTGGGTAGCTTCCAGGTAAAGACCCAAAGTTTCAATCCACCACAGCGTTGCATCAATACTGTTATAGAACGGTTCGGCATCGGTATCAGGAAATGCATTCGGAATTAGACCATAACGGCAATAACGACCAAACGTTTGTAGTAATCCTTTTGCCAGGTCATATCTCTGTGTTTTGAGTGCCAATCCTGGCAACGCAATTAGTGTGTCTCTTCCCCAATCATTGAACCAAGGATAACCAGCGATTACGGTAGGTCCTGCAATTGATTGTCGATAGACAATAAACTGATCTCCAGCTCGTAACAGTTGCTGCCACAATTGGGATTTTGGATTTTGCGGAAAGTTGAGCCTGGAGGGTGCCTCTGTTCCCCCCGTTGAGCGAACTGGCGTGGCGGTGTCGATTTCCTCGCCGCCAAACTTTCCAAGACGGATTTTGGATTTTGGATTAGAGCACTCAGGTAAGAGGCGATCTGCGATCTGCGAATTCCGAATTTCCTCTACGGCTTGTTCAAAGAGGGTAGCATCCAAAGGAGATTGAGTTATCCCATTATCTACCTGTGCTTCTAAAGTCACAGATTCTCCTGGTTTGAGGGTAACACTTAGGTAGCCAGGACTATACAAGTCTTCGCGATCGCCCAGTCCGCGCTTAGTTTCTTCTGGTAATAAATAATTCCAGTACCAAACTGCATCTGCTTGATACTCTCCCAGGCTCCAGCGCAATTGCCAAGGTGTTCCCGCAATTCCTGGTTTAATTGCTTGTAGGCATACGTATTGTGAACCAATTAATTGGGAAAACTGTAAATTCGCCTGCGCTTTTTGCTGGTGGTGAAAGTTGCGATCGCCAATCACTGGTCTTAACTTTAGCACCGCCTCCTCACAACCTTCATACCGATACTGAATCAATATGCGATTACAAAACGAGGATTGTGAGTGGCGAGTGGCGAGTGGTTTTTCTCCCTGTGCCTCCCTTTGCTCCCCTACCCTAAAACGTGGCATCACTAGCTGTCGGCTTAGCTGCCAGTTGTTCTCACCCCAAATCCAGGTTGGTACTGGCTCTAGCTCAAAACTACGCAACAGTTTATAGCCCAACGGTTCCACTATGCCAATACTCCAGAAATTCGTCGAAAGCGCCACCACCCCTTCGGCTACTTCCAGGCTGGCATCTATGTGTGACAGCAAGAGCGTCCTTTGGCTAGGTGGAGTCAAGGCAGCAATCAGCCAGCCATGATAAGTGCGGGTACGGGCATCTGAAACTGTACCACTGGCGAAACTACCCAAACCATTGGTCAGTAGCCATTCTCTTGTATCTAAATCACCCATTTGCCAACTAGAAATCGTTATGACTATGATATAGTTGTAACAGTTCGTAAATAAGTAAATATTCTATATACGGGTAAATCTCGAATGCCTGTATTTTTTCACGTAGACACACCAAGGAGAATTGGTTAATGCCACTAAGTTACGCAGCAGAAGGATGCCTCAGAGTTGGGCAAGCGGCTCCAGATTTTACTGCAACAGCTGTGGTAGATCAGGAATTTAAGACTATCAAACTATCTGACTATAAAGGTAAGTATGTCATCCTGTTTTTCTATCCGCTAGACTTCACCTTTGTTTGTCCAACTGAGATCATCGCATTTAGCGATCGCTTTGATGAATTCAAGGCAGTCAATACCGAAGTTTTGGGCGTTTCTGTTGACAGTGAGTTTTCCCACTTAGCCTGGATTCAAACAGATCGCAAAGCAGGTGGTGTTGGCGACCTTAATTATCCCCTGGTTTCCGATATTAAGAAAGAGATCAGCGCCGCCTACAACGTGCTAGATCCAGAAGCAGGAGTTGCCCTGCGGGGACTATTCATCATCGACGCAGAAGGCGTTATCCAACACGCGACAATTAACAACCTCTCCTTTGGTCGCAACGTTGATGAAACCCTGCGGACACTGCAAGCAATTCAGTACGTCCAAAGCCATCCAGATGAAGTTTGTCCTGCTGGTTGGCAACCTGGTGATAAAACTATGACACCCGACCCAGTGAAGTCGAAAGTTTACTTCGCTTCTGTATAGATAAGGACTAGAGGCTAGGGGCTAGAAGAGGACGCAGGCGAGGGGGAAGACTTGGAGAGAGGGGGAAGCTTAAAGTAATTCTCACCTTGTCCCCTTGTCCCCTTTCCCCTTTCCCCTTTCCCCTTCATCCTTTACTCCACTCCCTACTTCCTTAGTTACTACTACCAGCACTTGCCTTTATGGTATTAACTTCTAATGACTTTAGCGGCTTACTAAATGAGCGGTTTTTTCGGAATTTTTTGCCAATTCCTGCTAGCAATAGTCTAAATTTGGGAAAAACGACTCCAGATTTTGCACTGCCAGATATTACTAATGGAAGAATAGTCAAGCTATCAAATTACAAAGGTAAGCAACCTGTAATACTTGCTTTTACTCGGATCTTCACAGAAAAGCAATATTGCCCTTTGTGCTTTCCTCACATCAAAGCTTTGAACGAAAACTACGAGCAGTTTACCAGTCGTAATGTAGAAGTTTTGATGATTACAAGTACCGACGAAAAGCAAAGTCAGATAGTAGTAAATGATTTAAAATTAAAAATGCCCTTGCTAAGCGATCCTAGCTGTGGTATCTTTCGAGCTTATGGTGTAGGACAAGCGTTGGGAGCGCCTTTACCAGCACAATTTGTATTAGATCAGCAAGGGAAACTACGCTACAAACATTTGTTTTCTTTCCTGTCTAATAATGCCAGTGTTGAGCGACTATTAGAAGCGATCGCTTAGATTATAAATTTTTGGCTACCCTCATTTCCAAGTTAGTAAACGTAGGGTGGGCATTGCCCACGTTAAATTATATTTGTTGGACATTCCCGACCCAATGTGGTACTACCACACTTCGCCCACCTGACAACAAAGTAGTAGTTAGTAGGGCAATGCCCACCTTAAATTACATTTGTAGTAGTAATAGCAAACTTAGAATTATCGTAATTCTTCCATCTTCTTGATGAACGCCTGCATGATGTTTGTATAGCAGGAATCTCTACTCATTTCATGTGTAATTTTATTATATTCTGCTTCAATTTTTTCAGCTTCCTCTCGGTTTAAGTCTTTTGATTGGCTATACAAAGTTGATAACTTTTTTTGAATTTATTGCATTCGAGCAAATGAAGGTATCTTGTTCATCAAACTATTCTTCAAATTTTTCATGCCGATTGAACTTCTGGATCTTCATATTCAGTAGTAGATTGTTCCTCTGAATCCTTGCTATTAAATCCTCTTTTCTGTTTTGCTTTTACAACGGCTGTGAGACGATTCAATTCAGGAGAAAGGGCGATGGGAAATCCATCTTTATCAAAGGGTCCTTCACCCCAGCTGCCTTTTTTTGCAGATCGCCTTTGATCATCACACAAATTGTTTAGGCTAACTACTTGTCCAGATGAGTTAATCATAAAGCAGAAGGGATCTTCTTGTGCAATTCCAGCACTAGAAAAGAAAGATAAAGATGAAATAATCGTGACAGATAGGGCAACTGGCAGTAGAAATTTCAGTATCATTCTGGTGAAAAGCTTTTTGAGATGTAAATATATTTTTTATTGTCATAACATTTGTTTCTTGGGTAGTTTTTATTTACATCAATTACAAATTTTTTGTCATGTGGGCATGGGTGACTTGTATTTTTAGGTTATGGAACAATCTTCATCTTATACAGTTTTTAAATAACTGCTGCCTAGAAGGATATCGGCTTATCTAGAAATTTAATTGAAAGATAAAATTATTAATTTAAGATAAAGACTATTTGAGGTTTTTGCTTTTATTATTAATATTTGGTCTTGATAGCTTGGAAACGAAATCGCAGATAAACACAAATAATTTATTGATTTCTAAACTTAGCTTGGCAATGAGAGAATGTTTCAGTTTACTATAGCAATCCTATTTGAGCCATGAAATACTAGGTGTTGATCGTCATTGGTTATTAGAGGTTAAGGGCGATTGGGGGAAGGCGCGAAGGCGCGAAGTGTGTAGCACAGCGATCCCGAAGGGGTAGGCGCGAAGGATGATATTGGTAACTGGTAACTGGTAACTGACAGATAGCGCCAACCAGTCTAACGCACAGCTAAGGACAAAGACAAACTTGAATAGAACATTTATACTAATCAGTCAGTTCACACGGCTACTTAATATTATTTAATACAAGTTAATACAAGTATAACTGCTCTAGCTGCCCAGCTATTGACTGTGATATAAATTAACTTTCATAACATTAAGGTAGTTTAGGGGAAAAAGTGGGATGAATAATCAGGTAGGACACAAGAGTTCTCCCCTCTTTCTTCATATTTCTACATATAAAAATATTAATGGACTGTGACAGTAAGAAATTTGCAGTGTATAACGATAAGATAAAATCTAATTTTTTTTTAAAGAAGGTCTAAATAATGAAGAAAATATTTAAAAAATAGACCTGTGAGCAAAAAGATGCTATAGCGGCAGACAGTCAACAGTTGTTAAGCGCTGGGTGAAAGACAATGAGTGAAACTAACAAATCAACGAGTTCGCCATTTCCAGAAGTGTATAGTTGTGTTAATTCAACACAAGCCAAGCCAGCAAACTTTTACAGTGCGGATTTATTTGAGGAGCAGGCGATCGCCGATCATTCTGCCACTATGCCCTTTGATGGCTCGGAGTATGGAGCAGAAAACTCTCAGTTTGTTAGTTGGACAACATTTTCCGAAGGAGTAGAGGAGCGCGAAAGTATACCATCAGTCACCTGCGATGATGTAGCTTCGATGGTTGCCTTAATTCACCAAATGCGTTGCTCTAACACTAACTTACTAGAAAAAGTAGTGCAGTTAGAGCAAGCATTAGCCGATTGTCAGGATGAATTGCAGTTAGAAAAAGAGCGATCGCATACTGCCCAGTTAATGCTCACCCAAAAACTTGACGATCTTGCAGATGCCAAAGATCAAGTTGAGTGTCTGTCGGATAAATTAAAAACTGCTCATCAAACAGTACAGCGCCAGCAAATTTCAATTAAAACCTTAACAACTCAATTAGCAAACAGCGGGGAACGTATTGCACAGATGGAACGAGAGTGTTCTTTGGCGCAGGCTAACTACAACGAAAAGTTTCAGGAACTGAGCCAAACAGAAAATTCTTGCCAAGAACTACGCACTCGCTTAATTCGACAGCAACGCTACACTATGCAATTAAAAGTTGCTCTAGAAAAGTGTTTAGATGCACCAGTACGCAGCTATCAATCCCAAGATGATTACGACTGCTTATACAGTGTCACAAATGGGCAAACAATTTACTCAAAGCAAGCGCCGTCTTTATTTCCTAAAGCTCAGCCTATAACACCTTGGGTAGTACAACCATCGTCATGGAGCGATGTAGAGCCTACAAAGGTAGAATCAACTGTTAGTAGTCAATGGACACACAACGAAGAACGGCTAACAACAGATGATCGACAACCAGCGTTCTTTAATTCCCCCACCTCTTCGGTTGAACAAAGTTTCTTCTTTACTAAGGATTTTGATGTACAGCAGGAGAATGCTAACTGGCAAGATTTATTCAACTTGCTAGATCAGGAAGAAACTGACAATAGGGCAGATTTAATCCTAGATAGTGAAGATTTAAAAGAGCGCCGCCAACCCGATGAATCAAATTGGGCTGCTAGCCACCAGAGCAAATGTGTTTCTGAACCCTCACTGCCACAAACAAGACAATGCCAGGGGGAGGATTCAACTCAAACAAAAGCCATTCCCAGTCAGGTAAATTCTAACTGGCCCTCACCTGTTGTTTATCCATTACATCCACCCAAAGGCAGAAAATCTCTATCAGCCATTGAACTTCCGAATTTTACCCAAAAGAGAAAAGGATGAAAGGGGAAATCAGTTACCAGTTACCAGTTACCAGTTACCAGTTACCAGTTAAGGGTAAAGGGAAAAGGTGAAAGGTAAAAGGTAAAAGGTAATTTCCCCTGGAGCAGGGGGAGCAGGGGTGCTCCCCCTGCTCCCCCTCTTCTTCTAGCCGCCAGCGACTATATTCTCTTGGGAACCAATAGCAGCTAATTGCTGGTAGCGGATGGCTAATTGGGGACGACCCATACCATCGGTCAAAGCGTAGCTTTGTGCCAGTAACATTAGCCATAGTTTGGGAGATCTCGGTTCCAACCAAGGCTGACCCACGCGCAGTAAGCTGGGAAACCAACTGCTAAGACAGGCACTAAATAGAGCGTTTAAACCAAAGTCAAAATAGCTACCTAACCAACGTAGAAGATCCTTAGTTCCTGCTAATTCCCAAATCCAAAGAAGTAAGGCGGGGTTTCTCCTAGCTGCTTTGAGGGCTAGTCGGTTAAAAGTTAGCCAATCGACTCGATCTTTGATAAAGTTATCTGCTACCTCTGGCGGTTCATCGGTTAAAAGTCCAAAAAAATTGTTGAGCATACAGTTAATCCGCTCTGGTGGGATGAACTTGCCAGTCGGAACCATCATGCCCTTAGAAAACATCCAGGTGACGGCAACATTGCTTTGATAGGCGCGAATTTGATTTAAGTCTTTGGCGCTGAGCAAATCGTGTTTCAAAGCAGTATCCAAAAGAGTTGTGAGGCGACTTAGATTACGCACCAGGGAACCAAAGCCAGTAAAGACGAGGGGAGACTGGAGCGATGCCGCATCACCGATCGCAATTAATCGGTCTAAGGCAACGGTGCGATCGCTGCTTTTCACACTAAAATGCCCTGGAATATAACCAAAAGTTGGTTTTTTCCATACCAACTTATCTACATCACAACGGCGATACTCTGGCAGAATGGCGAAAAAGTCTTCGTACATCTCAAGCAACGAACCAGGATTATCACGATTTACCTGATGGTAGTGAAATAAATAAATCGTAATTTCCTCTCCGGCGGCTGGAAACAACTCCCAAATTAGCTGCCGCCCTCGTGAGATATCCCCATGACTGTTGAGAACATCACCATACATCCCATCCCACACACCAGGATCAAATCCACTCTCAATCACTGCTCCTACCGTCGGGCAAACACTGTCAAACGCCCGTCCTCCATTCAATTGCCAAGCGATCGGCGATGCCGTTCCCATCGCATCCACAAGTAAGCGCCCACTCACCTGTTTTTCTGCTTGTGTAGGCAAATGCTTGACATGAACAACGACTTGTGCTATATCAATATCAGCTTGAATAAACTCGGTTTCATCCCAAATTTCACCCCCCGCCGCTCGGAGTTTTTCTCCACATAGGGAAAGCAGTTTTTCCGCATCCAATCCCACATTCAGGACAGTAGGGGTATGTAAAACCGGAGCTTTCAAATGGGGTGGATTATTACCATCAAAGAATTTATTAAATCCGTCTTTGTACTCTCTGGCGATGATACTTTCACACTCAAGGGGAGTAAACAAACCCAAATCAATCAAACTGTGCAACTCCGAACGAGAAATATTCCACTCTCGGTTCATTCGTCCAAAGGGTAACCGCTCTAACAGCAACACCCGATAGCCCAGCTGCGCCATCACCGCCGCATGAATCACCCCCAATGCTCCACCTACATAGATTAAGTCATAAGTGGGGTGCTGGGGAGAATTTATGTTTGCACTCCCCTCTGCTCCTCTGCTCCTCTGCCCCTCTGCCTGCCCCCTCGAATGAGAAAACACTACCTGTCGAGGCTGCTGCGGATTACGCACACCTTCGCGCCACCTTTGTTCCCACCAGTAAACCCGCTTCAGATCGTATTCACCATTGGGCATTTTCTGAAAATACTTGACGGTGAGGGGGTAATACCCAGCTAGTGCGTCAAAAATTGATTGTTGAGAATCAATCGCTGGTGGTTCTGGGTAGTGATTGGGAAATTTACTTCTTAACCCAGCTGTTAGACTTTGCAGAATTTGCTTTTCCCCTGGTAGGGGTTTATCTGCCCAGCGAAAGACTTTGAGATAGGTTGTTCGCTGCAATGACCAAATAAAAGCGGAGATCTCCCCTAGCTTTTGTTCAGAAGAATCTGAAATAGTTGTTGCCGAGGTTGTATTTTTAAACATCTGCACTCTGAAGCCTTCAGGGGTGATCACTTTTTTCCCCATCAGAGGTACAAATTCCGCTTGTAACCAAGTACGTACTGCGGCTGTATCTGGGGTAGGGATTTCGATGTACAAAAGTTGTTTCATTTTGGTGATTTTAGCTTTGTTAATTACCAATGCAGATAGAGGCGACAAAGGCACAGACCAGGGTAAACTCGCCAAATACAAGTTTCCTGAGAAATTTTAAAAAAACTTTACAATTCGGTCAGAAGAATAAAAACAGTCCCTAACTTAGTAAACTCACGCCATGCATTATCCCATCCCAGACAGTCCCCAAGAAATTGTTGCTCTGCGACAAAAGCCAGTTAATGAAGAATTAATTGCCCAGGCGATCGCCAAAGTAATTAAATTAGTCCGTTCTCAAGGTCAATCCTTAGAACATTTAACCGCTCAAGTACTAGCTGACGATAGCTTGTTAGATACTCAGCAACGCCGCATCCTGAGCGAAGTATTAGTTCAAGCTTGGGAAAATTTTGCCTAGACACAGAAGATAACCAGCAAAAATAATTTCAGATGCGATCGCGCCTTAAAAGTCTCATAGGTAATTCACGGATTTTCTCACTAATTTGGCGAATTAGAGTCGGGGGTATACTCCTTGCTGCCTTTTCTTTATGGGCGTTCGCTCAGATTGCCGACGAAGTTTTAGAGAAAGAAACTTACGCTTTTGATACAAGCATTTTGCTAGCAATCAGGCGTATACATACAACACTGCTCGATCAAGCCATGATGGGAATCACATTTATTGGCGATCCATCTGTTTTGTTCGTAATTTCTTTGGGGATGGGAATTTGGCTACTCAAAAAGGGACAACGCTCAACAGCAGCAACACTGGGTATAGCAGTAGTCGGAGCTATTGGACTTAACGTTTGGCTCAAACATCTATTTGGTAGGGCAAGACCTGCACTATGGAAGCGCATAGTTGACGTTGGTAACAATAGTTTTCCCAGTGGTCATGCGATGGTGTCACTGGTGATTTATGGTCTAATCGGCTATATACTTGCAACCAAATTTCCCCAACACCGAAAATTAATTTTTATCTGTACTATTATTTTAATTGCCGCGATCGGTTTTAGTCGGCTTTATCTTGGCGTTCACTGGCCTACTGATGTAGCAGCTGGTTATGCGGCGGGGCTGGTGTGGCTAATTGCCTGTATTATGAGTATGAGAGTTTGGGGCAAACATCGCTCTACTCGTATTCGTCGCTAACATAAGATCACAGGGACAAAAAAGTAAATAAATTGCCCCAAGGTAGATGCGATCGCGGCTGTTATTTCCTCTTCCCGCTCTTTGGGTGATGATTGGAGGTTTAACTATATACAATTATCCTGAAAAACCGACAGAAACAACTAATATTGCACCAAGTATTGCCAAAATCGAAAGCACTAAACCAGCATTAGGGCTGCCTTTGAAGGAATAGTTTTTGTCGTCTTTCATGACTATACCTTTTGACTTTTTTATTAAATAACTACATTTAGTGTTACACTATTTCAATATTTCTCTCGTCGCCCATCGGGAAGAGATACTAGTAAATATTGCCAAAACTCCACCTAAAAAAGGGAGAAGCTACAAGTGATAAGATAAAGCAGAAAAATTTCGAGCGATCGCTCAATAATAACTTGACAATTTTTCCTTAGCAACAGCAGCCCGATTAAGTTGCCCAGGCATATCGTCAGCAAGTGAGTAACCTACCTCAAACAAGACAGCCACACCGGATAGCTATAATAATCCATCTAGCATTCATAGCGTGTCCCTTTGGGTACTACTACACCCACTGACTTTAACAAACGTGCTATACGTTGATAATGCCGTAGTAGAGAGATGCAAATAACAACCCAATAATTAAAAAGAGCAAAGTAATAGTAATACCAACTGGAAAAGAAGGCTTTTCCTGTGGAGTAAGGACATTATCACTTGGTTTCGTCGCTTTCTCTTGTTCAGACGGCATAAGCTGACACTTCGCTTTATACTGTAATTTTGCTACTGATAAGTATTATTTGACAAATAGACTCTTTAGTGCATCAGCCTTTAGAACTAACCTATACGATACCTCGATTTTGTTTGCGCTCGTGTTCCTAAAATTCCAGCTGGGAGATTTCAATCTAAACTTTTGCGCCTTTGCGCGACATTACTAAATCCTAACTTCCTTGAGAAAAAGGGCGATCGCCACTAAGCAGGGAAAATTTTTTCCCTAACGCATCCCTAAAAAGTAATATTTTTCTAACTCACGACCGATTGTATATTTTATAACTGATTTTTAAGATCAAGAAAATGCATAATAGGGGGAGGGGAGGCAATGCAAGCTTATGATGTTGTGATGATTGGAGCAGGACATAACGGGCTAGTGTGTGCATCCTATCTGCTGAAAGCAGGATATAGCGTCCTACTACTGGAGAAACGTTCAGTTCCAGGCGGTGCAGCAACGACGGAAGAATGCCTACCAAAAGAAGCACCTGGTTTTAAATTTAACCTTTGTGCGATCGATCATGAGTTTATTCACTTAGGACCAGTGGTAGAGGAATTAGAACTAGAAAAGTATGGACTGGAGTATCTAGAGTGCGATCCAGTTGTGTTCTGTCCTCATCCAGATGGTAAGTACTTTTTAGGACATAAGTCACTAGAGAAAACTTGTGCAGAAATTGCCCGATATAGCGATCGCGACGCGAAAAAATACGCCCAATATACAGACTACTGGCAACGGGCAATCAGTGCAATGGTTCCCATGTTCAATGCACCACCCAAGTCAGTTATAGATATTTTTGGCAACTACAGCATTAAAAAATTCAAAGATTTATTTTCCGTCATCGGTTCCCCAAATAAAACCCTAGACTTTGTGCGTACTATGTTAACCAGCGCAGAGGATATCCTCAACGAGTGGTTTGACGAGGAATTTCTCAAAGCACCCTTAGCAAGACTAGCCTCAGAACTCGGCGCGCCTCCCTCCCAAAAAACAATTGCCATTGGTGCGATTATGATGGCAATGCGTCATAATCCAGGTATGGCTAGACCGCGTGGCGGTACTGGTGCATTGGTGCAGGCATTGGTAAATTTAGTCAAAAGTAAAGGCGGTGTCATCCTCACAGACCAGCACGTTAAGAAAATCTTAATTGATAACGGTCGTGCTGTAGGTGTGCAGGTAGCTGACGGTACAGAATACCGCGCTAACAAAGGCGTAATATCAAATATTGATGCCAAACGAGTATTTTTGCAATTGATGGACACCAGCGAAGTTGATGATGCCGATCCACATTTACGAGACAGATTAGAACGCCGTATTGTTAATAATAACGAAACTATTCTCAAAATTGATTTGGCAATAGATAAACCGTTGTGTTTTGAACATCACGAACACAAAGATGAATATTTAATTGGCTCAATCTTAATTGCAGATTCAGTAAGTCATGTTGAACAGGCACATAGTAAATGTACCTTGGGAGAAATCCCAGATGCTAACCCATCTATGTATGTGGTGATGCCTACCGGACTTGATCCTTCAATGGCTCCCGCAGGAAAACATACTGTTTGGATTGAGTTTTTTGCACCATACCAAATTGCAGGTGCAGAAGGTACAGGCTTAAATGGTACAGGTTGGACAGATGAATTAAAAAATCAAGTAGCCGATCGGGTAGTTGATAAATTAGCAGATTATTCACCTAATTTGAAAAATTCGATTATTGCTCGTCGTGTTGAAAGTCCAGCCGAATTAGGAGAAAGGTTAGGTGCTTACAAAGGGAACTACTACCATATTGACATGACATTAGATCAAATGATATTCTTCCGTCCTTTGCCAGAAATAGCTAATTACAAAACTCCGATAGATAGATTGTTCCTTACAGGTGCAGGGACTCATCCAGGTGGCTCAATTTCCGGTATGCCAGGGCGCAACTGCGCTAGGGTATTTTTGCAGACACAACATCCGATCGCGCAGAAGTTTAAGGATGCTAAAGAGTCGATTAAATCAACCGTCGAGTCTGTCTTTAAAACCAATAGAGTCTGAGATCTGGTATCTGGCACTGTTGAGCGGGGAAATCTGGATTCTTTGCGCTCGCTCATAATGACAATATTATTTAAAAAAGTTAGTCATAAATTGTACTTTTTTTAGACATATCTTATCCATGTCTGAAGGATTTAGCTTTTTGAAGCTTGATAGTATTGAATTTGATCAACGTATAATTTCAAACAAAGCTTGTTTACATACTGTTTAAACAATTTGAGCTTAAAAAAAAATTCATACAATCTTCATAGATTTAAAAAAAAAAATCATAAAACAATTTATGCGTTGTTGCTATAGTTAGTACATTGTCGTTTAATTAATACTAATGATATCAACTCTAAACCTAATATATGCAGAGAAATAGATTCACAGTATATGTAATCCCAATAAATAATTATTAGTGGGATAATCAAACAGAATAATTTATTTTTTTGGATAAGATATCTGTTTAAATAAAGTAAAAACTAGTAGCGAACAGACAAGAGTAGAGCAATTTCCAACTAGGAATGCGCGGGTGGGCTAATAAATTAACCTAAAAGGATACAAAAATGAAGCCTTATTGCTGTCGATTCTGTGGGACAACATTAGAACACACCTTTGTTGATTTAGGAATGTCACCGCTGTGCGAAAGCTACTTGACTCCTGAACAACTAAACCAAATGGAGCCATTTTATCCGCTTCATGTTTATGTGTGCGATCGCTGTTTTTTAGTACAACTTCTAGAGTATGTAAACCCTGGGGAAATTTTCAGCGAATACGCTTACTTTTCATCTTACTCTGACAGTTGGCTACAACACGCCAAGAATTACACTGAAAAGATGATCTCACGTTTTGGCTTGAATTCTTCAAGTCAGGTAGTTGAAATAGCCAGCAATGATGGTTATCTACTTCAATATTTCGTTGCTCAAAAAATACCTGTTTTGGGAATAGAACCAGCAGCAAATGTAGCTGATGTTGCGATAAACAAAGGTATTCCTACACTTGTAAAGTTCTTTGGAGAAAAAACGGCACGCGAATTGGTTGCCAAGGGCAAGCAAGCTGATTTAATACTGGGTAATAATGTACTTGCTCATGTACCTGAACTGAACGATTTTGTCAAAGGTATTAAAATATTACTTCTGCCCCAGGGTATCATCACTATGGAGTTTCCGCATTTAATGCGGTTGATAGAAGAAAACCAGTTTGACACTATTTATCATGAACACTTCTGTTACTTTTCATTCATTACAGTTGAAAAGGTTTTTGCTGCTCACGGTTTAAGAATTTTTGATGTAGAAGAACTCTCAACTCATGGTGGTTCCTTGAGAATTTATGCTTGTCATGCTGAAGATAAATCTAAAGAGACTACTGAGCAAGTAAAGGAACTAAAAGCTAGAGAAGAAGCTGCCGGATTTAGTAACATAGAAAACTACAAATCCTTCAGCAAGAAGGTAGAAGAAACAAAGTTTAAACTTTTAGAGTTTTTAATTACGGCTAAACGCGAAGGGAAATCAATTGCTGGTTACGGCGCTCCAGGTAAAGGTAATACACTATTGAATTATTGTGGTATTAGAACTGATTTTCTGGACTACACTGTAGACCGCAATCCTTATAAACAAGGTAAATTACTACCAGGAACACATATACCAATTTTTCACCCAGACAAAATCAAAGAAACCAAGCCAGATTATCTGTTGATTTTACCTTGGAATCTTAAAAACGAGATAATGGCACAAATGTCTTATGTGCGCGAGTGGGGCTGTCAATTTGTTGTACCAATTCCCCATGTTCATATTTGTTAGCAATTCTTTTCAACCCCATTTAAGTCCAGTTCAAATCAAAAAATGAGGATACCTGCAATGAAAGTAGTTTTATTTTGCGGCGGATTAGGAACTAGGCTGAGAGAGTTTTCATCAAGTATTCCTAAGCCAATGGTTCATATTGGCTACAGACCGATATTATGGCACGTAATGAAATATTATGCTTCCTTTGGACATAAAGATTTTATTTTGTGCCTTGGTTATAAAGCAGATGTAATCAAAAATTATTTTCTCAACTATGACGAGTGCATTTCTAACGATTTTACTTTAATGGAAGGAGGCAAAAAAATTCAACTTAGCAATAGTGATATTGCAGATTGGAAGATTACTTTTGTCGATACAGGTTTGAATTCAAATATTGGTCAAAGATTTAAAGCTGTTGAAGAATATTTAGAAGGAGAAGAAGTATTTTTAGCTAACTATAGTGATGGATTAACAGATTTATATCTGCCCAACATGATCGAACATTTTCACAAGCAGGATAAAATAGCTAGCTTTATATGTGTGAAACCATCTCATAGTTTTCATCTTGTTACCATGCAAGAAAATGGTGTAGTTAACAACATTCAAGATGTAAAAGAAGCTGGTGTTAGGATTAATGGAGGATATTTTATCTTCAAACAAGAAATATTTCAATATATCAATTCAGGAGAAGAGTTGGTATGTGAACCGTTTGAAAGACTAATCCAACAAGAACAACTAATTGCTCATAAGTATGATGGCTTCTGGGCTTGCATGGACACCTTTAAAGAGCAACAACAGCTAGATGATATGTATTCTCAAGGTAATGCTCCTTGGGCTGTGTGGAAGGGTTTAGAGAAGGTAGTTAGTCTAAATTCTTATCAGAATGGGCGTGATTCTCAGCTATTAAATTTGGGCTGATAAATAAATAAAGATGGTTATAACTGTAGGGTGGGCATTGCCCACCTTACGCCCTATACTATTTTTTTAACTGTTATCTGTTGTAATTTCTTTGTCAAGGGGGTATCTTTAATAATATATTTACCGAATATCAATAATAAAACCTCTATAGTATGCTTAAATTTAGACTTGAGCAAACGCCAGATTCAGCTTACAAGGTTCTGTGTCTAGGTTCGCATTGCGATGACATAGAAATTGGCTGTGGAGGCACTATCTTAAAATTAATAAAGAATTATTCAAATATTGAATTTTATTGGGTTGTATTTAGTGCAAATACACAGAGAGAGCAGGAAGCTTATCATAGTGCAAATAAGTTTTTAAAAGACGTAAAAGCAAAAGTATTAATTAAAAAATTTAGAGATGGTTTTCTCCCTTTTCACGGAATTGAAGTTAAAGAAGTATTTGAACAATTTAAGCAGGAGTTTACCCCTGATATTATTTTTACACACTATCGACATGATTTGCATCAAGATCATCGCTTAATTTCTGATTTGACTTGGAACACATTTAGAAATCATTTAATTTTAGAATATGAAATTCCTAAATACGATGGCGATTTAGGAATACCTAATTTTTTTGTGCATCTAGACGAAAAAATTTGTCAGGATAAAGTTAAGTATATTCTTGATAGCTTTCAATCGCAAAAAGAAAAGCAGTGGTTTACAGAAGATACTTTTTTATCAATATTAAGGCTGAGAGGAATTGAGTCAAATTCACCTCATAAATATGCGGAAGCCTTTCATTGTCGTAAAGTAGTGTTTTAATCAACTCGGAGAATTATTGAGCAGAGTTTATCTGAATATGCTGCTATTCCCTACGCCTACGGCAAGTTTAAAACTGAAGTAGTCTTTGATCACACACACGATCGCTATTTAATGGTAAATATGGGATGGGATGGCGATCGCCGAGTTCATGCTTGTATTGTTTATATAGACATTATTAATAGCAAAATTTGGATAATGCAACGGAACCGAACACGGTATCGCCAGCGACTTGACAGCAGCAGGAATTCCTAAAGAACATATTGTTTTAGGCTTTCGAGAGCCTGAGTTCAGGCTCTCTAAGGGATGTGCTGTGGCGTAGGCTAATGTTTGGTTAACTGGAGCTTTCTTCTATCTAGCTTTATCTATTTCCCAGGTTCAGCCTGGGAATACTTTTATTAGAGGTTCTACCTCCCTGTATACCGAGAGTAACGTCTGATGACTGAAAACAAAATTATTACCTTCCTTACACCAGAACAAGAAGCTTTAATTCCAGTGTATCGGGAGTGGCGAAAGATAGCACTTTCAACTCAGAGAATTGATCGGGAAAAAGCAGCCGATGCAATAAAAGCAGCTTATGCTTTGTGTTATGTTAATGAGCCAGAAATAGTTTTTTATGATAGTCCTTATGCCGCTGCTAAAACAATTATTTACCATCACCTTGGAAACCCACTTAGCAAACAACTGAAGTCACAACGTTTACAACCAGTGAAGCAAGTGAGAAATCAACTGGATTTGCAGATATACCAACAACTAGACGAGCAACTGTTTAACCAGCTATATAGACAACTTTTGAGAGAAAAGCTTGAACTAACTAGACAGCTTCAATCACAATTGAGGAAAAACCTGATTAGGCAACTAACAAGCAAAATTGATAACTGTATTAAACTTGAAGAATGGGTTTGTGCTAGCAGTTTATTAGATTTTTGTATTGCAGTATTAAGTTGTGCTACAAATCGAACAAATTGGGAGGTATTTCAGTTAATAGTCAAGCATTGTGGTTGGATTTACCCATTTAAAATGACTTGTGCAGTTTGCGAGCGTTATATCAGATTCTCTTTTTACAAGCCAACTCGCCAGCATGATCGAAGAAAACCTGCTATTGAGTGTGCTGATGGTTATAGTATGTATCCTAATTATAGTAGAGCAACGTCCGAAACAATTGATTGAATAAAAATCGTTGCCCTAGCACACGATACATTCACGCTTTACGAGTAGCGCCTAATATAACATCTGCAAGAGAAGCAATTCGCAGGGTGAATTGGGGAATTGATCCAGAAGAATTTGCAGTGCAAACTTGAGAATATCTTTAGATGTAAATATTAGAAATGTAATTGAAACAATCGCAACTCAATCTTGACTAAATGTATAATAATTAGCTATTAGTAAAGATTAAATATGCCAGCTGAAACTGTTACTCTCCAAATACCAGAAATACTCTATCGGCGCTTAGTTAATACTGCCCACGCTACGCAGCGCCCTCTTGAAGAAGTCATGCTTCATGCTTTACAAGTAGGCAGCCCCCCAACATGGGATGATGTACCAGAGGAATTTCAGGCTGACCTTGCTGCCTTGGACAAAGTAGATGATAATACCCTGTGGCAGATTTTCCATAGTCGAAAAACAACCACAGACATGGAACGATACAACATTTTGCTTGAAGATAACTCAAGCGGTTTACTTACTGAAGCCCAATGCATAGAGTTGGCAGTACTGCGGCAGGAGGCTGACCGTTTTATGCTACGAAAAGCCCAAGCAGCAGTATTACTACGTTGGCGGGGACATAGTGTGCTAACTCCATGATTCATAGTGTCTGCATATATTCCTGAAAGTTTACGAAATCGAATTGTAAATAGCGACCAAGCGCGTTGCTGCTATTGCTTGACTAGCGAAGCAAATAGCGGGATTCCTATGACGTAGGATCATATTCAGCCTATTTCTAAAGGTGGAGAGACAACCGAGGAGGATGTTTGTTTAGCCTGTCGTTCGTGCAACGAATTCAAAGGTGATGCAACTGATGCTGTAGACCCATTGACCGGAGAAACTCTATCCCTGTTTAATCCCCTTGCAAATATGGTTTGAGCATTTTGCCTGGAGTTTTGATGGCATAAGGGTTGAAGGTATAACTGCTATCGGTCGAGCTACAGCCTTTGCGTCTGCGTATGAATAATCCAGTTATAATTGTTGCTCGCAGGCGTTGGGTAATTGTGTGGTTGGCATCCTCCCGTTGATTAAGTGCGGACAAAAGCTTAATTACACAAATACCTGAGTCCTGATTCTATAACTGGCGAAAGATTTAGAATTCTTAAGCGCTTTCTAATATCGGGGAAGAAGAAAGTATCATACACCCGAATCCTCAGTCATGGAAGCGTACGATGTCGTTATTATTGGCGCAGGACACAATGCGCTAGTGTGTGCAGCCTATCTACTCAAAGCAGGATACAGCGTTTTGCTACTGGAGGCGCGATCGCTTCCTGGTGGCGGTTGCACTACAGAAGAACTTATGCCCCAACAAGCGCCTGGTTTCAAATTTAACCCCTGCGCTATCAACCACCTATTTATTTTCCTCGGACCTGTAATAGAGGAATTAGAACTATATAAATACGGCTTAGAGTACCTTCAGTGCGATCCAGTCGTCTTTTGTCCCCATCCCGATGGTAAGTATTTCCTAGCTCATAAATCAGTCGAAAAGACTTGTGCAGAGATTGCCCGATATAGCGATCGCGATGCCAAAAAATATGCCGAATATGTTGACTTTTGGCAGCGTTTCGTGCGATCAGTTACTCCATTTTTCAACGCCCCGCCCAAAGATTTGGTAGGAATGGCGGGAAACTACGATCTAAGTAGTCTTAAAAACCTTTTCTCACTTTTGGGCGGTGCTAACGATACTTTGGATTTTCTGCGTACAATTCTAGGCAGTCCCCTAGACAATATTAACGAGTATTTTGATTCCGAGTTTCTCAAAGCACCCTTGGCGCGACTCTCAGCCGAACTGAGTTCTCCCCCCTCTCAAAAAGCAATGGCTTTCGGGGCGATGATGATGGTTATGCGTCATGAACCAGGTATGGCGCGACCACGCGGCGGGACTGGCGCACTAACTGAAGCATTAGTCAAAGCAGTACAAAGTCTAGGTGGCGTAATTCTCACCGAAAAGATCGTTGAACAAGTCTTAGTTGATGATGGTAAAGCGGTCGGTGTGAGAGTTGCTGGTGGTAAAGAATATCGCGCTAACAAAGGTGTAATTTCAAGTATCGATGCTAAGCGCTTATTCCTGAACATGGTGGAAAAAAGCGATGTAGATAGTGCCGATCCAAATTTGCACGAAAGAATAGACCGCCGCATCTTTGATAATAATGAAAGCATCCTCAAAATTGACTTGGCTTTAAACGAGCCGTTGCGGTTTGAACACCACGAACACAAGGATGAATACCTGATTGGCTCTATCCTGATTGCAGATTCGGTCAATCATGTGGAAAAGGCTCATAGCGACTGTTCAATCGGCAAAATTCCAGATGAAGACCCCTCCATGTATATGGTTATGCCTACCGGACTTGACCCTTCAATGGCTCCATCCGGCAAGCATACAGCGTGGATTGAGTTTTTTGCACCGTATCAAATTGCAGGTGCAGAAGGCACAGGATTGAAGGGTACGGGTTGGACGGATGAACTGAAAAACAAAGTTGCCGATCGCGTAGTCGAAAAACTAGCACACTATTCACCCAATCTCAAATACTCAATTATCGCTCGTCATGTGGAAAGCCCAGCCGAGTTGTCACAACGTCTAGGGTTTTACAAGGGGAACTACTACCACCTCGACATGACATTAGATCAAATGCTGTGCTTCCGCCCCTTACCGGAATTGGCTAATTATAAGACCCCGATTGAGAATCTGTTTCTTACAGGTGCAGGGACGCATCCAGGCGGATCGATTTCAGGATTGCCAGGACGTAACTGTGCTAGGGTTTTCTTGCACGAACAGCATCCCATCGCTGAGACACTCAAGGATGCAAGAGATTCAATCAAATCGACTGTGCAATCTGTGTTCAAAGGATGAAGTGACCAAGTGTGAAGGATGAAGTGTGAAGGAGTCAGGAGTTGTGGAGATCAGAATATTTAATTATTTCCCTCTTCCCTTTTCCCTTTTCCCTTTTCTTTTTTCCCTTCATCCTTCATCCTTTATTCTTCAACCTTTATCCTTTATCCTTCAACCTTTTTGCCTTCACCCTTTTTCCTTTATCCTTCGACCTTTCATACTTTAGAGGCAGGTAATATCCGATTAAAGATGCTTGCATCCGAATTAGATTTTTGATTTCAGCCTTCATCCTTCTACCTTCATCCTTTCAAAGTCATCCTTGTAACCGAGGGACAGGTGGAGTTAAATTTGCTGAAATAGATATGGTGTCACAGTTCTGAATCAATGACAGACCAGGTATTAATTCTTGGCGGTCGGGGGCGGATTGGTAGAAGTGTAGCCCAAGATCTCGTTACCCACACCTTGGCACAAATTACGATTACTAGCCGCCATCGGGCTGCTGGGATAGCAATCAGCGAACAACTAGGTTCAAGAGTGCAGTTTCTAGAATTGGATTTGGCGGATAAAGAAGGATTAAAAAAAGCGATCGCATTTTCTAATCTGGTAATTCACTGTGCAGGTCCCTTTCACTACCGCGATGCTAGTGTTCTCCAAATGTGCATTGAACAAGGTGCCGACTATCTGGATGTTAGCGATCACAGATCCTTTACCCGCAAAGCACTAAACTGGCATTCGGCAGCCGAGTCGGCGGGAGTGACAGCAATTGTTAATACTGGCGTGTTCCCTGGCATTTCTAACAGCATGGTGCGTCAAGGAGTTGAACAATTGGATCAGCCAGAACGCATCCACCTGAGTTACCTGGTATCTGGTTCTGGTGGGGCTGGGGTAACGGTGATGCGGACGACGTTTTTAGGACTACAAAAACCGTTTACCGCTTGGATTGATGGCGAGTGGAAGGAAGTGAAACCCTATAGCGATCGCGAAAAGGTACAATTTCCTGCCCCCTATAATAAATCCCATGTTTACTGGTTTGATATGCCAGAAGCCTTCACCCTACCCGAAGCTTTTCCCGTCAAAACTGTAATTACCAAATTTGGCTCAATTCCCGATTTTTATAATCATCTTACCTGGATTGCGGCACATTGGTTTCCCAAACCCTTGATGCAGCAAAAAGCTACTATCGAGTTTTTATCCCACGTTAGCCACTTCATGACCGATGTTACCAATCCTTTTAGCGGCATTGGGGTAGCAATTCGTTCCCATGTGACTGGATTTAAAAATGGTCAGAGTGCAAGTTATTGTTCAACTTTAGTGCATGACAATACAGCGATCGCCTCTGGTTGTGGCACTGGTAGCATCGCCCAACTGATCTTAGATGGCAAACTCAAAAAGCCTGGTGTTTGGGCTGTCGAACAAGCACTACCCACCAATTTATTTGAACAAACTATGCAAAGCCGAGGCATTCACATTCATCAAGCATGGCTGTAACTAGGGGCTTGGGAGAGTGGGAGAGTGGGACAGTGGGAGAATCATTAATTCACAACTTCACAACTCCACAACTCCACAACTCCTGACTTCCTTACGAATTACGAATTACTATGTGTCCTTTGGCAGAAGGCACGAATGCACTTAAAACCGTAGGATTCCTTTCAGCATAAAAATTGTTTTGTAGCTATATCTACTCACGCATTATACAACGGAGGATTCATGCAAAGCATTTTATTAGCCTTAAGTCAAGGATTTTTTAGGAAAATTCTAGCTTTATGTCTGATGACTTTACTGAGTTTATCAGGGTTAGTTATTTTCACTTCTTTGCCTGTTAATGCCGCAACATTTGAAGAAATAAAGCTAATCCCAGGAGATGAGCAGCCAACTCCAGAGGAAAAGATTGAGCGTGCCTATGAAATGAGTGAAGCAACAGGTAGGCTAGAAGAAACTAAGCAAGAATTGGCAAACAAAAACGAGCTGTTTGATCCAAACGAGAAGGCTAACACAAAAACCATAGTCAAGTCTCAAGGAAAAAATTCCCAGCCAGGTTTAACAGAAATCCAAGATAATTTCTCCAAGAAATGACAAAATAATTCGTAATTCGTACTTAAATTATAATTACGAATTAAAAATTATTTTCGTTGCCAATCTCGGATATTAACGTAGGGTGGGCAATGCCCACCATATTGTTTTTTTGTATTGGCATTCTTAAAATAATTCCGAATGCGCGCTCTTATCAAGTTTGCTCAGGTACGGTTGCAGAATTAGCCTTTTTACTACTGGGTTTTACCCTACGTTCATACCATTTCATTAA
Organism: uncultured Chroococcidiopsis sp.; assembly: GCA_964248365.1. Classification (GTDB taxonomy): domain Bacteria; phylum Cyanobacteriota; class Cyanobacteriia; order Cyanobacteriales; family Chroococcidiopsidaceae; genus Chroococcidiopsis. The sequence continues at coordinate 347,333 of CAXTYC010000001.1, read as the reverse complement.
TGGGGTGGAAGTAACCCCATGCAAAATTACAGAAATTACAATAGTTGTGTAAGTAATCCAGGCAATCTGCTCACCAAGTTGATCCTTCAAGCCTTCTCCAAAAGCGTAGCATAGATAATATATAGAGCCGACACCGCGAATACCAAACCAACCAAGTAGCAAACGGGTTTTTGGATGCATACGGCGGCGGATTTCTACGGGGGGATTTGCTCCAATTGTACTGATCCATGCTCCCACAGGTCGAATCACAAAAAGCAACAATCCTGCTACGATAAGCGAGTTACCAGCAAAGGCTAACATCGGCTGAAGTCTCAAAATTGAACCGAGTAGCAAAATTGTTCCGACTTCCATCAGCTTTTCAATCCGCTCCAAAAATTCCAATTGAGATAGTCTTTTTTCTGGATCGTGGTAAGCTCTGGCAACTACTATTCCTGCTACAAAGACAGCAATAAATCCGTAGCCGTTGACAATTTCTGTAAGAGAATAGGTGAGCAAAATTGTAGCTATCGCTACAAAATCCTCCATTAAATTATCAGCAGGACGACGTTTTTGTATTTTGCGGTCGAGCCAAACAATTGCTCTGGCTACAACAATTCCCATGATGATACCAGCTGCAATTTCCCAAATTAATTGTACGCCTACCCATTTTTTAAACCAGGATTCCCAGTTGGGATCTTTTAACCAATAAAGTCCGAAATAAACAAAGGGAAATGCTAAGGCATCATTTAAACCACCTTCAGAGGTTAAACCAAAGCGCAACTCATCATCATCATTAATATCGGATAATTGAACTTCTGAGGCTAAAACTGGATCGGTAGGTGCGAGAATTGCTCCCAGTAAAATAGCTGCACCCCACCTGATTCCTAACAACCAATGTCCCACAGCAGCGATCGCCACAATCGAAATCGGCATTAAAAACCCAATCAGCCGCGCTGTAATTCCCCATGCCCATAATTTCAAGGGACGGTTCATTTTCAAACCGCAGCTAAATACCGATATAATTACCACTAATTCCGTTGCTCGCTCTAAAAAATTGGCATCTGGTTTTAATTGAATCAGCTTAAATCCATAAGGACCTAGAATAATACCAACAACTAGGTAGATCAGCGCAAAAGAAAGCGGTAAACGGGAAATCCAACCTGAGCCTAATGTAACCATCAAAAGGAGTAGACCAATTACCAATAGGTCAAGAATATATATGTCTATATTCATAGCGATCGCAAATTTATTTAAAGGCGCTTCCGATAAATTACTCCCTTCTGCTTTGAGGCTAAATTACCCTGCGGTAGATTTATTAAAATTAGTTCACATTAATTTGTATATTTGCTAGCTTAAGTTCGTAATTTGATAGCTTAGGCTTGTTGTAAATATATAGAAAACTTTCTTAAATTCGCTTATGAAACTACCTCAAGGTCCACAATCTCCAGCACTTGTGCAAATGATGCAATGGATCGCTAACCCATTTGCCTTCATGCATAAGTGTGCCGATCGCTATGGCGACTGCTTCACAGTGCGGATAGGTAGTAATTTTCGCCCCTTGGTATTCGTGAGCAACCCGCAGGCAATTGAGGAGATGTTGACAGGCGATAGCAAACAGTTTGATGCGCCTGGGGATATGAACGAGATTTTTCGCCCTTTGCTGGGAGATTCTGGAGTAATCATGCTCAGTGGCTCACACCATCGGCGTGAGCGTCAGTTGCTAATGCCTCCCTTTCATGGCGAAAGGATGCGAGCCTATGGTCAAATCATTAGCGACATTACCGAGCAAGTAATTAGCCAATGGAAAATTGGCGAACCCTTTCCCGTCCGTCCGTCAATGCAAGCGATCTCCCTGCGAGTGATCTTACGTGCCGTATTTGGGCTAAGTGAAGGCTCGCGCTACCAAAAGATAGAGGAACTCCTCTGTTCTATGATCGATGTCACGAGTTCCCCCTTAAGTGCCAGTATGCTGTTTTTTCCAATTCTACAAAAGGATTTAGGCGCGAGGAGCCCTTGGGGACGCTTTTTACGCCAAAAACAGCAAATCGATTCTCTCATCTATACAGAAATTCAAGAACGCCGAGAGCAACCCGATCCCAACCGTACAGACATCTTGGCATTGCTTATGTCTGCGCGTGATGAAGCAGGTTCGCCAATGACAGACAACGAATTACGTGATGAGTTGATGACAATGCTGTTTGCTGGTCATGAAACTACGGCGACTGCTATAACATGGGCGTTGTACTGGATTCACAAGCTGCCTGATGTGCGCGACAAGCTGCTGCAGGAACTCGATAGCCTGGGTGAAAAACCAGACAATAACGCCATTTTCCGACTACCTTATCTAAATGCTGTCTGCTCGGAAACTCTGCGAATTTATCCAGTTGGGATGCTTACCTTTGCTCGCGTGGTACAAACACCAGTGCAACTGCTGGACTACCAGTTAGAGCCAGGTACAGTACTAATGGGCTGTATTTATCTCGCTCATCGGCGGAAAGATGTGTACCCAGAGCCGGAAAAGTTTAAGCCAGAGCGCTTTTTAGAACGCCAATTTTCCCCCTATGAATATCTACCCTTTGGGGGTGGTAGTCGGCGCTGTATTGGCATGGCATTTGCTCTATTTGAAATGAAAGTAGTACTTGCAAAAATTCTTTCCAGCCTGGAATTAGAACTAGCAGATAATCGCCCAGTCAAACCTGTACGTCGAGGTTTGGTTTCAGCCCCCACTAATGTACGCTTAGTTGTTACAGGTAAACGGCTTCATACTGCTAAAAGTTTAGCCACTCAAGCGAGGTAGAACTCGTTCCCAGGCTCAGCCTGGGAACGAGGCATCGGATGCTCTGCATCCCCCTAATTAATCCAAGTCTCTACATTTCGATCTTCATTCCCCGCATCGAATAATCTAACAACTCAATGGGATGCATAATCGAAATTTCCTTACCCTGCTGGCGCAAATGTTTAGTAATTTGCAAAGTGCAACCTGGATTAGCAGAAGTAATTAAATCAGCACCAGTATTGAGCAGATTGTCAACTTTTTGCTTACCCAAATCATCCGCAACATCTGGTTGCAGCATATTGTAAACACCTGCACTACCACAACACAAAGCCGCATCGATTGGTTCTCTTAGCTGCACCCCTGGTATTTGCTTGAGCAGTTGACGCGGCTGCACACTAATCTTTTGCCCGTGCAACAAATGACAAGCATCTTGATAAACCAGAGTTAGCGGTTTATCCGCCAAGGGCGAAAGTTCGGCTGTTAACCCAGCCGTAGCCAAAAATTCCTGCACATCCTTCACCTTAGCCGCGAATTCCTTTGCTTTTTCCCGATATTGCGGATCATCTTGCAATAGATGTCCATATTCCTTCAAAGTATGACCGCAGCCAGCCGCATTGATAATCACAACATCCACATCAGTAGCTGCAAAACTATCAATCATATTTCGGGCAAGTTGCTTGGCTTGTTCTTCTTGTCCCTGATGATGGGGTAGTGCAGCACAGCAACCTTGAGTTTTCGGAATCACCACCTCACAACCATTACCAGTTAAAACCCTAACCGTAGCCTCATTTACTGGGGAGAAAAACAACCGTTGCACACAACCCAAAATCATCCCCACCCGATAGCGCTTCTCACCTTTTGCCCCAATCACAGTAGGAAGGCTATCTTTGAAAGAACCGAGCGTAATTTTCGGCAGAATCGATTCCATTGCAGCCAAGCGGGGAGAAAATATCTTCAGTAGTTTGGTAGCACGGACAAGCTTCTGCAAACCCAGCGTCTGATACACCAGTAAAGGAACTAGCAACCACCGTACCCGATTGGGATAGGGAAAAAAGGAAAAAATAACTTGGCGATAAAGCCTATCTAACAAACCACGCGGGTAATTCCGCTCAACCTGCGGACGAGTAGCAGAAATCAACTTGTCATACTGCACACCAGAAGGACAAGTAGTAACACAAGCTAAACATCCCAAACACGAATCAAAATGCTGCACAGTGGCAGTATTCAAAGCAATCTCACCCTCATTAATCGCATCCATCAAATAAATGCGACCCCTTGGAGAATCCATCTCCTTGCCCATCACCCGATAACTCGGACAAGTAGACAAACAAAACCCACAGTGAACGCAGCTATCAATCAATTTTGGATCGGGAGGATGATGCTCATCAAACCCATTTAAATCCTTGATAGTAGCTACTTTTTCACCCGATAAATTATTTAAAGGAGATTCTGAAGTTTGCATGAGTTATTTAAATTTGTTTTTAACCACAGATGAAAGTTTGACTAGCCCTTGGTTCCTCTAGCCCCTAGCCCCTAGCACGCCAGTTGCGCTCAACGCAGGGAACAGCGGCAACGCACACAGCTCCCCTAGCCCCTCCACTAAATCCCTCCCACAAACCGATAAGGACTCAAAATATTCTTCGGATCAAACTGCTGCTTAATTCGACGCATTAATTCCAATGCATTACCCCTGTAACCCCAGACATCCAACTGTTGCTTGAACGCGACTGGCGCATCCAAGATTGTCAAAAAACCTCCTTGAGTTTGGCAAAATGTTCTCATCTGCAAAACGGTATGAGTTTTGACATTTGGGTCGAACCGCAATAACCCCAATCCACTACCAGCATGAATCAAACCTATTCCCTGTTGGGGCGCAATTTGATCTAGCTGATTTAGCGTAGCTACAGCCGTTGAGGGTAATACTCCTATTTTGCAAGTAATTGATTGATTTGGTTGAGAATTCTGGATTTGTGTTGACAATTGTTGCCATAATTGGGTTTCATCCTCATCTGAGTAGATAGCTGTCTGTAAACCGAGGAGTTGCCCAACTTCTACCAGCCGAGTAGACTGTTCCTTTACACTTTCGCTCAGACTACCAAAGCGAGTCACTAATCCTAGTCCTTTACCTATACCTAGATTAGCTACTAGCCCAGTTGAGAGTAAATCAGCTTTGGTGGGTGTCAAAGCCGAACTACGCAGGATAGATGTAGCTTTGGCGATCGCCTCCCCCGTTCCAGTCACAACCACAGTCCCAGACGCTTCCGGCATTGGATAAACTCGAAACGTCACTTGAGTTATTATCCCCAAACTGCCATAGGAACCAGTAAACAACTTCATCAAGTCATAACCTGCAACATTTTTCACCACTCGTCCCCCAGCTTTGGCAATTTCTCCATCTGCCCTCACAAAGGAAATTCCCAGCAACTGATCGCGCACACTGTTATAGCGTTGCCGCAAAGAGTTAGTATCAGCTGTAGCAACGATACCTCCTATTGTGGCTAATTCTGGGGCAGTTGGATCGAGAGCCAGAAATTGTCCTGCACGAGCTAAAGTAGTCTGAATATCAGCAAAGACGGTTCCTGCTTCTACTGTGATTGTCAAATCACCTACAGCGTGTTGAATTATTTGATTTAACCGTTCTGTACTAACAAGCACCTGAACATCTTTTGCTAGTCCCCCCCAACTAATTTTACTGCCGCTACCAAAAGCTAAAATGCGCCAGTTGTTACTATCAGCCTGGGCGATAACTGCTGCTAATTCTGCTTGACTTTTGGGATAAACTATGCAACTAGGAGTAGTGGTAGTAGCGATCGCTCGTCGGATCTGCTGGGTGCGCGTCGCATCTATATTATCCCATTCACAAACTCCTTGTGTGCCGACAATGGTTGCTAGTTGGCTGGCGATCGCTTTCATTATTAGATTTACTCAACTTTGAATTTGCTTATCAGTATATTTACTCATCCTTAAATTTTATCTACTGGACTAATCTAGCAACATGGCATTTGTGCTTGTAGGAATAAATTAGCCAAGCGAGGGGCATAAACTTGAGTTAATCATGTCACTCACCCACCTTCATCACAGATGCGTCCTTGCCCTAGTAATTTTGCTAGCAAGCAGGGTAGGCAGGTAATTATTTGGGCTTGCTACAACCAAGAATACTCCCACATGACAGCGAGTTTTATTAACTTTTAAAAGTATTATCCCAGAATGGAAAAATTGAAAACCGCCCTCAATACACCTTTTCAGGGCATATCGGTGGGCGGTTTTGGCACTCGTGTGTCCGCAGCAGCGCAGCGCCTGGCTGCAAGCAATGATAAAAGCATTAAAATCTGGTAAATTGTCTAACCAGCAGGCGACGAGGTTTGACTTTAGGCGCTGCCGATAAAGGCAACTTCTGGAAACTTCGACTGAGCTTCACCTAGTGGTCTACGTCTGCCTTCCTCTTGCCAGTAGTTGATCACTTCAGTGGCTTTATTGAGCAACTCAACCCGATCTTGTTCAGTGATCCAGTTTTTAGCCTCTAGCTCGTTCTTTAGCTCTTCCCAAGCATCATTACGAGGCCAAAAAAAGTATTTAGTTAATGGACTTGTCCCTTTGCCTACCACTTGATCAACTGCAAGGGCAACGTTCTCATCTAACCAAAGAACCTTTAAAATAAACTTTGACAATCCCACCTCCGCTCGTTTACACCAAGCAAAATTAAAAAAAGTGTGCAAACAATTATTATACCCTTAATGGCTGGGTAAATAAACATTGCAACGCTCATTTTGGAGATAAAGACGACTTGACTGAACAACTTAAACAACCAAGAGTCAAAGCGATCGCAGTTTTTGATATTGACGGTGTAGTCCGCGATGTCGGGGGATCTTATCGACGAGCGATCGCAGACACAGTAGAGCATTTTACGGCAAAAGCTTACCGTCCCACACAAACAGATATTGACTTCCTCAAGTCAGAAGGCATCTGGAACAACGATTGGGAAGCATCCCAAGAATTAATTTATCGCTACTTTGAAGCGCAGGGACAATCAAGATCCGCTCTTGAGCTAAACTACGACACAATAGTCGCTTTTTTTCAATCTCGTTATCGCGGGACAGATCCTGATCATTTTACAGGTTATATCTGCGGGGAACCCTTACTACTAAACCTGAGCTATTTAGAACAGCTTAGTGCAGCAGGGATATTGTGGGGCTTTTTTAGCGGGGCGACTCGCGCCTCAGCTACCTACGTTTTAGAAAAACGCCTTGGTTTAAATGCACCAGTGTTAATTGCTATGGAAGATGCACCAGGTAAACCCGATCCTACAGGACTATTAGCAACAGTACAACAGCTAGAACAGCAGCATCAGTTAAACCAAGCAGCCCCAGTCATTTACCTAGGGGATACGGTAGCTGATATGTATACAGTAGCAAAGGCAAGAGCGATCGCGAGCGATCGCCTTTGGATTGGTGTAGGAATTTTACCACCCCATGTCCTAACAACACCAGAGCGCCGTAATGCTTATGCTGATACCCTCAAAGCAGCAGGAGCAGTTACTATTTTCAGTAATGTCGAAGAATTAACCCCAACCCAAATTCAAAACCTGGTAGGGTAGGCAATATCCACCAGATAATCGTCCACCCATGCCCACCACATAATTCAATTCCTCACCACATAATCCTTCTCATTCCCCAACTTTCTCCGCTATTCCTATAAACTCAGGTACTAGCAATTCCTTACCAAAACATTTGCAGCACCAATCATTTTTATACATACCTTTTTGCACCCACCTATCAAAACTCGAATACTCCCACAGATGAGGACATGAAACAAAACCATGCCTAACCGGATTGTAATGAATATAATCTAAATGCCTTTCAAAATCAGCCTCATTACGAATAGTATGTCCCCAAAACCGACGCTGCCAAACATCACTTTCACGGTGCTTGGATCTTGAACGTGATATATTTTGAAGTAATGCCCCTTTGCCACGCAAGGATTGTGTAAATAAAACCTTTAACCGTCCGACTCGCTTGGAATAAGCTTGATCGTCAGCAGGTAAAGTCCATAAGAAATGAATATGATCCGGTAATAGGACTGCACCTATTATCTCAAAAGGTATTTGGAAGCGAACAGTTGCTACAGCACAGCGTAATTTTGAGATATTTTCTAGATTTGAGAATAAAGGTTTACGTTGGTAAGTTACCAAGGTGATAAAGAAAGTTCCACCTGGCACATACACGCGACGATATTCAGACATTTACTTGTTTTTGAACATGGTTTTTGGTGGGCATGGGTGGCAAACTTTTCTACTAGCTTTTTGGTGGGTGTATTTCCTAATTATGTGGTGGGCATGGGTGGCAAACTTTTCTACTAGCTTACGCAGGTCATCTAAAGGTGATTCCTGCTCAATCGGTTCATCAGGACAAAATTCTAGACAGATTTTATCTGGGTTTTTTCTATTAGGTGATACGCATATCTGAATTTTAAGCTTTCCTTTCTACCAGGCTTTACCGCCAATTTTGAGAAGCTGACAATCTTTAATTGAGTTAAATTGAATTTCACTGAAGCTAATACTTTCAGCGCCAAGCGAGATGTTACTAAAAAAGCTGTAGACAGATTCGCTTTCACTAAAAAAATCATTGGATTTATAAAAATGGCTATTTAATTTATCTTTAATTCCTTGCTCATACAACTCCTTTAATCTACTGACTTTAAAAGTATCTGTTGCCAAGAGTACGACATCATCATCACAATCTAGCGGGGTAAACTTAGGATTCATATAAATGCAGCCAAATAACGTTTGCCACCCTTGCCCACCTTAATATCAGTGTTCCCACAACAGCAGACAAAAATTAACGTAGCTCAGCAATTCAACTTGCCCAGATACTTGACAAAAAATCAGATTTCTGGTTTGATATATTTATAATGGAAATAGTGTGCGTCCTATAGACTCTCATTTCAAATAGGCAAACTAGTGGTTCATCAAGCAAATCAGTATCCAACCCTTTAACAAACTGATTGAACTACACCACTGTCAACCGGTCTGTTGAAACTTCTAAACCATAATCAACAGCACCTACTCTTGCCTAACATGAAACAGGTGTAGGTAAGCGACGCAATACGGCTATATCTTCTTCATCCAATTCGACTGGTGTGCCGCTACGAATCAACTCGGCAAAATGTTCATTCGGAACCATAATACACAAAGCATATAGACGACTCGAACCTGTGTTTTCAATCTCATGAATTCCGGTAGGAGGCACTAAAATGCTGTCTCCAGCCCCAATTGATACAGTTTTACCATCACAAGTTGCTCTTCCTTCTCCTTTGAGGATGAAAAACATCTCTACTGCGAACTGATGACGATTAGGGGGAGTTTTCCCACCCACATCAAAAATTTCTACACAAACCGTCAGAGAGATATTAGCAGTTGCCGAATCAAATACGATCGCTAATCTATTTGTAGCACTTGGACTGATGCGAAAAGCTTGGTAGTCTTGAGGAGACTTGGCAACGGCAATTACACAACGAGAAGCGTCCATAGTGCATCCTGCTATTTGTTGGGTGTTGGGGAATGCTTTGAAAGGGAGTTCAAAGCTAATAGTTAAAGTCCGTTAAAACGGACTGGATAAAAGTGAACCTCTAGTTAGTCAGCTTCAGCTGACTTGCTGCTATTAGCCATTGAATTTATTCAATGGCGCTTGGGGTGTTAATTGCTTCCAAAATAGCTTGAGAATCGGTAACAAAACCAAAGCACTGTTTAACATTATATAAAGTTGCTTGCCAGCAATACTGGGGGGAAGTCGTAGCAGTGCAGTCTTTCACTAACATACAGTCATATCCTAAAAAATTTGCATCTTGCAATGTTGCCATCACACATTGATCGGCATTAACACCAGCAAAGAACAGAGTAGTTTTTCCCAGATTACGCAAGATACTATCTAGGGGAGTATCCCAAAATCCACTCATCCGATATTTATCTACACAGATATCTTGCGGCAATTGTTCTAATTCTTCCACAACAGCAGCAGCCCAACTTCCTGCCATTAGCACTTTAGCACCATTGCTGGGTAGAGGATCGCCAACTCCCACACCTAAGCCTGTAGGATTATAAACGTGATGTACACCAGCGCTAATATTCATTAAATCGGGACGATTACCCCAAGAGAGCCAAATTACTGGCACACCAACCTGTCGTAGTGTTGGTAGCAGTGTTTTGAGGGGATAAATGGGAGTTCTGGCGCAGGTGATGTCTACACCAATATGCGCCAGCCAGCCATCTGGGTGACAAAAGTCGTTTTGCATATCAATCACCAAGATGGCAGATTTTGCCAAATCTAAGCGCAAAGTCTTAGTTTCGGTTGCTAGAGTAATTATTTGTGATTCTAGAGGAGGACGAGTAATATCAGCGATCGCTTCATCCACTGTCCAAGCATTCGGCGGTATTCCCAATATTCTCATAAATTGGTGCATTTTAATAATAAGTAGGGGCATAGCGGTATGGTAGCCACATTTTTTGCAGCATAAATCTCACACTTGATAAAAGGATATATTTATGAGCTTTACGATTCAAAAAGTATTAATTCCTATTGATAACGGTTATGATACCGTAGATGTGCAAATAGAAGGCGATCGCATCGCTGCGATTGCAACCCAGTTACCAGCTAGCGGGGTAGTAATTAATGGGGAAAACAAATTACTCCTACCTGGTTTCTTCAATGCTCATACCCATTCTTCCGAAATGTGGCAACGAGGGATAATTCCACCAGTTCCTCTAGAATTATGGATAGCCGAATTATATGACTTTGCTCCTCTCAATCCAGAGCAAATTTATCTTAGTGCGTTGGGTACAGCAGTAGAAACTCTACTTTCTGGGGGAACGAGTGTTGTCGATCACTTAGTTTTAATTCCAGAAAAGGAAATAGAAACGATCGCCGCTGCTGTACGTGCTTACAAAGAAGTAGGAATTCGTGCTTTTATCGCCCCACTGATTCAAGATCAATCCCTTAATGCTGGAATGCCTACAGGTGAATTAGACTTGAATCATGAACCTTATTTTCGCTCAACAAAGCCAACATTGGAACTCATAGAACAAGCGGTTTGTCAGTTCCATCGCCCAGAAGAAGGCATAAGTATATTAGTTGCTCCAACCGGAATTCAACTGTGTTCAGACGCACTATTTGAGGGATGTAGCGAATTAAGCGATCGCTACAATCTTTGTCGCCACTCCCACTTACTCGAAACGAAAGCCCAACAAAAACTTGCCCAAGAAAAGTATGGTTGTAGTGCAGTTGAGCATCTAAAGCAAATTGGATATCTGAGCGATCGTACTTCCTTAGCTCATTGTGTCTGGCTGGACGATGCAGATATTGCCATTTTAGCCCAAACCCAATCCACAGTCGTTCACAATCCTCTAAGTAACCTACGTTTAGGCAGTGGCATTGCCCCTATATTAAAATATCACCAAGCCGGAGTTAACGTCACTTTTGGCTGTGATGGTGCTTCCAGCAACGACTCCCAAGACTTACTAGAAGCAATAAAAATTGGCTCAATTTTACACAACATCACCGAGTTTGATTATCGCCACTGGATCACACCTGGTCAGGCGGTAGAAATGGCATCTTTAGGTGGTGCAAAAGGACTCAATTTAGCAGAACAACTTGGTTCCTTAACAGTAGGTAAAAAAGCAGATTTAGTTCTTTATGATTTTACCAGTTTATCACTTTTACCACGCACAGATCCAATTGGTTTACTAATTCTTGGTCGTCCAACCCAAGTAGTAAATAGTGCTTGGGTAAATGGCAAACAAATTATTACCGATGGCAAAATTACAACCATCAATGTAGATAATTTGCGTCAAGAACTATTTAACCATAGCCAGTGGAGTACCCACCGCAAATCGAAAACAGTTGCAGAAATTGAAACCCACTATCGGGCAGTAATGGGATTATAAATAGTTTAATCTGTAAGGTTAGGTTTTCTATAGGGGCAAGTTTTTCTAAATCTCTATTTTCTCATAGAAATGTTTGTTAAACTTGCCCTTCCTTGCTAATCCACATTCTGCTTTGATTCTGAATTAGATACTCGTTCTTTGCTCAAGAATTTCTTATTTTCGTTTATTCGCTCCTTAGCTATCTTACTACACTCCTTGGATGCCATCATTAGTATCTGTGTGTGCTTTACGTGTTCCTGTGAAGCTTGCAAAAATTCCTCTGTTGAGTGTGCATCTTGCTCTTGTGCGGCTTTGGCGTGTTCCAGTGAAGCCTGGGCGTGCTTTTGAGCAGCCTTACCATATTCTTCTACTAACTTTCCATGCTCACTGTATTTCCCTCCCATAGCTTGTAAAATCTTTCCACACTTTTGGGTTGATTCCGCCTGTTGCTTTGAGCGGATAGCGTGTTCCTCTGCTAACTTTATATGCTCTTGTGATACTTCATGCATAATTTCAATCCTAATAGTGCCAATATACATTTTGTTACTTATGTACCCTGCTGCTCGTCTAGCAAAAGGAGGAATTAGCTATGATTCTACAAACTTCAAGAAAGCAAGTTTATATATCGTCTTACTCAGCATTTCCAAAAAAGTAAGAGCTTCATTTACATTATTTGTATGCCACCCATGCCCACCACCATTATCAAACTTGGTGGGCATGGGTGACATACTTAATATGTCTAAATCAATTCTATATAGTGCGTTACGCTTTGGCTAACGCACCAAAATTTCTTTATTCCAATCTTGTAGCTTACTGAATTATTTAAATTTTCAGTGAATTCACAGAAGCACGTTGCAACACAAACATAAATTTTATCAGTGAAAGCCCCTTAGGTGGGAACAAAAAGTTAGATTAATCTAAAATTACATGGAAAATACAATTACACAATGAAGCCGACGAAAATTTTAGGAAGTATAATTTTATTAGCCGGAATAGTAAATATTAATCCTGCTGTTGCAGCTACAAAAATTCAATTTGCTAAAGGTAGCTATTGTGGTGTGTATTCAGGCAATTTTTCGGGAGGGAAAGAATTCGTTCTTAAGCTTGCTAAAGGACAAATGACAAGTAAAAATGTAGGTGGTGGAACCCAATATGATATTTATGTTAGAGGTTCAGTAGGTGTAGTTAGAGGAGAAAAAGTAGACTCAGACCAAATAAACTATTATTTACCTAAATCAGGCAACTATTATATCTATGTTGAGTCAAGTGTGCCAGACAGCACCATAGAGTTTTGTGCTTATTAATCTCCCTCTTAAGCTAAAAGACATCTAAGTTATACCTACAGATACATTGACTTAAAGTAAATCAGGGTCATACTGAGGACAAAAAAGCTAAGTTCTGTCTCTCTATCATGACCCTTAAATGCTACCTAATTGAGCGCCAGATGTGAGAACGTTCTACAACGTAGAATATTAAGCATACTTTAGTGATTGCTCTCACAAGGCGCGTAGTCAGAGCAATCAAGCGCTTGTTCAGTTAAAACAATTGAAGGGTTTATCGCACACTTGAGATAAGGATTGTTGCAAAAAAAGCGACAGTTCCTACAGGGAATCTGATGTAAATGCTTGATACTAACAAAGATTTCGTCTCTTGCAGCCCTGCCAATTTTGGACAGCATAACAAACAGAACTGCCCAACCCATGATAAAGCTAAAAGGACCTAACAGCATTAAAAAATCGGTTGTATTTAATCCCTCCGGTTTTGCTTTATCTATGTTTTCACTTAACTTTATTTCATGCAGAATTTTGTTTTGTGCTGTACCCTGGTTCAAATCAACATACATATTTTTCACCTGTTGCTGCTACTGTAACTACACACTAAAATTTGCTCATCGCAATTTTGCTCACTTGCCCCTTGCCTGAAAAATTAGCAATTGGATATTCTAATAGAGTTATAGCTAGACAATACTGTTGGTGTCTCCTCAAATGGCGAAGACTTCAAGCATTACACTTACAGGTATAGCGAACAAATAAGTCTAGTGTATCTACTGACGGTTTTGCTTATAATTCATTCTTATCCACCTAAAGACGTAGATTACGTAAAAATATATGTATAAATAATTACGTAATTTCAGCGGTAGCTTAACATCTAAATAGTATTTTAATTTTGCAGATGGAGATATTGCCGTAAACCGATAAATTAGTACATCAGCTAGGTAAACAAAAGTTAATATTCCACTAGTCAGTTGCAATCGCTTAAGTATCTTGGTAACATTCCTTAAGCTACCTTACTAAGGTACTCTAATCCATGCTAATTTTGAAAGTGATTATGCTAAAGCATGGATGTGTAAGCAGGTACTAAAGCTTTAACTTAAGACTTCGCTACTCAAAAGGAAAAAATACCCGCTTCATACCCTAATACTACTCAACCTCTCAAACCCTTACTTTTTATAGTTTTCGCCTTTAGTATCATTTGGTTCTGACATTGATACTTGTGGGGTACACAGTATACTTACAAAGGTTTTCAGCAATCGATACATCACTTTGATAGCCTAATTCAACCAAGACGGGCTGTGAACTAACTTTATAGATACAAGGCTGTAGAGTTTATCATTTGCTCTATTGTTAGCTTGTAGCGACTCATTTAAACAACTCTTAATCTTGTCAGCTTCTTGCATTAAATTGTCCAACTGTTGATTGGTACTGGTGGCATATTGAATTTGTTGTTTACTCTCTTCAAAGGCTATATGCCTTATTTCCTTACTAATTTCATTAGCAGCTTCCATAAACCTCAGCACTTTTTCCTACTAGGTTTTACTAAAATTTAGGCTTTTTTGAATCTGATATATCATTACTACAATTACTACTGCTGATCCTGCTGATACTAAAGAAGAAATTAGTAGCAATATCTCTATGTTTAGGATCTGGGTGAAAATTATTTAAGAAAAATGTCGAATAGTGACAGTGTTTTTACTGCCTTAGGGGACATTGTGATATAGTAGACTAGCTTAATCTGGCTAGTGGCTAACTGGCTATAGTCACAGTTCAACTATCCAAGTTGTAGTGGATTTCAACCTAGCCAAAGCATGAGGGGAGCAAGTGTAGGATATCGCCCCCACTAGAACACTAGGATTGGCAATGGTTATAGGTACTACCCAGGCACACAACGACTTATTTTGTTATTGATAGCAAAGGCTAATATTTGTGTAAACTGGATTGAACTAAAATTGTTATCACTGACAAAGATTAGCGATCGCCTTCCATCTGGTAAACATTGCCCAAAAGTTAGCCCTTCAATGTTATCCAAAGGAATTTTTAGCTGATTGAAGTCAAGTAGTAGCTTTTTCTGGGCTGGTTTGATCTTGTTGATATTGACAGTCTTTAGACTTTCTCTTTTACTAATATCGTCGGCGTGGGCTAAAGAAACCTCATACAACCTAATTGTGTTTCCTTTAATAGGAGAGAAAGAGCGCTCTAAACTCAGTAAGTGTATATTATCTATTGCTGCTAGATCGACTAAACCATTGTTACTCAAGAAGGCAGTTTTTCGACTGCCTGCAATTGGTGCAGTAAAATATAAAAATTCCTGTATTGGCTTTCCGGTTATTAAATTATATTTCAAAATTCTAGCAGGACTGCCACTAGTAATTGTAGCAACATTGCCATCTTGATACAAAGCATTTTCTGTAGCTGTAAATAAATATTTTTGATTGGGAGTAATCGTTAAGCTTTCAAATGCTAAGTTATCACGAATCCCCTTATTTTTTTTAGCTGTTGGTAAAAACTTGCGAGGAATTGGTAATACCTTAATCTGCTTGCCAGTTAAAGAAAACTGATTGACAAAAGGCTTAATCAACCGATTAGTATCACCTTCAGAAGAGATAAATAAACTACCATTCCTTTTAAATGCAATTCCTTCTGGATCTAGGCTTAAGGCTGGAGCTGGCTTTCCATCTGCCTTCAACAAAGTAGTCACATTTACAATATCAACTTTTTTTAAAGTACCTCCGCTTAAATCAATTTTCAGCGTATAAAAGCGAGCAGGTGCTTTATTGCTGCGATCGTCAGAAATGCTGTAATAAACGTTTTTGCTTTGAGCGTAAGTAATTCCCGATAGTCCTCCTACTTCAGTTCCTTTGAATTGAGTACCTGTAGGGAAAGTTGCCTCACCTAAAAATTCTATGTCTTTGCTCTTGGCATCTGTAGCTAGTGCTGTCGTCAGTGTGGTATTAGCCACTAGCCAAAGGGAAACAGTAGCTAAGGCAAAAACGCTGGTGTTGCTCATGGAAAAACGTACATAGGAGGGATTCGGGATGGGGGAGTAGCGCGAAGACAAGCGCGGAGGTTTCCTCCGCTCAGAACGAGGTAAGAGAGGGAGTAGGGTAAAAAGGAGCCAGGGAGCTAGAACCCGATGCGGTGCTGCTTATAGCATGGTAGATTGTCTGCAAGCCCCCCGCCAAGACAATTGGTATTGCACCCATATATGAAATTCAGGTGTAACACTTTCTGGATTATCCAGGCTGCATATTGTTATGTCTATCTCGTCAGTACCCTGTATTTGATAAGTAAGCGCTGTTCCACATTGGTGACGACAAGCCGCGTTGTACTTTTTCTGATCAGGCGAAATAGGTAGGTTTGCCACTGGTAAAGGTAAATTCTGCTGCTCTTAAGGATAACCAAGAAATAAATGCAGATCCACTTGCTTTACGGCAACTAAGGCAATGACAATGGGCTATATGGGGGTAGCTGTAGCAGGTAACGTATTGCACCGCACAGACACCCTACGCGGGTAGATTTCATCTGTATTCACGATTACTGCTTGGGTTATTTACGTCTAGGCGATTCCTGCAAGATACTCATCTTGAATAATAAATTTTTCAAGCCAGTCTTTTACATGGCGTGTAGCGCGGCAGTCATCTTCGTTGTAAAGTTGAATAGAGTCGAGGAATGTGCGATCGCCTGTTTCTAACCACTTGTCGTACCAATAAATGCATTGGGAACCATTCGCCCCAGGATCGCGCCATTCAAAACCTAACCAACGAGCGATCGCTTTGAGTGCATAGCTTTCTATTGGTAGTGCTACCGTTTGTGTTATATGCTCATACACATCTACAAATCGCTCAAGTATTGGTAAGATAACTTCTTTCGGAGTCTGGTAAAGCTTAGCCAAGCGTTTAACCGTATCGACTTCGTAGGAGAAAAAATGAAAAATTGGTGCTTGGGGATATTGCGCCACTAGTTCTAGAAATTGTTGCCAGATGAGTGCTTCATCTTCTGGTTTCTCTGCTAGTAGGGAATGAAATGTTTCTGTATTTGTCTGGCGATCGACTACCAAAACTCCTAGCATATAGTCTAGATTTAGCTCTGGCTGCGCCTCAATATCAAAGTAAAGTTCAATGGGAGAGGCGAGAGGCCAGAGGCGAGAGGCCAGAGGCGTGTGGTAATTGGTAGTTGGTTTTTCTCCCTGGGCTGCCTGGGTTCCCTGGGCTTCCCCTACTCCCCCTGCTATCAGAATGGGGCGATTTTCAACTACAGATTGAGCTTGCAGTATTAGTTGTTGTGCAATGTTGTCGAAGCCTTGTAAGTTTTCTAATTGGGTTGGATTAGTATTAGCAAGGGATTCTACTGTTACCAAATTCAAGGCTTGTAACTCCCGATAGCGGCTGGGTGTTATGCCTGGAAGCAAAGACAGATGTTGTTGAGATTTAGCAACGCTATAGCAATGACTAAACCAACGGCAAAGACTGCATCGTTGACGAGAAATGAATACTTCTGGTGCTTGTTGGGAGGTAAGAGTTTGAACACAATCGTAGAGCGATCGCTGCATCTGCGGCATCCATTTTGCTAAACTCACCTGGTAAGCCTCTTTGCGCCGCAACAGTAACCAAGCGATATCCAAGGTTGCTTGCAAGACGGTTGCTAATACCTGCGCGTGAAAAGCTGCAACGATTTGATATTCCAGCTTCGGACGCTTACCCAACTCAATAGAAGCTGGAACATAAATCCAATCTCCCAAGCAAGACTTTCCTGGTTGCTTAATTAGTAAATCTGGACTACTAAGCAGAGTAAATTCTTCCGAGTAAGGAGCTAATAGTACTCCTTTATAAATGCAGTCTACACCTTGCTGCATTAATTCCCAGGTAGCGATCGCCCCAGCTTCCCAGTCGCCTTTAGGATATTGCGGTCGTTGATAAAGTTGCTTTTCGAGTATTGTTTTTCGATGAGCCAACTTATCCTGTTGTAGTTTCAGCAACAATTCACCTGGAGCATCTCTTTGACTAAGATCCCCATGCGTATCTAGAAAAAGTCGGCGGCGACAGCGTTGGTATTGCAGCAGTAGTTCAGCAGTCAGTAGCATATGGCTCTACACTAACAATTATTTAGGGCAATGCGCCCACGAGCCAGTGGTAATAGGTAATTGGTAATGGGTAATGGGTAATGGGGAGAGTGGGTTCAGGGGAATCAGGGGAGAATTATTAACTACCAACTACCAACTACCGTACGCGCGGGTTTATCAGACATACTTGTGAACAAGCGGAAAGTGGGGGTGAGGGGCGCGAAAAGTTGGGGGGTTTTTAGCAAGGGGTCTCCCCGCCTGCCCCCCATCCCCAGAGAAAACCCCATGCCCCCCCAAGCGAGTCAAGACAGAGACTGTGTTTCCCCCTCTCCCCCAACTTTTCAACAGAACAAATAACTGGTTTAAAGTGCGCCCCTACCAATTACCGTAGATTTATTTCAAATTTAAACAGCATCTACAATAAAAATTCAGATAAAATACTTTAGTTCTGCTACACAAATAGCACGATTAATTCAACTACTAAACTTGTGTGTTTAATCAAAAGCAGTAAAACTTGCCCCTAATTGGGCAACAGCACACTGTAAGCCAGTTTTTGTTTAAGCAGTAAGCGCGTGAACCTATGAGTATTTTTAATAAAACCTACCAAGTTACGAAAGCCTTTCAACGCCTGGGTATTTGGTCAATTCCATTGTTGTCCACACCCTTACTTTTGCCTGTGGTATTGGCTCAATCTATATCACCTTCTTCTCATAATGTCAATACATATAATAATACTTCTACTAATCAATCCAGCCTCAATATTTCAAATGTCTCTCAATGGGAACAACAAGTAATCCCAAAAATTATAAATAAAACTAATAAAACTAATTGGGCAAATAAGACTCATCAGCCCAAAACTCATCCTACAGCACCTCAGCCGCAACTTTTAGCCAAAAAGCAATCAAAGACGGTAAGACACCGCAAACAGCGGAAAATTGCGAAAAAGCCGCAATACACACCCCCAGCATTCCAAATTCGAGTAGCGATCGCAGATAAAGTCGACTCGCTCACCATTGGCTCATCAACTGATGCTTATATTATGGCTAGCAACGGTAAAGCATTGCAAAAATTGCCAGCATCTCAAGCCTTCTTAGCTCAACCCTATCAATCAAATATCATCATAGGTAGTGGACAACTGCCAAATGCAGTGTGGATCTCGCCTTCCAAAGGAGGCGCTGTTTATGTAGGCAATCGCTGGTATCGAGGAAAATTATTATTACTATCTCAAGAAAATAAATTATTAGCTGTCAACTATATAGACTTAGAGCATTATCTTTCTAGTGTAGTAGGAAGCGAAATGCACCCCAGCGCACCAGAGGAAGCACTCAAAGCTCAAGCAGTCGCCGCGCGTTCCTATGCCTTAGTTCACTTAGTTCGTCCTGCTAGTACCTGGTACAACCTGGGTAACACCGAACGCTGGCAAGTTTACAAAGGAATGAACAGCGAATATAATACCACCCAAAAAGCAGTCAAAGCCACAGCCGGACAAATCATAAGTTATAAAGGCGGAATTGTTGAATCTCTGTATGCCTCAACAGACGAAATTGTAGCTCAAGCTCATGGTGGAGTAGGGATGAGTCAAACAGGAGCATATAAATTAGCAGCCCAAGGCTACGACTATCGCCAAATCATAGGATATTACTACCCAGGTGCAGTAACAGCAAGACTTGAATTAAAACGCTAAATCAATTATCAATGAACAATTATCAATGAACAATTAAGAGCAAACAAGAGACACACTTACGCATTATTATGGCTTCTATCATTTCAGGAGTTATGCACTTGAATAGGATCTCGATCCCCCCTAACCCCCTTAATATTAATGGCGTAGCCTCCTATGGCTTCCCCCTTAAAAACTCTGACGGGAGGGGGATCAAAGGGGGAACACAGTAGCCCTTTTTTAACTGGAGTGGGGGACTGGCTGTGTAAGTCCTGCATTTATTGATAATTGATAATTGTAGCCTGCGGCAACAAGCGCGAACATTGATAATTGATTGCTCAAAGCCGTAGTCGAGTCACAGCAATCTTACCTGAAAAGCAGACATCTACATCGCTTCCAGGTGTGCGATCGCGCGATGCATAATTCCCCACATAATAAAAGTTATCGCCCTCAATGCGATAATTAACAGGCAGCGGTTGGGTACAAGGTTCACAAAACACCACTTCAGGATCGGGATCTCCTGGTAGCAAATGGGGTAAATTTACATTCCAGAAAGTTCCTGGTTCTGGCTGGCGTTCGAGTAAGTCAGCTAACACTAAAGCAGTCCACCTAGCCGCCACATCCCAATCTACATTACGTTTACCTTTGCGATAGTGAGAAATAGCGATCCCTGGAATGCCATGAAAAGCAGCTTCCCGCACGGCGGCGACTGTACCTGAAATGTATACATCAGCCCCCATGTTACCCCCAGCGTTGATACCTGAAAGCACACATTTGACATCTTGACAAATATGTGTTATAGCAATGCGGATGCAATCAGCGGGAGTTCCGGCGATCGCATACTCATTTTCGCTTTGTCGCTGGACATGAATTGGTCGAGTTGTAGTAACTTGATGGCCACAGCCTGATAAATGATCTTTGGGTGCAGCGATGATAACTTGTTTACCATCGACAGCTTTGAGCAACGCCCGAATACCTGGAGCATTTATTCCATCATCATTGGTGAGAATCAGTGTCATGAATTTTCTTTGTTAGGCTGATATAAACGCAACCGACAACAGTGATTTTTTATAAACGTAAACAGAGATTCTCAGATTTTCAAGTTTAGAATAGCGGCTGTTGTCACCTTTACTAGTTTTACTTTTTTTAGTAGGTGTTTTCTAAGGTTGGTAGGCTGATAATACTAAGTTTGAGTATTTGTATCTGGCTGCGGTGCGGAATTATCGCAAGTCTACTAACCTGCGCCTGGTAGTGCGGGCTACCGCAATGAGTTCATATGGTTAGACCGAATTTAGGTAACTCAGTTGTTTCTAGAAAACTATTCAGGTGGCAGAGGAAGATACCACCGCCTGTACGTTACGTGCTACTCTTGGCGCTTTATCTCCTGATTTGGACGGCGCTAGATTTAGTAGCGATGCACTTTGAATTAGCACCCGAAGTGCAAATTTGGTATCCGCCCTCTGCCCTTGATGTCGTACTGTTATTGGTGGGTGGGCTGCGCTATTGGATTGCTCTAGCGCTTAATACCTTGCTGCATGAATGGGTTGTAACTAAACGCGGTCTGCCATTCATCACCTTGCTGTACTTCGATTTGATCACAACGCTAAGCTACACCGGAGCCTGCGCTCTGCTGCTGTTAAAGCTGCGGATTAATCCTCGCCTGCGACAACTGCGCGATGTAGTGTGGTTTATTGTCGCTGCCCTCGTCGCCCCCTTCGTCATCGCTCTACTGCAAACGATAAACTTCGTTTCTGCTGGGATTATCCCCTTGTCAGATTGGCTGATCAATACCTTGCGGTACTGGGCTGGAGATGCGACGGGAATCGGGATGCTAGCACCGTTTTTGTTGATTGTGCTGCGTCAAGTGCCTTGGGTTTGGGCGCACACAGAGCCGGAAACCGAATGGATGGACGGCACAAGTGACGAGCTGAGCTTGCCATCACGCCAAGGCTTACTAATGCTGCTAGTACAAATTATCCTTTTAAGCGGAGGGATTTGGGTCGCGTTTGGCGCTCCTCGTAGGGTAAATCTCGACTATACCTATTTTGTCTTTTTACCGCTAATTTGGATTGCCTTGCGCTATGGCTTAGCAAGGGCAGCAACGACTGTTTTATGCATTAATATCGGTGTGACGTTCCTAGCAGGTTCCCAAATCGGTGCAGCAAATAAGTTGGTTTTGCAGTTTGGCTTAATGGCAATTACCTATACAGGCTTGATTTTAGGTGCTATTGCTACCGATCGCAAGCAGACCGAGTTAAAGCTACGCAAATTGTACCAGCAGGTACAAACCCTTAATCTTGGACTCGAACGTCAAGTGCAAGAGCGGACGGCTCAGTTACACGAGCAAATGCAACAGCTACAGCAGCTCAATCAACTTAAAGATGATTTTTTGAGTACAGTCTCTCATGAATTACGCACACCTCTAACTAATATTAAAATGGCTATCCAGATGTTGCAAATTGCTACTACGCCAGAGCGACGCAATCTTTATTTACAGATTTTGCACAATGAGTGCGATCGCGAAGTAACATTGATTAACGATCTGCTAGATTTGCAGCGGCTGGAAGCAGGGAGAGACTCTATTGCTCTGGAAACAGTGCAGCTACACCAGTGGCTACCGCCGATTGTAGGTAGCTTTCGCGCTCGCGCCCTATCCCGCCAGCAAACTCTGCAACTTGACATTGCTCCAGTGACCTTAACAACCGACCCAATGAAACTAAAACGCATACTAATGGAGTTGCTCAACAATGCTTGCAAGTACACCCCACCCACAGGTATTATTACAGTTACAGTTCGTGCTTTAGCATCTAGCACAAAATTGGATGCTGCTGATGGAGTGGAGTTTGTCGTTAATAACTCTGGTAGTGAGATTCCCGCATCCAGTCTGACGCGCATATTTGAGAAATTCTATCGTATTCCTAGTAGCGATCGCTGGCAGCAAGGTGGAACCGGACTTGGATTAGCAATAGTACAGAAATTAGTAGAACATCTGGGCGGACATATCCGAGTTGAAAGTGGGGCGTTGCAGACAACCTTCACGATTGAAATTCCCAATATTGACGTTTAATAGTTAGTTGAGCGGCTTAATTATCAATTGCGAGAACGCGGGCGCGCTGCTAGCGTTTAGCTAAAAGCAAGCGGGCGCGATCGTAATATAGTTTCTAACTATAGCAGCTCGTCTTATAGATTAGGACAAGTCAAATAAAGTCGAAATTTGAAAGTCGAAATTTGAAATTGATGGATTTTCCTACCTACTCCCTATCATATACCAACACTACTTACTGTAGTTGCTGTACTATTTTGGTTAAAAGTTGTCTATTGGGCTAGTTCGATGAAACAGCTCCTCAATCAAGTGATTAATTGGAAACACTACTTGCAACGCTATATTTTCCCGCTAGTGTTGATGCTTTTAACTACACTGGTGTTTACTCCGACCGCTAGCGCCACCAATGTGTATCAAATACAACAAGTATCACCTAGCGATCGCAATTGGGTAATCGACCAAGCAGAAGTCTTAAGTCGGATCAACGAAAATAAGATTAACAGTGACTTAGAAAAATTAGCCCAGGATACGGGTAACGAAGTCAGATTTGTCACCATTCGCCGCCTTGACTACGGTGAAACCCCAGAAAGTTTTGCCAAAGCACTGTTTGAAAAATGGTTTCCCAGCAAAGAAGCGCAAGCCAATCAAACCTTATTAGTAATTGATAAAGTCAGCAACAAAACAGCCATTGTTACAGGCGATCGCGTCAAGTCGCTAATGAGTGATAAAATTGCCGATAGCGTTGCTAACGAAACATTGGTAGCACCACTGCGCCAAGGGGAAAAATATAATCAAGCATTTCTGGATGCAAGCGATCGTTTAGTAGCCGTACTATCCGGCGAACCCGATCCAGGTCCACCCCAAGTTGCAGCAGTTCCCCTAGAAGGCTCATTTAAAAAAGCCGACGAAACCGAAAAAGGTAACGCTACTGCTTGGGTAGTTGGACTATTATTAGCTGCCACCATTATTCCGATGGCAACTTACTATCTGTACGTTAGGTAAAAAGCAATTAGAAAGTATTTCGTTGGAAGTGTAAAGTGTGAAGTGTAAAGTGTGAAGTTAGAAGTATGAAATGTAAAGTGTGAAGGAGACAGGAGATAGGAGACAAAAGACAGAATAATTAATACATTATTTTTACCTTCAACCTTCATCCTTTTCCCTTTCCCCCTTCACCCTTTAACCTTTATCCTTCACCCTTCACCCTTTTCCCTTTTCCCTTTTCCCTTTTTCTAGTCCTGAACGTACTCCTTTCCTGTTATCAGAGCAATTTCAGCTCGAACAAATTCCCGTCCTAAATAAGCAGCATGATCCAAGCGAGTAAGCGGACTAGGCTTTACTTGCTCAAAAATTTCTACACAAATTTCTTTTGCAGTTCTGCCTTTATAAACCTTAGTATGAGTCCGTTCTACCTTACCACGCACGGGAATTGGTTTACCTGTCTGGGGATCAACAGCTAAACCGCGCTCATTAATCACATTTGTGAAATGTTTAGCGCAAATTAACCCTGCATCCCGATCCAAATAGATAATGAAATAACCTCCAGGGTCAAGGTCAATATGACGCTTAGAAAGTTTTTCATCAATTGCAGTTAGAGCCTCAAGCGTCTGTTCCATCATCCCTATAAAACCAAATACTAACTTTTCACCCTCTCTTAAATTTTATTCCTTCCTCACTCTTCCTTAGTGTCCTTTGCGTCTTTGCGGTTCGTCTTAATATCTTCACCCCGACTAAAAGGCAACTCCTGATTAATTTGAGCAATTTCCTGCTGTTCTAATTCATTCACCTCACTAATATAAGAATGTAATATTTGAGCCAGACGACGATTGTAAAAGCGGTGCAGACTGTGATTAGGAGTAGCTGGAAAACCGCGCCGTTTTTTATGCCGTCCACCCGCGCCAGGGTCAAAAGTTTGAATGCCATTAGCGATCGCCCACTCAATTGGCGTGTAATAGCAAGCATCAAAATGCAAACAATCTATTTCTTGAAAACTACCCCAGTAGCGACCATATAGTCTATCACCCTTAGTCAAACAAAACGACATCCCGATTGGTTGCCGCTCATCTTGCTGACTATAAGCCGCGACAAATAACACCCGATGGCGATAATGGGCGTGTAGCTGCTCAAAAAAGCGCCGTGTTAGGTATTTGCTTCCCCACCAGCCAAATTTGTCACACGTATCAGCATAGAAATTGTACATCAAAGGAAACAGCGACTGGGGAATTTCATCACCAGTTAGCGTTTCCAGCCGCAAGCCTGCTTTTTCCACTGCTTTGCGTTCGCGTTTAATATTACGACGCTGATTAGTGTTGAAAACTCCTAGATAATCATCAAAATTCTCAAAGCCCAGATTCTGCCAAATGAAGCTGTGATGTAACCAAGTTTTGAAGCCGTGACGTTCAAGTAACACTCGCCACTGGGGGTCTACGTAGAGGAAATGACATCCAGCAATTCGGTTGTGATGGCAGAAAGAGTCAATCGCCTGAACCATCAATGCGGTAAGTTCATCTTCATCTTCCTGGGGTGCAATTAAGAACCGATACCCTTCGGCTGGTGTAAATGGCGACATTCCTAACAGCTTGGGGTAATAGTCTACTCCTAGACGTTGTGCCAAATCAGCCCATTGGCTATCAAAAACAAACTCACCATAACTATGCCCTTTGAGATAAAGCGGGGCAGCAGCAATTAGCGAATTCTCCCGCCACACCGTCAAATGATTCGGCAACCATCCAGCCTTAGCTGTAGCACTACCAGACGTTTCGAGATTGTTTAACCATTCCCACTCTAAAAACGGAGTAGCCAGCGGAAGGGCTAGGGCATCCCACTCGGCTTGAGGTACAGAGCCAATTTTATTAATCCAGCTAACACTATAACGAGGCTTGAGTTGTTTCACCATAAACTAGGGGCTAGGGGCTAGGGAGAGAGTGGGAGAGGGGGAGAGTGGGAGAGTGGGAGAATTGTTAATTTATACTTTTTGCATTCATCCTTTTTCCTTTTCCCTTTTCCCCTTGCCACTGTCACTTAGCCTAGTCTAATCTTCCCGTTGTTGTCGTTGCAGGCGATAGTGTAAAAAGACTTCCTGCTCTATCGCCTGAACCGATACTAGTTCTAAACGTGGAGCCAGTGCTGCATCAAATCCCATTCCTTCGACTGGCGTAGGGGAAGACGCTCCGCCTAAAATTAGGGGGCAAACTGTTAGCCACAACTCATCAATTAAATCAGCTGCCAGCATTGAAGCAACTAATTGACCGCCCCCTAGAACCGCTAAGCGTTTTACCTGCAAATCTGCCAACTGTTGTAAGGCAACTACCCAATCAATTGAGAGGCTAGGGGAATTTTGGATTTTAGATTTTAGATTTTGGATTATAGTTTCTCCTTGCGCCCCTGTGGCCCTGTGGCCCTGTGCTCCTCGCCCCTCCTTTAAGATCGTTGTCTCACACACAATAATCTTTTCAAACTCAGAGCGTCCTTGCCAGTGTTTTGCTCCTACAGATGTTGTGAGTAACCACCGAGGTACTGGTTGACGAAAGAACCGCAGTTGCGGATCAATGTTAGCTTGTAGGGAAGCTAAAATTTGCACTGGTTGAGGAGGTAGTGAGCATTGTTTTCTTTGTTGGAGCAACTGGGGATGAGAAACTGGCACAGTCGTGCCATAAGCACGAAGAGTACCAGCACCAAAGAGTACTGCATCAGAGGCAGCGATTTGTTGTTCTAGGTGTTGTTTATCTGTTGGGGAGGAAAAGCGGGCAGGCGATCGCAATACATCAGCAATCTTGCCATCAGCACTCATTGCTAAAACCACCGTAGTGTAAGGACGATTTTTTCGCTCATCAACCATAGATTCTGCGCGCGTCACTCCTAAAAGTGGCAATCTCAACTCATTAGTACTAAAAGTAACAGCACCCCAGGAGAAAGAATATTTCTGTTTTGACGAAAGCTTGACATCAGTACAGAAATTTTTAGAGTTAATCTTTATACCTAAAATCTTTATAATGGTTTATTGGTTCTTGTTTTCCAAATGGCTAGGTGTGTAAGACAAAACTATTAATCAGTCAAGTGGGGCAACCATGCTACAAAAGTTGAAACAGTCAAAATATCTGGAAAGCTGAAACACCGACGAGGTAGATATTAATAAATCACGGAAGCGCGATGTATATTTCTCTGCTCTGATTATTTCTAAACGGGTGAACAAATGATCGATGTAGCCAGTCGGTTGTTGAGCAAGTATTATTGGGTTTTGCATCTACCTTGGGGGATATTTTATGGCTAAGGCTGGTCAATCCTCTTTTCGCCGTATCCTGCTATCAAGAATATTGCTGCTCTCGATTCCGGTTTTATTGATTGGGGAGGCAGTAACGTATAGGAAAGCACGCTCTAGCTTGCTGGAAACTGCCCGTTGGAACTTAACGGAAAGCGCAGTGAAAAAAGGCGAGAACATTAGTAATGCGATCGCCGCTTTGAAAACCAGCTTACTAGTGGCAAGTCAAACAACTGTTTTACGTAGCAATTCGCCCCAACAAATACAAACTTTTCTCGAACAGTTAGCACCACAACTGCCACCACATACCCAGTGTATTCAACTTACAGATATTCAAACAGGAAAACTGAACGCCAGTACCTGTGGCAACCAACAGATTGATGCGCCGCAAGCCAATTATGCTTGGCAGCAACAGCAACAGCAAATATTATTAGCACCAAAACAGATTAAAGTCAAGCCAGTAGTTAATCAAAACTTACAACAGTTAAGGCAAGCAGCAATACCCACCAATTCCCAAGGACAACTACAATTACTTTTCCAAGCGCCCGTTTATAATAACGCCGGAAAACTACAGTACGTCCTAAGTGTGCAGTCAGATTTGCACCAAAAAGAAAGCGATCAACCAGGGCTGCTAGCAGGCTCGACGGTGATAATCGATCAAAATGGCACAATCCTCGCCCACCCAATTGCTAGTCGAGTTGGGCGACATATCGCTCAAGAAGCAGATGCCCAGCGACTTAAAAGTATTGTAAGTGGGGCGATCGCAGGTCGAAAAGATTTCTTGCACTTGTCATTTGACAAAAACGGACCAGAATTACTAGCAGGCTACAACGTGATTCCCAGTCCAATTACCAGCGATCGCGAGCGACACTGGATTATCCTAGCAGCCACCCGCCTAGATAACGCATTGTTTGGACTTCAGGAAATTAAAGTTATCCTGATTGTGCTGACAGTTGGCTTATTAGGAGCTAGCCTCTTAGCAACGCTTTATCTAACTCGTGATTTAGCTAGACCTTTAGAAAAACTCCGAGATTATGCCCTAAATCTTCAAAGCTACCACGCAGCAGAGCGAGTACCACACAACTTTCAAATCAGGGAAGTCGAACAACTAGCAGAAGCGATCGACCACATGGTAGAGCGATTAAAAGCTTCAGCAGAAGAAATAGAAACCGCTTGGCAAGAAGCGCAAACCTCCAATCAAACTAAGAGCGAATTTTTAGCCACGACGAGCCATGAGTTGAGAACCCCACTCAATGCCATCATTGGCTGTATTCGCCTGGTTCGAGACGGCTGCTGCGATGACAAAGAAGAAGAATTAGAATTTTTAGAGCGAGCAGATGAAGCAGCAATTCACTTGCTCGGCATTATTAACGACTTACTAGATATTGCCAAAATCGAAGCGGGTAAATTCTCGCTAGTTACAGAACTAATTGATTTGCGGCAGATTATCAAGGAAGTGACCAACCTGCAAGCTGTTCATATTCAGCAAAAAGGCTTGCAGCTAATCATGATGGACACTCAAGAGCCAATTTTGGTGAAAGCAGATCCAGCTAAACTCAAGCAAGTGCTGCTCAACGTGATCTCAAACGCAGTTAAATTCACCGACAGGGGCAGTATCACCATCAAAACTCAAAAGAAGCCAAAAATTGACTATTCCGATAGTGACAGCAAATCATGGGTGGTTGTGACTGTAGAAGATACAGGGGTAGGTATTGATCCAACGCAACAGCACAAATTGTTTCGCCCCTTTGTCATGGTAGATGGCACAACAACACGTAAGTTTGGCGGTACAGGCTTAGGGCTAGCAATTTCCCGCAATCTGATGGAATTTATGGAAGGAAGTATTATACTTTATAGTGCTGGTTATGGCAAGGGAACAACGGTAGAAATTTCTTTGCCCCTAATCGATATCTCGCTATTACCTACTCCCCCAACATCAATCGAGCCAGCCCATCAGTCTGAGCAAGATCAATCCGAAAGCTTGAGCTACGCTAGTGAAATGTCTTTGCCAGACATAGATTTGTGTAAGCAGGTAAAATAATGTCCAGCTTTTGAAGCAGTTAGTCATGTAGCTGGAGCAGAGGTTGATGAAAATATCAAGGCAAAGTGTATTGTCACCTGGCTCAAAGCAATTAGCTTTTAGCTTTTAGCGAGTAGCTTTTAGCTGTAAATTGTAATTTTTCGCTACTTTTCTACTTCTTCCTGGGGTTAAAACCCCAGGCTATACTCTTTCCTCAGCCTAACTGATGACAAAAATACATTTTCGCCCTTTTAAAAAAACTACCAGACCACGCGAAGATTACTTCTATGACGAACCAGGTAGTTTGCCAGGAACCCTGAGCATCGAGCCAGATGCTACACCACCAGACATTATATTAATTGACTACAACCAAACTAATGTCACTCGCAAGCAATTGGCGACACCGGAAGAATGTCTTCCTTACTTAGATAGCGATTCTGTTTCTTGGGTGGATGTGCAAGGCTTAGGCAGTGAAAATATTTTGCAACGGCTAGGTCAAGTTTTTAAGTTGCATCCCCTGGTTCTAGAAGATGTGGTCAATGTTCCCCAGCGTCCCAAGCTGGAGGAATACGAAGACCAATTAGTAATTATTACTCGCATGGTGTTACCAAAAGAAAGCGGAAGGGGTTTCTATAGTGAGCAAGTGAGTTTTGTGTTAGGGGAACATTACCTGTTAACAGTACAGGAAGAGCCAGAGCATGATTGCTTTGAACAAGTACGGATGCGGATTCGCAATAATAAAGGAACTCTCCGCAAGCATGGAGCGGATTATTTAGCGTATACGCTGATAGATTCGATTATTGATGGTTTTTTCCCCGTTCTGGAAGCTTATGGTGAACACATAGAAGATTTAGAGGAAGAAGTAGTAACTAACCCAACTAGGCAGACTTTGGAAAAAATTTATCGAGTTAGGCGCGAGTTACTAACTCTGCGCCGTGCTATCTGGCCCCAACGGGATGCGATTAATTCTCTAATCCGAGATGGTAGCGATATCATCAGCGATCATGTGAGAGTTTATTTGCGAGACTGTTACGATCATGCCGTCCAAGTTCTGGATATGGTAGAAACCTATCGGGAATTAGCTTCGGGTTTGATGGATGTCTATTTGTCAGCCGTTGGTAACAGGATGAATGAGATTATGAAGTTGCTGACGGTGATTTCGTCGATATTTATTCCCCTGACTTTTATTGCTGGGGTGTATGGCATGAACTTTAATACAGAAAAGTCACCCTTGAATATGCCTGAGTTGAATTGGTATTGGGGTTATCCACTTTGTTGGGCAACTATGATAGCGATCGCAGGGGGATTGGTTTATTTCTTCTGGCGGCGTGGTTGGTTTGAAAACTTCTCCACAATCGCAGATGATGCAAACCAAACCGATATAAGTAAAACTAATATTACTACTCCCAGCAGGGGAAAGGGGCGCATTGAGCGAGCGCCACGTTAATCACTATTAAAATCATGCCATCCAAGACTAAACTGGATCTAGGGAGAGAGTAGGCGCAGGCAGTTGCAGACTGTGTTAAAGCAACACAGTCTGAGGAAAGTCCGGGCTTCCGAAAGACCAAACTTGCTGGGTAACGCCCAGTGCGAGCGATCGTGAGGATAGTGCCACAGAAACATACCGCCTTTGCAGGCACGAGGCACGAGGCAGGAGGTAAGAGGCTGAAATAATTCCTCTCGCCTCTCGCACGAGCGCCCCTCGCCTCTAGAGGTAAGGGTGCAAAGGTGCGGTAAGAGCGCACCAGCAGCGTCGAGAGGCGCTGGCTCGGTAAACCCCGGTTGGGAGCAAGGTCAAAGGAACTACGGTTGGTCTTTTACCAGTTCCGCGATCGCTAGAGCCGCTAGAGGCGTTTGGTAACAAGCGTCCCAGATAGATAACTGCCTTTTTAGCTGCACGTCAGCTAAAAAAACAGAACCCGGCTTATGTCCGACTCTCTCCTCATTTTTGTCAATTGTCCTTTAAGTTAGGGAAAAGGGAAAAGGGAAAACAATTATCAATGAACAATCAGCAATGAATAAGTGGTAATTGATAATTGATAATTGATTATGACTCTGAGTTATCCCCGTCGTCAAAAGCAACTGCAAAGTTTGGTGAATAGATTAGGGTTGCCCGCACAAGCGTCAATTCAATGGCGGTTGCTTGATCTAGCGTTGACTCATCCGACTGTCTCACCCCAGACAAACTATGAGCAGCTGGAGTTTGTGGGCGATGCCGTAGTACGGCTAGTAGCGGCTGAGATTTTATGGGAAACTTATCCCGATTGTCCTGTAGGTGAATTTGCCGCAATTCGTTCGGTTTTGGTGAGCGATCGCATTCTTGCTCAATTGGCAGATGAATACGGCTTGGAACTCTACCTACTCGTTTCTAGTAGTACTGCTACAGATCAAGCTGGTCAGGAAACCAGGCTAGCAGATGCTTTTGAAGCCGTTCTAGGCGCTCTCTACCTCAGTACCCACACTCTAGAACTTATCCGCCCTTGGCTAGATCCTCATTTTAAACGGTTAGCTACCCAAATTCGCTCTGACCCTGCCCGACTTAACTACAAAGCTGCCCTACAAGAATGGACTCAAGGACACTTAAAGGTTTTGCCAGAATATCGGGTTCAGGAAACTCCTGGTCCTCACAGTCTTTCTGACCGTTTTACCGCTGAAGTTTGGCTCAAAGGTCAGCTGCTCGGTGGGGGTACAGGACGCTCAATTAAGGCAGCTGAACAAGCCGCCGCCAGGGTCGCTTTTCTCGCACTGAGCAATGCGCCTTCTCGCTCTCAAGTTGAACCAGGGAGTGAATGAACAATTAGCCAGTAGCTTTTAACTTTTAGCACTGGTAACTGGTAACTGGTAAGCAGAAACTCTTAAATAAACAGCCCACGTCAAACTAGATAACCCTAGATGCACTAAAGACTCCGACAACACACGGTCTGCTGTTTATTTATGTCGTTGTACTTAACTGGTAACTGATGATTGCGCTGCTTACAATTATTATGTTATACTTCAGACCAATCGGTTTGATTAGTGCTTTTTAATGTCCAAGGCTAAAGAAACAAAGGAAAAAATTATTAAACAAGCCGCCGAACTGTTTAATCAACAAGGTTATGCTGGTTCGTCTATTTCGGACATTATGCGCGCTACCCGATTACAAAAAGGAGGAATTTACAACCATTTCCAAAGTAAGCAAGAGTTAGCTTTAGCAGCATTTGACTTTGCCTCTCAAGGTGTTAGTAAACGTTTCCTAATTGCGCTCAAAGGCAAACATAATGCCATTGAACGCCTACAAGCAATACTATCTGTATTTCATAGTTATATAGATAATCCGCCGCTTGCTGGCGGATGTCCAATTCTCAATACTGCTGTTGAAAGTGATGATGCTAACCCAGCTTTACGCGATCGCGTCCAAAAAGCAATGGATGCTTGGCGTAACCTAATTTGTCGCGCGATCAATAAAGGAATTTCCCAGGGTGAAATTCGCTCAAATGTAGAAGCGGATACGGTTGCAACTATCATGATTTCAACCCTAGAAGGAGCTGTAATGATGAGTAAGCTGTATGGAAATCCTATTCATCTAGAACGAGCAATTAACCATTTGAACGAATATATTGAAAATCACTTGCGTGTATAGATTAAGATAAGTTCTTTCTAAATAAATTTTTTTGATTGGTAGAAGACCGAACGGTCTTAAAAATGATAAAGTTCTCTATCAGATAGTTGGGTAAGTGTTAATTTTACTCTCTTAGATCTCAGGTGTTGATCAATGACAAAACCAAGTTCTCAGAATTTAGCGATCACCTGTGCTTCTGGTAGTTTCAAAGGTGCTTTTGCTAACGGTGTTTTAAGTGCATTTGAAGTAGCCTCAATCCGAGCGAATGCCTATTGGGCTGCATCTTCCTCTGTTTTCCCTTGTGCGATCGCTGCAATGGGTAGGGTGAAAGAGGCTAGTGTCAGCTGGTGGCTAAAGGCATTGCAGGTACTCAAACAACCAGGTAGTGGCATGAGTCAAATGGTACTCCAGAGTATTGCTGATTTAGTTTCTCTTGGACTTAACCGATTGTGCGAGCCAGGAAACCCGCAATTTTTCATTGCTACGAGTGCCGTAATTACCCGCGAAGCCGCCGAGCAAACCCAAGGTTCGCAAAGCAAACGCTTAGGACGACGCTTACTGGTATCTGCTGGTCGGAAAGACCGCACTTGGGTAGATGAACATTTGCAGCTAGCATTATTCAACAGTGCAGACACTAGTGGAAAGTTGCGCCTTGATGCCAAGAACTTTGAAGAGGTTGCTTATGCTTCTACTCGTATGCTTCATGCTTGGAACATCCCTGCTTGGATAGCAGGACACCCTTATGTAGATGCTTCTTATACCTGTTCATGTCCAGCAGTGGAAATGGCAGAACGGGGATACAAAGAAGTTATTGCTATTGCTACAGAACCAGGTATATTGTATCACGATTTGTTTCAAATAGAGGAGATTCCTAGCAATTTTCAGGGAGTCCCAATTCACATTATTCAGCCAGATTTCGATTTGAAGGAGTTAGGAGTTGATTTTACCGATGCGACGGCAGAATGGTTATTAGCAGTATATCAGCATGGAGAGGAAAAGGGAAAAGAATTTTTAGCCAAGTGGCTTAAAACAACCTAAAAGCTATTAGCGAGTAGTAATACAATTGTCACGCTCTCGGATTAAAGATCCAAAAAAGCTAGCTCCAAAGAAGATCTAAGCTGTTGCACATCTAACTTACATGATCGGACAGGCAGGATGCCTACTAGACAAGAGATTCACTTAAATAAAGTGAAAAATTGAATGTTTTTCAGCTTACTAACAGCTAACAGCTATTAGCTAAACGAGGTAACAATGAGCAAAACATTAGACGTATATATCAGCCTGATCAGTCCTTTTTCTTACATTGCCCAGACTCAGCTTGCAGCTTTAGCAGAACGAACGAAATCAAGCATCGCCTATCACTTGCTTGATCACCACAAGTTATTTAAACTTGCAAGTAACCCAGGTCCTATCACTATACCAGCCAAAGCTAAGTATTTGGGCAAGGATTTGCAAGATTGGTGCAAGTATTATGATATTCCCTTCAAACTACCGTCAGGTTTTCCTAAAACAAGTAGCGCCCCAGGTGCGGCGGGTGCAATAATAGCTCAAAGGGAAGGCAAGTTACCGCAGTTTGTCGATGCAGTGTTTCAAGCTTACTTTGTCGAAGATCAAGACATTGCCGATCCACAGGTACT
The DNA here is from genome assembly GCA_964248365.1 of uncultured Chroococcidiopsis sp. GTDB lineage: Bacteria > Cyanobacteriota > Cyanobacteriia > Cyanobacteriales > Chroococcidiopsidaceae > Chroococcidiopsis. The sequence continues at coordinate 313,115 of CAXTYC010000001.1, read as the reverse complement.
AGGAAACCTTGCTAGTAAAATTGGACTGGATGCGGGGGCGGTTGGCGGGGCGGCGAAAGATCCTGCTATGCTGGGGCGTGTTGATGCCGAAACTACGTCAGCGGCTTCGCGTGGAGTTTTTGGAGTGCCGACGTTCTTTGTCGGCGATGAAATGTATTGGGGTAGCGATCGCCTCATGTTTGTCGAACAAGCACTTAGTAGGGAATAGGGGAAAGGTTAAAGGTTAAAGGGTAAAGGTTAAAGTATAAAGGTTAAAATTTCACACTTGATTCTACCCTTGGGGAAGGCGAAGCCTACATCCTTCATCCTTTCAACAGCTCCTCTGGTAAGCGCTTAAGCACACGCTCAAAGGGTGTAGTATCATCAAGCGCCCAACCATTGCAGACATAACCTGCTTTCCCTATGTTGGACGGCGAGCGGATGGCAAGATTTCCCAGGCAGATTATCCCCATGTAAATGCTTGGATTGAAAGAATTAAGCAACTTCTTCGTTACGTCAGTATGCCTGGGTTATAGGTACATACAAACGCTTGTGAACCCAAAATAGGAGGAGTTATGACATCATCCGTATATCATGCAGGAGAACTGGCAGTTCAAGCTATGGCTGGAGTGCAAGCACAAGCCGATCGCTTAGTCAAGTTGATAAATTCAAGCATTCCTCCAGCTGTGCAAGACTTCTTGAGTAGCCAAAGATTAGCGATCGCCAGTACTGTAGGAACGGGCGATCAAGTATGGGCATCGCTATTGACTGGTGAAAGTGGTTTTGTACAGGCAATATCTGAACAGACAGTGCAGATAAATGCAACTTCAGTGCAGGTCGATCCGCACAGAGAAAACCTGCTACAACAAAATGATATTGGTATTCTCGTAATCGATCTGGCTAGTAGACGACGGGTACGGATAAATGGCAAAGCTGAAATTAATCCTGATGGTAGCATTTACGTGCATACCAAACAGGTTTATTTCAACTGTCCCAAGTACATCCAGTTACGTCAATTGAATACCGACACTAAAGTGCAAACATTGCCATCAATCGAACATACGAAAATTCTCACCAGCCAACAGCAGCAGTGGATTGCACATACAGATACATTCTTCATTGCCAGTTATCATCCTGAAGGTGGTGCTGATGCATCCCATCGCGGCGGGTATCCAGGTTTTATCCATGTTGAGAATGACACCGATCTAATATTTCCTGATTATGCCGGAAATAATATGTTCAATACTCTGGGCAACATTTCTGTAAATCCCCACATAGGTTTACTATTCATTGATTTTGAACGTGGTAGTACTCTACAACTGACAGGTAGAGCTAATATTATTTGGAATGCAGAACGTGTGGCGGAAATTGTTGGGGCTGAGCGTTTAGTAGCGTTTCAAATTGAACAGGTATTGTTCATTACTGATGCTAGTCCGTTGCGCTGGCGATTTGGGGAATATTCCCCAAATAATCCAGCGTAAACATAAAAAGGCAGTCTGGCTGTACCAGATTGCCTACTGTTTTCTTATGGTCTATTGCTCTGGAACAATATTGAACTAGGGGTTCTATATGAAGTAGTCTGGTGAAAGACTCAAAGACTCTGGAGAAACACCTTGCAAAATTGCAATTAGCTCAGGCTTTGCGCCAAGGTTGTTAGCAAATATTGCTGTTCCTGATGGCAAACCGCTAGGGGATGCACCCAAGCTATATTCAATTGTTACTGGTTCTTGCAAATAGATGCGCTGCTCTTTTGCGAGTGAGATTTTATCCTCGCTTTTGTTGAAGTCAGTCATCAAAGCGTAGTCTGCATTACCAGCCGTTACATAGAAAGCTCCGAACGATCGTCCAGCAATTGTACCTCCAAGAAGGAAGGTATCTGCCCCCTTGCCGCCTCTAAGTACATCAATTGATGATGAGGGATCGGAGCCAGCCGCACCAGTTGTCGGTGGTTGGTTAAATCCAATGCCGTTGAGCGTGTCATCGCCATCGCCGCCAAATAAGGAGTTATTACCAGATCCCCCAAACAACCTGTCTTTTCCATCCCCACCCTTTAAGCTGTCGTTTTCAGTACCGCCATATAAGTTGTCGTCTCCATCTCCACCGTTTAAGTCATCGTTGTCAAATAAACCCCACAACTCGTCATTACCGTTCCCGCCTTTTAAGCTGTCGTTACCACTGTCGCCAAATAAGGCATCGTTATCATCTCCACCCTATAACTGATCGTCACCACCAGCGCCATCTAAATAGTCATCCCCACTTAATCCAAGGATGGTATCGTTTTCTGCTCCACCTCTTAAGATGTCGTTGCCATCAGTACCCCTAATTACTGCCATGTTGACTACTCCAAAAAACTAATGTGGTATAGTTTGTAGTTGATACTGGTGCAGGGTACAGCACGTTGAAACCCAGAAGAAATTTGGACGGTCATGCTCCTGCTCAAGCTATAACTAAAGTAGTAACTTAACAGTCTAAAATGACCGCTGTATAAAGCCGTATAAATTAGGTATGGTAAAGCTGCTATCTGCCTTCAGTGTTTAAGGCATCCAAAGTATTATTTCAACCATGCTATTCACCTCTACACCACTGCTAGAAGTTTATTAAACTTGGTGTAGTTGAAGATTCAAATGATACAGAATTTTAGTTTGTCAAATTTTCCTAACATGACTCTACAAACAAGCGATCGCAATACTGACCCACGCGATCGCCTGCTGTTTCACTATTACTGCTATGTTCTGATTACTACCAAATGTTTTATATATAAGTTCTAAACAAATTGGAAGTATGATTCAGAAAGACTCACAGAGTTTGGATCGACATCTTGCAAGATAGCTATTAAATCTGGTTGTTCTCCCTGGGGGTTAAGATATATGCCAGTACCTTTGGGTAAACCGGATGGCGCTGCACCCAAGCTATATTGAGCTTTTACAGGAGATAAATCATACTTAATAGGGTTTTCAGAACTTGTTAGTTCAATCGTATCCTCGTTCTTATTAAAGTCAGTGATTAAAGCATAGTTACTGTTGTCGCCTTTATAGGAGAGAGCCTCGCCACCAGGAGTGAGAAAATGAAGGGCGAAGGTATCTGCTCCAGTTCCCCCAGTCAGGCGATCAATTTCATTTAGTGGAGTGTTGTTCATAGAGCCTTGAATTGTGTCATTTCCAGCACCTCCATCTAAAATGTCATTACCGTAATAACCATATAAGTTATCGTTACCATTCTCGCCATACACACTGTCTTCACCAAACCCACCACCTAAGAAGTCGTCACCATTCCCGCCAAATATAAAGTTACCTTCATGCGTATACCAAGTACTCACGTTGTCGTTCCCATTCCCACCAAACATGATATTGTTGCCACTTCCGCCATTTATATTATCGTTACCATCTCCACCATCTAAGAAGTCGTCACCCTCAAGACCGGATAGGGTGTCATTACCACCCCTACCAAATATGAAGTCGTTTTGGTTTGTACCAGTTAAGGTATCGTCTAGTTCTGTACCAATGATAAATACCACGTTTCCCAATCCTTGAAATAATTTGTTGTCGATTTTTGCCATTTTATTGCTTTAGTTAAGCTGTCTCATCAAAACAAACACGCCATTCCTAACTTTTTAGGAATGATGCAGTGATGCTGGCAATTTTCCATGCAATAACTACAAATAACAATTGCGATTTTCGGATAAGAGTGGAGGAGTTGTAATATCTCTTTACAAATAGTCAATGTCAAAAATTGACACAAAAAATACCTATAAGGCAATGATTGAAAGAACTATTTTTCATCAGAAATTTAATGTATAAATTAAGGCATATAATTCACTTTTTGAGCGGTAAACTCGTTTTAAAGAAGTAAAAATAATTACAAAAAACAAAAATTATCAGAATGATAATAGTAATGAATTATTATAAATTTAGCTGCTCAAATAAAAAATCAATATTTTATAACTTAAGATAGATGGCTTTGATACAGTTTTACCGCTAGCTGCTAACCCAATTGCCTGGGTTCGGTAAAATATATCAAGGATGTTCACCTACGACTAAAAACTATCTGTGGCTAATAAAGAAGAAATTTCCCTATCCCCATTGCAGACACCTCTGTATCAACTGGCTTTAGAACTGAAAGCGCGGCTAACCAGCTTTGGGGGCTGGGAAATGCCTGTACAATTCGTTGGCATTGGGCGCGAACATGAAGCCGTCAGAACAGGGGCTGGAATGTTTGATATTTCCCACATGGGTAAATTTGTCCTGCGATCGCCTTACCTAATTTCTCAACTTCAAACTTTGGTTCCCTCAGATCTAAGTCGGTTGCAGCCAGGACAAGCACAGTATACAGTTTTCTTAAACGAGCAAGCAGGCATTATTGATGACATAATTTTCTATTACCAAGGATCGGATGCTACAGGTGAGCAACGGGGAGTTTTGATTGTTAACGCTGCTACTACGGCTAAAGATAAGGCATGGTTACTAGAACATCTCGACTTGAAAAAGGTAAGCTTGCAGGATATTTCAGGTGAACAAGTACTGATTGCCATACAAGGACCACTAGCCGCCCCTATGCTCCAGACTTTGGTAGAGCAAGACTTGACACAGGTAAAACCATTTGGTCATCTAGAAACAACAGTACTAGGACAACCATGTTTTATTGCTCGGACTGGTTACACAGGTGAAGATGGGTTTGAGGTGATGGTAGCTCCAGATGTAGGGATAGTATTGTGGCGATCGCTCTTCAAAGCTGGTGTCGTTCCCTGCGGACTAGGAGCCAGAGATACTCTACGTCTAGAAGCAGCAATGGCACTTTATGGACAAGATATCGATGAAACTACCACACCCTTAGAAGCAGGTTTAGGCTGGCTAGTTCATTTAGACACTAAAGGTGATTTTATTGGTCGTGACGTTCTAGAACAGCAAAAATCTCACCAGGTAACGCGACGACTAGTAGGGTTGCAAATGCAAGGGCGTAATATTGCCCGTCACGGCTACCAAGTGTTATCAGATGGTAAAGTTGTGGGAGAAATTACTAGTGGAACCATATCTCCTACACTAGGTTATCCGATCGCCCTCGCCTACGTTCCCACTGCGCTAAGTCAGCTAGGACAAGAGTTAGAGGTAGAAATCAGAGGCAAAACTTATCCGGCGATCGTCGTAAACAAACCGTTCTATCGTTCTCCTCATCGTCCCACGAGTAATTAGAAGAGAGCTGGGGGAGCAAAGGGGAGCTGGGGGGGAAATTACCCTTTACCCTTTACCCTTTACCCTTTACCCTTTACCCTTTTCCCTTTTTTCTGGTTCCTCTGGTTCCTCTAGCCCCTAGCCTCCTTATACTAGTTGCCCCGCTACAAGCTGTAAACTTAATGGCTGTTAAATATATTTAAACGCAGATTGAGGAGTTAAGATGAGCCTGGAATATCCGAGTGACCTAAAATACCTAGACTCCCATGAGTATGTGCGGCTCGATGGCGACATTGCCACAATTGGCATCAGTGCTTTTGCCGTGGATCAATTGGGTGACATTGTGTTTTTAGAATTACCAGAAGTTGGTGATGCTGTTACCAAGGGAGAAACTTTCGGTTCAGTTGAATCAGTTAAAGCTGTTGAAGACCTTTACTGTGCTGTCACTGGTACAGTTATAGAACGCAATGATGCCGTTGTCGATTCACCAGAGCAAGTAGCATCCGATCCCTATGGTGAAGGTTGGTTGCTGAAAGTGCGCGTCGATGATCCGAGCCAAGCAGATGATGCTTTATCTGCGGATGAATATCGTGCTCAGGTAGAAGGGGAGTGATTAGGGGCGAATCAATTTTGGATTTTGGATTTTGGGGAAAGTTGAGCCAGTCATGTGCGGGGGTTCCCCCCGTTGAGCGAACTGGCGTGGCGGTGTCGGTTTCCGTCCCGCCAAACGCATCCTCGACGGATTTTGGATTGGAATCTAAAATCTAAAATCGCTATTCCCTAGTATTCAAAAAATTGTTGCAGAATATTAAGTAGTTGTGTCGGGAGAGCTATTTGTGGTACTTTACAGCCCTCATCATATCGAGTCTATTAATCAGCAATCAGGACAAATAGGAGATTTGTCGATCGCTTTTCGACAAAGGCACATAAGTCCTAACCCAGATGAAGTCCAACAAATGCTCGATGTGTTAGGGCTTCCCAATCTTGAGGCTCTAATTGACCAAACAGTACCACAGGCAATTCGACAAAAGCTGTCGCTTTCGCTCTCAACCGAACGCAGCGAATATGCTGCATTAGCCGAGTTGAAAGAAATTGCCTCAAAAAATCAGGTGTTCCGGTCGTTCATCGGTATGGGATATTATGACTGCATTACCCCACCAGTAATCAGGCGCAATATTCTAGAAAATCCTGGCTGGTACACCGCTTACACTCCCTATCAGCCGGAAATTTCTCAGGGACGATTGGAAGCGTTGCTCAATTTCCAAACCATGATTATAGATTTAACTGGCTTGGAAATTGCTAATGCTTCTTTGCTAGACGAAGCAACAGCCGCCGCCGAAGCTATGACGATGAGTTATGGGCTGGCTAAAAATAAGGACCAAGCATTCTTTGTTTCTAGCGCTTGTCATCCCCAAACAATTGAAGTAGTGCAAACCCGTGCCAACCCACTAGGGATTAAGGTAATTGTTGCAGATCATCAAACATTTAAGTTTGATGTGCCTGTGTTTGGGGTACTTTTGCAATATCCAGCTAGCTCAGGCACGATTTATGATTACCGAGAGTTTATAGAACAAGCTCATGCAAATGGTGCTTTAGTTACTGTAGCAGCAGATCCTTTGAGCTTAACTTTACTTACTCCGCCTGGAGAATTTGGGGCTGATATTGCTGTGGGAAGTACCCAACGCTTTGGTATACCTTTGGGGTATGGTGGTCCTCATGCAGCTTATTTTGCTACGAAAGAAGAATACAAGCGGCAAGTTCCAGGGCGAATTGTTGGTGTCTCGAAAGATGTTCATGGTAAACCAGCCTTGCGTCTAGCACTACAAACCCGCGAACAGCATATCCGCCGCGATAAAGCTACTAGTAACATCTGTACAGCTCAGGTGTTGCTAGCTGTAATGGCTAGTATGTATGCTGTTTATCATGGTGCTGTTGGACTTAAAAGCATTGCCTTACGCATACACAAACTGAGTGTCATATTAGCGCAAGGACTCAAGCGTCTGGGATATGGCATTGGTTCAGAATTTTTCTTTGATACATTGCGCGTGGAAATAGGCGATCGCACTTTATTAGAAATTATAGAAGCAGCCCTTGCTCGGAAAATTAACTTAAGAACTTTGGATGCAACCACTATAGGCATCTCACTAGATGAAACCACTACGCAAAAAGACTTAATCGATCTGTTTGAAATTTTCGCACTTACAGATTCTCTACCCTTCACTATTGAAGAACTCGAAAATCAGGTAGAAGTAGAAGCGGGTTTATCAGACAAGTCTGTAAGCAACCAGAAATCAAAGAAAAACTCGCCCCTACAAATTCAAAATTCTCTCATCCGCACAAGCAGCTATCTAACTCATTCGGTATTCAACCGTTATCACTCGGAAACGGAACTGTTACGCTACTTGTATCGCTTGCAGGCAAAGGATTTGTCGCTAACTACATCGATGATTCCCCTGGGTTCCTGCACGATGAAGCTGAATGCAACGGCTGAGATGATGCCTGTAACTTGGGCAGAATTTGGCAATATTCATCCTTTCGCCCCTCTTTCACAAACACAGGGTTATCAAATTCTATTCCAGCAGTTAGAAGAATGGTTGGCTGAAATTACTGGTTTTGCAGGTGTCTCGCTACAGCCAAATGCTGGTTCGCAAGGCGAGTATACAGGATTATTGGTAATTCGTCAATATCATCAAAGTCGGGGTGAGGGCGATCGCAATGTCTGTCTAATTCCTCAATCTGCACATGGGACTAATCCGGCTAGTGCTGTGATGGCAGGAATGAAGGTAGTAGCGATCGCCTGTGATACACAAGGCAATGTTGACTTAGATGATCTGAAGGCTAAGGCAGAAAAACACAGTCATGAACTTGCTGCCTTGATGGTGACATATCCCTCGACTCACGGTGTCTTTGAGGAGCAAATTAAAGATATTTGCGCGATCGTCCATGCCTATGGTGGGCAAGTATACATGGATGGAGCAAATATGAATGCGATTGTGGGGCTATGCCGTCCTGGGGATTTTGGGGCAGATGTTTGTCATCTAAATCTGCATAAAACTTTCTGCATCCCTCACGGCGGCGGTGGACCTGGTATGGGACCAATTGGCGTAGCACCCCATCTTGTACCTTTCTTACCTGATACCTCTATTATCCAAGCCAACGCTAGTAATCCAAAATCCAAAATCCAAAATCCAAAATCCGTAGGCGCTGTTGCCGCTGCACCTTGGGGTAGTGCTAGCATCCTAACAATCTCTTGGATGTATATTGCCATGATGGGGGCAGATGGTCTGACAGAAGCGACCAAAGTGGCAATTCTCAACGCTAATTACATCGCTCGTAGGTTAGAACCTTACTATCCAGTTTTGTATAAGGGTAAAAGAGGTTTTGTGGCACACGAGTGTATTCTGGATCTGCGATCGCTCAAAAAGTCTGCCCTCATCGAAGTTGATGACATTGCTAAACGGTTAATGGACTACGGTTTTCATGCTCCTACTGTTTCTTGGCCCGTCGCAGGTACGATGATGGTGGAACCAACAGAAAGCGAATCTAAGTCAGAATTGGATCGTTTTTGTGATGCGATGATTAGTATCCGTCAGGAAATAGCCGAAATTGAAGCGGGTAAAGTAGATATGGCAGATAATTTGCTCAAAAACGCCCCCCACACTGCCTCATGCTTGCTGGTAAGTGAATGGGAACATCCCTACTCGCGTGAACAAGCGGCATATCCTGCACCTTGGACGAGAGAGCATAAGTTCTGGGTTAGTGTGGGACGAATTGATAACGCTTATGGCGATCGCAATTTTGTCTGCTCTTGTTTACCAATGGAGGCTTATTCACAAGAATAATTTATCCCAAGCGATCACACTTGGGGCATGGTATACCATGCCCATTACCATAAAGCAGATGTTGCATTAACACTCTGCTGCCAAAATATTAAGCATGACCAGTAACAATAACTCTCATAACGACACATCAACCCCTAACGCCCAAGCGATCGCACCGACTGATTTACCCAACGGGCGTGTTGATGACGGTGTGAGCGATCATGCTCCCTCCAGCGAAAATTTGGTGACTCAGCAAGCTTTAACAGCGATATCCGCACTCCAAACCCAACAAAGCCCCCCATCTGGGAGTATTACTGTAAATTCGCCTGCTAGCTTGCGAACGGCTAACCCCAGAGCTTCGCTGCTTACCTTGGTAGCGATCGCAATTGTTTTCTTCGGGCTAGCTATCAATAACTTCTTAATCGGCTTGTTGGGAACTAGCTTTGCTTTGCTACTATCAGTAGCGATACTTTTCCCTTGGTTAACAAAAGCAGTAGCAGAGTTCTTTTCACCTCAAGAACGCTCAATTTTTATCGCTATCTTGGGATTTGCAGCAGCCCTGCTCGGTATATTTAATCTTACTGGTGTTAGTCGCCGTTTCCTAGCTTGGGGTAGTTGGATTAAGTGGGATGCTTTTGGTTCGTTGGCAGAATGGTTTGGCGCTTTGGGGCAAATTCTAATTGCTATTATTGCTGTTTACGTTGCTTGGCGACAGTACATTATTTCTAAAGAATTGACTATTCAGCAAAACCTGCTGACTTTGCAGCAAAATCTAATTACCCAGCAACAGACAATCGATTCCTATTTTCAAGGTATCTCTGATTTGGTATTGGATGAAGAAGGAATGCTAGAAGATTGGCCCCAAGAACGCGCGATCGCACAAGGACGCACCGCCGCCATTCTCAGTAGTGTAGATGCTAGCGGTAAAGCCAAAATTATCCGCTTTTTATCCCAATCAAAGTTGCTGACTCCCTTACAGCGTGACTCGCGCCTAGGTCGAGCAATTCTCAATGGTTACGGTGGCTATTCCGAAGACCGCATTTATGGTGTGCGCGTGATTGACTTGGGCGTGATGCTGGCTGCTGCCGATCTTTCCGGTACTGATCTACGTTGGACAGATCTGAGCGAAGCTAATCTTGTCCGCGCCAATCTCAGCCGCTGTGATTTAATCAAGGCTAACTTTTCCCGCGCTATCTTATATGAAGCTCAACTAGTCGGTGTTGACTTCAAGGGAACTCGTTTATTCTATGGTCGGGCTGAAACTGCCACTCCTCGCAGCCACAATCAGCCGCCAAACTATGAAACTGGTGAAAACACTGGGGCGGTAGTCGAAAACGCTGATTTTACCGATGTACAACGGATGTCTGAGTCAATGCGTTACTATTGCTGCGCTTGGGGAGGTGAAAAAACTAGACACACAATTCCAGGCGGTTGCGAAGGAATTCCTAATAAGTTGGGACGCTAATTTCGTCCTTTGTTGAATACTTATCTTTGTTTGGGCAGGGGAAGAAAGATCAATTCCCAATTCGATCTGGTGATTTTAGAGATTTGCCAAAAAAAATTCGATTTTTTTGGCTGTTGCGCTTGATTTTTTCTCACTTTCCAGGTATCATTTTTATAATGCAAATATTTCGCATTTTAAATATTTAGCACAGATTTCCATTATCAAGCAAATCATATCAGATTAACATAAACAATTCAAGAGAACCTGAAAAAAAGGTGCGCGACAAATAAAATTGTTGATGACAGTTAGATACTCTTTTGTGATTCCGGTTTACAACGAAGAAAAAATTCTGCCTCAATTGTATCGGCGGATGAGTGCGGTAATTGAGCAGTTAGATGGTAGAGCGGAATTAATTTTAGTGAATGATGGAAGCTGCGATCGCTCTTTGCAAATCATGCGTGAACTGCATCAAAAAGACACGCGTGTTTCCTATCTGAGTTTAGCTCGTAACTTCGGACATCAAATTGCTGTCACTGCTGGTTTAAACTTCGCTGCTGGTGAAGTAATTATTATTCTAGATGCTGACTTACAAGATCCACCAGAACTCATCCCCGCCATGATTGAAAAGTGGCGACAAGGTTATCAGGTTGTTTACGCTCAACGCATTCAACGCCGTAAAGAAAGTTGGTTCAAGCGCGGTAGCGCCTATTTATTTTACCGCTTACTCAAGCGCCTTGCAGACGTAGACATTCCCACAGATACAGGTGATTTCTGTTTAATGGATAGGCGTGTGGTCGATGTTCTCAATTCTATGCCAGAACGGAATCGCTATATACGGGGATTACGTGCTTGGGTTGGTTTCCAACAAACTTCAGTGCTGTTTGAGCGAGATCCCCGCTTTGCTGGAGAAGTAAAATATACTTTTGGCAAATCTTTGGCATTAGCTTTGAATGGCTTGGTTTCCTTCTCGAAAGTTCCCTTACGACTCTCTACTTATGTGGGGTTACTAGCAGCCGTAATGGCAATTTTCATGGCACTTTTAGTATTATACTGGCGGTTATTTGTTCCCCATTCACCTTTAACTGGATACACCATTATTTTGGTAGCAATTTTCTTTCTTGGTGCTGTCCAATTAGTAAGTATTGGGATTTTAGGCGAGTACATCGGGCGAATTTACGAAGAAGTCAAAGGTAGACCTTTATATACATTAGCAGAAGTGGGAGGTTTTAAATACTCTCATGACCAAGCTCAGCCTAGAAACTAGAAAATGCTAGGCTGAACCTGGAATTTAACGCCTTTTCCCTACCTTGACCATGAGGCTAATTTGAACTAGTTGCTAGACAAATTTGAAGTAGGAATCCGAGAGATTTACAGAGTCAGGCGAAACATTTTGCAAGATGGCAATTAAATCGGGTTGTGTCCCCAAGTTGTTAACGTATATTCCTGTTCCTCCTGGTAAACCCGATGGTGATGCACCCAAGCTATATTCAACTGTTGTAGGCATCGAATTTCCAGCAGTCGTTTTAAGTTCAATAAAATCTTCAGTTTTATTGAAGTCAGTAATTAGAGCATAGTCATCATTTCCGTTAAACCTATAAGAGGGACTATTTTCAGGAATGTTAGGATAGCCCAGCCGCAAGGTTCCTCCAAGTACGAAGGTGTCTGATCCAGCTTCACCTGTTAGAATATCAATTTCCCCTGCGCCACGACTTGAAAGAGCATTGGGGGAAAAGCCATTAATAACTCCAGCCCCATTAAGCCGATCATTTCCAGATCCTCCTCTTAATATGTCATTACCAAACGCACCGATTAAGGAGTCATTATCGTTCCCGCCAGATAATAAGTCATTTCCATTTCCAGCAAATAGAATGTCGTTACCCGCTTCCCCTGCTAAATAGTCATTTCCATCCTCGCCATACAGGATGTCATTGCCATTACCTCCAAATAAGTTGTCATTACCACTTTGACTAGGATCAATGTCTCCTCTTAAAACATCATTGCCATCCTCGCCGAGTATTGTGTCATTCCCCGCGCCGCCTTCTAAGCCAGGAAAGCCAACAACGTTGTCATCACCAGCCCCGCCCAGAATCAGGTCGTCACCAGCCCCGCCGTCTATCCGGTCAATACCATTTTGACCAAAAAGGCGATCGCTACCATCGTTCCCATTTAAAGTGTCGTTCCCGTCTCCGCCAAATAAGTCGTCGTCGCCCCCAAGTCCAGATAGATTGTCATTACCAGCTAGACCAAAGATGCGATCGCTTTCATTCCCTCCCCTAAGGGTATCGTCTAATTGTGTACCAATAATAAGTGTCATCTAGCTACTCCAAAGGAGAAATTTGTCAATCAGTCAGCTTGAGTTCAGTTGAGGTTAAAACAATCGCGCTAACAATCACATACCAGTTAAACGATTGTTCCTGATTAAAATACAAAGGCAAAGTGAAATTTCCCGATCCAGCAGCAGACCTAGAAATATTTCTTTACATAAACAAAGACAGATTAATTCACCACGCACTGTTGAGTGTGCATCTTTTAAGCGGGACTTAGATAAAAACTTAAAGCTAAATAAGTGAAGATATACGCAACAGCACTCATTACATCAAAGTCAACTGGTGAAATTCTGCGGAAAAATTGGCAAGGCTTCGCCTCCCCCAATATTTTCCAAGACAGTTGCAAAAAGTGAGGATAGGTTAGAGTAGTTAAGTATTAAGCATTAATACTAGACCGTTTTCCTGCATGAATCCCAAGCATCCCTTCAAATGACGGCTTGGACAGGTTATTATTAACTCAAGTCAATTCAAGTTTATTCATCGCGCCCCTTTTTTTCGGGTTCTCTTGATTTGTTTGGAGGGTTATGATATGATTTACTTTATAATGGGAATCTGTGCAAAATTTTTATAAAAGTCCATAGCTCCATTATAAAAATAGTACCAGAAAACTTAAACAAAAGCAAGAGCAAAAAGAAACCTAGCCCGAAGCGAAAACATCGAGCTAGAGAATTTAACGAATTTCAAATAGCTTAAACTTGGGTTGGTGGTAGGATCACTTTCTTGGCTAACCCCAAAGCCTGCAAAGTTTTTATTGCCCACATCGTCATATCGATTTCCCACCAATGCCTTCCGGCTGGTGCGACATTGGGGTGAGCGTGATGATTGTTGTGCCAACCTTCTCCATAAGTTAAAAGAGCAGCCCACCATAAATTACGAGAGTTGTCCTCCACCTGGAAATTACGATAACCGCGTATGTGGGATGCGGAGTTAATTAGCCAGGTGCTATGCCAAAGCAATACTGCGCGGAGGAATACACCATAAATTACAAAAGACCATCCGCCCAAAGCATATAATAGGATGCCAACGGGAATTTGGAGTAGCAAGTAGTTGCGATTTAGCCAACGATAGAATGGATCGCGGTCTAGATCGGGGGCGTATTTTTTATAACTTTCGTATTCAAAAAACTCTGGACGTGAGTAAAGAAGCCATCCCATATGACTCCACCAAAAACCCCGCTTGGCAGAGTAGGGATCTTTGTCTACATCTTCTGTATGAGCATGATGTAGTCGATGTCCAGCCACCCAAAAAATTGGTCCTCCTTGGATAGCAAGCGCACCCAAGGTAGCGATCGCATATTCCAACCACTTGGGAGCAATCTGCAAACTGCGGTGAGTCAAAAGCCTGTGATATCCTAAACAAATACCAATACTGCCAAACAACCAGTGCAGGAATATCATTACTCCCAAAGCAGACCAGGAAAAAAACCAGGGAGCAAGCATTGCCAAGGCGTGAATTGTACCAAAAAAAGCCACGTTGATCCAGCTTAGAGCAAGCTGCTGCTTACCCTCAGCTACACCTGAGTATGTGGTCATAGATATTTCCTTTTGAATGAATACCGTAAAATGACGTTTTGCACCAAGAAAGGGGGATTTTACCTGGTCGCTTTGAAAAACGATGTAAAAATCAATCCCTCCGCTATCCCCTACTGTGGTAACTGGCGATCGCCAGCTACAGTAGAAGTAGATGCAAGTGCTACTTACATCTGTTAGCCTAACAGAGATTTCTTTTAAATGCAAGCGTTACTTGCATCTTTAACCGATGCCTGCTCAAACAAATTCAACACGAGTGCGACTAATCAATGCAGCTTTGGAGTTATTCGCCGTTGGGGGAGTTACGGAAACGACAACTAAACAGATTGCAGAATTAGCGAAAGTTAATGAAGTGACGTTATTTCGGCACTTTGGCAACAAGCACGGATTGCTCTTGGCAGTAATTTCAGAATCAGCCGTCTTTCAAGGGTTGAGAGAATCCTTACAACAACAGGCAAATCAAACTAGTAGTGTATATGAAGCTCTGAAAAATTATGCCAGCGATCGCTTGCAGACGCTAGAACAAATCCCAGAATTATTGCTATCGATATTGGGTGAGGCGAGGAAGTATCCGATAGAAAATCGTCAAGCACTAGGACAAGGTTTAACCGAAGCTAACGGCTATGTTGCCGAATATTTAGCAATGGTAATGGAAAAAGAGCAATTACATACCCAATTACCACCTGAAAAGCTAGCAAGCTTACTCAATATTATGCTGTTGGGGTATGCCGTAATTGAATTTACCAGTGAATCTCACGAACTTTGGCGTGATAGAGATGAATTTTTAGAGAATTTGGTAGCGCTGTTTTTAAACAATGCTGTGCTAGAAGATTCTCCCTCTTCCCTCGTTCCCCAGCGCAGCCTGGAAACGAAAGTTATAGATTTACCTGCAAAAGGGGTTCACTCAATTCTGCAAAAAGCCAAAAAATCTGGACTGCGAGATTATGCATTAATGTATGTATTATTTGGAGCAGGTTTATCACCAGCAGAAATTGTTAAGTTAGAGCGATCGCATCAAATAAGCGATAGCAATCAGCACTTATTGCAGATTGCTCAACAACCCTTTCGACAAGTTCCAGTCAATCAGTGGATCATGGGTAAGCGCTACGGTTCCTATACTCGTAATCCCCTAACCCAATGGCTTAAAAGTCGAAAAGATGAGCATTGGGCATTATTTTTAAACGATGATGGAATGCCAATTTCCGAATTAGAAATACAGTCACGCTGGCAAGTATTAACGGAAGGAATATTAACTCCAGAAGGACAACAACCAGCAATTGAACAAGCTCAACAGACGTGGTGTGTAGAAATGTTGATGAAGGGAATTAGTTTAGAGAATTTGAGTATTATTACAGGCTGGAATTTAACAAAATTACAACCATATGTCGAAAGATCTAGAGAGAAATCAGCTTTAGAGGAAGCTATTCGCCTTGATCATAAATCTTAGTAACAACTGTTTTACACAATTTGAATTTTAGAAGGAAAGCTTTATAATTATAGCTTCCCAGCAGGCGCAAAAGTCTTTTTTTGTTTCGCGCAAAGGCGCATTCGCGGAGCGTTGCCGCAGGCTAGGCGCAAAAGTTGGACGCTAAAAGTTCCAAGCACTTTAGGCAAGAAGTTTAATAAGTAAATGAAAGAACAGAAAATTACTTTAGATTTTGACACTAATCCACCAGTTCCTACCAGCGAATATGACGAGATGATACGGATGTCTATTCCTGGGTACGAAGATATACATACAATGGTATTGTCTTTTTTTCGCTCAAGGCTACCTGAAAAAGCTAATTTGTTAGTTGTAGGTGCTGGTAGCGGCATGGAGTTGGTAACATTTGGTAAGGCAAATTCACAGTGGCAATTGCTAGGTGTAGATCCATCGGTCAACATGCTTACAATTGCTCAAAGTAAAATAGATCAAAACGATTTATCTGAGAGAGTAAAGCTATTTCAAGGATACACACACGAACTATCTGATACTCCCTTATATGATGCAGCAACTTGTATTTTGGTAATGCACTTTCTTCCCGATGATGGCAGCAAACTTGCCTTAATTCAAAGTATTTCCCAACGTCTGAAATCATCAGCTACTTTTATTCTGGTTGACTTGTTTGGTGAAAAAGGAACTGAAACTTTTGAGCAACTTGCCCAAGTATGGAGACTATACAGCCAAGAAATGGGAATGAGTTTGGAAATGATAGAAAAGCGAGAAAAAGCAAGACTTGAAGGTATTCATTTTATCCCAGAACAGAGAGTTTTGGAATTATTAGAGCAAGCAGACTTCGGAAATATTATGAAATTTTATACAGGGCTTTTGTTTGGCGGCTGGGTAGCAACTAAAAATTAGTAACAATAATTCATTGTTGGTGGGCATGGGTGGCATACTAGTGATAATCTTCTCACCTTTGCGCCTAGCCTGCGGCAACGCTCCGCGAATGCGTCTTTGCGTGAAATAATAATCTAAAGTTTATGCAAGCACAAAATTCGTTGTTGATGGGCAATGCCCACCCTACTCCATAACAATAGTTTCCCCTGTTTGAGCCGATCGCCTTGCTGCATCTGCAACTTTGAGAGCGTACAAACTCGCTTCTGCTTTAACATATAATGGCGTTTCTGTCAACAAGCGATCTAAAACCATATCTGTATCTTTGGCAAATAATCCGCGACGGGTTCCAACTTCAATTGGTGTAGTTTGGTCTGCTTGTACTAAAATACCTTCTTGCTGGTCGAAAATTAACCCGCCTTTTTCGCCGTGAACTTCAAACTTGTTTTTGTTCTCCCAGAGAGTTTCTCCCTTACCATAGGTAACGGATGCTACAACACCATTGGTAAAGCGTAACTGTGCTGTACAAAGGCAAGCTGTGTAAAATTCAGAGTCTGCACCCCAATAGCGGTTTTGACAACTAACTGTAGCAACAGTACCAAATAAATCAGTGAAGCGGTGAATACGGGAAAGTGCGCCACTTAGAGGAAAGCCAAATAATTCTTGATTGTATGTCCACTTACGCGGTGCGGGACGTTGGGGATTGATGGTACTGTAATGAGCATAGAACACCGTGCCAATTTTGGGTAAGTTTTGCTTTAAAGCTTGATGCAAGCCGCCTAGTAATTCAATATGCTCTACGTGCAAGAGTTTATTTTGTGTTTGTGCAAGGGCTATTAGTTCTTCTGCTTCGGCTACATCGAGAGACAGGGGATATTCGACAACGACGTGTTTGTGGTTTTGCAAAGCAGCCCGCGCGATCGCCCCATGCAAGAGGTTAATATTACAAATTACTACCAAATCTATATCATCACGCTCTAATAGTTGTTCCCAGGAATTCATACTCTGAGCTTGATAAGTTTGGCTAAATTCGGCTGTTTTTTCCCAGCTATGACCGACAATTGCAACTAACTGTGCGCGATCGTCTTTTTGCAATGTCTCTGCCCGTAGCTTAGCAGCATACCCAGTACCAACCAAACCAACTCTTACCAAGCGATTAACACAAAAGGAGGTATTCATGATCGTTACAGCTTGCTACTATCCTCAATCATCATACGAGTCAAGAGTAGCGATCGCCCCTTCCTGGGCAATAATAAATCCTTTTTAGGAAAGATTTATTATATATTCAACGGCTGATCAATGGCTAATTATGACTTACTGCCTCAATCCCAGTTGCCAGAAGCCCGTGAATGAGCAGCAGGTAAACTTCTGTGAAAGTTGCGGTGCAAAAATCGAGCCGCTGCTACGAAACCGCTATCGGATCATCCGCCTGTTGGGTAATGGGGGATTTGGCAGAACTTTTCTAGCCTCAGATGAAGACAAGCTGAATGAACCGTGCGTCGTTAAGCAGCTAGTACCGCAATTTCAAGGAAGCAAAGCTTTTCAAAAGGCGACTGCGCTGTTTGAGGAAGAAGCGCGGCGTTTGCAACAGCTAGGTGAACATCCGCAGATTCCCACTTTGTATGCCTACTTTGAACAGGATCATTACTTGTATCTAGTACAGCAGTTGATTACAGGGCAAACTTTACAGCAGGAATTGCAGCAGCAGGGAATATTTAGTGAGAAAAAGATATGGCAACTGCTGGATGACTTGTTGCCAGTGCTACAGTTTGTCCATGCCCATGATGTGATTCATCGAGATATTAAGCCAGAAAATATTATCCGCCGCGTGGGTGATGGCAAATTAGTACTGATTGATTTTGGTATTTCCAAGCACTTTACAGCAACAGCGATCGCACTAACGGGAACAAACATCGGTTCCTATGGCTATGCCTCACTGGAGCAAATGAACGATGGCGAAGCATATCCAGCTAGCGATCTTTACAGTTTAGGTGTGACTTGCTTTCATCTACTGACTGGAGTTCACCCATCTCGATTATGGACCCAACAGGGCTACAGTTGGGTGACCAATTGGCGGCAAGATCTCAAATCACCGATTAGTCAAAAACTAGAGCGAGTACTAGATAAGCTGTTGCAAAAAATTATTCAGCAACGCTATCAAAGTGTGGATGAAGTTTTTCAGGACTTAAATAACTATGCACAGCCATCATCCCCAGCAAGGGGTGTGACACAAATGCCGCTAAGCGCGATCGCTAACAGCCAGCTTTACGAAAGGGCTGTGGCGAATACTAATCTGCCCGAACTATCCTCTAGAAAAGGAGTGCGCTTCCAACCAAAGCATGGCAAACGTAGCCTTATTCCCCCAGTTACACCAACCAAACTTCTAAAAAATAGACTGCTAGTGGGCAGCGTCTTGCTGCTATTAGGATTAGCAGGATATAGCTACTGGCATCTTGAGCGTATTCCCACCCTGACGGAACATACGGGTGAAGTTAATACCATTGCATTCAGCCCAGATGGACAAAAGTTCGCCAGTGGTAGTGACGACCAAACGATCAAAATCTGGAATCTGAACGAAGGCAAGGAACTGAATACCCTTAGAGGGCATACAAACTGGGTTTACTCCGTCGCCATCAGCCCAGATGGTCAAACCCTTGTCAGTGGCAGTAAAGACCAAACAGTCAAAGTTTGGAACTTGAACACGGGGCAGCAACTACGTAGCCTGACGAGGCATACCAGCTATGTTGATACCGTTGCCATTAGCCCAGATGGTCAGAAGATTGCTAGTGGTAGTTATGACAAGACAATCAAAATTTGGAATTTAAAGACAGGACAGGAACTTGCCACCCTGAAGGGGCATTTAGGCGAAGTTTTGTCTGTTGCCATTAGCCCAGATGGTCAGAAGCTTGCTAGTGGTAGTACGGACAAGACAATCAAAATCTGGAATCTAAATACAGGGCAAGAAATACGCACCCTACTAGGGCATACAGCCGATGTTAACTCGGTTGCCTTCAACCCAAATGGTCAAGAACTGGCTAGTGTCAGTGATGATAAGACCATCAAAATTTGGAACCCGAATACAGGACGGGAAATACGCACCCTGACGGGGCATACAGCCGATGTGAATTTCGTCGCTTTTAGCCCCGATGGTCAGAAAATCGCTACTGGCAGTGATGACAGAACAGTCAAAGTATGGAACCTAATCACAGGAGAAGATATAGCTACCTTCAAGGGGCATTCAGCTTCAGTTTGGGCAGTTGCGTTCAGCCCCGACGGTAATACTCTAGTTAGTGCCAGTGAAGACAAGACTATCAAGATTTGGCAAGTACCGAAATAGGTAGATTTGGCAGTCACGCCTCGACGCTAAGAGAAGTGGTGATCCTCACATCTTGCAGCATTCTCAAGACGTACCACTACCCGCCTTGAGAATTAATTCTCAAAGCTAATAGTGAAAGTCTACTGAAGTAGACTATTGGGCAAACTCTAACCCATTTCAATGGGTTTTAGCTATTAGCCTGTGAATTGATTCACAGGCGGTTGTTGCAACAGGTGCAAGATCTCAAAATCGCTTCTAGTATCGTTAAGCTTGAATATTTCGTTTCCCAGTTATTGCCTAGATTGGTGTGATTCTTCTCTAGCTTTGAAGTACCAGTAGAGGTTAGCAACAGTTAAATCAGGAATTTCTTGCCAATTTGAGGGTGCTAGAGCTAGATAATCAGAGGCTATTGCTTGTTGATTAATATACAATTCATGAGGAGGGCGTAAATTAGGCTTAATCATGAATTGCAGTTGATCTCGCAAGGATAAGTAATGAGATTTTTGTTTCAAATTCTCATATAGTAATTGTTCTTCTGGTTCTACAACAACTGGGTTTTCATTATCTGTATCAGCAGTTGGTACTAAACTAGCTAACATCTGTTGCTCGTCTGATGATATTGGCATCCAGTCAATATGATTTTGCCAGGATTTTAGTACAGCTAGATCATGGTTATGAATTCGAGTGATTTCAGGGAAAAGAAAATCTAGCTCATCTTGAGATTCACAACCGTTAATGAAAGTGAGTGCATCTTGACGGATTTTATTTTGTAGTTGGGAGAGGCGATCGCTCACTACTTCATACACACCCTGCATCTGATAGGTTATGGTAATTGCTTGCTCAATTGCCCAAACGCACTCTCTTCTACGAAGTTGTCCAGCACAACAAGTTCCCTCCAGCAGATGACCATTATCATAATCTGCTAGAGCCATAAATAACATATCCCGTGCGCCGCTAATTTCCAAATTTCGCAGGTTTACATCTTGTATCATCAATGCCAATTGCAGACGTGCGATCGCTTTGGCAAAAAGCCCGTAAGCTCGAACTAAAATTGTACGGTGATGCTTAAATTCGATGTCTTGGGCAACATAGTCAATTCGTTGTATTATTTCTTCTTGCTGTTCTTTCAGCACTTTTTTCATATCAATAAAGCCGTCTTTGACTTCTAGCCTCAGTTGCTTTACGTCTTCCCTCAATTTCAATGTTTGGCGAAGATTAACCGCTGACAAGACTGCACCTACGACAGTTCCGACACCAATCACAGCTGTGGTTGCTTGTAGCACTCCTACGCTTGCCTGGAGAGCATCAAGCATTCTGTAGGTCTTTTGAAACCCTTTATGAGTTTGAACCATCTGCAAGCCACCCATTACTAGCTGTGCAGGAGCAATTAGCGGATTCATCGTCAAGCCAGTCGCTTGGTTTGTAAGACCAATTGCTTGAGCTACAAAATGACCTGTTGCTTTATCTCTAGCTATGCCTAGTAATTCTCCTGTAGCTGTATTACGCACAATCTCATACACACCAGAGTTAATCCCCGCCTGTATTGCTGGGGCAAATTGAAACATCATATTTTTGGCTAATAGAAATTATTTTTTACAGCCTAGCTTGTCGTTTGAGGAAAAATAACCGTGTTTATCCCTACTTGTATGAATTTTGGTTGAATCTGGGCATCCTAAATTTAGGAGTAACAGTAGCAGATTCGTCAAGGACAAGTATAAATGAATGAATATTTTCAGACCTTTCAAAATATTACTGAATCTGTTGAGCAAACTTTAAAAGCTGAGCCGAATTGTCTAGAACTTAAACAAGCTGCTACACAACTTAAAGAGTCAGTTCAACCGTGTCTTGAAGAATTGAGGCTGTCGGCTAGTAGACTCAAAGAGTTAGTTCAGGTAAGTTTAAATCAACTAGATCGCGCCGAGAATGTTTGGAATAGCAAACTCAGGATTGCTGAAGTATCGAAACTTGAGATTTGGCAACAGCTAGGGGAGATTAGTGGGCGCGTCTACAAAACTCCTCTTTTAGGAAGTCAATACAAATCTGAAGCACTCAAACAAGCTAAACAGTCTTGGAATGAAAGATATGAATTCCTAAAAGAAACATGGTTTGTTGATGCCAAAACTTGGAAAACAAAAGATTTAGCTGCTTGGGATAAGGATAAGTTGCTTCAGCATATACGTCTAAATTTAGATTTGCAAGCTAAAGACATGAATTTGATGCTCAAGGAGTGCCTGAAACTTATTGAGCAAGAACTAGCAGCAATAATTAACATAGAAACAATTCAATACTATGTCAGCTTTCTCCCTCAACAATCAAAAGCTGATTCGCCAACTAAGATAAATATAATACTTAGTGATATTGAGAAGGTTTTTAGTGATTCAACCAATAATTCGCCTGATAGTGTTAATAAATTTGATGATTTTGTTAATCCTACGCTTGAAAATTTTGAAAAGCAAAATTTTGGTCGTTCGATAACTTTGCAGCAGTTTACCCAGTTTAGCGAAGAGCAAGTAATTCCAAAAATTGAAAATATTATTAACTCAGTTTTTGACGGCAGGTTTAAATTAGCGACTCAAGCTCTTGAACAGGCTGTTGCATTCTACAATGATTTCCTAGAGCGACAAGCGCGATATCAGCAAGAAACACCCGAACAGCGTCAGGCACAAAAAGCTTGGATTAACAAACAGCGTCAGGAACTAGTACGAGTGCAATATGGTATTGAAGCAATCCTAAATCAAAGCGTTGAGTAGAGGTATATCAGGAGGCATGAGCCTCCTAACCCTCGTGACAAGGCTAAGCTTTGTCACAAAAAAAATAGAGGCGGAGCCTCATTTAATATCTACAATCATCGTGAGCGATGCCGAAGGCGGAACGCTAAGCGCGACCATCGCGCCTGTGTTAAATTAGTCCGTTTTAACGGACTTCAGCGATTAGCCTTGAAATTAATTTCAAGGCGGTTTAATCGGCATCTCGGAATTAATTTCAATACCGCAACGGAATTAATTCCCAGCTAAGGAACACAAGCCCACTCACACCTATTTTCAATTAGTCCGTTAAAACGGACTTAAGCTATGAGCCTTGAAATTAATTTCAAGGCGGTTTAATCGGCATCACCCACAAGCTAAAGCCCGCCTTGAAATTAATTCCTAGCTAAGGAACACAAGCCCGCAAGGGAATTAATTCCCTTGCTAATAGCTAAAGTCGGCTCAAGCCGACTGAAGAAAAATATTAAATTATTAAAATAAGGAATAAGAATCTTTATGGCTCTTTGGCGACTTTATTATCATCTGGTTTGGGCAACTAAAGAACGTCAACCTTTTATCACTCCAGATCGAGAGCCTAAACTTTATAGTTATATAATTGGCAAAGCTGATACTCTTGGTTGTATTATCCATGCCATCGGTGGGATAGAAAATCATATTCATCTGGTAGTTTCAATTCCACCTGGCCTTTCTATTTCAGATTTCGTCAAAAATATCAAAGGCAGTAGCGCTCATCATCTAAATCATAGCTTGCCTAATTCTTGTCTTCCATTCGTCTGGCAGCGCGGCTATGGTGTCTTTTCACTAGGCGCTAAACAACTTGCTCAAGCTGTAAACTACGTTAGAAATCAAAAAGCACATCATCTGCAAAAGACTACCATTTCCTCTTTAGAACGCCATACCGATGAAGATGATGCCCCCCAGCTCCCCTCGTCGGGTTGTCGGGTTGTCCCTATTTCTAGAGGTGATAGTTTTGAATAAATTATGGGAAGCTTTATATCAGGTTTATCATGTCTTTACAAGAATTTAGCTAAATTGAGCATTAAATCTAAAGGTATAGCTATTTCATAACGAGTAGCTGTATCAGACAAGTTATTTGAGGAGTGGCGGAATTTATTATGACTGCAATATTAGCATCAGAATCGAGCCGTGTAGCATCAGGATTAACTTTAAGTCAAACTGATCTTGCAAGACTGCTCAAAGGAGAGATTTTAGTCCAAACGCGATCGCACTCGGCTTGGGGTGGTGCTGTCACTGCCCAAATGTACATACCCCTATTGCGATCGCTTGTTTGGCAACAAGTGACTGATTACCCTCGCTGGGTACAATACTTTCCTGATGTCACCCAAAGCGAAGTGTTGCAACCAGGCAAAGTAAAACGTCTGTATCAAGTCGCTTGCAAAACCTTTCTCTTCCTCACCGCTTCGGTTGAGATTTATTTAAATGTATTTGAGCAAGCGCAACAGCAAATTCAGTTCAAGCTTGAAAAAGGCACTTTCACCGACTTTACAGCAGATCTAAAGCTAGCTGATTGCGGTGCTGGGACTTTGCTCACTTATGCAGTGCAAGCCACACCTACCATTCCCGTTCCATCAATTTTCATTCAACAAGCGATGCATTTTGAATTGCCAGAAAATATGCGGAATATGAGACAGGTGCTGTGTATGAGTCAGTAGAGTGAGTAAGAGTCATGTCACAGGCAAGAAAAGTTTTGGATTTCTGGTTTGGTCAGCCTGAGCTTGCAAGTTATGGCAAACCCCGTCAAGTTTGGTTTGTCAAAAAGCCAGAGTTTGATCTGGAAATGCGAACTCGCTTTATCAGTGATTACGAACAAGCTGCGGCGGGTAATTTGGATGACTGGAAGAATTCACCCCAAAGTTGTCTTGCCTTGATTTTGCTACTCGATCAGTTTCCCCGCAATATGTTTCGCGGTACACCCAAAGCTTTTGCCACTGACTGGCAAGCACTCTCAACAGCACAGTATGCCATTGCCCAAGCCTATGACCGCGAGTTGTTACCCGTACAGCGTTGGTTTGTCTACTTACCGCTTGAACACAGCGAAAATCTAGAACATCAAAATCAAGCTGTTGCTCTATTTGAGCAACTAAGAGACGATCCCGATAGTGCTGATACGATTAATTACGCTATTCGTCACAGGGAAGTAATTTTGCGGTTTGGGCGCTTTCCCCATCGAAATGCAATTCTGGGGCGAGTATCAACCCCAGAAGAAGAAGCATTTTTACAGCAGCCAGGATCGTCATTTTAGGAATTATAGAAAACGTAGGGTGGGCATTGCCCACCTTAACTAGATTATGTTTGTATTTCCCCACCAAAGTTATGGATGCTCTGCATCTAGATAGCCTTGCTCCCAGGCTCAAGTAGGTGGGCATGGGTAGCAACTAAATTATGTTGTCAACACCTCGGCAGGTAAGCGCTTGAGCGAAAGACGCTCGTTTTCCACATCCACAAAGATAGTATCGCCGTCGTTGAATTCGCCACGTAGAATTGACTTAGCGATTTGAGTTTCCAACTCGCGCTGAATCGCTCGCTTGAGTGGACGCGCTCCAAACACTGGATCATAGCCCACTTCTGCTAAGAAATCGAGAGCAGCATCAGAGAGTCTGAGCGTAATCTTGCGCTCAGCCAGTCGCTGTTCGAGTCGCCGCACCTGTAGCTTGACAATTTGCCGCAATTCTGCTCTATTGAGAGCATGGAAGATAATAATCTCGTCAATTCGGTTGAGGAACTCTGGACGGAAGCTATTACGCATCGCCTCCATCACCCGACTACGCATTTCTTCATAGCGAGAATCATCCCCCGCTAGATCCAAGATGTATTGAGAACCAATGTTGCTAGTCATGATGATAATGGTGTTCTTAAAGTCCACCGTATGACCTTGGGAATCGGTTACACGTCCATCATCGAGGATTTGCAGCATGATGTTGAATACATCTGGATGCGCTTTTTCGATTTCGTCGAATAGCACTACAGCATAAGGACGACGACGAATTGATTCGGTTAGCTGTCCTCCTTCTTCGTAACCGACGTATCCAGGAGGCGCACCGATTAGGCGAGAAACCGTATGTTTCTCCATGTATTCGGACATATCAATTCGCACCATTGCTTCTTCGGTGTCGAACAGATATGCAGCCAAGGCTTTGGCGAGTTCGGTTTTTCCCACCCCCGTTGGACCAAGGAAAATAAAGCTAGCAATGGGACGATTGGGATCGGCAAGTCCAGCACGCGATCGCTGAATTGCATCAGCAACAGCTGTAACCGCCTCATCTTGACCAATTACACGACGGTGTAGTTCGTCTTCCAAGTGCAGCAGTTTTTCTGTCTCGGTTTCCACTAGCTTGCCGATTGGAATACCCGTCCACTTAGAAATAACTTCCGCGATGTCCGCTTCTGTCACTTCTTCGCGCAGTAGGGATTGACCACTTCCTTGAGCTTGCGTTAGAAGAGTTTCAGCTTCTTCAAGTTGTCTGTGCAAGTCAGTCAACTTGCCATATTTCAATTCTGCTGCTTTGTTGAGGTCGTAGTCGCGTTCTGCTTGTTGGATTTCGACGTTAACGCGATCAATCTCTTCTTTAATTGTCTGAATTTTGCTAATAACATCCTTTTCAGACTGCCATTGAGCAGAAAGCGCTCTTTGCTCTTCTTTGAGATCGGCAAGTTCTTTTTCCAGTCTTTCCAAGCGTTCTCTGGAGGCGGCGTTGCTTTCTTTTTCTAGCGAAAGCCGTTCCATCTCAAGTTGCAGGATTTTCCGGTCAATTTCGTCGAGTTCTTCGGGTTTGGAGGTGATCTCCATTTTCAAACGAGCTGCGGCTTCGTCAACCAGATCGATCGCTTTGTCGGGAAGGAAGCGATCGCTAATATATCGATTTGACAACGTAGCGGCTGCAACCAAGGCACTGTCGGAAATTTTTACCCCATGATGGACTTCATACCGCTCTTTCAAACCCCGCAGAATCGAAATTGTATCTTCTACGCTGGGCTGATCCACATACACCTGTTGGAAGCGTCTTTCTAGTGCTGCGTCTTTTTCTATATACTTGCGGTACTCATCGAGGGTAGTAGCACCAATACAGCGCAGTTCACCCCGCGCCAACATTGGTTTAAGCAAGTTGCTAGCATCCATCGCCCCTTGAGTAGCACCTGCACCAACAACGGTGTGAATTTCGTCAATGAAGAGAATAATGTTACCTTTGGATTCGGT
This sequence comes from uncultured Chroococcidiopsis sp., assembly GCA_964248365.1. Lineage (GTDB taxonomy): Bacteria > Cyanobacteriota > Cyanobacteriia > Cyanobacteriales > Chroococcidiopsidaceae > Chroococcidiopsis. The sequence continues at coordinate 286,236 of CAXTYC010000001.1, read as the reverse complement.
AACTTCTTTGAGAACTGCTTTTAGGCGTTCTTCAAATTCACCTCGAAACTTTGCCCCTGCGATCAAAGCACCCATGTCCAGAGATATCAGCTTGCGGTCTTTGAGCGACTGGGGTACGTCACCTGCTATGATTCGTTGTGCCAGTCCTTCGACGATCGCTGTTTTACCGACACCAGGTTCACCAATTAATACAGGGTTATTTTTGGTGCGACGAGAAAGGATTTGAATTGTACGGCGAATTTCATCATCTCGCCCAATAACAGGGTCAAGTTTACCACTACGGGCGGCTTCTGTCAAGTCCCGCCCATATTTTTCTAGTGATTCGTATTTGCCTTCTGGATTTTGGTCTGTCACTTTCTGATTCCCACGAATTTGTTTAATAGTATTTTTTAGTTTTGCTTCGTCTAAGCCAAATTCTTGGAATAAGCTTTTGCCAAAGCGATCATCCTTGGTATACGACAGTAATAAGTGTTCAATTGAAATAAATTCGTCGTCAAATTCTTTGCGATAGGATTCTGCTCTATCTAGCAGTGTATCTAAGCTACGTCCCAGGTAGACGGAACTACTGCTACCGGATATTTTAGGTTGACGTTGGATAAATTGTTCGGTGCGATCGCGCAGTTTTGCAATGTCTACGCCACACTTGGTAAGAATGCTAATAGCTAGCCCTTCTTGTTCTAGCAGTGCTTTAAGCAGGTGTTCGCTTTCAATCTGCTGTTGTCCGCCTGCTTTAACGATATCAGGAGTGTGAGCGATCGCTTCCCAGGCTTTGTCTGTAAATTTGTTGGGATCTGTTGGTTGCATATTTCGCGCTTCCCCTTGCGAGTCTTGATTTGAGTAACGAACCGCCAAGACGCGAAGAACGCGCTCGTAAGGGGGGAGTGTTCTTGCTCTTGGTGTCCCTATCGGTCATTGTAGAAAGACTTGGGGTAGTTACAAGATCGGTGTTTACGTAATTCCAAAGGGGTATTTCCGCCCCACTTTGCACCGCAAGCAGAGAATTTTTCCCTAGTCCCTAGCCCCTTGCCTCTAGTCCCTAAATTAGCGATCGCGTTCTTATTTGGCTTGATGTGGGAAGAATAATTATATACTCCACCATCTTAGTTAACTGCAAAGCTAGTATGAGTTATTGCCTGAATCCAGAGTGCCAAAACCCCCAAAACTTAGATGGGAGAAAGTATTGTCTTGTCTGTGGCTCCAAACTGCTGCTTAAAGATCAATATCAAGCTATCAAACCAGTTGGAGAAGGCGGGTTTGGCAAAACTTTCTTGGCTGAAGATGCTAATCGACTGAATGCTCTTTGCATCATTAAGCAATTTTTCCCCTTGCCACAAATCCAAGGCAATATAGAGGCAATGACTAAGGCGACTCAATTGTTTAAGCAAGAAGCTAGACAGTTGCTGGAACTAGGAGAAAAGCACCCCCAAATTCCAACTTTGTTTGGTTACTTTGAACAAGAGCAACGCTTATATCTGGTGCAGCAGTATATTGATGGGCAGGATTTGTCGAAAGAGTTGGATGAGCAGGGTTCTTTTAATGAAGAGCAAATTCGGGAACTATTAAATAGTTTGCTACCAGTGCTGAAGTTTATCCACGAGCATAAGGTAATTCACCGAGATATCAAACCAACGAATATTTTACGTAATAAAGTTGATGGCGCATTCGTCCTGATTGACTTTGGCGTTGCCAAACAGCTAGCTGGTACTAATATCTCTAGAGCTGGTACAAAACCTGGGACGGAAGGATTTGCACCAATTGAACAGCTGCGCGGTGGTAAGGCTTTCCCAGCTAGTGATATTTACAGTTTGGGTGTCACCTGCATTCACCTGCTGACTAATGTAGAACTCGATCAAATTTATAATCCCCTTCAGGGCAGCTGGGCATGGCGACCTTTTCTGAAACAACAAGGTAAAGATGTGTCAGAGCATTTGGGTCAAATTCTAGATAAAATGCTCAAAGAGTATGTGCAGCATCGCTATCAATCAGCAGATGAGGTACTAAAAGATTTAAATTCTAAACCTACTCCACCGCCACCACCGCCACCACCGCCACCACCGCCGCCACCAATAGAATCAAAAAGTTGGCAATGTATCCAAACTTTGACTGGGCATTCAGGTCAAATTAGGGCAGTTGCTATCAGTCCAGATAACCAGTTCATAGCTACTGGTAGTGCGGACAAAACGATTAACCTTTGGGAATTAGATGGTGGCAGCTTGGTATACGCCTTAAGGGATCATACAAACTGGGTGCGTGGTGTCGCCTTTAGTCCAGATAGCAAAACTCTTGTAACTTGTAGTGCAGACAAAACTATCAAGATATGGGAAGTAGACAGTGGCAAGCTAATCCAAACGTTAGCTGGACACGCAAACGGGGTGAGTGCAGTTACCATTAGCCCAGATGGTAAAACAATCATTAGTGGCAGTGATGACGGCACGGTGAAGCTGTGGGAGCTAAACACTGGCAATCTGCTATATACTCTCACAGGGCATTCAGGCTATGTTTTGTCTGTTGCTATTAGTCCTAATGGCAGGACTGTAGCCAGTGGCTGCGGAGAAATTATTAGGCTGTGGGATTTAAGAAGTGATAACTTGATTAGCGACTTGACAGGGCATTCAGGCTGGGTTCGTTCTATTGCCTTTAGCCCCGATGGTCAGATAATTGCCAGTGGTAGCGAGGACTCTACAATCAAGCTATGGCAAGATGGTAAGCTGCTACGCACTCTGAACGGGCAAGATAGTCGGATTAGTTCGGTTGCTATTAACTCGGATGGCAAGACAATAATTAGTGGTGGTGGAGACAAAACGCTTAAAGTCTGGCATCTAGAAAGTGGCAAGTTGATGAGTACTCTGCCAGGTCATTCAGACGCGATTTGGTCTATTAGTGTTAGTCAGGATGGGCAGGCGATCGCTAGTGGCAGCGCAGACAATACAATTAAAATCTGGCGGTGTGACTAAACTAGGGACTGGGGGCTGGGGGCTGGAGGCTAGGGGCTAGAAAAAAGGGTAAAGAGGTATTGCGGTAAAGGGTAATTCGTAATTCGTAATTAATTATTCTCCCCCTCTCCCACTCTCCCACTCTCCCCCTTCCTCTTCCTCTAGCCCCTAGCCCCTCACCCCTCATCCCTCAATATGTCTAAAAAACAAAAATTTCCTTACCTGGTTGGCTCAAAGTGGACTTCTGTGCAAAAAATGTGGGGATGGCGACACTTTCAGGTCGTCAATCGCAAGAATCAGAATAAGTGGGTGTTTGCCGAAATGGTTGCTGCTTGCGACCCTAATGTCCGTTTCTGGATTAACGCCAAAATCTTAAAAGACCGCTCTCAATGGCAAGCTGGCTGGCAATCCTTACAAGAAATAGCAGAAACTGAGTTAGATATTTCTTGAGCCTGTAGTTAGAACAAAATTTATTATTCTTAACATTATTCCACGCGATCGCACTCAATCACCAGATATAAGGTGCGCTTTATCCTTCAACTGCTGTTCCCCTACTCGACTACCTTCAAAGGTAAAGCTGCGATGAGAGCGATGTGTAATTCAAACAACATCGGTTAGCCTCGAAAGCTTTGCTGTTTGAATCACTTGTTGTCTATGGTTCTTTGACTCTAATCCAAGCATTCTTTATGGCTGGGATAACCTGAAGCGATTTTTATATCACTATTTACTTGTTTTTTTCTAATTTGTGACAAATATTATTATTTTTAGATTGTAACTAATTTTATATATTAAATGGTATAAAAAATTAAAAAAAGTGATTATTAGAGCTAGATAAAATTTTTAAGGCAAAAGTAACTAATAATCATTATTTAAATATATATATTTCAGCTTTAAACCCTAATCTATTCAAAACACCCCTTTCTTTTCCTCAGCAGTTGGCAGATAATGCAGGAAAGGAAAACAAGCAACGGCAAAAAGACGGCTAGTTGAAGCGCCAACTTTTGCCACATTTAACAAGCAACTTTGATAGGAGCCAACTAAACGTGAAACTTGCAGTCTACGGAAAAGGTGGCATCGGCAAATCCACAACTAGCTGTAATATATCTGTAGCCTTAGCCAAGCGCGGCAAAAAAGTTCTGCAAATTGGCTGCGATCCTAAGCATGACAGCACCTTTACCCTCACTGGGTTCCTGATTCCCACAATTATCGACACTCTTCAGGCAAAGGATTACCACTACGAAGACGTTTGGTCTGAAGATGTAATTTACAAAGGATATGGCGGTGTTGATTGTGTAGAGGCTGGTGGACCTCCAGCAGGTGCAGGTTGCGGCGGCTATGTCGTAGGCGAGACAGTCAAGCTACTCAAGGAACTCAACGCCTTTGATGAGTACGATGTAATTCTGTTTGACGTATTGGGTGACGTAGTGTGTGGCGGTTTTGCTGCGCCGCTTAACTATGCAGACTACTGCATGATTGTGACAGACAATGGTTTTGATGCCTTGTTTGCCGCTAACCGAATTGCTGCATCAGTAAGGGAAAAAGCCCGGACTCACCCCTTGCGTCTAGCTGGTTTAATTGGCAACCGCACTGCTAAGCGTGACCTGATTGATAAATATATAGAATCAGTCCCAATGCCAGTTTTAGAAGTTTTGCCCCTAATTGAGGACATCCGCGTTTCCCGTGTGAAAGGCAAGACTTTGTTTGAAATGGCTGAGCATGATCCTTCCCTTAATTATGTCTGTGACTACTACCTCAATATTGCCGATCAAATTCTGGCTCGTCCTGAAGGAGTTGTGCCAAACGACTCACCAGACAGGGAGTTGTTTGCCTTGCTGTCTGACTTCTACCTCAATCCCACTAAACCACCCGTTGTAAATCAGGAAGAAGAACTGGACTTGATGATGGTTTAATCAGTAGGGATAATGCCAATGTGCTTACTCTATTGATTCTGGATGAGGTAAAGAAAAGATGGCTTTTTTCACTGACTTGACGACCTCCTTGAAACACAAGTGGTTGCAGTATTTTCAGGAAAATCGTTCTTGGATTACACGACAAATGGAAGTGGATCATGTTGCCACTCCTGATGGTGGCAGACGACCGTCTTCTTTCCTCATCCTGGGAGTTGTGAGTACGCTTGAGCCGCAATTAGGGCAATTACTATTGCCTTGTACTAGGCTTAATCCAGATGTAAATGCCTTGATTGAGATACTAGAGTTGAATTTCGACCCAGAAAGATTGGGGGGCGGTTCCCAACCCATAGAAAACCCACGCCCTATTCCCACGAAGCCAAACACAAACGTGGAAACGGTAATGGGAACGGCGCAAGATGAACAAATCCTTCAGTCGAGAGAATCATCCCGTGTTGAAGTGGTGGATAGAACAACACCAGGAATACAATCTCAATCCTCACAATCAAGTACAACTGAGAATCAAATGGGCGATGCTTGGTTGGATGAATTAAACCAAGGGATTAATGTCTCGTCTGAGCAAACATCAGACAGAACTCCAGCCAGGGAAGAGAGGAAATCGGATGACGACGAAATTTCCCGTTTATTTCCTGAGTTTTGAACACTGCCGAAATAAAGGGGAAAGGGGAAAGGGAAAAGGATGAAGGTTGAAGGCAATCATGCTGAAGATTAAATTTCATCCTTCATAATTCATCATTTTTTGATCTGCATTCTTTAAATAAGAAGGGGAGAAAAAGTAATTTATGATAGCTCAACCGGAAGCTTTAACTTTTGAGTGCGAAACTGGCAATTACCATACATTTTGTCCGATTAGCTGCGTAGCGTGGCTGTATCAGAAGATAGAAGATAGCTTCTTTTTGGTAATTGGGACGAAAACCTGTGGCTATTTCTTGCAAAACGCTATGGGAGTGATGATTTTTGCTGAACCGCGCTATGCGATGGCAGAACTAGAAGAAGGGGATATTTCGGCACAGCTAAATGATTATGAAGAGTTAAAGCGGTTGTGTTTGCAGATTAAGCGCGATCGCAACCCCAGTGTAATTGTCTGGATCGGAACCTGCACGACAGAAATCATCAAGATGGATTTGGAAGGCTTAGCACCTAAGCTAGAATCCGAAATTGGTATACCCATTGTGGTAGCACGGGCAAATGGTTTGGATTACGCTTTTACCCAAGGGGAAGATACAGTTTTAGCAGCAATGGCTGTCCGTTGTCCAGACAAAGCACCCCTGGCTGAAACAGAGAAAAACGAACGAAACGCGATCGCTAAACTCCTCAACTTCGGGCGTAAAAAAGAAGACGTTGCAGCAGAAGAGTCAGAATATGTCAATCACCCACCCCTTGTCTTGTTCGGTTCCCTACCAGATCCAGTTGTCACACAGTTGACTTTGGAACTGAAAAAGCAGGGAATTAAAGTTTCTGGCTGGCTACCCGCCAAGCGTTATACAGAATTACCAGTACTGGAAGAAGGGTATTATGTCGCTGGTGTCAACCCCTTTCTTAGCCGCACTGCTACTACCCTAATGCGCCGCCGCAAGTGCAAATTAATCGGCGCACCCTTTCCAATTGGTCCCGATGGTACTCGCGCCTGGATTGAGAAAATTTGCTCGGTCTTCGGCATTACTCCAAAAGGATTAGATGAACGGGAAGCCCAAATCTGGACTGGTTTGTCAGACTACATCAAACTGATTCGCGGTAAGTCAGTCTTCTTTATGGGAGATAACTTGCTAGAAGTCTCATTAGCGCGGTTCCTGGTGCGTTGTGGCATGAGTGTGCCTGAAATTGGTATTCCCTACATGGATAAGCGCTATCAAGCTGCTGAACTAGCTTTACTGGAAAAGACTTGTCAGGAAATGGGTGTACCTTTGCCCAAGATTGTCGAGAAGCCAGATAATTACAACCAAATTCAGCGGATTAATGAACTGAAGCCGGATTTAGTAATTACTGGTATGGCTCATGCTAACCCATTGGAAGCACGAGGTATTAATACCAAGTGGTCGGTAGAGTTCACCTTTGCTCAAATTCACGGCTTTACCAACGCCCGTGACATTCTGGAATTGGTAACTCGTCCTCTGCGCCGCAACAACAGCCTCAAAGACTTGGGTTGGGAAAAATTGGTGAAAGAAGAAGCCAAAATCTAGAAGTAGGGGCGGGTTTAATAGAGATATCTTGAAAAACCCACTCCTACATCATTTATATTCTGTCAGGGCGAAATTAAGTTTTGCCCTTTTTTATATGCATTAATTCAGTTCAGAGATTACAATTTATGAAAATTGTGTCCGCGAAGGAATAGGGGCAGGTTTTTCAGGATTGTCTATTTTCCCATAAATATGTCTGTTAAATTCGCCCCTACTTAAACTGAAAATAGTTGGAGAAAATAACAACAATGAAAGCAAAATTATCGTTGGCGGCTATTTTATCTACTACTGCGATCGCCAGTAGTGTTATGTTGACTTCAGTTAGTCCTACACAAGCTTGTTCACTCAGTAGATATCGTAATTATACTGAACAAGCGAGTGAGGGTAATTGGCTACAGTCTCCCTGGGTAGCTATTCTGACATTGCCTGGAATAGCTTTAGCAGTAGGTTTATATGTACGCGGTCGTTCTTACCAGAATTAGGATACAAAAATTTCCGGTATATGTAGGGGCATTTACAGATTATTAATAGGAGAACAGATAATCTAAAAAACCCGCCCCTACCATTTCTTTAAATCTGACTCGTGCGTAAAAATATAATCCCAGCAACAATTAAAGATACTCCAAAGAGTTTTAAAACAGAATATTTTTCTTTAAAAATTAGAACGCCAAATAATAAAGTTAATATGGACTCAAGACCAAGTACAAAAATATAAGTAGCTCCCAGGTCAGACTTCTGGATAGCAAGAGTTTGCAAACTCGCTCCTATGGTAAAAAAAAGATATACAAGCAAGTTGGGTACTAGCTGGGATAGCCCAGCAGCAAGCTTCATATAGATACCGCCGATAGTAAATGAAATTGCTGCAATCAGAACCAATACTAAATACATAAATTTCTCGCTATAAACTTCTTACTTGTAGTTACTCTAAAACTTTTATATCTGCTACCAGTAACAAAAAAAGTCGGAAATCGGAGAGTGGAATATCGGAAGTAAGATGAAAAAAAATTTTAGTTGTGGGTTACAAGCCCATTGCGTGTAATTAATTGAATGCATTGTTTTTCAATAAAAATAAGTTAGGTAATGCTAGAAGCTGATTAAGGCTTACGCATTACTACTACAGTTAGAATGCGTAAGCTTAATTAAGTAATCTCATATTTAGTTGGTCTTGCGATCGCAACTTTTATTCTGCTCAGGCTCTAGATATAATAAGCTTTTAGTGGTGGGAAGCCATTAAAGCCAACGGATGCATAAGTGCTAGTGTATGCACCTGTACTCAGAATTTCGATTTTATCCCCTACAGTTAGATTAAGTGGTAGCTCATAGTTAGCGTGTTCATAGAGAATATCGGCACTATCACAGGTAGGTCCTGCCAGAATAATTGGTCCTACTTCATTACCATCCCAAGGAGTGCGGATGCGGTACTTAATGCACTCATCCATAGTTTCTGCTAAACCACCAAATTTGCCAATATCAAGAAATACCCAGCGCTTGTCGTCCAAATAAGACTTTTGTGAGATTAGCACTACCTCAGTTTGAATTACTCCAGCATCAGCAACAAGCGATCGCCCAGGCTCAAGCATCATCACTGGAATAACATTAAAATAACGGCTCATCGCTTTGGCGATCGCATCTGTATAAGTCTCAACACTGAAAATTTCTGATTTATACCTACCTGGGAAACCTCCACCTAGATTAACCATACGAAGGTGTACACCCGCACACTTTAGCGCCGAGAACAGCATCGCCGTTTTACTGATGGGTATATCCCATTGTGAGGGGTCAGTTTGCTGTGAACCTACGTGGAATGATACACCGTAGGGATCTAAACCGAGTTGACGAGCGTGCAAAAGTAAGTCGTAAGCCATGTCAATTTCACAGCCAAACTTTCTAGATAACGACCATTGGGCACCTTTATTGTTCATCAAAAGGCGGCAGTAAACACTTGCACCTGGAGCGTAGGTAGCAATTTTTTCGAGTTCACATAAGCTATCAAACGCGAACAGCCTAACTCCTAGTTTATAGGCATAAGCGATATCCTGCGCCTTCTTGATAGTGTTGCCATAGGAAATACGCTCTGGCATAGCGCCAGCGGCGATACACTGCTCAATTTCAAATACACTAGCAGTATCGAAACTCGACCCAAGTCCAACCAAAAGTTTCAAAATTTCTGGTGCTGGATTAGCCTTCATTGCATAGTAAATCTGTGCCTGTGGCAGGAGTCGGTGTAAGGTAAGATAATTGTCGCCAATGGTATCTAAATCTACTACTAAGAATGGAGTGCTAGGCTGTTTTTCAATCAAAAAACACTGGGTTTTATTAGTTATTATTTGCTGGTTAATACCACGTTTTTGCTTAATATTTACTGCTGAATGAATAGGATAATCTTGAGTATTCATAAAATTTAAATTATCCCAATGTCATTCATTCTAATAAAAGCTTATTATTATCATCAGTAAGAGTCGCTAAAGGTATCATAAAGTTATTGTATGTAGGTTTAGCTAATCAGTATTATTACTATAACTAAAATTAAATACCTAAAATCAAAAAAAATATACTTCAAAGTAAGTTTAGCAACTTTAAGCTTTAGAATTATTTAAAATTAGTTTGTTGAGATAGCAAAATAAATTATAAAAAACTTAAGGAATAATCTGGATGTAATTCATCCTGTTATCAGAAGAGTAGGTTGTTAATAATATAGTTTTGGATTTTTGTAATATCAGAGCTTGCACCAGTATAAAACCTCGCCTGAGCCTCAATATTATATTTTCCAGGCTGATCTTGAAAAACCTTCCCCTACAGGTTCACAAAAATTTCAGACATAGGTAGGGGCGGGTTTTGTAAGATATTTTGCTTCTCCACAAAAATATCTGTAAACCCGCCCCCTACAGAGATGAAAAATTATCAAAATATAATTTATCCTGTTGCCAGGACGATGGATTGTTAATGATATATTGCCGAATTTTTTGTAATGATTCTTCATTGCGAATGATGTGTTCATAATAATTGCGTTGCCACACAGGAACACCAGCCATACAGAGAATTTGATTGATGCGTCGTGCTGAAAATGTTTTGAAACCACGAATAACTTCTGGTAAACCGTGTTGTCTAGTAGGGGCGGGTTTTCCAGAAAAATTTATTGCCCTATGGGAAATTATCTCTAAACCCGTCCCTACACCCGATATATTCGTTACATGGTCATCTGTCAAAAAAATAATTCCATGCACATGATTGGGCATGATAACAAAGGCATCTAATAAAACATGAGGATAACGTCTGGGCAAATAATGCCAATTGAACTGCACAGCTTCACCATAGCGGCTTAACTGCATTTCATTGTTTATAATATTACCGAATAAACATTCGCGCTGCCACGTACAAATAGTAATAAAATATGCTCCTGCCTGTGTGTAATCGTATCCTTGAAGACGAATTGAACGACGATGATGTTTTTGTGGATTGTATTTCATAAATAAATGGCATAAATGTAGGGGCGGGTTTTGTGATATTTCTCGTTTTTATACAGAAATCTTTGTAAACCCGCCCCTACAAAACAATTCGCCATAAATGCATATTTACGGGATATTACGGTGGGTTCACAGGTGAAACAAATGTAGGGGCGTGTTTTTACAGAATCTTTCTGGAGAAATGAAAAATATTGAATAAACCGCCCCTACAAATCTGGATGTGAGAGAATCGAACTTAACATCTCAACACAAATAGCCTGATTAAACACACAGCATTTAACAGGAAGATGTCCTATAGGGGCATTCATTGAAAATGTCAGATGCTGTTCTTTCAACAGCAAACAATCTGTTTGATGCAAATAACCTTTTTTACGCCATCCGACGATTTCACAAAATGTTTCATAACCAAATAGACCGCAATTTTTACTCATTTGCAAAATGCGCTTTTGCACAGTAAATCCGAAGTGACTTTTACTGGATTTAACCCAAAGTTTGTCGAGGGTTTTGAGGTGAGGAGAGGGAAAGTTTTTGATGTCCTCTACCCTAAGCCAGCCTTCTTTTTCTCGCTCAGCTAGCTTAAGCATAATATTGAGAGTTTCTTGATCAGCCTCTCTCCACTTTCCTGCTGATAGTAATTTGTGTAGTCTACAATAATAATCTATCTCTGCTTCAGGTGGTTGTAGCTTTTTGAGCCACTCTAGTACATCTTGGTAATCATTTGTACTACCTTGTTTCAAATATAAATCTGCGGCTTGCTTTAAATCTGAAATTGCTTTCTGGTTATCTCCAAGTTTTGAGTGAGCAATTCCTCGATATTTGTATGCTTCGGCATAGTTGGAATTGCTCAGAATTGCGCGGAGAAAATCTGCGATCGCTTCCTTATATTTTCCTCTTTTAGCCTTCTCCATTCCCTGCTCATAATAGGTTTTAGCATCTGTGTAACTAGGCGGTTTATGATCTGGTCGAGAAGCTTGATGAGTTTTGGCATCTGCTGAACTAGACGACTTAGTATTTGCTGAATAACTAAACTGATGAGATTTGGTTACTTCATAAGCTGCAATGATTCTTTTTAGTTCCTGCTGCGCCTTCTCTTTTAAGCGAGGATTGTCAGCAGGGAAACGATCTGGATGCCAAACCATAGCCAAATCTCTGTAAGCCTGCTTGACTTCCTCCCATGAAGCACCAGGTTTAAGCCCAAGGATTTCGTAGCACTGATTAATGTCATTCATTTAATATTCCATCATTAAATTATTAAGCTATATGCAAAAATTTAAAGTAGGGGCGGGTTTATAGAAATTTCTGTGGAGAAACGAAATATATTGCAAAACCCTTAGCTACTGCTTTACAGAAATTTCTGTGGAGAAACCAAACATATTGCAAAATCCTTAGCTACAAAACTTGTCATAAACGCATAAATACGGTGTATTACAATTCACGATCATCTCTAAGGGTAAGCATCAACGGCTGTCTGTACTAAGTATTCCCAAAATACTGGCAACTCTATTCGCTATACTCCAAGATCAGAGATAGAAGCATTATTTGAAAAGAGTTGGAATCAGATTTATGACATCCTATGCAACCTCCTCTGCTAGAGCCGAAATGAGTGAATTGCGGCGGTTGAAAGGCTTACTACCGCCAGAACTGCAAAGCTGGGTTACAGTAGAAGGCACAACAGAGGTAAATCCTCCCCTGATCCGCTGCGAAGAAGTTGGTAGCGAACAGATAGAAATCCAAATCGACTTAATTAAATGGGATACGCTGGCACTCGATCAGCGAAATTTGCTATTCTGGCACGAAGTCGCCCGTATTCAAAATGACACTATTCCCAAAGATGGTTGGGAAATGGCGGCACTAGCAATTGGTTTGGGCGGTGCTGTAGGCGAACTGTGGGTACAGGATGGGTTGCTGTTGATCTTGGCGCTGGGATTGTGTGGAGTTTCAGGCTATCGGCTGTATCAAAAGAATAATGGGGAAAAGCAGATCAAAGCAGCAATTGAGGCAGACGACAAAGCACTCGCCTTGGCTACTCGCTTTGGTTACACTCTCCCCAACGCCTACAAAAGTCTTGGCAGTGCCTTGAAAACCTTGATTGAACAAAGCCCCAACAAACGCCAACGGTCGAAATACGAAGCGCGACTAGCAGCCCTCAAACGCAGTGCAGCTAAGGCAAAAGCGAAATCAAAATCGTCGTCTGTGCAGGATGATATGTAATGGAAAGCGGTGATTGGTAATAGGTAAGCAAGTAGGTAGGGGCGGGTTTAAACGAGTTATCTGAAGGTTCACAAGTATGTCTGATCAACCCGCCCGTATCCAATTCGGGAGTAGGGAAAATACCAATTACCAATTACCAATTAATCATCAGAAGGATTAGAAGGCACTAGGCATTAGTTATAGGTAGGTTTCAAAGTTGGTTGAGCATCTTGTGAGTTTGTGGCACTACACGGACTTGCTTGAGCTTCCGCTTCATTGCTGCTTGCCAAGTTAACACTTGATCGGGAGTTGGTGCTAGTACTGGTATTCCACCAAACTCCTGGGATGGTGATAATGGTGTGACTGGTTGCAAAAATACTGGAATTTCGGGGCTGACTGCTGCTACTAATTGGGCAGCGCGTTCCAACTGGTTGGGATCAGTTTGGCTAGAAACAATTAGCTTGACAAAAACATTGACTGATGCACTATAACAACCCTGGAGAAATTCTGCGTGTTCTGGAAATCGATTTTCACCACTGACGCTAGGTAGCTTCAAATCCATGCCTACAGCATCTAGGTAGGGTAAAATCATCAATAGTTGTTCTGGACGATGACCGCCAGTTTCCAGATAAATAGGTAGTCCAGTTGAATGACGGATCTGGGGTAAGAATTTCATCAAGAAAGGGGCGTGAAGGAGTGGTTCACCGCCTGTGAGACTGATGCTGTCGTGTAAGCCTGGTAGATTTTGCCGCTCCACCCATTCAAGTAACACATTTAGTGGTACAGGGTTGGAGTGAATTTCAAAGTCACGTAATCCAGGACTTCGCTCGACTCGACAAGTGGTTGGTACACTCCAAGTATGGGCGCTATCGCAAAAATGACAGCGCAAATCGCACAAGGCGAAACGGATGAATATTTGGCGCGTACCCACGTTTAGTCCTTCCCCTTGAATGGCAGAAAAGACTTCAATTAATCGTGCGGTAGGCTGTTGGGTATTTTTGGCGGTCATGGAACGGTTGCGATCGCTCGATGGTATCTAATTTGTTCTAGGCTGTTAATTCTATTTTGACTAAACTAAAAGACAGAAGTTAGGAGAAGGATGAAGGATAAAGGATAAAGTTTGAAGGGACTCGGGAAAGAATTAAATATTCTGATCTCCAAGACGAGTGTCGCTCTTCGTGGGTTTCCTTCATACTTCACACTTCTACCTTCACACTTCTACCTTCACTCGCCCCTCAAGAGTCATCCCTCGCTCCTTTGATTGCGCTTTCGCTACAATAGCAGTAGGAATTTATCCTCAATTAGACTACTATTGTGCTAAATTTCTCACCCAGCTTGAAGTACAACAACATCGAGCGTGAACAGGTGTTAACCTGGCTAGCCGAACACGTACCACCACTCCGACTCGACCATATACTTAGAGTTGAGCAGATGGCAGTAGAGTTAGCCTCCCATCACAACGTTGATGTAGAAAAAGCAGCAATAGCTGGCTTGATGCACGATTTAGCCAAATACTTCAAGCCAAATATTCTGCTAGAAATGGCACGGGTAGAGGGATTAGAAATAGATCCTATAAGTCTTGCTCATCCTCATTTGTTACACGCCGATGTAAGTGCGATTGTTGCAAGAGACACATTCGGGGTGAAGGATGAAGAAGTATTGCAAGCGATCGCCAATCATACTTTAGGCAGACCAGGCATGAGTAAACTGTGCTGTATCGTTTTCATAGCAGATAGCATAGAGCCTGGGCGCGGCGATACACCCGAATTACAAGCTTTACGACAACTGAGCTATCAAAATTTACATCAAGCCGTGTGGCGCACTTGTGATTATTCTCTAAAATTCTTACTAGAAACCCATTGTTTGATTCACCTGCGCACAATAGCAACTCGGAATTGGTTTCTCCAAAGTGTGAAGAACAAGCAGCCACAGATGCAACAAAATGCATAAAAAATAAATATTCCTTAATATCCAAAAAATGATTTGAATTCATAATTTGAATTAAAGTTGATGGCATATCTTCAGCAAGTTGACAATAATTACATATAGATAAAACAAATGAGGTTTAATGTCTGATTATCCCCTAGCCAATTCACTCTCTCAATCTGTCGTTACATCCAACAAAGCTAATTTTGCTGCTTCTGGTTCACAGGAAAGTAAACAATTAGCTCTAACAGTTGCCCAAGCAGGTGCAGACCGCAAAGCGGGTGATATTAGATTGCTGCACGTAGCAGAGGTGTCTTACCTGGCTGAATACTTTGTGCTGATGACAGGCTATTCTAGAGTGCAGGTAAGGGCAATCACCCAAGCCATAGAACAAAAGGTAGAAGAAGAATGCCACCGTCGTCCATTGCGGACAGAAGGAAAAAATGAGGGAACTTGGGTGCTACAGGACTATGGTGATGTGTTGGTTCACATCATGATGCCCACAGAACGCGAGTTTTACAACTTAGAAGCGTTTTGGGGTCATGCAGAACGAGTAGAGTTTCCAGCCGCCCAAGGCGATGGGAGAATAACAACATGATGGAGTCCTCAGTTTCTGTTTGCCCTGTTCCCGCTGAACAACAACCACTCAATGAGTACGAACAGTTAAAATCATCGGGTTTTTTTCGGACAGCAACTTTAGATCTGCGCGAGTATAGCACGAAAATCGGTTGGATTTGGGTTCTATGGTGGATAGTAGCAGGACCTGTGGCGGCGGCAAGTTTTGCTCCTGGTAAACAACTAGCTCAGTTCCTCCTTTGTGGTGCAGCAGGAGCTAGTTTAGGGTTGAGTTTAGCCCTCGTCAGACTGTATTTAGGTTGGTCTTATGTACGCGATCGCCTGATCAGTCCCACCATCTTTTACGAAGAGACTGGCTGGTATGACGGTCAAAATTGGACTAAGCCACAAGAACTCTTAACACGCGATCGCCTAATTGTCAACTACCAAGTCAAACCCTATCTCAAGCGGCTGCAAATAACTTTAGGATTACTAGCTTTATTGCTCCTCACAGGTGGCATAGTTTGGAATTTTTTGTGATTGCGTTAGTAGTTGTAGCAAGGGTTTAACACAGTTAAAAGCAATTAGCTATTAGCCTGCGCGATCCGCGCGCTGTTTGTTATTTGTCCTTTAGCTAATGACAAATGACTCTTGAGTGTTGACTCTTAACAGCTACTCGCTAATCGCTAATCGCTAATCGCTTTTATTGACAAATAATAAATGACAAAAAGGTGATAAAGTCTAACCCATGACAAGGGGAAAAAGAACTCAAGCCGCAGAACTCGAAGTCAGGTTGCTGCGCGAAGGTATCGTTGAATCAAAGCATCAAGTCCAGGCTGTAGTATGTGACGACAGGGGACGGGTTTTGTCCGTTGCTGGAAACGCAGAAACAGCTACATTTGTTCGTTCTGCACTCAAGCCGTTTCAGGCATTGGGTGTCACCACTAGTGGAACGCTCGAACGCTACGATTTGAGCGATCGCGATTTAGCGATTATTTGTAGCTCCCATCAAGGTAAAGTTGAGCAAGTACGGCAGGTATTTAACATTCTTTGGCGAGCTGATATTGATCCTTCGATACTGCAATGTCCAATCCCTGAAGGTAAGCGCAGTCCCTTGGAATACAATTGCTCTGGCAAACACGCAGGGATGCTGGCTGTCTGTCGTCAACGCAATTGGTCTTTACATAATTACTTACAGCGCAACCACCCAGTTCAACAACTGATTTTAGGCAAAGTAGCAGAGATGCTACGAATGCCAGCAGATGAATTTATCTGCGCTCATGATGATTGTGGCGCTCCCACCTATTTCATGCAACTAGGGCAAATGGCATCCTTGTATGCTCAGCTAGCCTCTGGAAGTAATTTGGATATGGAGCGGATCTTACGCGCCATGATCTACCACCCAACCTTGGTAGCAGGGGATGGGCAATTTGATACCGAACTGATGCGTTTAACCCAAGGAGAGCTAGTAAGTAAAGCAGGAGCAGAAGGAGTAGAGTGCATTGGCAGAGTGGGCGAAGGCATGGGTTTGGCAATTAAAGTGATGGATGGAGCCAAACGAGCTAAATACGCCGTTGCTATTCACCTGTTGAAGCAAATGGGTTGGATTAGTCCTTCGGTTGCTGAAACCTTGGCTGAGACTTTTATGGAATTGGGTAAATTCAAGCGCCTAGAGGTAATGGGAGAATTATCAATGTTGTAGTTGTCAATTTAATACTTTTGCTGTTATACTTGAAAAGTTGACGCGGGATAGAGCAGCCTGGTAGCTCGTCGGGCTCATAACCCGAAGGTCAGTGGTTCAAATCCACTTCCCGCCACCAAAGCAAAAATATAGCAAGCCCTGGAACCAGCAACGGTTTCAGGGTTTTGTTTTCGTCTTTTTTTTGTTTCGCGCAAAGTCAGGACGCAAAAAGGAGCGCGCTAAGCTCCTGATGCAAGAAGTCTGGTGTTTAAGTGGCAAGCGTTGCTGGCTTTTGAATTGTCTGGGGTAACGAGTGGGGAGTCATCAAAAGTATGCTAATAGAATATGGCTCTTATTGTTGTCTTTTCTCCGCTTGATGAAAACTAATTCCTATCCCAACTCGAACGACTTAGAAACTACCAGTGATGTAGCCGTCTCGGAGTCATCCTCCCTTAGCTCAGAACAGTATCGCCAAAAGATGCAGCGGCGTAAGGAAGTGCAGCAAGAGCGCGTTACTAAAGCTTCGCAAGAAAAAGGCTTAATTATTGTTAATACAGGTAATGGCAAAGGCAAAACTACAGCAGCTTTAGGTATGGTAATGCGATCGCTCGGTCATGGATATCGAGTGGCGATCGTCCAATTCATCAAAGGAGCTTGGGAACCAGCCGAGAAAGCCGTACTGAGTCACTGGTCATCCCAGCTAGAATTTCTAGCTATGGGTGAAGGCTTCACTTGGGAAACCCAAGATAGAGAGCGAGATATCCAAAAAGCTAACGAAGCTTGGCAAAAAGCCTTAGAGTATATCCGTAACCCAGATTTCAAGCTGGTGCTGTTAGATGAAATCAATGTCGCCCTCAAACTTGGCTATTTAGAAGTGAATGATGTTTTAGTTCGACTAGAACAAAAGCCAGCAGATTCTCACGTTATTCTCACAGGTAGAGGCGCACCTGCTGCTTTAATTGAACGAGCTGATTTAGTAACCGAAATGACTTTAATTAAGCACCCCTTCCGCGAACAAGGTGTAAAAGCACAACCAGGAATCGAATATTAAGCTGTTAGCTATTATTTCTACCCTCTTCCCTTCTCTTGAAAAGTTGGGGGAGAGGGGGAAACAGAGTCTCTGTCTTGACTCGCTTGGGGGGGGCATGGGGTTTTCTCTGGGGATGGGGGGCAGGCGGGGAGACCCCTTGCTAAAAACCCCCCAACTTTTCGCTAAAAACACCCCCACTTTCCGCTTTTCCTTTAACCTTTTCCCGCGAAGAGTGCAAGAAGTCTATTGATTTTGGAGGTTTCGATGAAAGTTATTAAGCAGTTGTCTTTGGTATCATTGTCGATCGCTGCTTTGGGCATAACTCAAGCAACGCCCATCTTTTCGCAGCGCGTCACCGCCCAGAGTGCTGCATCATCACAGGCTACTCAAACGCAACCCCTACAGCAATCGTTTATAGCTGCCAACAACCTCAAGATTAGTGTTAAGGAAGTAGCGCCTTACAACCAACCAACACAGTTGCAAATCATCTGCTATTTCAAACACAAAGCAAGTGGTGATACTGTCCTGTCTGCGGTTGCGGATTTAGATCAAAAGCTAGGTGGTTTGATTCAATCGCTGCGTAACTCCGGTCAATTTGTCGGTGAGGAACGAGAAACAATCGTCTTTGGTGGGCATGGGTGGCAAACTATTTCAGCTTCGTTACTACGCTTTCGCAGGTAACGAGAAAATAGAGGCTCCGCCTCGTTTAAACTTAACAAATTACCAACTTCCTAACACTTTCACTCTTGATAATTATTTTTACAAGCTGCCAAAATCTGCTTGTCATTAGCGCTGATTGATGATATTTGATGATAGTTTTGTAATGCAACCCAATAGCTCGATGACATTTGCCCATATTGATCTCCAAGTTGCGTGTTACTAGCCGTAGCTACTTGGGCAGAGTTTTGAGCGTCGGCAATCGAATCGGAATCAGAATTTGAGTCAGAATTATTAGCAATTGTTAAATTTAATTTTCCTGCACTCAGCGATCCTTGGAAACAACTAAACTCGGAAGAAGGCAGATAAAATGCACCAGTTACTTTACTCTGTCGCACTTCAAACACTATATATTCTTGTCCAATTTGATCGGGTTCTGGCGACTGACCATATAAATAAAGCCCGTCTTTTTCTGGTAGTTTTCCTTTCAAAAGGGTATTGCTATTTGTAGATAACAATGATATATTATTCCAGCTTGTAGATTTTAAATCTTTAGTTATAGTAGGTTTAGCTTCAGCATTACTGATGCTTGTTACTAACAGTAAGCTAGCTAGGGTGAATTCAAAACAGTGCCACTGGGGTAAACATAACTTACTAATAAGCTTAGGCATTTTTATATTCCTCTTTTAAATCAGTGATACTTAAACCAACCGACTAATGTATTAATTAAAATAATAATTAAGCGGTTACAGTTTACTATTCCTTCAAAGGTGAGACTTTGCTTGCTAGTTGGTAATAATTGCCTGTTAAGAATCATTTCCAGCTTCTTCCTCACTCCTAGTTACTTGTTAAGCAGCGAATGTCTAGAAACAAACCCTGATTTCAACCAGGAAGGTTGAGTCTAGAAAAGGGCAGGAGTTACGCACTAAAAATAGGATCTCGATCCCCCTAACACCCTTTTTAAAGGGGGACTGGCTGCTTAAGTCCTGAAGAGATAGCAAAAAAATACCTCCTAAATGTAGGAGGCGTTTTTGCTATGGATGAATGCGGGAGTATTCAAACTCCACCAATAGGTTATGTATTAGAAATTCCTCACCACCTATAAACAATTGTAAATTACAAGGCAGACGAAGCGCTTCAGTGTTATTGACTAATTATTTATAAGGTGGGAATTTTTGGGCTAGTTTGGCTCGTAAGGTGGGCAATGCCTACATGACAAAGATTAGCTAGCGATATACTCCTGCACATTCGCCCGCCGACGACGGAGGTGTGCTAGAGCTTGATGCTCTAATTGGCGTACCCGTTCACGGCTGAGGTTGAGTCTTTCGCCTACTTTAGCCAGGGATAGTTCGTTACCATCCTCTAAACCAAAGCGCAGATTTAGGACTTCTCGCTGTTGGGGTGTCAGTTCAGCTAGCAGAGTATCTAAGTCATTACGCAAAGATTCCTGCGTCATGTAGTTCTCTGGGGATAGACCTTCGTCTTCAAGTAGATCTTGCAATTCGGTATCTTGGTTATCACCGACACGCACATCCAGAGATACTGGTTGACGGGCAAGATTGAGATACTCGCGGATCTGGGATGGTTCTAGTTCCAACGCTTGGGCGATCTCGCCTGATGTGGGGCTACGACCTAGCGATTGAGCTAGTTCTCGCTGCACTTTCTTGATTTTGTTCAGCTTTTCTGTGATGTGAATCGGCAGCCGGATAGTACGGGCTTGCTGGGCGATCGCTCTTGTAATCGCTTGCCGAATCCACCAATAAGCGTAAGTCGAGAACTTATAGCCCCTGGTGGGATCAAATTTCTCTACTCCGCGTTCTAGCCCCATCGTACCTTCTTGGATCAAATCCAAAAATTCCATATTGCGCTTCTGGTACTTCTTGGCAATAGCCACGACTAAACGCAAATTCGCCTCGATCATCTTTTGCTTAGCTCGCTGCCCCCGATGCACAGTTAGCTCTAAATCGCTTTCTGACATCTTGACAGAGGCAGCCCACTCACTCAAAGTCGGTTCGTGGCGCAGCTTCTTAGCCAGAGCTTCTTTGGCTTCCAGCAGCGACATCATTTGTTGCACCTGCTTTCCATAGACAATCTCTTGTTCACGAGTTAGCAGTGGCACACGACCAATCTCGCGCAAATAAGTGCGCACCATATCAGCCGTGAATTTGGTATTGGTGGTGTCAGTAGTGATGTTAGCAGTGGGCATTGGTGCGTCGTTTACTCCGTAAACAAATGAATGCTTTACAAAGGGCGGCTGTGGAATTATGATCTGGCTTTAACAGGAGATTAACTGAATAAAGGGGGAAACTACATCTGACCGAAGTTGTAGAGACGTTGATCGATTGGCAATGTTTCCCCTACCGCCCAAATTAATTACTTTTTCGTCGAACCAGCCTTAGTTCAAAGTTAGATTCAAAAGCAAGGCTGTATATTGTCGTCTGGATCAAAATGAAGTCAGTATGAGTTTATTTCTTAATTATATTCTAATCAAAGAAATCGTAAAGTCTGTCGGGGGGATGATTTGAGCCTAAAAGCCCGATTAATTATTCACTTCTATTGTCATTAGGCGGTGTTGTTACCTTCTTGTAATATAATGACACTTCTAGTCACAAAGCAGTTACCGGATATCCGAACTGCTAGAGGGGAAATAATGGCGTAGATCCCGAATAACTCTAGTGGCTCTGGGTAGGGGCGCTATAGCTAGGGGCGCTGGGGCAAGTTGCCCCAGGCAAGAGGAACCAGAGGAACCAGAGGCTAGGGATGAAAACAAGGGGCGCTGGGGCTAGGGGGCTTTCTGGTGATTTCTGGGGCTTTCAGGGGAGTTCTTTCAATCCAAAATCCTCTCGCACGAGCGCCTCAGGACTCTTGCCTCTAGCCTTCCGAATTACGAATTACGAATGCGCGAATTATTGATCGTTTTCCTTTAGAAAAGCTTCAACAAGGAATGCTGTGGGTTGAGCTGCGATCGCTCCTGGTTGCAATGTAGTCAATGCTCCCACTGCGTTCGCATAAGTTACAACTTTTTTGGCATTTTGGGCATCAGCAAGGCTGTGAATACCAAGTTGACATAGCTGATGAACGAACCCAGCCACGAAGCTATCTCCCGCCCCAGTTGTATCTACAACTGGTACTCTAAAACTAGGCACTCTGCCTTCGTTTTCCGACAGGCAATAAGCGCAGCCATTTTCCCCATCTGTTACCAGTACACCTTCTACTGTATCGAGTCGGTAAGTAATTGCCCCAGGATCGGTGGTATTAAATAGCAACTGAGCTTCTTCTTTAGAGAGTTTGAGAAAATCAACCATTCTCAATATTTCTTGAATAGTCGAAATGGCACTGTCGGGATCACTCCAAAATACAGGTCGCCAGTTTACATCTAGTAGAATCTTGACATCGTACTGATCTGCTAGTTGTAGGGCGCGGTGAACAGCGGCATTACTATCAGGATAGGCAAGTTCGAGTGTTCCTAAAACGAGAAAATCTGCCCAGCCAAATAACTGCACTGGTAGCAGAGTTGCTTGTAGCCGTGTATCGGCAAATTCATCTGTGTCATAACCAGTAAATCCGGCAAAGATGCGATCGCCCTCGATGGTGCGAACAACGTCAACTTGCCTGGTTGGGGCGGTAGGATGACGTTGGACACCAGTTAGATCAACGCCTTCTGTTTGCAAAAGCTGAAAAAGCGCCTCCCCCGCTTCATCTTCTCCCAGACAGCCGATAAAACCAGACTTTGTGCCAAGCTTAACGCAGGCGCAGGCAACATTAGCGGGTGCGCCCCCTGGATAGGGTGTCCAAGATTTGACTTGTTCGCGCGCCAGCCCTACTTGATCGGCTAAGCGATCGAACAAAATTTCACCCAGACAAAGTACACGAGGATTGCTCATCACAGCATTTCCTTGTTAAGAGTAGATGGTCGCAGGTGTAAAAGAGTTTAGTTTTTTCACCTGTTAATAGCTAATAGCTTTACAACTTACCCTAAACCTTCAAACATTGCGATTAAATAATTATTATTATCTTCAAAAAATAAATGTAAGAAAAAATATATACAGGCTCTGCATCAACCTTTTGAAAGAAAAATTGCTTCAGGTTAGCTTGGACAAGTAAAAATGGCAATTTGACTTCTTAAAGGTTCAAGGTTAACCAGGGAAAGAATCTTCTAGAATTGGAAAAGGAGAGTAAGTAGATATACTAAGGAAAAAATACCTCATGGCTGGTGGCGAGTCTCAAACCCCTGTTTCTTTGTCAGAACGAGAACTACAAATTATTGATCTAGTGGCTGCTGGCTTAACTAATCAGGACATAGCAGAAAAATTGGAAATTAGCAAGCGCACCGTCGATAACCACATTAGTAATATTCTGACCAAGACAGCAACTGAAAACAGAGTATCGTTGGTGCGGTGGGCTTTACAATGGGGCAAAGTTTGCTTGAATGATGTCAACTGCTGCCCACTACCCATTAGCACTGATCAAACAATTTCCTAGATTGTCCTAAAAGCGCAATTGCATCTCTAGGTAGTGGCGCAAGCTTTACACATTGGTAACACTCGAAAGCAGTAAACGCTAAAGTAAAGAAAAATATTTCTTACCTGGGCGGCTGCTTTTAACAGTACTGCGATGAATAATTCTGCTACGGCAAACACTTTTGAGTCTTTGTTTGAGTTGTTTAATTTTGATTTCACCGCACCTCAACTTACACAAGATGCTGATTTAATTAGGCAGCTGCCCTTCATCCCCAAACTGAAGGAAATTTTGATGATTCGGCAGGTGCATGGTCAAAGAACACACCACAGTTTGGGTTTTAAGCTCTGTGGGCGGAATGGTTGACAATGGACTATTAGGCGGTCTATCTACTGAACAAGGGTTTTACCTTTATGGTCAGGTGAATAAAACCGAACTGCACCTTAGTTGCGATCGCCCATTCGCGGCTTACCAGTGGTGAATGGAATTTGGCTGTACATCCCCGTTGCGGTACAAACTTATCAGTGGGGATGCTATTGACATTTGGACTAGCATTGACAGCTCATCTAGTCTTACCACGAGAATTTGGGCAAATCTTAGGTTTGGGCGTGGCGGCATCAGCAGCAGCCAACCTTGCCCCAGAATTAGGTATGCTGGCTGGGCGCTACATTACAACTGCAATTCCCTTCAACTTAGAAATTGTAGACATTTCATTTAGGCAAGACATCTGGGGAAGACCAGCCCATTTTGTCCAGGTACGCTGGAGCGAAATTAGGGGCTAGTGGCAAAGGGACTAGGGGCGCTTAGGCTAGAGGAACCAGAGGCGCTTAGGCTAGAAGAGAGCAGGGGGAGCAATCTTATCGCAGGGGGAGATAATATTTATATACTTAAGCAACTCACACGAGCGCCCCTCGCCCCTAAAAATGCTGACAAATAACTTAACACTTTGCAGTTAGATTGCCATCAGGTTGTAGAGTGTAAGCTATTAGCCTGATTAGCTGGCAATTAATAACTAAAAGGGAAGATACACATGGTTGAACGTGGTTCCAAAGTGCGGATTCTCAGGAAAGAATCTTACTGGTTTCAAGATGTAGGAATCGTTGCTTCTGTTGACAAAAGCGGCATTCGTTACCCAGTGATTGTCCGCTTTGAAAAGCTGAACTACGCTGGTGTTAACACCAATAACTTTGCCCAGTATGAACTGGTAGAAGTGGAAAAACCAACGCAGAAGGAGAAAAAGGCTGTGCTTTCCGATGCTGGGGGCAAACCAACTCCCACTGACGAGCGCCTTCGCCGGACGGGGTCAGGAGTATTAACCGACACCAAGGATGCCGCCCAACAAGAAGCGGCGGGTGATAGCCCAATTGTAGAAGGTGGTGGCAATCAGGGAACTGATTCACGTTAAGCTGTGCCTGAATTACCTGAAGTTGAAACAGTGAGGCAGGGTTTAAATCAATTAACCCTGAATGGAGAAATTACGGGTGGGGATGTGTTGCTAAATCGCACCATTGCCTACCCCTTTTCTGTGGAAGAATTTCTTAGTGGCTTAAAGGGCTGTGCGATCGCCCAGTGGCATCGTCGCGGCAAATATCTACTAGCAGAACTGCGAACGCTCGAAAAGCCAATGGCAGCGGTCTGCCCTTTGCAGCCAGCAGGCTGGCTAGGTGTACATCTACGGATGACAGGACAACTGTTGTGGCTACATCGAGAGCAGCCATTACACAAACATACGCGAGTAAGATTGTTCTTTGAGGAACAAGAGTTACGCTTTGTAGATCAGCGCACCTTTGGTCAGATGTGGTGGGTTCCGCCAACAGAAACAATCGAATCAGTTATTACCGGATTAGGTAGACTCGGACTAGACCCGTTTTCAAAGGATTTTTCCGACGAGTATTTGGTGAGAAAACTGCAAAATCGTCGTAGTCCAATTAAAAACGCCCTACTCGACCAGTCAGTCGTGGCGGGAATAGGCAATATTTATGCTGATGAAGCGCTGTTTAAGAGTCAAGTGCGACCAGAAACACTCTGTACAGACTTAACGCCTGGGCAAATTTCCCGCTTACGAACTGCCATTATAGAAGTTTTAGAGGCAAGCATTGCAGCTGGTGGCACAACTTTTAGTAACTTCCTAAATGTGCAGGGTGTTAACGGCAATTATGGCGGTGTGGCGTGGGTTTATAATCGGGCTGGCGTTCCTTGTCGCATCTGTGAAACACCAATTGAGCGCCTTAGATTAGCTGGGCGATCGGCTCACTTTTGCCCCCAATGCCAAAAATAAGTGATTAGTGGAACCAGTGACTGGTGGAACCAGAAGAGAGTTGGGGAAGTTGGGAAAGCAAAGGGGAGCTGGGGGGGAAATTACGAATTACCTTTAACCTTTAACCTTTACCCTTTAACCTTTACCCTTCACCCTTTACCCTTTCCCCTTTTCCCTTTTCCCTTTTCCCTTTCACCAATTAACAATTACTCTACTTTCTACTCGCTAAAGTTTTACAATGCGAAAGTAGCAATAGAGACTTAATAGAGTAAATCATGGCAATCAAAAAAGGTGATATGGTTCGCGCTGTCCGCGAAAAGTTGGAAAATAGTCTAGAAGCAAAAGCCAGTGACTCTCGCTTCCCATCTTACTTATTTGAAACCAAAGGGGAGGTTTTAGATATCAGAGATGACTACGCCCTCGTCGTGTTTGGTCAAGTGCCTACCCCAAATATGTGGTTGCGTGTAGATCAATTAGAACCATTTAAATAATTCGGAATTCGTAATTTTTGATCTTCCCTCTCCCCCTCCCCTCCGAAGGCGCGAATTTCAAATTTATAATCAGTTGCTCTTGAGTGGGATAGAAACAGGATACTTTTCAATTTTCACAATCGGAGCAGGGGAGAGTAAAGAAAAGTAAATACCAATCATCAAAGCTATAGCAGCGGTAACACCGATTCCTATGTCAAGCAATGATATAGATTTCTTGGGTGGGGTAGCAGATAAATCATCGCTGGTGTTGTTTGATAGTGGTTCTGCGCGATCGCATAAATCAAATGTTACTGTGTCTTCTTGATCAAAAAAAGAGTTGAAATCCTCACTAGCACTTTGATCTATGTCAAACCCCTCTGCTTGCTGTGTTGGTTGGTAGAGAACAGCTAATGGTTGCAGCGCTTCTAGTACTTCTGTTGCAGTCTGATAGCGGTCTTTGAAGCTGTAGCGCACCATTTTGTTGATCACCTCACCTAAATGGGCGCTCACATGAGAGTATTGTTGCCATAGGATCTCACACGTATCTGGGTCTTCTACCAATTGGGTAGGATGCACACCTGTTAGCGCTTGAATACAAACTATCCCCAGAGCATAAATATCACTATTAGGGCGTGGTTTACCCCGCTCCTGCTCAGTCGGCATATAACCTGGAGTGCCAATGGTAATGGTAGCTGGTAAACCAATGGCAAAGGTATTAATTTTCTGTCCTTGCAATGTTATCACTTGTGACCAAGCTTGCTTGACTGAGCCAAAGTCAATTAGGACAAATTTATTATCCTGCTTTCTTCGGAGCAAATTATTTGGCTTAATGTCTCGATGAATTAGCCCATGAGAGTGAATAAATTGCAGTATATCTAAAACCTCTTGCAAAAGTTTAAACACCTGGCTTTCACTCCAGCGCCTACCAGATTGCATTTCTACACTCACAGTATGCCCTTGGACGAACTCTTGCACTAGGTAGAACTCTTGATTATCTTCAAAGTGATCTAACAGCTGGGGAATCTGGTCATGGTTGCCCAGTTTTTTCAGCGCTTGTGCTTCTCCAGTAAATAACCATCTCAGAGTCTGTAGCGAGTTAGGGGTGTTGCTAGCAGGCTTGAGATGCTTAACAACGCAAATGGGATGACCTGGTGTATGAGTATCTTGGGCAAGATAGGTTTCACAAAATCCTCCTGAACTTAGGACTTGTACAACTTGGTAACGTCCCTCTAGTAACTTACCTAACATCGCTTCAACCAAACGTCGTTTAGTAGTGGCAGCCCGTTTTCAATTTCCTCACTCATGACACATGACGTGTCAACTTTTTAGATGCAGTCGGAATATATTCCGACTAGATTTGTAGGAATAGGCACTATTAGTGAGTGGATGAGTAGCGAATAATCAGGTAGATGCAAAGCACGTTATGTTAATAGATATATAAATTAGTATAGTAATCTCCTGCATTTACGAGCAGTACAAAATACTGTTTTAGTATGCAGAACGGTTCAAGTGCAACCCCACCCGATTGAGAGTTAGACTTTCTACCTTGTTTTGTGCAGCAGTTGATTGCTCTGACACCGACTGAAGGGCTAATAGAGCCTCAATAACTGTGTAGAGGCTAAACTCTTCTGTATTTTGTGTAACAGCTTGTGCATGGGTGATAAACGGTTCTAGAAAAGCATTGAGGGCTGTTTGATCTTTCAACTTGATAGCAAGCCGCACAAGACAAGCATAAGTTGCGACTTCCGCAGGCTGCCGTAGGACTGATTCCCCAGTACGACCGTAATAGTAGGTAGCCAGTTTAGGTAGGCGTTCCATTGCAAAGCGAATCACTTTTTGTCCGATTTGGGGCGCTCCCCTTGTGGCTCGTTCAGCCACAGTACAGGTATTAGCCAGCTTCACCACATCGTTGGGAGAAAAGAGTACTAGGTACTTGAGATCCGGTACAAGTGTCAGCACTTCAGGTTGAACAATGTCATAGAGTAATCCTGAAGGGGTAACAGCCTGTCGCACTATCGAGTAGGATTTTTGCGCTACGGCTTGTAGTGTCACATCTCCAGTCGCCTCACCCACATCTTGCAGCAAATCTGGATCGTAACCTACTAAAAATGAGTTAGTAGCGAAAGCCCTCGTTTGCAGGTTGAAGTAGTTGCGGATTAGCCAAACTTGATGGTCAGTATGAGCGTGTCGAGCATACCCCTTGAGCAGCAGTATAGCTCGATCGCGATCGCTACCATCCCCAAATACCTGGCTACCCAACCACAGACTTTCAGCCAAGCGCAAGGCTTCCGTTGTTCCTGATGCATCTGGAGGGTTCCCAGGCTGATAGCGCCAGAGGACAAACCCCCGCGTATAGGGATCTGATTGCTTGTCTATAATTAAATTTTTGATAGCGAAATCCCTTAAGGGAGAATAAAGCCTGCGATCTTTTTTCAATGCTGCATACATTAAGATTTGGCTCAAGTCCACAGTGTATACATACCCGTCTTGACGCGCTCCCTGCTTTTGTGCAATCAATGTTTGCAGCTGTTGATAGAGTCGAGTTTCCAGCTTTTGCAGCAAAGCAGTATCAACAGGACTAGAACTAGCTGCTACTACATTAGGCTTATATGACTTTATTTTTGCCGTTAAATTTTGGGATTGCGAGGTAGGTACACAGCCAGATGCTAATGCTAATAGGGCTAAACTTATAACCCATAAGCGTAATTTAGAATTCGTAATTCTTCTTTCTTCTGACGTGGGGCGTAGGTTTTCTGTCGTGGCTACGGGCGGATTTGTCAAACTATCTGTTATTGGGCTGATATCTTGATTAAACCCGCCCCTATTGACTAAATAGGTAATCTTGTGACGGTAAGAAAATAATTTTTTTAAAGTTGGCATAACTCGCTTAGAAAGAGCAATAATTATATTTTCTAAGCAGTTTTACTGGTTTCAGTTTTATCTGAAAATGGTAAATAATTTTTGGCAAATTTACTGATACCATGAATAGTCTTTTCCCAATAAAATGGTTTTGAAAAAAGTTGCCACAAAGCCATGTAAGCAGCAACTGAGTGCAACTGCCAATATAACGGATTTAGCAGCGCATAAGGTAAAAGTTGATAATAGCGCCGCCGAAACACCGCGATCATATTTAAATATATACCTAAAGCATTGCTAATACTTAGGTTAAACAAGGAAATATATAATACCCAACCAGGAACCAAGTTTTCTAACCAGTAGGCGCGGGTAACAATCCAATAAACAAACAGTATCCACAAAATCGGACTAGTTAGAAAAATGACGACAGTACCACCAATCAAAAATTGATAAGCCAGCCAGCTTTTTAATCCCAGCTTTTGCAGGGATTTCCAAGGGTGACGATTGTGGACTAGCCAAGTTTGCATATATCCTTTAATCCACCTAGAACGCTGGCGAATCCAATTTTTCAATTCACAGTTTGCTTCTTCATAGGTAGTTGAATTAATCACTCCTACTGTGTAACCCCGTTTGCTAGCTCGAATGCCTAAATCTGCATCTTCAGTCACATTAAACGGGTCCCATCCGCCTAATTCCCTTAAACGGTCAGTGCGAAAATGATTGCTGGTTCCTCCTAAAGGGATAGGCAGAGCCAAAGTTTCCAACCCAGGTAAAAGGTAGTCAAACCAATAGGAGTATTCTAAAGTAAACATCCTCGTCAGAAAGTTTTCATTACGGTTGTAGTAATTTAAAGCTGCTTGCACACAAACGAGGCTAGGAGAACCTTGTCTAAAAGCAAAAATAGCTTTTTTGAGTTGATCTGGATCGGGAATATCCTCGGCATCGTAGATAGTTAAATATTCTCCTCTGGCAAATGCTAAGCCATAATTACAAGCTTTCGGCTTGGTTTTAGGTTGGCTATCTGGAATATATATAAATCGAACGTAACGAGGTGGATTAGCCGCTTGTGCTGCTTTAATAGTTACTAAATCTTTTTCTTCTAATAGAAGTAATACATCTAGTTTTTCATGAGGGTAATCAAGTCTACTCAGAGCCTCAATTAAGTTTGCAGTCACTTCCGGCTCGTTGTAAACTGGAACTAAAACACTATATGTAGGCAATGTCTGCTCATCTATAGAACTAATTTCGGCGTTGGTAATTTGATGAGTCCGGTCTGCTGCACCGATTAAACTTAGAACCATTTTAAACAGCACAGACCCAGCAAAAAAAACATTCAACGTTGTAATTAAAGTAGCTAAAGTCTGCCACCAATCAACTGTCAGACCCCATAAAAACACAGCAAATATCAAGTAGCCTGCTAGAATTTGGGCAGGGGTGAAAACTCTTGCAGCAGAGTCTTTTGGTGCGCGAGATAGTAATTGAAAAACAGCTTGTTGACTAAAATCTTTTCGGTAGGAAGAGTCAATTAGCCGAGTAATATCATTTTCTGTTCCCAGTACTTTAGTAATTTCTACCCCAGGAAATTTAGCATAGATGGTAGCCTCTGCAACTAAGTCAAAGGGGTCTTGTACCATCACCATCATTGTATATTTGTTCACCCAAGTTAAAGGTAGAAAGCGGTGTTTCATCATGATGTGGGTGTCAAACCGCTGCATCAGTTTTGGGTCTATTTGCCTAATTCCCGTCCCTTTGAGGCGAGAAAATATGCTTAAGCCTGTGATTCCAGAGAGAATTTCTAGGTAATCAATCGGTCTGAGATAGCCCAAACGGGGCAGAATTTCTCCAAGAGGTGAACCTGTACGTTGTTGAATAGTTTGAGCTTCTTGCCATTGAGCGATGGAGAGTTTACCTGTGTCTAGCAGTTGAGTTGCTAGATTTTCCTCAAACACCAGGCTAAGAATTTGGTTGTCGGTAGCTAGAACTTCATAAATCTTGATTTGCTGCCAAATGCTGCGGATGGCTTGAGTAATGGCTGGGTTGGTTGGTTCTTCTACGGCTACAACTAAAGTCGAGCTATCTTGCCAAGCGCAGGGAAAGAAACCTAATTCTCTCATATAGGCAGGTTCAAAGGCTTTGGCAATGCTAAAGTCGAGGGTGCTGCCTGAAACTAGCAACCAATCAGTTAATAAGATGTGACCAGTTACAGTCCCAATTACTTGCAAAAACTCTGGCTGAGTTAATAAATTCAAACTCCATAGAGCTTTTGCCAAAGAACAGGAAGTTTTTACTTGTAGCTCTAGAGCTTGCTCAAGTTGTTCGGAATTGAGATAGCCCTTTGCTAAAAGTTGTGCCTCTATCTGGGGGTGGAATTCCCTCATGGTTTTTTAATTTTTTCTATAGGTTTAGAGGCGGAAGCAGGAGCTAATGGCGATCGCCCAACTCGCCGATAAACGCGCCATGCAACAAATCCCCCTAACAGCAGTCCCAAAAGAATCAAGGGGTTGATGTAGCGTTGCCAAAATATTTGCCAGTTTCGGGCGGCGGGATAATTAACTTGGAGTGTGCGATCGCCTAAGTCCCAAATTTGCACTCGTCGCCCATCAGTTGCTGTCACCACATTCCCATCGAGCTGACTTGCTAACAAAGTGCGAGGATCTCCCAAAGCCATCCCAAGCTGTTCCGCCATTGCTGGTTCTAAACCCCACCAAGTCAGCCACAGTGTAGGAGTATTTTGATAAGAAAAATATTGCAGTATTCCAAACGGATCGGTAGGTTGCGCCTGAAGCAAGCGCTTTTGATTAACGGGATTGTAAATTTCAAACAAACCTTTATTCAAACGTACAGGAGACGGTAAGGCAGCTGCTTGAGGAGAAACAGCCAGTAACCGCCAACTGGGAGATCTATTCATTTGGTCTTTGGGTAAATTCGACCAATCTTGAATCGATGCAGCGTCTATTAATTGCGGAAAAATTGGTTCCTGACCAAGACGGCTAATCGCTCCTAATAGATAAGCTGAACCTGCTAACAAAGCTGGTTTTTTGGTATCTATAATTAGCTGTCCAGGCTGAAGAAATACATGGGGTAAATCACCCAACGCTCCGGTAGGTCCTTGATAACCATTCCAACTCAGAAATGAATCTCCATCAATCTGTACAATTACTTCTCCAGTTGATTTGTTATCGCCATTGCTTTCACTGGGAGCATAGGCAAATACCACCTCTAGGGTATTGGTGCGCTGAAGTTGATTGGTTGGCAATGCTAAGTTAGTTTTCAGAACTGTCTTATCCTGAAGGTTAAAAGACTGAACTAGGGTGTGATTTAAGTATACTTGGGCAGTGAGGCGCTCACCCTGCTGACCATAGACAGGGGTAAAGGTTGCATTTAATGCCAAGTCTAAATTTTGCGGTCGCCCCCCCAGTTGAGATAAATCAAATTTTAGCGGGAAAGACTGTGTACCAGCAGATATCCGCGTGGCGCTATCTCTGAATCCTAATTCTCGAAAAGAACGGCTTTGGACGCTCGGTTTTGCATTAAAGGAATCTACATCCTCAACTGTTACGCCTCCACCCACTAATGCAGGCTGATAAAAATCTAGCGCCAAGGATTGAACTGCTCTAGCATTTGCCCGCACCCGCAAAATAGAGCCACGCCTCTCCACGTCGGGACCAGTTGTATCTGTGTGTAAGATCACTTGGGCTGCATTGTCAATTTTTGGCGCTGTACCCCAGCGCCAAAAAATCGGAATTTGATACTCACGAAATTGATAAGCTAAGACGCTATACATCCATAAAGCCACTTGTGCCTGATCTCTGTTGAGGTTGGCTGGCACTACTAAATCAACTTGTTTATAGAAAGATTTGAAGAAGCCATCAATACTGTTGTCACTAAGTTGGGGAGTAAGTTGAAAGAAACTATCTTTGTTTATCTTTAGATACAAGTTGCCAGTGGGTAAATCCTGACGAATATTATTACTAATGAATAAATGTGGTTGTATAGCAATATTAATGTATGATTCTCCCTGGGGCAGGGGCGGCAGTGGTAGAGTGACAACAGGATTAGCTAGCAGTTGCTTGACTGAAACTACTTTCATTGGTTCGCCATAGACCAATAATCGGACTGTAGCGTTTTCATTCATTACTGATGAGGGTTCTATAATCAGGCGGGCAAAACTAGCGGCAGGATCTAGACCGCCTTTGGGGGCTGGTACGCTAATTTCAAATTCTGGGTTGACTCCCGACATGACGATTGAACGGTTATAACCTAAAGTTCTCAGCGAAATTACTTCAGGTGCAGGGGCAGGGGCAGCCTCGCTAATGCCTAAGTTGACAAGGGGAGCGATCGCACAGATTAAAATAATGCAAGCAGTGTATCTAATTTTTTTAGTCAATTTTTTTCTCATATCAGAATAATATTTTGTTTGAGTTTTAAAAAGCCTGCTATTATGCACCAAAATAATTTCCTTATTAGTTATTAACTAATAGTAGATCCTATTTGTTACTGCCTTATATTTATCAACTTTGACTTGATAAAATATAGTTCAAAATTATCAGGGTAATCGGGTAATGATATTGATTTTAAAATTCTAACTCTTTTAGTCATTTAATAATAGTTAATCAAAGCCAAATTATAAGTTAAATTTATCCTTTCAAATACATTGTTTTGCAAATTTAATCATCTGGGCAAATCTTCGACTTTAAGTACCCAAGTTTTTCTGCCCTTGGAAAATTTGGGTATAATTTTACACAAATATCTTGTAAGATAAAGTATAAATAAGAAAAGACAACCAATAGTAACAGACTGCGTAGGAAAGTAGATAACAAAACCACCCTTGGTAAATTCTGTCTGCTATTCAAACGCTACCAACATTTAACTGGTAACTGATAACTGGTAACTGGCTCCAGGCTCACTGTTAAAGACAACTTTATTCTATCTAAGCAAAATTTGCATGAGGAGGCGCTCAATTTTATATTTGGACAAAATTTTATTTTATATGTTTTATTTATCACAAGTACTCCATAAATTGTTATGATCGGCTATTTTACACGGTTAAAAATACTATTTTACGAGGAGAGGAATAAACTCTTTTGGTTAATCCCAATATGCCTAATCGAATGATGGGGCTGAGTGCTGGCTTGTTGGCTCTGTTGGTGCTGAGTCTGATATTAGCTTGGCTAGATATAACAGGTTTCTCAAGTTACGACTTAGAGTTCTTAGGAGCTAAAGCACTCGAAGCCCTAACTGGAGCCGAACCACGCTATAGAGCGATCGTTTCTATTTTTCCTCCTTTGTTAGTTTACGGCACTTTGATTCTAGGATCGGCAGTATCCTTGCAAGTCATTCTGGGAGCTATTCTAATTGGATTGCTTACCTGGCAGATAGGAAATTCACCCGTTGCTAAAACTTGGCAATGGGTTTGGACGGCTTTAATTTTACTAAATCCTGTCTTTAGTTTAATGTTAGTGCGTAGCCCTGCTTGGGTAACGGTAACAATTTTTTTAAGTCTGCTAATGGGGCTGTTATGGATGTTAAGCCAGAACAAGGCGACTGCCTTACCTTCAACACTGGCGTTGGTTTTATTAGGATTGGGATTAGCTCCCTTGATGCTGCTGCGCTACGAAGCTTGGTTTACTTTGCCTGTGGTAGCGCTTGCTTTAGCTCGACTCTTTCCTAATGAATCCAGGGGTTTTAGGTTCACAGCCATTTTAGTCACTCTATTTATGAGTGTGGTATTGATTGCCACCTGGATGTATATGAACTGGTTATTTACAGGAGATGCCTATTATTTTATCAATAGTTACTACAGTGGAATGCGTTTAGCAGAAACAAAAATATTCCTACAACAAGAAGATTTTTGGAGTAGTTGGCTAGGTAGTTTTACCTGGATTATCCAAGTTGTTCCAGTTTATCTTTTGGTGGCTGGTTGGGTAGTTTGGCGAGAGCAAAAATGGATAATATCAACTTCTATTTTGCTTTTACCTGTGATTTTTTTGGTGGCTGGCTTTTGGCAGGGAACTTTTATGCCTGAAGCCAGCCGCTTTGGTATTTTCTTAGGTATTTTACCACTAATTTTACAACAGTTTCCCTTAACAACACAATGGCAGCGATTTGTCCTTACTGGGGCTTTAGTTATAAGTCTGTTCTGTAGTGTCTCTTTACTTCAACAAAATCAATTTGTCCCAGAGGAAACTATCTTATGGCGACAAATAACTCGCCAAGAAATGCCAGACACACTGTCAGTGCAGCAATGGCTCTTGCAAAAGCAAGCACAGCAACAAATTGCTCAGGTGCTGTTTGAAAAACTTTTACCTGGTCAAAAGGTCTTAATGGATGACGCAGTTAATTTCCCACTTATTTATTTAATTAATGATGCTAGCCACTTTATTTTGCCTTACCAAAATGAATTTTTCTTGGCTTTACAGCAACCTGACCTTTTAACAGATTTTATCTTAGTTCCAGGTAATGAAACTCGTGGTCAGGAGCAAGATCGAATTTTATCATACTGGCCCCAACTAGCTGAAACTACTTTGCCAGGATTTCAAGAGGTATTTGGAACATCACACTATAAGCTTTTGCAACGCCTCAATCCATGAAACGTTATACTCGCCGTCAATATTTACAAGGATTATTTGCTACTTCTTTATTTTTGGCTTCATGTAAAAAAAATTTGTTAAACAGTGAATCATCGCTGGCTAAAGCAGCTAATTTTAGACCTTGGAAATTGGGGATGGGAGCAGATCCATCCCGACTGATTGGAGAAGTACACAATAATCCAGATGTCAAAGAACTAGTCCGAGCTTGGTCTCCCGATTTTCTCGCTGGTTGGCTTAATAGTTTTGACCACAAAAAAGGAGATTTAAGTTTCTGGCAACAATGGCACAAGCAGGGTTTGTTGTCAGCCTGGTTTGCTCAAGGTTACAGTCTGCAAGTGATTAGTTGGGAAGATGATACATCTCTACCTACAGGAGATTACCATATTTCTCAACAATTTTTAGAAGATTTAGAAGAATTAGCCGGATACATTCGCAAGGCAAATCCTCAAGGCAGACAAACCTATTGGACATTGGCAACAGAATTTTCTTATTGGCGTGTACCAGCAGACACTTACAATAGCACAACGGCTCGGTATTACGACGCTCTGATGCAAAATTTACTAAAGGCAAGAGCGGTAATCAAAAGTCAATTGCCTAATGCTTGGGTAGCTCCGAGTTGGGGAGGTTGGATTGTTACGTTTGATTATCGGTCTCAACGCAAAGGCAGGAGTATGATTCCACCGTTTGCTTCTATGTTACAGCAGATGGATGGGATTGCGTTTCAATCTATGCGACCAAGACCAACGGGTGAGTATAATCCAGAACTCAAACGTGCTGATTTGGGTAATCCAGAGCAAATTCGTCAATGTTGTGAAGTTTTTTCGAAGTACAACAAATCGCTGATGGTTTCTCACTATGAACCTTCGATTAAGGAGTATCACCCGAATGGCGGTCGTGCTGATACAGTTACTCGTGATTTTGCGATTATGTCTCGTCCAGATTGGCTTAAATCAGTAACTCATTTAGGGCTAGATAAGTTTTCTCTCATGCATTATGGTCTGTACAAGAACAATCCCTATAATGCCCTAGATGCTGCCAAGACTTTTAAAGGAGTCTTACAGGAGGGACAATGGGCTTTAGGGTAAAACATCTGACGAGGGCGATCGCATCTGTAGCACTAACTGGGTTACTATCAATTTGTGCAGGAGGGCGAGGCTATTGTGGAGGATTTACCCAACCCAAGGGCTTTAACTTTACTTCCTTTAGCTACAGTAACTTTGACACTGACACATTCCATAAACAGGAGATTCAGTTTTATCTCGAACATGGCTTACAGGATGATTTAACCTTAATTTTTAAATCTCCTTATACCTGGTCAAAAAATGATTATAATCGCAACCGCAATCAAGGTTTTTCTGCTCAAGAGTTAGGAGTACGTTGGCGCTTCAACCGAGATCCGAATTGGGCAACAGCTATTCAGGGAAGTCTAATTGTACCTCTGGGTTATGATGCTAAGGAAGATCCATCCGGCTCAGGGAATCAGGATGTGGGGGTAGAAATCAGTTTACCGATCACTCGTGGTTTCGCAATAGATAAACAACGCAATGGCTATGGAACTTTAGAAATTGGCTATCGAGACTACTTTGGTTCTGCAAGTAATGAATTGCGGCTGACTGGCGAACTTAGTGTCGATCTAGTGAAGCGATTTGCACTAGCCACTCAATTTTATGGTATCTATCGCTTGCAAGAATCAGATCAAAAGGACTTCTCGAAACTTGGCGGACAATTTCGGTGGGGTGCAACGGACAATTTAACTCTAAGTGTAGGAGGTTTCAAGAATTTGACCGAAAATGGGGGTAGTTTTGAAGCCCAAATTTGGTATACCTTTGGCTCTCGTCGTCAAAAAGTCAAACCCGTTCCACCTTCTACAGAAACCATAACACCTTAGAAGAAAGGAGACACAAGACACAAGACACAAGACACAAGACACAAGACACAAGACACAAGACACAAGTAGAACTCGTTCCCAGGCTGGGTTCTTGGGAACGAGTTCTACATGGTTGCTCTAGATTACCAGATGTTGCGGCGATCGCCTGGATCGCCGTAGGGATCATCGCTAGCCGGACGAGCGTTACCGTAATAGTCTTGATCGGCTGGATCGCCGTAGGGATCTTCGCTGGCTGGGCGAACGTCGCCGTAGTATCCAGTGTCGGCTGGATCGCCATAGGGATCTTCGCTAGCTGGGCGAACGTCGCCGTAGTATCCAGTGTCGGCTGGATCGCCATAGGGATCTTCACTGGCTGGACGTGGGCGCTCCTCATCGTTGTGTTTACCCAAAAAAGCGTCCGCTGCTCTGCGTAAAAAGTCGTCAACCATATTTATCTCCTTTTTACATTCCTACTGGAACGGCTGAGTGAATTTTGTTTCTAAAGCTGCGATCGCCAATGCCTTAGTTTAACGCCTCCAACAACATTACTGTGCGGCACTTGGCTGCAAGTCAGTTAAGTTTCGACCTGTAGGACTGTTATTATATCCCTGGAAATCTCGGTACTGCTGCGCCTCTGATTCTGGGACTTGAATTCCCCCCTGCGGCGGCGTTACCCAGTGAGCGCGACCTTCAGCATCGCGGTAGTAAACGCGCCCGTTTTTAGAAAGATAATACTTGCCTTGCGCTCCCTGCTCTTGCTTGTTTTTATGCCGATTGTAGAGATAGTATAGTGCGGCGGCTCCACCCAAAATCGCCACTTTTTGCCCTGTCGTTAATCCCTTCTTCCTGGCTTCGGGTTGATTTGCGCCTTGAGGATTAGACACTATTCCACCACGAGTATCGTCAACGGGTGGCGGTGGAGCAGAACTGTGGCGAGAACCGCCTCCACAAGCTGACAAAAATGGAACTATTAGCAACACACTAAGCAGCCACGCCATTGGGCGTAAAACTTTTCTACGTGGGTATATTGCGCTCATCTACTCTCCTGTTTATCTTGCTATTGCCCGACGCTAAATGTAGCGCGGTATAGGACTTTGTGCTGTTGCAAAAACAGTGTTTCGATTCAATTAATCTCCCCCCCTCGTGGAAGGGTATTTGCATCTGAATCCACAACAGCACAACTGTGTGTTTTCATGTAATCTTCATGAAATTCATGAAACATTCCATCCAACTTAGGGTAGAAGCTTCATTAATATTTCATTCTTTGTAAATATATATCCTAATGGGTAAAAAGCTATTAAAATATAGGACAGGGAGCATTTATACTAATCCGGTTTACACAATATTTTAAAGACAGTTACCTGGATATTTATTCAGTTATCAGTTACCAGTTACCCCCACCAGGAATTAATAACTGATAACTGATGAGTAATAACAGAAAACTGATAACTGATGATTTGTGAATATTAATTATTATAATAACTATACTTATGCATTTACCCAGAAGAAAATTTATAAAATTTTTAACGCAAATGTCTGGAGCAGCATTAGCTTCTCAAATGATTCCTGCTATGGCAGCTTCCCAAGAGCATCTTTATGGTATCAATGCTTTCTATCTCCTAATGGAGAGTTACCGTAAAGCAAAACAAAATCCTAATGCTGTTCCTCGTAAAGTAGTTGCTAAATATCTTCAAGATGATTTAGGGTTGGCAAGATTACGAGACAAAAGTAAAATTAATGCTATCCGGTTTTTAGCAGGAAACAATTATCCTATATCAAATAAAGTACTAGGAAAAAATATATTTGATGCTGCTCTCTGGACAACAGCCGACCAAATGGATGAACAGGTACTAGAGATTTTAGAAATTATGATGCAATCTCTAGCCCAAATCGGTTTTTACCAAGTGCCTGTTCTTGCTAACTACTGGATAGAGTATGGGGGTATTCTGCGTTATCTAGAATGGGCTGGTCGCATTAAACTGGAAGATTGGTTTGATGCCTTTTGTAATAAAAAAGACGAAGAATTTTATAAAAAATACGCAATTGATTTTTATACTTTACCAGAAGTCGAAAAATTATTCCAGTCGCAGATAACTCCGGTAATTAATGCTTTTAAAAATAATTCCAAAGTGGTAATTGTCGATGTGATGAATGAGCCAAGAGGAAAAAGTCGTTACAGTGAAAGTAATCAGGTTGTCAAGGATGGTTTATATTCCCATCAAATTGTTGCTCAATGGCTAAATCGTCAGGCAGCATTTTTAAGCAAAAATTTACCTGCAAGTGTCAATATTACTTCAGGAGAAGAAGGCTGGTTAGTGTCTCCTGTTGATCTTAATTTGAAGTACCTAAAAAATGAAAGTCAGTACTATGAAGGAATCGATCTGAAAACGAATCTCTACGAAAAGAATAGCGCTTTCACGATGGGGAGTATTCATATGTATCCTCATGAAGAAGTGGAGTTACCAAAGCAGAAAGATTGTGGCGATAAGTATGCGGATCGCCGAGGATGGAATTATTTATTACAACCGAATCAGCCCCAGCGTTCAGAAAGCTACATAAAAATGGGAGAAGAATGGCTAAAATCCCGCGCTGCTGCTATTGGTAATAAGCCTTGGTATGTTGGCGAGATGGGTTGGTGTCGGAGTCAGTCGCAACAGCTGCGATCGCCTCTAACACCTACAGCATTGCAGCAAGAGCGAATCAAGATTTATCGAAATTGGGCGCAACAAGCTTTTGCTTTGGGTGCTAGGGGTGTTTTCTTGTGGGGATTGAATGGATTACAGCACCAGGATGAATTTTATGGATTGAATCCCACTCAGATAGGGGAGATATTTCCGAAGGGGTAAATAAACGAGAGTCAGGTGGGTATGGGTGGCAAACAATTTACTCTACTAGGAGTTTGAGACTTCCAAGGCGTGTTTCCTAAACTAAGGTTGGGAACGAGAAACCTGTAGGGTGCGACCTGCAACGCACCCTAGTACTGTGCTTAAATTAGTTGTTATCTTCTCTATACGAATTTTTTGGGTTGATCCGAATGCAAGCAGTAAAGGAGGCTACATCAACAGAATCAGCAGTACCTAAGTACAAATCGCTACTACGTCCCGCCTTTGATCCAATTTCAACAGTCAGTCTATTTACTGGAGCAGGTGGTATGGATCTAGGCTTTGAAGTTGCAGGATTCTCGACTCGATGCTGTGTTGAGCAAGACTCACACTGCTGCATTACATTGAGAGCCAATCGAGCTTCGAGTGTAGAAACTGGCTTTCACTCTTTTCTAAAGGTAGAGTTCATAGCCAGACAATACAAGAGCGGTATGCTTCATTAAAATTTGGACAACGTGATCCAAAAACTCGGATTAATAAGCTTGACCCTAATCGTCCAAGTTTTACAATTGTTGTAGGCTCTGATGCTGGAGGTGGCAAGGGACATATCCATCCTTATACCCCTCGTGAAGTAACACCACGAGAATCTGCTAGAATGCAGACATTTCCAGATTTTTGGGCATTTAGTGGAACAAGTAGACATCCTATTCGGCAAGTTGGTAACGCAGTCCCACCCCTTTTTGCTGCACTGTTAGCTACACATATACGTAAGCATCTATTTGATGCTTCAACCACTCTAACTTATGAAGAAGCAGTTCGGTATTTAGGTTTAGATTATTTACAAAAAGAATAGCCATGCTGGACGATTTATTTAGTCATAAAATTCATGCGTCTAGCCTAGAAGATTGGAAAAGAAAGTTAGTAAAACTGGCTGAAGTGTTCTTGAGTTTTGATGGTCAAACTTTTGAGCGAGAACAATTTGATCGAACACTTAACTTCTTATCTCCAACAGCTGCTCGCTCTCCCTTTAGGGATATTTACTCTATATATATGTCAATATTAGGAGTAGGTCATATAGTTTGGCAAGAAGGTTATTGGAAGTGTTATATAAGTGAAACCGCTCGTCGCTATTTGATTGGATATGAGCCAAATGTAGAAGCGTGCAGGTTACAGCTCAGTCTTTATCAAAGACCAGACGGTCGTGGTCAGCAGTACAATCGGAATCGTCCTAGTTTAGAACATCAAAGCCAAAGTAAAACGCTTAGTTTAATTAGTCGGGTTATAAAGTTTGTCCTCTCCGTCTAATTTTAAATATTTTTGAGGCTAAAGCTTATTTACAAGGAAGGCTTAAGGATGAAATATTTGTTACACTAGAGGAAATTTACACACTGGTGAATTGTCAAGAATTAAGGGGTAATTCCTTTCCATCAAAAAAAGAAGTAATTGAA
Source organism: uncultured Chroococcidiopsis sp. (assembly GCA_964248365.1). GTDB lineage: Bacteria > Cyanobacteriota > Cyanobacteriia > Cyanobacteriales > Chroococcidiopsidaceae > Chroococcidiopsis. Next base: position 244,927 of record CAXTYC010000001.1, on the reverse strand, counting down.
GTTTTAGAAAAATACCACAATCATCAATTGCCGATAGTGCAAGGTGAAAAGAGGTTTGCTTTTTTGGAGGCTACAGGACTTTTTGAAGTCGAACGTGGTAATAATTTAAGACTTTTGAACTATGGAGATTATGTTCTTAATCATAATCGAGACATTCAAATTGAAGCAATTAAATCAATAAACTGCTTTTTTGAAGATTTTAATCAATGCACTGACCTAGACCAGGTGTGTAACGTGTTAGCTTCTGGAGATTGGGCAAATTACTTTGATGCTTGCAAAACAATCTCAGCTGAAGCAGTTGTGAGAATAGCTGGAGAAATAATAATCAGTCCAACTATATCTACATCTGTACAACCTGTAGAATCTCCAACTTCTTTGCAGTCCTTACTACCAGAACCTAGAAGAATCGAAAAAGAATATAGACCAAGTTCAACACAAAGAAAGCAACCTCAAGCTACTTCTGATCCTGAAATTACACGCATCTTACGAGAACGACGTAATGCTTGGCATGATTTGCTAGTTCAAAAGATGAAGGAATGCATTGAGAAAGCTGGTTTAGAACCTTGGGAAACAGATTTGATAGATGTGGGCGTGAATCTAGATGATATAAATCAGCTATATCCTCGCGGATTTCCCATTCAAAATACATATCTTGTAGGACAGAACTTACCATACCTTGAATCTGAAAGCCCTGATAGCTTGACGTTTATATTTGAAATGAAAAGTAGCGATGCTTCAATTATTATTGACCAAGTTAGAAAAGCTGTAAGTCAACTATATGAGTATCGTTATCGATACTATAGTAGTGGACAAATCAGGAAAAATGCTGTATTAGTAATTGTTTTACAAACTCCACCCACTCACCAACCTTGGTTAAAAGACTACTTACTATTTGATCGACACATTGGTGTCTGCTGGCTGCTAGAGGATAATAGTAAATTTGATTGTTTTGATGAATGTAAACTAATACTAGAGCCATTAATTGCAAGTTAAACGTCTGCTATAAGTGCCTCCCAAAGATGCTAGTTTTTATCTCCGTTGCCTAGCTACTTAAGGCGAATTAAGGGCAGGAATTAGAAAAGCGATCGCTTTGAATTTTCGCCGAAATACCTATTAGCTAAAATTCGATTCGACAGCAGAGAAAAATTCAGGATACTTTCATCCCAATGTCAGTAAGTCAGCCTGATAATTTACCACCAGCGGCAAAATCTTTAACCATTGTGAACTCCACAAAAATTCTCTAATTTCCTCTCCAGCAAAAACAGGAATTTCATACTCTTGTTCATCTATTAGCACCTTGCCTGTATAAAGGTCAAAAATGCTTTTTCCTTGTGCCGTTTGCAGTTCTTCCTCTCGGATAAAATGCCACTCAAGAGCATCTAAGTCTTGTTGATTGATAGCAAGAAACTCAGTGAAACCTGTATCCAACAGGGCATCAACAGGTAGATGTAATCCATCAAATGCGATCAAATCAATTTGAAAAAATAGCTGCCCTCTCTCGCCAAACGTACCGTGAATCATATTCTGCCAGTGGCTCCAGTCTCATTGAGGCAGAACATACAGTGGATAGCGTGTGGGTGCTTTTGACGTGCTTTAAGGCTTGCGGCTTCTTTATCTGCATCTATGAAATAATCACCGCTATCCGGTTCAACGGCAATGTACCAGCCATAGTATTGATCAACCAGAGAGGGACGCACGAGGTCAAAAATTGCTCGACAACGCTGATGAAATGCAACTCGTTCAGCTTTGCGTCTAGCTAGTTCTTCTGGTAGTAAAGTGCGTTCTGGGAATATTCTGCCTCGACGTACTGGGGGTTTTGGGTTTGATTGAGTCATATGAATTAACTGTGTGTGTTAATGCGGTTTTAATTTGATTGTAATCTTGCGATCGCACGGGTCTTTCTGCACAAATTACAAAGAATAGCTCAGTAATTTGGTAAGATTGCGAAAGTTTGGATTATATATACTGCCCACTTGTGAAGCTATTTGTTTACCACACCCCTGAACTGACTCCCACAGATCACCTACCAGACTGTGCGATCGCTGTAGATGTACTACGAGCAACGACGACAATGGCGACAGTCTTAGCCGCAGGAGGCGAAGCTGTGCAAGTATTTAGCGATTTAGATCAACTGATGCAGGTGAGCGAAAATTGGCAGGCTGACAAACGACTACGGGCGGGAGAACGCGGCGGGGCGAAAGTGACTGGCTTTGATATGGGTAACTCTCCCCTCGACTGTACACCAGAACGAGTGCAGGGAAGACGATTATTTATCAGTACCACCAATGGCACTCGTGCCTTAGAAAGAATACAAGCAGCTCCAACTGTAATGGCATCTGCTTTTGTCAACCGTGCAGCGATCGTACAGTATGTCTTGCAAAAGCAGCCTGAAACTGTGTGGATTGTTGGCTCTGGCTGGGAGGGTAGTTTTTCCCTAGAAGATACAGCTTGCGCTGGGGCGATCGCACATAGTCTACTAACACAAACTAACTCGCCTTTAGAAGATCTGGCGGGTAACGATGAAGTTGTTGGGGCGATCGCGCTTTACACTCAATGGCAAGATAAGTTATTAGAATTGTTCCACCAAGCCAGTCATGGTAAACGACTTTTGCGCCTTGACTGTCACACCGACCTAAAATACTGCGCCGAAACAGATATTTTAGATGTAGTCCCCATCCAGCGAGAACCTGGAGTCTTGGTTAAATTATGAATGCTTAATAGTTAGTGGTAGTTGGTAGTTGATAGTTGGTGAAAGGGGTAAAGGGTAAAGGGAAAAGGGTAAAGGGTAAAGGGTAAATGTAATTCCGAATGCACGACTTCCCCCTCTCCCACTCTCCCCCTCTCACCCTCTCCCTAGCCTCTAGCCCCTCGCCCCTCGCCCCTCACTACTGCGGCACAATCTCAGTCAATACTCGATCGCCAGTTACAACTATATTTTGCTGTTGTAGGTTGCCGACGGCTTTTTGTCCTTTGAAACTTGCTGCTGGGTTAACTTGGCTGTAAAACACATTGCCATTTGCTTCCATATCCTGAGTGGGAATATTCCAAGTTAGGGTATTAGCTCGTAGCGATTGCCGCTGCTGACCAACCCCATTGACATTTCCGCTCAAATATGCTATCTGTTTCTTCAAATCCATTCTGCCCCTGTTTGCAGTCACTGTGGTTTGTTGTTGACGATGTACTATCCGCACAGGCTGATCTGCTGTGACGATTTGGGTGTTCATATTCCAGCTCAGTTTGTCGCCCGTTACCAATATCGGCGGTTGAAGTAGGGAAATTTGAGCATTTTGCCCGAATGTAGCAACCTTAGTTTTTAAGTTGACTTCGCCTGCATTTGCAGTTCCTCGGTCGGTGATTTTTTTATTTTCGTAGCGGTCAATTTGAATCGGGCGATCGCCTATTAACCTCTGCCCTCCAATCAGCCAAGTTACGTGTTCAGTCCGCATTTGCAAGGTGGGATCGTTAGATGTCGCTTGCACCCCACCGTATAATTCTATCCGTTCGGCTCGACTGAAAACTTGCGCCTCCTTTGCCACTACCTGCACTTGGGGATTGTTCCCAGTCAAGCGATCGCGGACAATTAAAAGAGCCTGCTTAGGTCGCCATTCTAACTCGTTCCCACGCAACACCAAATTACGCGCTGGATCTTTGGCTACGATATTTCCCTTAAGATATAGCCTTTCACCATCTTGCTCAATTTCTCCTGTTTGGGCAGTAATGTAATATAGTGGCTTGCCATCCTGATACAGTTGACCGTTTGGACTCTCAACTTGAGCAACTTTGCGATCATTACTATAGGTTGCTTGCTTTGCCTTTACTTTCCAAAATGGTCGCCCCTGCTGATCCGACTGTTCTAGAGCCACATCATTAAACGTCAAGTTGCGCTCTACCGCTTGTGCAGATGAAGTATCTGATGAAGTGTTTTGGGATGGTTTTTCTACTGTTTGAGTTTGATCCCCACAGGCAAATAGTAAAAATGTCAGCATTACACCGACTATTGGTATTGTCCAGCAGCGGTAGATCACTATGAAGCTATTAGGCATTTAATTTACTTGGAATGAAGAATGATAAATTATGAATTCAAAATTCAGCATTTATCATTCTTCATTCTTCTATCGTGGGTCTTTTGTAGGGGCGGGTTTATAGATAATTTTGATTGTCTGGGGATAACAAAAAACAAACCCGCCCCTACAACTGGTGACGTGGATCTCCTATTTTAGGGTTCCGAGGTTTCAATCATACTTGCTCCGTCACCTGAAGACGTTTCCATCAAGTCTAAACTTGATAATGGACGGTAAGAGTAGCCTGGTGAGCGGGGGGTTTTTTGAATATCTTCTTTGATCCCCTCTAAATCAATATAGCGATCGCTAACATTAATTAAACTGTCGCTTGTCATTGAGCGCAGACTTACCACCTCTACCCTCGCGCCGCGATAACTAACTGCATTGACTGCATAAGCTAGATCCCCGTCACCACTGACTAACACAGCCGTATCGTAAGAATCCACCAAAGCCATCATATCAACGGCAATTTCTACATCTAAGTTAGCTTTCTTAGAGCCATCTGGTAGCTGCACTAAATCCTTGGCTATTACCCGATATCCATTTCGACGCATCCACAACAAAAACCCCTGTTGCTTGTCATTGGTGCGATCTACTCCTGTGTAGAAGAACGATCGCAACAGCCTTGATCCTGCTGTTAACCGACACAGCAGTTTGGTGTAATCTATTTCAATCCCCAGTTGCAAAGCTGCATAGAACAAATTTGAGCCATCAATAAAAATGGCTACCCGTCCCCTATTCTCTAGAACTTGTTCTGGAGTAAAGATTGAGTTGTTTTCAAACTCTCTACTGTTGAACATCATTGTGTTATGCCTCGGTTTTTATTAAAAAATGAAAATTGGAAAAATTGATAATTCTTGGATGATTTTTATTACCTTGAGTTAGCGCCAACGCCAGGTAGAACAAACTACAGGCTTGATTTGTCAAGCCCGTAAAAATTCCATTCCTACGTTTGCTTATACTCAAACAGTTTCCAGCAATTCTAATCTTTGAAACACTGGTCGGGGATCGCCCAACTGCTGCTTCTGGCTTAGTATTCCCCAAGTAGCATGAATATGAAATGGCGCGGCAATAGAAATTTGGTTTTTATTGTTAAAATCAATTGCAAAGCCTAACTGCTTGTAAATCTCGGTTGAGATATTGGGAATAACTGGTGATAGCAGATATGCTGCTAGTCTGACTGATTCTAAGACAGCATACAACACTCTTTCAACATCTTGCACTCGCCCTTGCTTATATAAAGTCCAGGGTGCTTGCTCATCGATAAACTTATTGCTAGCTCTGACTAAGTTAAGAATTGCTTCACAGGCTTGATTGAAGGCTAGCGCTTGGTAATGTTGTTTAACTTGTTCCCCTAGAGGTAAAGCGATCGCAAGCAGCGGGTGATCCTCCGGCAGATCTTCACTTGTGCAATTCGGCACATTTCCATTACAATACTTGCGTACCATGTTCAATGTCCGATTGAGCAAGTTCCCCAAATCATTTGCTAAATCAGCATTGAGAATATTGATAAACCGAGTTTCATTAAAATCGCCGTCTTTACCAAATTCAATTTCTTTGAGAAAGTAGTAGCGGACAGCATCAGCACCGTACTGCTTGACTAAAGCAACTGGATCAATCGTATTACCGAGAGTTTTGCCCATTTTTTGACCATCCTTGGTCAAAAAGCCATGCCCAAATACTCGCCCTGGTAATGATAACTCAGCCGACATTAGCATCGCAGGCCAGTATACGGCGTGGAATCTTAGTATATCCTTACCGATTAAATGTAAGTTAATGGGCCACCACTTAGATAAAGCATTTTCTAGTGTGGGTTCGCTATCTGGATCGAGTAGGGCTGTTATATAACCTAATAGTGCATCAAACCAGACATATATTTTATGGCTGGGATCGCCAGGTACTGGGATTCCCCAATCTAAATTTACCCGCGAAATCGAAAAGTCTCGTAGTCCTTGATTGACAAAGTTGAGAACTTCGTTGCGGCGACTTTCTGGCTGGATAAAAAAGGGTTGATTTTGATAAAGTGCTTCTAGTTGGTTTTGATAGCGCGATAGTCGGAAGAAGTAATTTTGTTCGTCTCGCCACTCTGCTTGTTTATTGGGGTGGAGAGTGCAGCGATGTCCTTCTAAAAGTTCTCGTTCTTCTTTAAATTCTTCGCAGGAGACACAATACCAGCCTTGCTGTCTGTCTAGATAGATGTCGCCTTTGTCCCACACGCGCCGAAAAAATTCGTTGACAATTGCTTCATGCTTGGGCGCAGTGGTACGACTAAAGCGATCGGATTGAATATTTAGTTGTTGCCAAAGTGAGACAAACTGAGGCACAATTTGATCGCAGTATTCTTGAGGCGATCGCCCATTACTGTGTGCCGCTCGTTCAATTTTTTGACCATGCTCGTCTGTTCCTGTAATCATCAGTACAGGCTTGCCTTGCAGTCTCTCAAACCGAGCTAGTACATCCGCCGCGATCGTTGGATAAGCACTACCTATATGAGGTATATCATTTACATAATATAGTGGCGTTGTAACAGCGAATGTTTCTTTACTGTTATCAGCTATATTCATCGAATTTTAAGCAGATTATAAAAAACTCACTCCCATCATATATCAGCAATGTCAGTTATGTATTTTTATTAATTTTTCACACAACACACTTACAGCTAATTTTTGATTAGCGCTGTTAAAAATATCACTTAAAAGCGATTAGCTGTTAGCTATTAGCTGTTAGCCAAGCGCGGTAACTGGTAGTTGGTAGTTGGTAGTTGGTAGTTGGTAGTTGGTAACTGGTAACTTGTCTCTTGCCTTGGGCAACTTGCCTCTTGCCTCCAGGTAACTGGTAACTGGTAACAGCCCCGCGATCGTCAAACATTTCTACCCTAAGATACTCACGCTGCTTGGTAAACAAATGTGAAAATAATTAAATATTGCTATAATATTAGCTTGCCAAATATTGGTAAAACTGATTTTTTAGATAAGAAATTTATATTTAGTAGTGCATGAGTGCAAACAGCCCTTTGCAAATTTCTAACGGGTTACTGGCAACGCTGGGAACTAAAGTGTTTCGCTACTATGGCGATCGCGTTTCTAGGGATGGAGCGATGTTAGTAGTGAGCAATCATCGCAGCTTTATGGATGCCCCAATCTTGATGAGTGCCGTAGAACGTCCGATTCGTTTTGCTTGTCATCATTATATGGGGCAAGTGCCAGTGATGCGAGAGATAGTCACAGGGCAACTTGGTTGTTTTCCATTAGATACGCCGCAGTACCGTCAGCAAAGCTTTTTTCAACAGGCAATGAGGTTATTGCAAAATAGGCAGGTAGTTGGGGTGTTTCCAGAGGGAACAAAATCGATGGTGGAATTTAGCCAGCCTCATCAAATGCAAGAGTTTGGGCGGGGATTTGCCCATCTAGCTTTGCGAACTGCTTGTGGTGGAGAAATGTATAAACCAGTGGAGGATTTGGTAGTTTTGCCTGTTGCGATCGCATCCCTTTGGGAAGTTAACACATCATCCGTACCCCTAAAGCTATTGAGCTTGTTTGATCCTTCGGAACCTTTATTTAATCAACCAGGTTGGCATCCTCTAGTTATCTATCACCGTGCTGCTGTCTTAATTGGTCGTCCATTGTGGATTACACCACAACAGCGCGAACAATATCAGGGCAAACAAGCAAAAACTGTAGTGTCTGAGCTGACACATTATTGCGAGTCAGAAATTGCTAATCTGTTGCAACAAGGTTGTTATTAACCAGTTATCAGTTACCAGTTACCAGTTATCAGTTACCAACTACCAACTATCAACTACCAGTTACCAGTTACCAACTACTCTTAGAGTAAAGCAACATTTAAAAGACTGTATAAATGTTAAATTTGTAGAAAAATTAATTAAAATTTACAGTTTGAATTTGAATTTAACAATGACAGCAGTTAAGAACCGTCCTTGTTTTCTCACACCCAAAAAACTTCAGCCAGAGTATCCGCTGTTTGTGTTTTTACCAGGGATGGATGGCACAGGACAATTATTGCGATCGCAAACTGCTGGTTTAGAAGCCGCCTTTGATGTGCGCTGCTTGATGATCCCGCCCGACGATTCGACGGATTGGGATGTGCTCAGTCAGCAAGTGATCAAGTTAATCGAAACTGAACTAGAAAAAAATTCCCAGCGCTCAGTTTACCTATGCGGCGAGTCTTTTGGCGGTTGTTTGGCAATGAAAATAGCAGTAACGTCGCCCCAGATATTTGACAGGATTATTCTGATTAATCCAGCTTCTTCGCTGCATCGTCGCCCCTTACTCGTATGGGGATCTCAACTTGCTTACTTAGTGCCACCGTGTTTATATCCATTTGGTGCTTTGGGGTTGTTAGCGTTTATAGCATCTTTAGGGCGAATTAACCTGAGCGATCGCCAAGAATTTCTGAAAACTATGCGCTCTGTACCGCCAGAAACTGTTCTCTGGCGGTTGTCTTTAATTAGACAATTTGATCTAGATGAAACTCAGTTACGTCGGCTAACTCAACCAGTGCTGCTGATTGCTAGTGCAATGGATCGGCTCTTACCTTCTGTAAATGAAGCCCAACGGTTAGTTAAAATTTTACCATCCGCTCAAGTAGTGGTGCTGCCTTATAGTGGTCACGCCTGTTTATTAGAAGCAGATATCAACCTCTACGAAATTATGCAGCGTGAACATTTTTTAGACTCTCATGCCCAAGAAGTAGCAATCAGCTAATAGCTTATTGTTCATTGTTGATAGTTCATTTTTAATAGCTTTGAACCATGAACCACTAGCCAGTAACACAAAGGGCAAATGAAAAACGTAACGAATGTTACGAAAGTAACGATTTGCCATAAAACGGGAGGATACTAGTAATACGACAGTTAGTAGGGGCGCTGGAAATAGATATGACTGGCAAGACAACAGATAACCTAATAAAACCACCCCTACTTGTTTATCGGGCGATCGCCACAACACAAAAATATGATTTCCAAATCGCTGCTACCTCCACAAGCAACCTCCCCAGCGCATATCTGTCCCTACGATCAAGCTTGTAGTTACCTAGAACAGGCAGCTAAAGAGTTAAAAATGGATATGGGCTTGCTTGTGGTTCTTAGTAACCCACGCAAGGTAGTTACCGTATCCATTCCGGTAAAATTAGATAATGGGGAAGTGCAAGTATTGGCAGGGCATCGAGTGCAGCACTGTGATGTCTTAGGTCCCTATAAAGGTGGGATACGTTACCATCCGGCTGTCACCTTGCGGGAAGTGTCAGCTTTGGCAATGCTGATGACTTGGAAATGTGCGCTCTTAGGTATACCCTACGGCGGTGCAAAAGGCGGTATTGCTATAGATCCGACACGCTATAGCGTTGGTGAACTAGAACGGATCACTCGACGTTACACCAGTGAGTTGATTAAAGATATTGGTCCTGCGGTAGATATTCCCGCTCCAGATATGGGTACTTCCGCCCGTGAAATGGCGTGGATGATGGATACTTACTCGGTAAATGTAGGTCACGCTGTACCTGGGGTAGTGACTGGTAAACCTATTTCAATTGGTGGCTCGCGGGGACGGGAAATGGCGACCGGACGGGGTGTAATGATTACCGTGCGCGAGGCACTAGCAGAGCGAGGAAAGTCGCTGGAGGGAGCGCGAGTAGCGATCCAAGGCTTTGGGAATGTGGGCAGTGCAGCAGCTTTATTACTGCATCAAGCTGGGGCGAAAATCCTGGCTGTTTCCACTGGTCATGGTGGAGTGTTTGCCCCTGCGGGTTTAGATATTCCAGCTTTGAAGAGTTATGCTGCTGAAAATCGTAGGAGTATTAAAGGTTTTGGGCAAGCTGAACCAATCACCAACGCCGAATTGCTGACTTTGCCTTGTGATGTCTTGATCCCAGCCACTTTGGAGAACCAAATTACTGAGGAAAACGTAAATCAGATTCAAGCTTCTATTGTGGCAGAAGCAGCTAATGGACCAGTTACCCTAAAGGCAGATCAGACGCTGGAAGCACGAGGAGTGACCGTCCTACCTGATATCTTGGCAAATGCTGGGGGGGTGGTAGTGAGTTATCTGGAATGGGTGCAGGGACTTTCCTACGTATTTTGGGATGAGGAGCGCGTCAATCGGGAAATGGAGCGCTTGATGGTGCAGGCGTATCAACAGGTTGTTCAACAGGCAAAAACTCGGCAGATACCTTTAAGGTTAGCAGCTTACACGTTGGGCGTAGGTCGCGTTGCTCAGGCGCTGGCTGATCGGGGTTTATATCCATAATGAGTGGGGGGCGATCGCGCTATAGTCTAAAACTAGAAAAGAAGATCGGAGCGATCGCAGATCCTCCCTAATAGCTGGATCTATAACTACAACCAGCAGTAATTTTATGACTCAAGCCTTTATCCCTGTAATTCATTCCATTCCTTCAGGCGAGGCTTTGATAACAATGCTATTGCCAAACTATCCCATTGGCAAACCTTATAGTTGTAAGCTATTAAAACGTGGTCTTAACGATACTTATCTAGTAGAAACTGAACAAGGAAAATACATCTTACGGCTTTATCGCAGAGGTTGGAGAACAAAAGAAGAAATTGATTTTGAGCTAGAATTACTGGCATTTCTACACGAACAAAATCAGCCGATAGCCTATCCAATTGAGCGGAAAGATAGCAGCTTTACAACAGAAATTGCTGCAGCAGAGGGAAAACGCTATGCTGCTCTATTTTCCTATGCGCCAGGTAGAGCAGTAAATGAAAAGCTCGACAGTAAACAAAGCCAACGTTTGGGAGAAGTGCTGGCAAGTATTCATCAGACTTTAGATAATTTCAATAGTAATTTTAGTAGACCACACTTAAATAATGAGTATTTGTTAGATCGTTCGCTAACGGCTATTTTAAATTTATATAAAAACCGAACAAATGATATCAACTATCTACACGCACAAATAGAGCAAATCAAAAAGCAGCTAGAATCTTTAAAACTTCCTAAGTCAACACCAGAATATGGAATTTGTGTAGGCGATGTTCACTTAGGTAATGCCCATTTCAACGAAGAAAATCAACCTACCTTATTTGATTTCGATCAATGTGGTTACGGTTGGCGAACTTTTGATATTGCCAAGTTTATGCACATAGCAATTACTTGGAAGATAGATGTTAAAGTCAGAAGCTCTTTTCTAGAAGGTTATCAAGCTGTTCGTCAACTAAACGCGGCTGAACTTGCTTCAATTCCTATATTTATCAAAGCTGCCCATATTTGGGTGATGGGAATTGGTACAGGGGCGGTGGGGGATGTTATACCCTATGGGTGGTTTACTGACGACTGGTTAGATCAAAGGCTGGCAACTTTGAAAAGTTTGGATAATGATAATAATGGTAAATAATACCAAAATAGAGATAGGACTTACTGATTATAGGCGGTAGGGGCGCGATCGCTATTACATCATTTTTTACCAAGATCTAGGTTAAACCCGCACAGACTATTTGCCAACCTCACTTTACAGATGCCCTATGAACACACAGACAATAGCCCACCTACCAATTCCGAGTCACTTTAAACCTGAAAAAGTAGGCGAAGTCTGGCGCGTACCTTACCAACAAAGGGCGGATGAAGCGAGAGAATGGGCGAAAAAACACAAGATCAAACCAGCTTCTGAGGATAAAACGCAAATTTGCCTACTATTGATTGATGTGCAAAATACCTTTTGTATTCCTGGCTTTGAATTATTTGTAGGTGGGCAGTCTGGTAATGGTGCAGTAGATGATAACAAGCGGCTGTGTGAGTTTATATATCACAATTTGGGCGTGATTAGCGCGATCGCCCCCACTCTTGACACCCACACAGCCATGCAAATTTTCCATCCTATCTTCTGGATCAACGCCGATGGAGAACACCCTATTCCTGCTGCTACCAATATCACACCAAAAGACATCGAGCAAGGTATCTGGAAAGTCAACCCAGCAGTTGCTTACAGTCTCAAGTGCGACTACGAAACCTTACACGCACACGCCCTGCATTATGTCAATCAACTGAGTCAACATGGCAAATATCCTTTGACTGTATGGTTCTACCATTCCATGCTAGGGGGTATCGGTCATGCTTTGGTTTCATCCGTCGAGGAAGCAGTATTTTTTCATTGCATAGTTCGTGACAGCCAAACACAGTTTGAAATAAAAGGTAACAATCCCTTAACTGAGAACTATTCTGTTTTACGTCCAGAAGTTTTGGAAGGGGCTGACGGACACCCTATTGCCCAAAAAAACTCACGCCTGATTCAACAACTGTTAGAATTTGATGCTGTTATCGTCGCAGGTCAAGCTAAAAGTCACTGTGTCGCCTGGACAGTTAATGATTTATTAACTGAAATTGAGCAAGTAGATCCCACGCTTGCTAAAAAAATCTATCTTTTGGAAGATTGCACATCCCCTGTAGTCGTCCCTGGCGTTGTAGATTACACAGAACAAGCTGAAGCTGCATTTGAGAGGTTTGCAAAGGCTGGAATGCAGATAGTAAAATCAACCCAATCCCTAAGCTTCTAATTGCTGACAATCAAATCTACCGATACAGCCACATTTGGAAAAGCCAATGGGTAAATTGTTCCTCTTGTCAATGTGGACTTGGAAGCATATTCGCCATCTTGGGGATCTCGAAATACTATAAGTTGTCTCTTGTTGAGGTTGACTACGCAGTACTCAGGGGTTCTAACTTGGGCATAGACTTTAGTTTTCGTCTCTAGGTCTTTGTCTAAGCTGGAATCGGAATATTCAATCAGCTAGAAAATATTTTCAGGATATGGGTGATGCTCTAGGTATTCACGCCCTAGCCGTTGTACAATGGCAAGATCGGGTTCGGGTTCGGAATCGTTAGCAAGCGTAATCGGCTTAGGTGCGCGAACAGAGGCGCGATCGCCTAATAACCGCATCAGATATTCCCCAGCTTCGCTACTAAAATAAGCGTGTTCCTCTCCTTCCGGCGGCATCTCTACTATTTCTCCCTTCAGCAATTCCACACGCCGATTGTCCAAGATGCCAGCTGCAATCATCCGGTGATACTCGTCTATCGTCCATTTAGCTGCGGTTACGGTCATAGCGCGTTTACGTAGTGTGCGCGAAGCGCGATCGCTTTTTTGTCGTCTTCAGATCATAAATTGAGCGTTTACCCGTCTGGTGCAGTGTTGTGTTACGCTGATTTGCGCGAATGGGTATATTTCTGTGCCTCCGCATAGATTCGCAACGCAGCAGCCATGTGGCGTTGGGCTGACTCACCTTGTAGCTGAAACCATGCGAGAGTCTCAGGATCTACACGAACAGCAACCGTTGCTTGTGTGGATGGAAGACGCAATTTTGCTTTTGCAAAGAACTCATCTGACAGAGGCGGGATATCAGAGGTATCGATATCCTCATCAGTCATCGCGTCAATTCTAGACCAATCGGTCTTTGAGGTATTGCTCATATCGTTTTCGTTCATGAGAAAGTGCTTTTCGTAATAAAATAATGCGAACTGTCTTCTCGTCAGGCTCGGTGTATACTACTACAACCACCCTCCATCCAGCAAAGCAGTCCCAATCCATCGATCTTCACCATAATCTTCTCGGCAATCGAGATCGACAACCATTGGCAAATCAAAAACTTGTTGCGCATCGGTAAAGTCGAAACCATGCTTGGCAACATTGGCTTCGTTCTTGCGTTCGTCCCACTCGAAATTCATGGACTTAATCTAACATAACTCTTCAAGTAGGACGAACCAAATACTGGTAGCCTAACGGTAGAACTTATCAAAGATAACGAGCGCATCTTAATCAAGTTTAAACCAATCGATCCAAAGCAAGGTGTTAGACAGAACATGATGCGATCGCATTCATACCAATGCCCAATTTCAAATCTTCAAAATACTTTTGTCTTTTTCTAGCGCCAAGAATATTTCTTTACCCTTGTAGATGATATTAATTTGCCCTCCATACACATCGTCAATAACTAAAAACTTCTTTCCTTCCACCTGTTCAATTTCGCACCCAGCTATTGCTCTAGAAATCCATCCAATATCCGCATAATTAGCTGTACTTACCGAATCTACACCTGTTAATCGTATCAGCAGATAGGGATACTCATTTACTACAGACATACTTTCCTTAATTTTATCTGGCAGTTTTGAGTGCATCCCACACAATCGCTAATGTTACAGCTTGTTCGTATGCAACATCATATAAAATACCTATCCAGTAGGAATCATGTAATGTATATCTTTTATTAAAATCTCTAAATGTTATTTCTTTACCTTCCTGTCAAGGCAAGAGATCGTCAATCAATTCTCGATCAAGCCAGAAGGGGTAAAGCTGTTCTGTCAAAGTTTGATTTTGAATTCACGTTAAAAGGTATCTGAATGCCCACAGGAGGTCTAAATAACAAATTAACCATTAGCTAATAGCTAAAAGCTAATAACTAATGGCTAATAAAAAAGGGGCTAACCCCTAAAAATCCTGGTTAACCCGCAAGCTTGGGAACGCGCAGATAACTTACTTTTGCACAACCAACTTGACGTTGGCGTTTTGCAAACCGCGCTGCTTGACTTCAGCCAAGGTCTTGTTAACTGCATACTTCTGATTGATCGAGTTGATCAACTCAGTTTGATTGTGCTTCTTAGCAACGCCCCACAAGTCAGCGATTAGGTCAAAAGAACCATCGCTGTTGCGTGACCAGCCTAGATCGTATTCACCTTCCAATACTGCCACCAAGTCGGCGCGAACCCGCTGACCATTGTAGCCACGAACGTCAGCTTCGGTCTTAACGTTGATTCCCAAGTCGCGCAGGGAAGCCTTGAGGATTTCAACTTCGGTGATTTTGGTACGCAGGGTGCTAAAATGAGACATTTGGGATTCCTCCTAAAGGAAAATAGAGATCAACGACAACGGTTTGGTTTAGGTTAGCCGCGCTCGTTTTGGAATGGGATTACAATCGCGGCGTTTTGTCATTTGCTAGCGTTGCTAGCCTTTCCCCCTGTGGTAGTAGGAGAAAGCTTTTAAAACTCCATTCGCTGATATTCAGCGACGGAGGCTGCTGCTGGTCTGGCGCGCTGGCGAGCCCAATCTCTCAAGGCTGTCACTTGCTCTGTCATTGTCCGTGACAAAGGCAGCGTCGCTTTTATAGCAGCAATAATATCTAGTTGCGTAAACTCTCGATCTTGAGCAAAAGCATCGTACATAGCGGCAATTAGCGCTTGCTCAATTTCTGCTCCTGAAAAACCGTCGGCAATTTTAGCCAGTTGATCGAGGTCGAAGCGAGTAATATCTCGTTTACGCTTGTTTAGGTGAATTTTAAAGATTTCTTTGCGCTCTTCCGTAGTGGGTAAATCGACAAAGAAAATTTCGTCAAAACGTCCCTTACGCAAGAACTCTCCAGGCAACCTTTCAACACGGTTAGCCGTTGCCATGACAAACACTGGAGATGTTTTTTCTTGCATCCAGGTGAGGAAAGAACCAAAGATCCGGCTGGATGTGCCACCGTCTGAGTCACCTGAACCAGCAGTACCAGCAAAGGCTTTATCTAACTCATCAATGAATAAAATTGCTGGGGAAATTGATTCTGCTGTTTTGAGGGCGTTACGTAGGTTAGCTTCAGAGCGTCCTACCATCGAACCATCATAAACTCGCCCCATATCTAGCCGCAACAGTGGTAAGCCCCACAGCCGAGATGTTGTTTTAGCAATCAGGGACTTGCCACAGCCTGGTACTCCCAAAATCAGCATTCCCTTTGGTTGAGGCAAACCGTATTCCCTTGCTCTTTCTGTAAAAGCGTTGGAACGTTGTTTAAGCCACCGCTTCAGTTCATCTAATCCGCCAACGGCATCAATTGTTGCATCTTCTTCCATGTATTCCAGAATGCCGTTGCGTCGAATTAACTGCTTTTTCTCAGATAAGACGACATCTACTTCATTTTCTGAAAGATGTCCAGCAGTAACTTGCGCTTTCCGATATACTTTTTCCGCTTCGTCTTTTGTTAAGCCCAAAGCCGCTTTTAATAGCTTTTCCCGCCCATCTGTAGTCAGCCGACGATTACGGTTTTGCTCTAACTGCCGATCTAGAACTTGATTGAGTTCTGTCATGTCTGGCAGTGGGAAATCTAATACTACAACTTCCTTCTCTAGTTCGGCAGGAACTAGCTGCAATGGCGACATCAGCATGATGGTTTTTTGTGTGCCTTTAAAAGAGGCGATCGCATCACGCAACCATCTTGTTGTTACTGGCGCTTCAATAAATGGGTGTAAATCTTTAAATATAAATATACTTGGCTCTCTTTGGCGAATTACCCATTCAATCGCTGCTTCTGGTGACACAGTATTATGTTGAGTCACATTTCGGGGTTGTCCATGTTCTACAATCCCGTGTGTCACTGTCCAGATGTATATCCGCCTTTGCGGTCTTAACTGCGCGATCATTGCAATTGCCTGCTCAGCCCGTTCTTCCTCGGAGGTCACAAGGTAGATTAGAGGGTATTGAGCTTGTATTAGGATGTTTAGCTCTTCTTTCATTGCCTTTGACCTACTTTTGACCGAATAAAGATGGTACAGACAGTGTTATTGCTGAGTTTACAACGCTTGTTTCAAGCTGTTGCCGCTCCTTATGAAGCGCGCAGTCTATGACAAACAAGGAACTAATTGACCTTCTTGGGATGTTGAAGCAACTTGCTCTACAGTAGTCGGCTCTTGAACTACTCCAGGCTGGTTGGAAAGGGATATTAGTTCGCCATCTCGCAAGGCTACCGAAGTAGCACACTCTGGACAAGCATATACTTGATGAGTCCGACCATATAGGGCTTCCGTTTCATCAACCACTTCTGGGTGACTGAGGTAGAAAGCAATGGCACGTGCGGCGAGTTCTGACATTGGCTCGGAGTCGATTGCGGCTCTGATTTTAAGACGCCTATGCAGTTCTGGCGACAAATACAACGTAACCTTTTGCTTAGCTTGCATATTTTTTTTTCAGTCGTCTTACCCGGGTATGTATATCACATTATCGGCTTCCCTTTTTGGTGTCAAGATGGTGAAACGTTTTGATGGCAATATTGTTACATTTGTTCATATTAGAGGAGCTAGAGGCTTTGGCGCAGGGGCTAGAGGAAGCAGAGAGCTTTTCTACCCCAGCTACCCCAGCTACCCCAGCTACCCCAGCTTGTCCAAAAGGGGTGACAAAATACGGTAGATTTAGCGAATATCAGCGAGTAAGCACTGGTCAAGATGAAAGTTTTGGTTATTGGTGGAGATGGCTACTGTGGTTGGGCAACCGCACTGTATTTGTCAAATCGCGGCTACGAAGTCGGAATTCTAGATAGCTTAGTGCGGCGGCACTGGGATCTACAATTAGGTGTAGAAACCCTGACACCGATCGCGTCAATACAGCAACGGCTACAACGCTGGCAGGATTTGACGGGGAAATCCATCGAGTTGTTGGTAGGAGATATTACTAACTACGAGTTTTTAAGCTCGGCGTTGCACTCTTTTGAACCCCAGGCGATCGTACATTTTGGTGAACAGCGAAGTGCGCCTTTTTCGATGATTGACCGCGAACACGCAGTTCTGACGCAAGTAAATAACGTAGTCGGAACGCTGAATTTGCTGTATGCAATGCGCGAAGATTTCCCAGAGTGCCATTTAGTTAAGCTAGGGACAATGGGTGAGTATGGGACTCCGAATATAGACATTGAAGAAGGCTACATCACTATAGAACACAACGGTCGTAAGGATACCTTGCCCTATCCGAAGCAGCCAGGTAGTATGTACCATCTAAGCAAAGTCCATGATAGCCACAATATTCACTTTGCCTGTCGAATTTGGGGTTTACGAGCAACTGATTTGAACCAAGGTGTGGTATATGGAGTACTGACAGAAGAAACTGGGATGGACGAGTTATTAATTAACCGTCTGGACTATGATGGAATATTTGGGACGGCATTGAATCGTTTTTGTATTCAAGCTGCGATCGCTCATCCTTTAACGGTATACGGCAAGGGTGGTCAAACCAGGGGATTTTTGGATATTCGGGATACAGTGCGCTGTGTGGAACTTGCGATCGCCCATCCTGCTGCTTCTGGTGAATTCCGTGTTTTCAACCAATTTACTGAACAATTCAGTGTAGGCGACTTGGCACGAATGGTAGAGAAAGCTGGGGTAGCAATGGGGTTGAAGGTGCAAGTCAATAACTTGGATAATCCTAGAGTGGAGAAAGAAGAACACTATTTCAACGCCAAGAACACAAATTTGCTAGATCTCGGTTTACAACCTCACTACCTGTCAGACGCACTGCTAGATTCTTTGCTCAACTTTGCGATTAAATACCAGGATCGGGTGGATCAAAAACAAATTTTGCCTAAAGTTAGTTGGCGACGATAAGCGCTGTCTGAGACTGGTATAAATTCTATGCGATCGGTGCTGTTACTGGCGGTTGTACTATCTGGTATAGCCGCTACTAGCCCTCGTCTTTTTTTGTTTCGCGCAAAGACAAGGACACAAGCGATAGCGGGTTTCCCGACTTGAGCAAAGTGTCCGTGCAAAGGCGCGATCGTTCGGACGCAAAAAGGAGCGCGCTGTAAAATTTATGCAAGAAGTCTAATATCAGCCCGAAGGTGAGGTAATTGGTACTTTTGCAAGATGTCTACAAAGGATGCAGCTAGTAACAGAATCGTATTTAGAACAAGTCAGCCGCTTACCTAAATCAGGTCGCTGCATTATAGCACAGTTTGACCAAGAATCTGTTGTCGTTTACCAAGCTTATCGCCCAGCAATTGGTAATGCCGCTACACACGGTTATTTTGGTGGGGAATTTAATCTCCACCGGATGAGTTGGATAAAACCCAACTTTCTTTGGATGATGTATCGTTCGGGATGGGGGATGAAAGAAGGACAAGAAGTGGTGCTGGCGGTTTGGATTAAACGTGCCGCTTTTGATGATATTTTGGCTGGGGCTGTTCATTCCAAGTTTGAACCAGAGGTGTATGCGAGTGAAAGCGAATGGTCAAAAGCCGTGAAGACTTCGCTTGTACGCTTACAATGGGACCGGGACCGACATCCTTCAGGCGCAAGATTGGAACGTAGGGCAATTCAGTTAGGTTTACGTGGTAGTGTACTCGATGCCTATGCCCAAGATTGGATTGTCAAGATTGAGGACATTTCTCAGTTTGTACATCAGCGACAAAACATTAAGTCTGAGTGTGCGCAATTATACATACCACGCGAAACAGTCTACCCAGTCGTTGATATTAACACTGCTACAAAGTTGGGATTATCGACAATATAAAGAAGATCTCGATTGCGATCGCACTTTATGGTAAAAACAACACTGGTTCCCCCAGCCTAACTGTGTATGCGAATTGCCTTATTTACCGAAACGTTTTTGCCCAAGCTTGATGGTATTGTTACACGCTTAAGCCACACAATCGATCATTTACAGCGCAATGGCAATCAAGTACTGGTTGTAGCGCCGGATGGTGGGATGACAGAATACAAAGGGGCGAAAGTTTACGGTGTTTCTGGCTTTCCGTTGCCATTGTATCCTGAGTTGAAAATGGCATTGCCAAGACCTGCTATTGGTCATGAACTGGAAAAATTTCAACCGGATATTATTCATGTTGTTAACCCCGCTGTGTTGGGATTGGCTGGGCTGTTTTATGGCAAAGTGCTAAAAATTCCCCTAATCGCTTCCTATCATACTCATTTGCCTCAATATCTTCAGCACTATGGTTTAGGAATGCTCGAAGGGGTATTGTGGGAATTGCTCAAGGTAAGTCATAATCAGGCGCGTTTGAATCTGTGTACTTCGACAGCTATGGTGCAGGAATTAAGCGCACATGGAATTGAAAGAGTAGACTTGTGGCAAAGGGGAGTAGATACAGAGTTGTTTCATCCCGATTTGGCTTGTCAAAAGATGCGTAAGCACCTAAGTCTAGGTCATTCTGAAAGTCCCTTGCTACTCTATGTTGGTCGTCTTTCGGCTGAAAAAGAAATTGAGCGGATCAAACCAATTTTGGAAGCAATACCCGATGCGCGTTTAGCTTTAGTTGGGGATGGTCCCCATCGGCTTGCACTAGAAAAATACTTTGCTGGAACTAATACTCATTTTGTCGGATATTTGACAGGGCGAGAATTAGGTTCAGCTTTTGCTTGTGCAGATGCGTTTATCTTTCCTTCTCGCACTGAGACTCTGGGATTAGTGCTATTAGAGGCGATGGCTGCTGGATGTCCCGTCGTGGCTGCTAATTCTGGTGGGATTACCGATATTGTAACTTCTGGAGTGAATGGTTATTTATTTGACCCAGAAGATGAACAAGGAGCGATCGCTGCTACTCAACGTTTGCTAGAGCAAAAACAAGAGCGAGAAATCATTCGTAAAAACGCCCGTTTGGAAGCCGAAAGGTGGGGATGGGCAGCTGCTACTCGTCAATTACAACATTATTATCAGACTGTTCAGTCTACAAGTAGGGGCGGGTTTAACAACAAAGTCTAATTCCAACAAATACTTTGAGTAAACCCACCTCTACTACTGTTTGATCGCATTTTCTCTCATTCCCAGGCTCAGCCTGGGAACTAGTATCAGTCTGGGAGTTGTATTTTACTTTTTTTCTCACAGTAGCCTTTTTAGCTTTGATCTTCCCCTTGATCGACTTGGAAAGGGTTTTCACCAATTCCTAACTGTTTTTTTGTCTTTTTGAGCTGCTTCCAAAGACTACGAACTTTTTGATAAGCTTCGTCGGGAGAAAGTTTTCCAGATGTTTCTAAGTTACAAATGTAACTTACCTGCTGGGCAAATTCTTGTAAATTGGCATTGAAAACCAAGTTTTCTGGCTTAACCTTGCCATAGTAACGACTGCGCGGATAGAGAAATTCATGCTGATCTGCCATTGTTACTCCCGATTCACAATGTATTTTGTCTAACACCAAAACCAGTAGCTGGCAATGATTGTTATTTTCTTGTGTCTAGTAAATTTATCCCCGCCACAAAGCAGCCAAAGATAACTATTCTTCTTCTTCCAAGTCCGATTCTGAAAAGCTTTGTGGCGGGATAGCAGCGATGATTGCATCGATTACCTTTGCGACGGGGATAATTTCTAAATCTACATCAGGGAAGGTTTGCCCTTTGGGAACAATTGCCCGCTTAAATCCTAGCTTAGCAGCTTCTTTCAAACGTAGTTCCATTTGGGAAACTGGGCGTACTTGCCCACCCAATCCTACTTCACCGATTAATACAGTACCCTGATCGACAATGCGATCGCGGAAAGAAGCAACAACAGCGATCGCTACTCCTAAATCTACAGCTGGCTCCTCTACATTCAATCCCCCAGCTGATGCTACATAAGAATCTAATTTCGATAAAGGAATGCCTACTCTTTTTTCCAACACTGCCAAAATTTGCAGCAGTCGATTATAGTCAATTCCAGTCGTAGAACGACGCGGCGAGGAGTAACTAGTCGGACTCACCAAGGCTTGCAGTTCAACTACTATTGGTCGAGTTCCTTCACAGGCTACCACAAGCGCTGTCCCTGGTGCGGGTTCATTGCGGTTGCCCAAAAATATTTCTGAGGGGTTGGAGACTTCCCGCAGCCCTCGATCAACCATTTCAAAGATACCGATTTCGTGAGTTGCGCCGAAGCGGTTTTTCACAGTTCGCAGCAGACGATGAGAAGCAAAGCGATCGCCTTCAAAATACAGTACTGTATCAACTAAATGCTCTAATACTTTGGGACCTGCGATCGCTCCTTCTTTCGTTACGTGTCCCACAATCAACATTGTAATATCTTCGCGTTTTGCTACTTGCATCAACGCCGCAGTACATTCACGTACCTGAGCAACTGATCCAGGTGCAGAAGTTAAAGCGGGAAAATACACTGTTTGAATACTATCAATCACCGCCACATTTGGTTTGAGTGAATCTATTTCCCGCAGAACCTCTTCGAGATCCGTTTCTGGCAAAACATATAAATCTGCACCAGCTGCCTGGTTTCCCCGTTCTATTTGGGAAGGCGGATGTTGGGAGTGTACAACTGTTGGTAGTGCTGGCGATGGTGTTTTTACTACTTCCTCGTCATCGGTATCATTAGTCGAGTTGGTAACTCCCAGGCGAGAAGCTCTTAACTTTACCTGTTGTCCTGATTCTTCCCCGCAAACATAAAGGATGCGATAATTTTGTGCTAGTTGATTGGAAACTTGCAGCAGCAGGGTTGATTTGCCAATGCCAGGATCGCCGCCAATTAATACCAAAGAACCTGGAACAATCCCACCGCCTAGAACTCGATCTAGTTCTTCATAGCCAGAAACCCAACGAGTTACAGTGCGATCGCTAATTTGGTCAAATGTCAGAGAAGCGCGAGCTTTGGCTACCTTAGTAATTGATTTACCATTACCAGCAGCCGCTTGCCAACTTACTCCCCGACTTGGTACTGCATTGGACGAAGCAAGTTGTTCTTCTAAGGAATTGTATGTGCCACAGGCGGGACACTTGCCGAACCATTGGGGTGATTCTGCTCCGCATTCATTACAAACGTAGTAGGTTTTAGCCTTTGCCATTAGTTATTAGTTAAATAAGTTAAATAATCTTCACATTTCGCAAACTTTTACAAAGCCTGGAAGTCAGACATGGTAGGAATTCTGGCTTTTTTACAACTACTCCATGAGATAAAATAATTAATGTATGGTACTAAAATTTAATCTTCTAAATTTTCATTCAAGGAGCGCTAAGAAGTTTGGAAAGCCATAAAGAAAAAATCCTGGTAGTGGATGATGAAGCCAGCATTCGCCGCATTTTGGAAACGCGGCTGTCGATGATTGGTTATGATGTCGTGACAGCTGCTGATGGCGAAGAAGCCTTAGATACATTTCGCAAAGCTGATCCAGACTTGGTAGTCTTAGATGTAATGATGCCGAAGCTGGATGGCTACGGTGTATGTCAAGAACTACGTAAGGAATCTGATGTACCTATTATTATGCTAACAGCATTGGGAGATGTAGCTGATCGCATCACCGGGCTAGAGCTAGGTGCTGATGATTATGTAGTTAAACCATTTTCCCCCAAAGAGCTAGAAGCTAGGATTCGCTCGGTATTGCGGCGAGTAGACAAAACTGGTGCATCAGGAATTCCCAGTTCTGGTGTAATTCAGGTGTCTAGTATAAAAATTGACACCAACAAGCGGCAAGTCTACAAAGGCGATGAGCGGATTCGGCTGACTGGGATGGAGTTTAGCTTACTAGAACTGCTAGTAAGTCGCTCAGGAGAAGCTTTTTCTCGCTCGGAAATTTTACAAGAGGTGTGGGGATATACCCCAGAACGACACGTAGATACTAGGGTAGTAGATGTTCACATTTCGCGCCTCAGGGCAAAATTGGAAGACGATCCAAGTAATCCAGAGTTAATTCTCACCGCCAGGGGTACTGGCTATCTATTTCAACGAATTATTGAACCAGGAGAGGAGTAATGGAGAGCTGGGGGAGCTTTCTTTCGCTGTGGGGAGCTGGGGGAGCAAAAAACAATTACGAATTACAAATTATTTCCCTCGCCCCTAGCCCCTAATCCCTAGTCCCTTCTAAAATATGGCTAAACCTGATCCAAATCGAGTTTTGCGGCGCTTACCCATTGTAGTAGGTGGGTTGGGTGGTGTCTTGCTGCTGATAAATCGGTTGTTAACAAGTGGGTTGACTGATGCTCAAGCTAGATCGGATGCGCTGGGTGTGATATTATGTGCGTTGTTGATTTTGACTGGTTTATTGTGGCAGCAAGTTGCACCGCGATCGCCTGATGCAGTCCAACTTGTCGGACAAGAAAAGTTTGAGCTAGAACAGTTTTTACCCCAGCCTGTGAGAATAGAGCTAGCTTGGGCATCCCATCTGTTGTTAACTAATACAGCCACGCGATCGCTACTGGTTTATTATCAAGAAAAAGTACTTCTACGACGGGGCATTTTACCTGCTAAATCCCAGGTGAAACCAGGAGCAATTTTGCAGCGGGTGCTGGAAAAACACAAACCTGTCTACCTGGTAGATTTGAAAATATATCCAGGGCGAGTTGAATTTGATTATTTACCAGAAAATACTCAAGGAGTAATTTGCCAGCCGATTGGTGAAAAAGGTGTGTTGATCTTAGCAGCTAATGCTCCGCGCAGTTATACCAAGCAAGATGAAACTTGGATTGCTGGAATTGCAGATAAATTAGATGTAACACTCAACACTTATTTGAATAATATTGGCAACGCGAACGGGTAAAAAGTAATAAACTTGGGGAATAACAAGACAATTACCCATTACCAATTATCGATTACCCATTATGTCAATTGTCTACGTCTACTGGCTCCTAGTTGCTGTAATGGTTGTTGGCATTATCGGCGCTGTTGTACCTACAATTCCAGGCACTAGCTTGATTTTGGTTGCGATTGTAATTTGGGGATTTGTTAGCGGTTCCTTGAGTCTTGTAACTATACCATTAATTGTCACGATCGCCGTTTTGCTGCTCAGTGTAGGAATTGACTTTTTGGCTACTTATTGGGGTGCGAAACGTGCAGGAGCTAGTAAATGGGGGCAAATTGGCGCTTTTGTTGGCTTGTTGGTGGGAATTCTTGGTTTATTACCAGCACTGCCCGTTGGAGGACCATTACTGGGGATTTTAATCGGACCACTACTTGGCGCGTTTTTGGGAGAATACCTATATCAGCGCGATCTGGGGCTAGCACTGAAGGCTGGAGTGGGGATTGTAGTAGGTTCGTTGGTGGGGAATTTAATTCAGGGGGTGTTGGCGATCGCAACTGTAGGTGTATTTTTGTACACCACTTACCCCCAAGTGATGGGTGGGTAAAACTGCAAAAAATGCATGGGACACAGAGGAAATTCCAGACTCGCATTGCGTCTTTAGAAGTATAATATTATACTTCTAAAGACGCACTAAAAAATATGTACTCCCAAGTAGTTGAAAAGTGGGGAGATAGTTTTATCCTTCGCATTCCCAAAGAGCTTGCCCAAAAAGCTCATTTAAAAGAAGATACAGATGTAGGTATTAGCGTATCAGAAGGTAGATTGGTTGTCACACCTGAGCCTAAGAAATATAACCTTGAAGAACTACTTGCAGGAGTTCCGCCAGAAAATCTTCATACTGAGGTAGACACTGGTAGTTCTGTAGGCTGTGAAGCTTGGTGATGGTGTGTCTTATATTCCAGAACATGAATTCCGCCTAATCTGGAATTGTAAGTTTTAATTAAGATACTACGCTATCTAAATGCTTTTGAAAGGTACGACATCTAACATTTCATTGCTCGTATGAGTGCTGCTTTTATTCACACTGATCTCAATTTTGGTGAATACCTTAACATTCTTAAATCCAGCTAGCTAACATAAACCTTTTGATAGTAAGCTTTATACTCTGGGGAAAGTAGAGGTTGCCACCATTCGCGGTGAGATAAATACCATTCAACTGTTTGTCGTAACCCGTATTGTACAGTTACTGCGGGTGTCCAACTCAGTTGAGTTTTAATTTTATTGGCATTAATAGCATATCGGCGATCGTGTCCAGGGCGATCTTTAACAAAAGTCATTAGCTGATGAGAAGGAGACACAGGTAAATCGGGAGCTAATTCATCCATCAATTGGCACAACATTTTAACAATTTCGATATTTTTAACTTCATTATTGCCACCAATGTTGTAAGTTTCACCAGGCTTACCACCCCTGATTACTACATCTAATGCACTACAATGATCGCCCACATAGAGCCAATCTCGGACATTTTGCCCATCACCATAAACAGGTAGTGATTTGCCCATTAAAATATTGATACACATTAGGGGAATCAGCTTTTCTGGAAACTGATAAGGACCATAATTATTAGAGCAATTAGTAATAATTGTCGGCAAGCCATAGGTATGATAATAGGCTCGAACTAAGTGATCGCTACCAGCTTTAGATGCTGAATATGGACTATTAGGGGCATAGGGTGTAGTTTCAGTAAAAGCAGGATCATTCACACCGAGACTACCGTAAACTTCATCAGTAGAAACGTGGAGAAAACGGTATTCGGCTGGC
Source organism: uncultured Chroococcidiopsis sp. (assembly GCA_964248365.1). GTDB lineage: Bacteria > Cyanobacteriota > Cyanobacteriia > Cyanobacteriales > Chroococcidiopsidaceae > Chroococcidiopsis. The sequence continues at coordinate 218,841 of CAXTYC010000001.1, read as the reverse complement.
TTACCATTAGCCTCCCAGTGTTGACGAAAAGCTTCTAGTAGGGTGAAAGTTCCGACTACATTCGTTTGAATAAAAGCCCCAGGTTTTAAAATAGAGCGATCGACATGAGATTCAGCCGCAAAATGGGCAATAATGTTGATATCTTCTGCCGCAAGCAACTGATCGACAAGAGAGCGATCGCCTATATCCCCCTGTACAAAACGAAAATTTTTCCCGTCTAAACCCTCCAAATTGCTTCGATTTCCAGCATAAGTCAGCGCATCGAGCACTACCACTCGGTCATTCGGGTAAACATTACACCAATGATGAACAAAATTCGAGCCAATAAAACCTGCACCACCCGTTACTAAGATTTTGGATTTTGGATTTTGGTCGCGCAAAGACGAGGACACTTGCGTGCGGGGGTTCCCCCCGTTGAGCAAAGTGTCCGGTGCAAAGGCGCAAAGAGAAGAATTTTCTTTTTGCTCCCCCATCCCCTCTTGCTCCCCCAGCTTTCTTCTGTCCCCTTGTCCCGTCATCTCCTCTCCTCCCTTGCGTACGAGCGCGTCGAGTGCGGTTCGTTTATCTTATCCTTCCAACAACCCCTGTAAAGCTGCCTTCATCTGGGATGTACTCGTCGTAGTCGTACCAAACTGCCTTACTACAATACTTGCAGCCAAATTTCCCAAAATGGCTGCTTCCCAAAACGAAGCGCCAGCTATTAACCCCAGTGTCAGCGCTGCTACTACTGTATCTCCCGCCCCTGTCACGTCAAACACCTTTGTTCGGTTAAACGCTGGGATGTGTTGTTCATTGCCAGTAGGATCAAATAAACTCATCCCCTGTTCACCCCTTGTGATCAGTATTTGCTTTGCCTGGGTTAGTTTTAGCAAATCTTTACCTGCTCTAGTCAGCGTTTGAGGATTAGTAATTGCATAGCCTACCGCTTTTTCTGCTTCTGGCAGATTTGGAGTAAACAAGGTAGCGCCCAGATAGCGCCCCAGTTGCTTCTGAGTATCCACAATAGTCCTAGGATGGGACAAAGCAGCTTCGATCAGGGGCGCAGTTAGAACGCCATCGCCATAATCAGAGCAGACAACTGCATCAACCGAATTCACTTGCGATCGGATATATTCTGCCAGTTGGCTTTGTAAATTTAAATCTGGCAAAGAATCAGATTTGCGATCTAAACGGACAATTTGCTGAGTGACAGATTGACGAGAGTGTCCCGAAATCCTGGTTTTAGTAACTGTTGGACGGTCTGGATCGATCAAAACACCTCCAGTATTAATACCAGAGTCGTCTAAAATTTGTCGCAGCGATCGCCCTTGTTCATCTTTACCTAATAGTCCCACTGCTTTGACGATCGCCCCCAGCGAAGCCAGATTAGAGACGGCATTCGCACCGCCCCCAGGCGATCGAGTGGTAGTTTCATGGCGCAAAATTAATACTGGTGCTTCCCTAGAAATCCGTTCCACCTGACCAGTGATAAACTCGTCTAGCGTCAAATCCCCTACTACCAACACCCGTGCTTGACTAAAACGATCAATTAGCTCAAATAATCTATCAGCACACGAATGCAGCACAAACGCGAAATCAGAATGTTCTGTCATACCGAAGGGGCTAGGGGCTAGGGGCTAGGGGCTAGGGAGAGTGGGAGAGTGGGAGAGCGGGAGAGGGGGAGATGGGGAGAGTGGGAGAGGGGGAGATGGGGAGAAATTACCCTTACCCTTTACCCTTTACCCTTTCACCTTTACCTTTCACCTTTTACCTTTTCCCTTTCATCAACTACCAACTACCAATTACCAATTACCAAATTAGCTAACAGCTAATAGCTAATAGCTAACAGCTAATTACGAATTAGATCGAGGCTGTTTAGTGTTTGCTCGACAACTTTTAGAGTCGTAACTGAAGTCCAAGCGAAATGATTGATTCACAGGGTTAGCAGTTTTGGGAAATGAATATTCTTTAACAAATGTTTTAGCAGCCCGCCCGATATCAGGCGAGCTATTTTTTGACAGCAATTCAGGTCCAGAGATAATCTTACCGTCTGAGTTTACTAGTGCTGCCAATACAGCAACACCACCATCAAGTTGCTTGTTACACGTTTTAATTTTGTAGCGGATTGGTCGTCCTATTGTAGCTGTGGGAGAAGCTTGCAAGGCTCTGTGTTGCTGCTCCTTAAAAGCGTCTATTTGGGCAATAGTTTGTGTCGTTGACCTAGATAATGGGCTAGGAGTAGAAGCAGGGTTTGGTTGTTGCTGGCGGCGTTGCAGGAGGGCTGCTAGACGTTGGCTGTCGCTATTGGTAGAAGTGCGATCGCTTTGTGGTTGCTGTTGTTGCTGGCGACGTTGCAAGAGGGCTGCTAGACGTTGGCTGTCGCTATTGGCAGAAGTGCGATCGCTTTGTGGTTGCTGTGGATGCCGTTGGCGTTGCAAGAGGGCTGCTAGACGTTGGCTGTTACTAGTGGGGGCGTTAGTGGGATCGCTCTTTTGTTGCCGTCGGCGTTGCAAGAGGGCTGCTAGGCGTTGGCGATCGCTATTAGGGGTAACAATGCTGTTAGCAGATCTTTCTCTACTAACTACATTCCGGCGTGCTATTAGCTCTTGTTTTGTCCGTTCAGGAAGCGAGGGCGGAGTTAAGAGCTGTCTTTGCCCATTGGTGCGATTATTTATAGCAACTTGATTTTGGCTTTGATCGGTGTTGGGCTGTGGGATCGATGGTTGGTTAGCTGTGGGAGGAGAAAATTCACTTCTTTTGAGTTGGGTAGTAGAAGGTAAAGTTGGACTAGGAGGAACTGCGGAGGGTGGTAAAGGTGGTAACGGCTGGTTTCTAATAGTTTGATTTGGTTCTGGCGGGGGCAATTGATCAGGCGGATACTGAGAAACAAATGAACGATTCTCAGCAGGTGGAGGTAAGGGGATTGGAACAGTTGGAATTTGGGATGGAGGCGGAGAATTGCTGATGGGATACTGGTAAGTTGGTGTGTTTACTGGGGGCGGTGGTGGCAAGAAAGTGGGTGTTGGTGGTAGAGGCGGTAAGATATCTGATCCAACAGCCGGATTTGATGGTGGTAAGGGTGGTAAATTACTCTGTCCTATAGCAGTAGATGGAATTGTAGTTTGAGTGGGTACTCCTTGCGGTACTACTTGGGGCAGGCGACTTTGTTCTTCTGGCGTTAATGCTACAACTGGGACATTTTGCGGCAACTGCTCATCTGGAGAATCTAATGACACAAATGGTAAGAAGGCTAGGAGTAACCCGTGAATTCCCAAAGAAGCTAGGGCAGCTAATCCACTGGAAGAACGCCAAACTTCTGGCAAAGATTGAATTAGAGACGAGTAGGACATATTTAGCTGTTAGCTTTTAGCTGGCGCGCTTTTAGCTTTTTATCTATTAATTTGTTGTTAGTATCCATAAATATTAACCAATGATGGCTAATTACTCATCAAAGACCGCTAATTGTTAATCGCTACTATGTACTAAAATTGATACTAGCTCCTTGTAACTTGGACAATTAGGAGCGAGAAGTAGGGTAATTTGAGCAAGGGGCGATCGCTTAAATCTGCATGAATTACCATATCCGGTAATGTTGCCCGTTCTACTACCCAGCTATGGCTAAGTATTGCCCTTCGCTCCAATACTTTCCATACTTGTTCATACACTGAACTCACCTTCATTAGTACCACCACATCCGCCCAGTCTAATACAGCTTCCAATTCCCCGATGTGATAAAGTGCTGGCAGTACTACCAAGCGCTGATGGCGAATAGTCAAAGGTAATCCCAGGATCGATGCAGCTGCCATTGGTGAACAAACTCCAGGCACTAATTTTATAACTGCTTCAGGGTGTAATTCTTGTAATGTCTGTGCTAAATAAGTGAAGGTGCTATAGAAACTTATATCCCCCTCACAGGCAAAAGCTACATCCAAGCCTTGTTGTAAATATTTCCAAACTTGCTCGGCTGCATCAGTCCAAGCTTGAGTTAGTACTGTCATATCCTGCACATAGGGAAATTTTAGAGCCAGCAGCTGCTGCTGTTGACTCAGCCAAGGGGAGATAATCTGCTGTGCCATGCCTAGTTTACCTTCAACTCCAGCAGGAAAGGCAACGATGGCCACTTGTTGAAGCGATCGCAGTCCCTTAAGCGTAATTAATTCTGGATCACCAGGACCCACACTGATACCGTATAAAGTGCCGATTTCCACAAGTCAGGGGCTAGGGGCTAGGGGCTAGGGGTTAGGGAAAGAGTGGGAAGAACAAACAATAAGGAATTAGTTATTTCCACTGTTTCATATCTCACTTTACTAGTATGTCAATCGCAATCGTTGGGCAACTACCAATACACTGGCTACTTTATTCCTTACCTACCCTTGCGTAATGTTAAGTAGTATTAAAATACTTGTTTACTACCTATTTATTTTTTATCCTCTAGCCCCCAGCCTCTAGCCCCTAGCCCCTCAATGCTACCTACTGTAATTCTGCCTGGATATCTAGAAAGTGCGATCGCCTACCGTCAGCTAGAACAATCTTTACAACAGATGGGTTTTCCTACAACAGTAGTACCGCTGCGCCGTCGAGATTGGTTCCCTACTTTGGGAGGAAGATCGGTAACGCCAATTTTGCAGCAACTCGACCGTACAGTAAAGCAGATATTACAGCAATATAATGCTTCTCAAATTAACTTAATTGGTCATTCTGCTGGAGGTTGGATCTCTCGTATTTACCTGGGAGAAAAGCCGTACCTAGGACGTGGTGAAATAAAACCATCCCTTTGGTCAGCTCACGAGTTAGTTAGCACTCTCGTCACATTGGGAACTCCCCACATTAGCCAAGAACGCTGGACACGCTGGAATCTTGATTTTGTTAATAACAACTACCCTGGAGCTTTCTACCCCGATGTGCGCTATGTTTGTGTGGCTGGTAAAAGTATTTTTGGCGAACGGCGGCGCGGTAGCTGGCTAGCTTACAGCAGCTATCAGTTAACCTGCGGACAGGGTAACTGTTGGGGTGATGGTATTACTCCCATTACTGCGGCACATCTAGCAGGTGCAGAAAATTTAGTTGTAGAAGGTGTAAAACACTCGCCAAAAGCACCAGGACTTTGGTACGGTTCCCCCCAGATTATACCATCTTGGGTGTCTTATTTAATGAGGGGCTAGGGGCTAGGGACTAGGGGCTCCAGGGGCATTATTAATTACGAATTACGAATTACCCTTTACCCTTTACCTTTTCCCCTTTCCCTTTTTCTGATTCCTCTAGCTATAGCGCCCCCGCGCCAAAGCCCCTCGATTTACGTCTACGGAAAGAACTCTTGTATTAATTGCTTCGCTATCATATTAAGAAAAGTAAAGAATATGAAAGCGTTGGCAAGAGTGTGGTATGCAAAAGTCCTATGAATTCATGTTGCGGCGAATGGCAACAGTTTTATCAATTGCTATTATCACTTTGAGTGCGATCGCTGCTATTACAGGCATTTTGCTGTCTTTTTATTATGAGCCAGTGGCAGGCGGGGCTTATCAAGCTTTGAAATGGATTGATTCTGAAGTTCCTAATGGCTTACTCATTCACAGTCTGCACAATATGGCTGGGAATTTACTAATTGGCGTAGCGCTGATCCAAATGGTGGTGATGTTTCTGGGTAGGCAATATCGCACCAGTTGGCTGACTGGCTGGATCGCCAATATTCTGTTAATTTTAAATGCGATCGCTCTGGGCTGGACGGCAATGATTTTAGACTGGAGCCAAATAGGTTACTGGCGCTTTCGGATTGAGCTTAGCACGATTGAAGCAATACCTGTAATTGGTTCAACGCTGCGTGATATCATTACTGGCGGTGGAGCAATTAACACTACAACAGTTGAACACCTCTATACGATACACAGTTATATCATCTCTGTTAGTGCGATTTTGCTTGCCGTAATTCATCTAGTGGGTTTATTGTGGCAAGAGAAACAAACTAACTTGCCAGTTGTAGCAACAGCATCGAATTCCCAACTGCAAGGCAAAAAAGACCAAGAGTTAATTCAAACGCCTTAAGATTCAACCGGAGATCCGGTGCCAGAAAGCGTTTCCACAGCATTTGGAATTGGTGCTTCTTCTACTTCCGGTAGCTTTTCGATGGTGAGACGAATCGATTGACTGCCCCCAGATAAACGCTTTAATAGTATAGGTCTGGGGTCATGCAAAAGATAAATTAAGCGATCGCCACTTTGCAGTTGTTCATTAGCTGGCAGAACTTGCAACCGCTCTTCTCGCTCCAATAATAACGGCACTAATTCCCCAGCCAAAATTAATGCCTGCAAATGAGCTTGTTGAAAAGCAAACCCCTTTTCATCTAGCGTTGTTATACCTAACTTCACTCGTCCATCACTAATGTAATCACTCCAAGTCTTAAGCGCCAAGTCTGGCACGAAAGCTTGATGAATCTTATTTTTATTTGCTGGTGTACTAGCTTGCGGCATTCGGGGGAATACTGCTAAAACTCTGGGTGGCTTAAATTCTTCCACAGCCCGTTGAGCCAACACAAAATTAACTTCCCCATTACTAGTCATCGCCAAGAAAGTTCCCATCTTCGCCAATCCAGCTTCTTCTAATACTGCTGTATCCAAGGCACTGCTTAAGAAAACTTGCAAGTTTTGTGCTTGGGCTTTTTGGCACGCTTCTGGATCAGTATCAATCATTACTACAGCTTCTCCCCGCTCTTGAAACAAACGGGCAATCAATAGGCTAAGGGGATTACAACCAACAATTAAAGCTCCCGTTGCCTCTGTTGATTTGATTTGCAGCCAATTAGCAACCCAACCTGCTGTTAGTCCTTGACAAACTACAGTCATAATAATTGTCAGGAAAACCAGCGCCTTAATCGAATCACCGCCGTTGATTCCTCGCTGTGTCAAGAAGATTGAAAACAAAGAAGCCACAGACGCTGAAACAATTCCCCTGGGTGCTATCCAAGACAAGAATAGTTTCTGTCGCCAGTTTAACCCGCTGTTTATGGTACATACGCCAACGCTAATCGGTCGTACCACAAACATCAATACCAATACAGTGAATAAACTACCCCAACCCAAAGCAAAGATACTGGCAATTGATAGATCTGCTGCCAGTAAAATAAACAGTACCGATACACCTAAAATTGTTAGCTGACCTTTAAATCGCCTTAATAGCCGCTCTTCTGGCAGCGAGGAGGAACCTAGAACCATTCCTGCAATTACAGTAGCCATTAGTCCCGACTCGTTTTGGCTGAATTGAGCTAGAGTAAATAACCCCCACAATCCCGCTAGTACTACTAAATTTTTCAACTCATCGGAAATAAAGTGAGCGCGTTTAAACATCCCCGCTAGACACCATCCACCTGCTACGCCGATGCTACCGCCGATCCCCAGGCGTAAGATCATACCGCTGATTGCGGCTAGGGGATCGCTCCCCCCATTCAAAATTGTGTCTAGTACCACTACAGCCAGAATAGCGCCCACTGGGTCGATTAAAACTGCTTCTCCCTCTAATAGAGTGGCGACTTGTCGGTCTACTTTGATTAGTTTGAGTAAGGGAGCGATTACAGTTGGTCCTGTTACCACAACTAGGGAACCATACAAGAAAGCGATCGCCCAGGGAAATTCCCCCAGCCAGTGAGCTGCCATACTTCCACCCAAAAGCGTGATCAACGTTCCCAAAGTAACGAGGTTGCGTAAACTGCCTGAAACCCGACCTAATTCACGCAGTTCCAGATTCAGTCCCCCCTCAAACAAAATCACTGCCGTCGAGAGAGCTACAATCACTTCTAGTCCAGCACCTAGCACTTGGGGATGCAATACACCAATGCCATCAGAACCAAGCACAATGCCAAACAGTAGCAGAAAGACGATGCTGGGAATTTTCAGGTATTCAGCAATTACTTGAGCGCTGATGCCTGCGACGACAGCAATCACTATCTGCAACGTAATTTCAAAAGATGCTTCCATCTATACAGGGGCTAGGGGGAGAGGGGGAGAGGGGGAGAAGGGGGAGATGAAGAATTAAATATTCACAACTCCTGACTCCTGACTCCTCACCTTCTGACAACTGACTTCTCACTTGCTGAAGAAATAATTATTTGTATTTTAAGATACGAGATATAGAAGAATGCTGCTTAGGAAAGAGATGGGTAATTTCGCTTTTATAACTTTCTTTCTTAGTGCATTGCCATTACCTAGCGCAATTGATGGCAGCATTTACTATCATAACCATAACCTCAAATTTAGCCAGCTACAACGGAGGCATTATGTCATTAGTATTTTTTGTATTTCACCTATTGAGCAATTAATTTATATAACTTGATGCGATGTGCGATCGCATATTTATCATGTTTCTATTTAATTAAAAACTATTTACTGCGAGACTTAGCTGCAAAAATATGCCAAGACAACCGTATTTATTCGGATTTATTTTGGCATTTGAGTATAATAAAAAAATAGCTCTAGCGCTCCTATTTGATTTATGAAATAGACTTTTTTAACATAGACACGTAGCGTCACCAGTTCCGGATACCGCAAAGACACAAAGGACGCAAAGTTAAGAAGTAGAAAGAAATTTGCAAATCATTTAGGAATGCTATAATCAAAACTTCATGTGAAATCTGTCAAGTTAAAATTATAAATAATTTATAGAGCCAGTAATTTTTATCAATAAATCTTGGTCATTAGTCAAGAGTCATTGGTATAGAACAAAGGACAAAGGACAAATAAGGCTGTTAAGGCAAATCGATAAAATAAAGAAGTATAGGTTCATTTATTAGCGCCAATGACTTCAACTCTCGTGAAATTCCCTCACCTCCAAGCCCCTACGCTGCGCCAGTTGTCCAATGGCTTGACGATAGTGGCACAGCAAATGCCAGTCGAAGCCGTTAATCTTAGCTTGTGGCTTAATGTTGGCTCAGCGGTAGAATCAGATGCCATCAACGGCATGGCTCACTTTCTAGAGCATATGGTGTTCAAAGGCAGTCAGCGGCTTAGTATCGGTGAGTTTGAGCGGCAAATTGAAGCGCGGGGTGCGATTACCAACGCTGCAACGAGCGGGGATTACACGCAATACTACATCACTACTGCCCCTAAAGATTTTGACGAGCTAGCACCACTGCAAATAGATATAGTTCTCAATAGTTTGATTCCAGATGATGCCTTTGAACTAGAGCGAAAAGTCATTTTAGAAGAAATTCGTCGCAGTGATGATAATCCCCGTCGCCGTACTTTCCAACGAGCAATTGAAACGGCGTTTGAGCGTTTGCCTTACCGCCGACCAGTTTTAGGAACAGTTGAGGTGATTTCACAGCTTCGGGCGCAGCAAATGCGGGATTTTCACGCTCGTTGGTATCAACCCCAGTCAACAGTGGCTGTGGCTGTAGGTAATCTGCCAGAAGAGGAATTAATCGAAATCGTGGCAAATGGCTTTACAGATGCACTTGAGGGATCTACAAGGGCGGGTTTATCAAACATACCCCTAGACACGACAATAGGGTTAAACCCAGAGCAACCTCATGCACCCGAATCAGCTTTTACACAAATCGTCCGTAGGGAATTTGTCGATGATAGCCTTCAGCAAGCACGGCTGGTGATGGTTTGGCGCGTACCTGGATTGAATCAAATAAGTGAAACTTATGCATTGGATGTGTTAGCAGCAATTTTGTCACACGGGCGGACATCTAGGTTAGTTAGAGATCTCAGGGAAGAGAGGGGTTTAGTTGACCATATTTCTGTGAGCAATATGACTCAAAGATTGCAGGGGACGTTTTATGTTTCCGCTCAACTCCCAGCAGAAAATTTGGAGATAGTAGAAATGGCGATCGCAAACCACATCCACAAGCTGCAAAATGAGCCAGTCGAAGAAGCAGAGATTGCCCGTATCCGTACACAAGTGGCGAATCGGTTTATTTTTAGCAATGAAACACCAAGCGATCGCGCTAGTTTATACGGCTACTATCAATCCATGCTGGGCAACTTGGAACCCGCCCTGGGCTACCCAAGTGCTATTCAAGCCTTGAATACAGATGATTTACGTTCAGCTGCCCAAAAATATCTCTCCCCCACAGCCTATGGTGTAGTCGCAATCAAAAGCAATTAGCGCGATCGCTTTTAGGCTGATTTGTAAGTTTCCACAGTCGGTTAACAAACTTTGCTTGACCCAAGCGCGACAATGAGAAAAGCTAATAACTAATAGCTAATAGCTTATTGCTCAAAATGTGGACACAAATCGCCCAGCATATTTCTAAAATTACAGAAACAGAGTTTTTTGTAAAGAGGCGTGGCGATGTGAGTGGAGGTTGTATCAATCAAGGCTATGCGGTCACTGATGGTACTTCCACTTACTTCGTCAAGCTAAACTCTGCATCTGGCGTTGCCATGTTTGAGGCTGAGGCGCTGGGTTTAAAACAAATGCTGCAAACGGCATCTATCCGCGTTCCCCAACCGATTTGCTGGGGTACAGCATCTGGCTCAGCCTACATAGTCTTGGAATGGCTAGAAATGGGACGCGGGAGTAACTCTTCTTGGCAGGAAATGGGACGAAGGCTGGCGGCGATGCACTCGCACACTAGTAGTAGTTTTGGCTGGGACATAAATAATACGATTGGTTCCACGCCACAAATTAACACTTGGACAGCAGATTGGGCAGAATTCTACGCTCAACACCGCCTCGCCTACCAATTTCAACTTGCAATTAGGCGAGGAGGACATTTCCCTTTGCAAGAACAATTACTAGCGGCTATTGCTGGGCTACTGGGGGATCACCACCCTCAGCCTTCGTTGGTACACGGGGATTTATGGGGTGGTAATGCGGCTTTTACCGCTAGTGGGGAACCAGTAATTTTTGATCCTGCAACTTATTTTGGCGATCGCGAAGTCGATGTTGCTATGACAGAATTATTCGGTGGTTTCCCTGCTGCTTTTTATCGTGGATATAACGAAGTATTCCCATTAGATTGTGGTTACGAAAAGCGGAAAACACTTTACAATCTCTACCACATCTTGAATCACTTCAACTTATTTGGTGGTAGCTACGAGTCGCAAGCAAACCGAATGATTTCGCAGATTTTAGCATAGGTGAAAAGAGCGATCACACCAATAAAATAGCAGATAAGGGAGGAATGTGTAAGGCTTAGCCTAATATATTGGAACAGAGGGCATTGGGAGCTAATTTCTGGACAGGAGTGTTTATTTGCCAATAGAAAAACAAGTGTTTGCTTCTATATTTGTATGCCAAATGCTATCAAATCTATTACAGTCTATTCATCTGTTCCGCTATGACACACTAACAAAGCAGGTGTATATAATAGCTCGTTTTCAAGAGAGCATTGAAGTAATTGTTTTTGAAGACGGTAACTGGGAGTTTAACGATGAGCATACCGAATTTTCAACAGATGAGTCGTTCTGATCTGAAGAAGTATATCAGAAGTCATCCAACTGATGATGAAGCTATTCGAGAATTGTTTGTCAACCGTCGTAACCCAAATGCCAAGCGTTACCCTTACCCTTACGATATGTCACCTGAAGAACTAGAGGCAATTTTTAGAGAGAAATTGAATCAAGTAGATTAGATAAATGCTCAAATAAAGGCGATCGCACCAAGAAAATCGCAGATGAGGGAGGAATCTAGCAGATTGTTGGTTTACAAGATTGCTTGATTGTTACTTAAATACTTCTCGCAAATCAAAGGAGGAATAATGAAAAGCAAATTAATGAATCTAACTTATGAAATTGAAATCCTTCCAGGTGAGAAATTGTCTTTGCCAGATTTTTTGGTGAACAGTATTAGTGCAGGTCGCTGGAGAATTACTATTGAGCCATTCACAGAGCAAAAATCTGTAGTTACCCGTAGCCACGATGGGTTTTTGAATGGTTATGAACCAGAAGACGAAGGACTTTATGATGACTATCCCAGCAGGTGACTTTTAGGTAGCAGATATTCCATTCACAAACGGCATGGGTTCTAAAAAGCGTCCCATCCTCGTACTTTGGTTAGATGGAAATGATATTGTAGCAGCAGTTGTTACATCAGCTAATCCACGCACACAAACTGATGTACCCTTGAATGATTGGGCAACAAGCGCTCTGAAAGTCGCTTCAACCGTGCATTTATCTCGACTGGGCTGCCTAGAGAAATCTTTGTTAATAGCGCGAATTGGGGGAATTTCTGATGCAGATGCCTTTCAAGTTAAAAAGATATGGGATCTATCATCCCCTTGGGCAGAGATAGGATCGTTTTCCAAGATTTCGATAATTCGGGGAACCTTTTTGCTAACATTTTTGGGTAAATTTAGCAACTCGTTGAGGAAGGTTCTAGTAGGCGAAACAGTCCAAGTTGGCATAGTTAGATCAATGCATTCAGGTTTTGTCTAGCTGCTAGATCTCCTCCTGTTTAAAGCACTTCACGCTGCTGAGTCTACCCGTAAGTCATTGCAATCCTATGCATGGCAGATTTGCTGAACGTTAAATTGTGTTATAGCTAGTTGGTACTCTAAGCAACACTTGTTCTTAAAGTACCCATCTCAAAGTCGTTACTAACTATGTACAATGCGACTCCAGACTACCAGTAGTCCCAAAAATACGCTAACTATTAGTGCCAAAACTCAATTAAACCATCGATCGCTTTGAAATTGCTGTTTTCCGTTTGTAATAGAGGTAGCTACGATCGCAAAACTTATATTAAGCGCGTAGGGCGAAGCACTTGCCGTAGGCATCGCCTACTCTTCCACTACCTCAACCAATTCTTCGAGCATCACATCAAACGTCTGGGCTAACTTTTGGATAGATGTGAAGTCAACCATTGCCAGCCCAGGTGACCGAGCATAAGCTCTGACCGAACTGTAAGCAACTCCAGAACGATCGGCGACATCCTTGAGTGTCCAACCCTTTTTATCAGCGAATTCTCGAATTCTTAGCCGGAGCAGCCCCATGTACGTATTGACAAATGATTGAATTCAATCGCTTAATATTTATATCCTAAAAAGCGATCGCCGAAGGGCGTAGGAAACACAAAGGCGATCGCCTACTCTTTTACAATTTCTACTAAATCTTCAATCATCACATCAAATGTACGGGCTAACTTGTGCAGCGATGTAAAGTCAATTGTTTCTAGTCCTGGCGATCGCGCATAGGTGCGGAGAGTGCTGTACACTACACCAGAGCGATCAGACACTTCCTTAATAGTCCAACCCCTTTGGGCAGCGAACTCTCGAATTCGTAACCTAATCAAGCCCATATTTATTTGACAAATGACTGATATTAGTCTTTAATAATTATATTGTAAAAAACGATCGCCCTCGGCGTAGGAAACTGAAAAGCGATCGCTAATTTCACAAATATCCCATAGATTATGGGATGTATTTTCTCCGTAATACAAGAATACAGGAGCTATTTTCTATGGTATCAAGACTACGACGAAACTCCAACCCTCTGCACCGACTTGCTCGTTTTGTTTCCAAACAAGCAGCCGCCATCATGTTTAATCTAGCAGTGGACGAGATATATTCAGTCGAACGCTGGGCGAATATTGTCTATGTTCACGGCTTGGGCGTGAGTCGGTTTGTGAGTTATGCCGACTTTCCCCCCATATTAGGAGTAGCACCACCTAAGGATAAAGATTTTGCTTTGTGGCGACGACGTTGGAAACAAAGACAACGCCAGCAACAAAAAAGACAAGCACCACCGTTTTGGGTACAATTTTTTGTCCATCAATTTCACCAATCTCCCTCAGTCGAGATTTTACACAACTGGGGGAGATTGATTAGGGAAATCAAATTTGCTTTTGGTGAAGATATGTTGCAAAAACTGCGATCGCGATATCGTCAAAAGCAATTAGCTGTTAGCTGTTAGCTTTTAACGGACTACGTTGGCTCATTAGTCACTGCTTTCTTGGCTTTATTTGCCCTAGCTTCCGCATTTGCCATTACTTCATCCATTTTTTCTAGCATTTCACCTGGGTAATTTTCTAACACCCGCGTAGAAAGTGAAATGCGTCCTTTGCCTTCATCCAAATCGATAATCACAGCCTTGATTGCTTGTCCTGTTTGGAATAGTGAGGGCAGAGATTCAATGTAATTTTGGCTCACCTGCTTAATGTGCAGCAAACCGTTAACACCATCTAAATCAACGAAAATACCAAAAGGCTGAATTCCAGTAACTTTGCCTTCGACTAGCTGACCGATTTCTAGTTGGCTGAAGCTGCTAGAACGAGTTGCTAAGCGATTGGAGAGTACGAGTTTTTTGCTATCGGGATTAACTTCTAAAAAACTTGCTGTGAGAGTTTGACCTTTAAGCGCTTCTAAGTTGTCACGTTCAACTAGGTGCGATCGCGGAATGAAGCCTCGTAAACCTTGCAAATCTACCGTCACACCACCCTTATTCGCTCCAGTTACCCGCACTTGTACCGCTTGATTATTTTCTTGCATTTGCGCCAGCCGTTCCCAGATTTGCTGAATTTCTAGCTGGCGGCGTGAAAGCGTTACCTGTCCGTCTGCATCCTGTTCCCGAATAATCACAAAGTCCTGTTCTTCCTGCAAAGGTAGAACGGTAGACAAATCTGCCACTGGTTTCAATGAAACTTCATTAATTGGCAAAAATGCAGCGTTTTTGCCACCAATATCTACCAACGCACCATCACTGTCATATTGGAATACTTTGCCGCGTACTATCTGCCCTTTCTGAAACTGATAGTCATGTTTTTCCAGTGCTTTGGCAAAATCCTCCATCGAAAAAGATGTATCGGCGGCTTGAGAAATTTTAGAGTCAGATTTCATGAGTAATAAAAATGCAGTTGCAATTAAAGGGGAAAAGGGGAAAGGGGGAATCAGGGGAGAGTGGGAATCAGGGGAGAGGGGGAATCAGGGGAGAGTGGGAATCAGGGGAGAGTGGGAGATGAAGAATTAAAATTCACGAGTTCACAACTTCTAACTTCTGTCTCCTGTCTTCTGTCTTCACAACTCCTGACTCCTGACTCCTCACGAATTACGAATTACTTCAAATAGCTGTTTAACTTGCTCCCAAGCATCACCAGCAGCTTCAGGATTATAACTTGCACGCTGATCGCAAAAAAAACCATGATCTGCTCCATCATAACGAAAGAGGCGATGGGGTATGTGGTACTTTTCTAGCTCTGCTTCAATCTGATCTACCTGTTGAGCGGGGATGCTAGGATCTTTCATGCCAAAGAAGGCGTAGATAGTACCCTTGATTTCTGGTGTCCTAGTGATGGTGGGAGATCCGCCCCCTGGTGTCTCTGTGGTAATACCAGCACCATAGAAAGAAGCGGTTGCTTTTATATCTGGTAAAGTTGCAGCCAGGTAAGCAACGTGACCACCAAAGCAGAAGCCGATACAACCAAATGCATCTTTTTTAACCTGGGGCAGATTTTTGAGATAGTTAATCGTAGCCCCAATATCGCTTAATAGCTCTGTTGCTTTAGTTTGTTGCTTGTAGTTTTTCCCAGTTTCAATGTCTTGGGGTGTATAGCCAGTTTCAAAATGGGGGGCGATACGTTGATAGATCGCTGGTGCGATCGCTACATATCCTTCTTTTGCTATTCGTTCGGTAACATCCCGAATGTGGGCGTTGACACCAAAAATTTCCTGCACTACCACAATACAAAGGTAAGTTCCAGCAGCTGTGGGTGTTGCTAGGTAAGCATCAATTTCCAAATCGCCATTGGGAACTTTAACCCATTTGGTATCAATCTCGTGTTCAGTCATAATAATTTTGCTCTGTATTGCCCTTATTGTGGAATTTATTGTTAACACACACCATCAAATTATCAATACTGCCAGATTTCTCATATAGCATTTAATTTCATTGTTAAGTGATTGTTTTATTCATCGGTTTCTAGGATTGCCTTGGAGTTTTAGTAATGGTTCAATTTCATATTCAAGCAGATAGTGACATTCCCGCCTCAACTCAATTGTTGAATCAAATTCGCTATGCGATCGCCTCCCGCCAATTTTCCCCAGGACACCGATTACCCAGCACCCGCGCGTTGGCGATTCAGACTGGTTTGCACCGTAATACGATTAGCAAGGTATACCGCCAGCTAGAAGAAGACGGATTTGTAGAAAGCCTTGCAGGTTCCGGTATCTACGTCCGCGCTCAAGCTTACAACGATGTTACTCGACCTCACAACCCAATTCTGGAAAAATATCCGCAAGCTGAAAAAATTGTGCAACAAAGCTTGGATGAGTTGCTCAAAGAAGGTTGCTCACTCAACCAAGCCAGAGAGCTATTTTTAGCGGAAATTGACTGGCGGTTACGCTCTAGCGCTCAGGTAATAGTTACAGTTCCGGTTGAGGATATTGGTGCTGGTAAGTTAATGGTTGATGAACTGGAGCAATCATTAGGTGTACCAGTGCAGTTAGTACCGTTAGAGGAATTAGCCCATGTGCTAGAGCAAACACCATCTGCCACCGTAGTGACAAGTCGCTATTTTCTAGGGGTAGCCGAAGCGATCGCAACGCCGAAATCTGTCCGCGTTATCCCTGTTGATGTCTACGACTACTCCAAAGAAATTCAACTGCTAAAAAAACTACCACAAGGCAACTGTGTAGGCATTGTTAGCCTGAGTTCTGGTTTACTCAGAGCAGCAGAAGTGATCATCTACAGCCTGCGGGGAAATGATCTACTAGTAAGAACGGCTCAATCCTCAGACACTTACAAACTAAATGCTGTAGTTAAGAGCGCTCATTTAATTATCAGCGATCGCGCAAGTTTTGCTACACTCAAAGCTGCTTTACAAGCAGCAAGAGACAACATTATTCGTCCGCCTCAACTAGTTAGCTGTGAAAATTTCATTGCCACCAATGCAATTAATTCGCTTAAACACGAACTGGGCTTAGATTAAATCATGAATGGTGAAAGGGAAAGGGTAAAAGGGAAAAGGGTAAAGGGGAAAGGAAAAGGTTGAAGGATAAAGGCTGAAGTTTGAAATTTCATACTTCATACTTCTCTCGCCCCTAGCCCCTAGTTCTGCAAAAACTCTCGCACCTGCTGCAAATAAGTAACAGGATCTTCCAGCATCGGGAAGTGAGCCGTATTCGGAATCATCACAAACTTAACTTTATCATTCAATGCGGCTGCCTGACGACCCATCTCGGCTGGAATAATCTTGTCGTACTCTCCAGCCACCAATAAAGTAGCCACACTCAGCTTAGTAAACTCCTGTGGCATTACTTCAGATGCTTTCTTACTCACCGAAGTAAAAATAGTGCCTAAAGCAGCATCGTAATCTGCCATTAAAAAATCATCTAGAAATGCATGGCGATCGCGTTTTGGTATGGAACGATGTAAAAATCGCGCCATAAACATTTGGTCAACAAAGGGAATTTTCCCTAACCATTTGGGACGAAATTTGACTACATAGCCACCAAATTTATGAAAGGCTGCAAATGCTTTTTCGTCATACTCAAAAATACCACTACAGGTGAGAATCGCTTTTTCTACCCTCTGGGGATAGAGATTCAAAAAAAACGTAGCAATAGACGCTCCTGTCGAGTGGGCATTAATGTAAACTTTCCCTATCTTCAAAGCGTCGAGCAAGGCTGCTAAGTCTTGGGCATACTCCTCTAGCTCATAAGTCAACTCTGCTATAGCTGCTGATTGTTCTTGCTCTGATTCGGCTTGTGCCACATCTTTGCTTGCTTCAGGCAAGGAGGGTTTGCCTTTTGAGCGTCCAAACCCCCGCAAATCGTATAACAAACAATCAAATTGCTCACAAAGCGCCCTCGCCGTGCTTTCCCAATACCTCGCTGAACCAGCCCAGCCGTGAATGAACACCATGACTGGCTTATTTACACCAGTCTCTGGTGTTCTAATCCAGTGGTAATAATGCTCAACTCCACGAACTGAAATGTAAGACATCTGAAGGCTGAAGTGTGAAGTATGTACGCGTTCACGAAGTGTAGCGTTCTGTGAAGGGTAGTATGAAGAATTGGTAGTTGGTAATTGGTAGTTGGTGAAAGGGAAAAGGGTTAAGGGTAAAGGTAAAAGGTAATTTCCCCTCTGCCCCTGGGCAACTCTGCCCCCCTGCCCTCACGCGCGCCCCTAGCCCCTAGCCCCTAGCCCCTAGTCCCTTTTTAGGCTGTTTCTGGCTTGGGAATTGAGGAGGGATGGATTAGCAGCTCGGCTGTTGAGCGTTTTTCTACCATCTCGCGTGTCACTGTGCAGCGAGTCACATCCTTACGCGAGGGCAACTCATACATCACTTCCAGCATCAGTTCTTCGACAATTCCCCGCAAGGCTCTAGCACCAGTTTTGCGCCGATAGGCTTCCCCAGCGATCGCTTTGAGAGCTTCTGGCTTAAACTCCAGCTGCACGTTATCCATTTTCAGCAGCTTCTGATACTGCTTGACTAAGGCACTGCGAGGCTGGGTCAAAATTGCCATTAGTGCTTCTTCATCCAATGGATCTACAACGGCTACCATTGGTATGCGCCCAATGAATTCTGGAATCATGCCAAACTTCACTAAGTCGTCCGGCTCCAAACTCTGGAGAATATCTGCTGCCCGTTTTTCTTTCGACTGCCCTTCTCCTGGCTGAATAAAGCCTATTGACTTTTTGCCAATTCTCTGCTCTACCACCTTCTCCAGACCGACGAAAGCTCCACCACAGATAAACAGGATGTTGCTGGTATCGATTTGAATACAATCTTGGTAGGGATGCTTGCGCCCTCCTTGGGGTGGTACGTTGGCGATCGTTCCCTCCAACATTTTCAGCAGAGCTTGCTGTACGCCCTCTCCAGACACATCTCTGGTAATCGAAGGATTTTCGCTCTTACGAGCAATTTTGTCAATTTCGTCAATGTAGATAATACCGCGTTGGGCTTCTTCCACATCCAAGTCAGCTACTTGAAGCAACCTGAGCAATATATTCTCTACATCTTCGCCGACATAACCTGCTTCGGTTAGTGTAGTGGCATCAGCAACAGCAAACGGCACATCCAAAATTTTCGCCAAAGTTTGCGCTAGCAAAGTTTTACCGCACCCTGTTGGTCCAATCAAGAGAATGTTGGATTTTTGTAGCTCTACTGCATCATCCGACCCAGTTTTACTACTTTTTGCTTGTACTAAGCTCAGCCGCTTGTAGTGGTTATACACCGCCACTGAGAGGACTTTTTTCGCCTCGTCTTGACCGATGACGTGTTCGTCTAGATGCTCTTTAATCTCTCGCGGTTTGGGGATTTGATTTAACGAGATGCTAGAACGATTGCGCCGCTTTTGAGGAGGTTCTGGACGAGGTTGCTGCACCTGTGCAGCACTGTTTGTTTCGAGTAATTCCTCGTCCAAAATTTCGTTACACAAATCAACACACTCATCGCAGATGTACACTCCCGGTCCGGCAATCAATTTCCGCACCTGCTCTTGCGATTTGCCGCAAAAGGAACATTTTAAATGGGAGTCGTACTTAGGGGACATAGCAAGCCTCTTATTTCACTGTGGTGACTGCTTCGACACGGGGGAGATTATTTTGCCTGGAGATAACTTGATCGATTAATCCATAATCTTTCGCTTCTGCTGCCGACATGAAAAAGTCTCTTTCAGTATCGGCTTCAATTCTCTCCAATGGCTTACCTGTGTGATGAGCTAACAATTCATTCAATCTACGTTTATGATAGAGAATTTCTCTTGCTTGAATTTCGATGTCAACTGCTTGTCCTTGAGCGCCACCTAATGGTTGATGAATCATAATCCTAGCACTAGGTAGAGACATCCGCTTACCAGCTGCTCCCGCTGTTAAGAGAAACGCTCCCATACTAGCAGCTAACCCAAAACAAATGGTAACAACATCTGGGCGAATTTGTTGGATTGTGTCATAAATTGCCATTCCTGCTGTTACTGAACCGCCTGGAGAGTTGATGTATAGCTGAATGTCTTTTTCTGGATCTTCAGCATCTAAGAATAATAGTTGAGCAACAATCGAGTCAGCAACAGTATCATCTACCTGGGTTCCCAAAAAGATAATTCGCTCTCTGAGCAATCGGGAGTAGATATCGAAGGCGCGTTCTCCCATGCCTGATTGTTCCACCACCATCGGCACGATGTTGCTGGGACTACCAAGGGAGTTTACGTCTAAGTGATGGAAGCTGCTGATTTGTGCGTGCAAAGACTGAGATACGACCATATACAGTTTTCCGCCAAATGGGACTGGACGCGGTGCATTTAGCTGGCTCTAGCTGTTTGCAGCAATATGAATCAGTGGCTCCGCTATCTATTGACTATTATGCCTTATTAATGAGGGGTGAGGGGTGAGGGGTGAGAGGAACTAGAGGAACCAGAGGCTAGTAAGAGGATAGGGGGACAAAAAGAGGTTAAGAATAGTGTTCTTTCCCCTTGTCCCCTAGTCCCTAGCCCCTAGTCCCTAGTCCCTTTTATTCAGTTTCAGATTGTTCTGTGTCAACCAGGTTGACGGGTGCATCGCTTTGCTCAGCAGGTGCATCTTCCCCGCTTGACGTAATTTCTTCCTGTTCGTCTTCCTCATTTGCCGTCAAAGAACCTTCAGGTACAAGTTCAATGGTAGAATGTTCTTCTAACCAATCCATAATTTTTTCGGTCAAAAGTTCTTCTTCTACCACTTCTCGCAGTCTATTTTGATCGATGTCTCGATCCGAGTACTGCTGCAATAGCTCTTTAACTCGTGCTTCAACTGCTGCTGGTTCTACCTGAATAGATTCTCGTTTAGCCACTTCTTGTAAGGCAAGCGATCGCTTGAGTCGCTCGATTGCCTCTGGGCGCGATCGCGAGCGTAAAGCTGGTAACATCTCCTGAGTAAACAATTTCTTAATATCAATTCCTTGTCTACTCAGTTGCATTGCTGTTTGGCTAAGCAACGAATCTACTTCTTGCTCAACCAAAGTTTCTGGTAATTCCACTTCTACAAGCTTTAGCAATGCATCCGAGAGTGCCTGCTGTTTGTTAGCTTTAGTTTTACGCTCAGCCTCCGATTGAAATCTTGATTCTAGATCAGAGCGCAATTCCTCTAAGGTTTCAAACTCGCTGATTTCTTGCGCGAAATCATCATCCAGTTCTGGTAGCTCTTTTTCTTTGATTTCTTTCAATGTCACTGTGAACTTAGCGGCTTTACCTGCTAATTCTTTCTGTGGATAATCATCGGGAAACCGTGCTTCTATTTCTTTGGTTTCCCCTGGATTCATCCCCACTATGCCATCAATGAAACCTTCAATAAACCGTCCTGGCTGTAGTTCGACTTGAAAGTCGGTAGCAGAAGCACCAGGAATCTCTTCAGGTTCGGCTTGTTCCTCGCCCTCGTTTGCCAGATAACCTTTAAAATCTGCTACCGCCACATCTCCCATTTGCGCCGCACGTCCTTCGACGGGAATTAATGTCGCCCTTTCGCTACGATTTTCTTCCAAGACTTTTTCGATTCCTGTCGCATCTGGCTTCACTTCCTCTGCTTGGACTTGCAAGCCAGTGTACCCACTCAGATTTACATCTGGCATTACATCGATGGCAGCCGAAAAGGTTAGTGGTTGTCCTGGTTCAAAAGAGCTAATTAAGTCTTCAAAAGAAGAGCGTAGCTGAGGTTGACCAATTGGCTTAATGTCTGCTTGCTTGATTGCTTCAGTAATGCTATTTTGAATCAATTCTTCTAGAGCCGTTGCTTTGATGCGAGCTACCCCTAGCCGAGCAAGCAATATCTGGCGAGGCACTTTGCCTTTACGAAACCCAGGAATATTGGCAGCACGGGTAAAGTTTTGAATTACTTGCTCGTAACTTTGCTGGGATTTTTCCGGTGGAATTTCTATTTCCAGACCAATCTGACTAGCGGGAAGTTTTTCCTGGGTGACTTTCATCTTGCTTTATTTTCCGACTATTTTTTGACTGCGCGATCGCTTCACTCGCTGATGTATTTCTCTTATTTTGAGTCACCGTTGGCAAAAGTGGAGCTTCAAGCATTATGCCCCGACGTGGTACGTAACTTGTCCTTTGTACGAGCGTCCTTTGCATCAAGCGCCCTAGCAGATTCCCATGTGCGCGTCTATGTTCAACACCAATGACGACTAGAGCGAGTATTTCATGACTCAAATAGAGAGTGTACCATTTTGGATTTTAGATTTTGGATTATAAAACCCGATAGAAGTGCAATTGGTTTGCTGTAATTCAAATTTTGCACCAATAAAACCCTACGGTATGCTATATTTCTTCTCTAGCCCCTAGCCCCTAGTCCCTAGTTCCTCTAGATACTGTGCTATCCTGATTGTGCCACTAAACTTGTTTTCGGTTTAGCAGATGCCCCCTTTCAGAGTCCCTAGCAATAACGCACTTTGCTGCTTCGCTGCTATCTGTCGCTTAGGCTAAACCATGACGTGCCAACGCGCAAAAACGCGATGCTGACGGACCAGTAGCTATTTTGTCTACCAGATCTTGAGCTTACACTTTGGTAGTGAGAACTTATTAGCTGATTTTCTTTGCATTTGCATCATATTACATTATTCTTTTATCAACCACCATTATATATTTTTGCTTTCATCCTTAATTTTCTGACAATATGGGATCTTATATGCGATGATCTTGATTAAAAGCACTTAAATTTTTACATATTGTCTTAAAAGCCTAACTTTTATTCACAATAACCAACAGACGACAGATTCAATACAATTATTGCTTACTATAAAAAATGTTTCAAAATCTTGAAAGTAGCAAATTATTGTCATTCAATTAACTGGGCTAAAATGAAATATTAGTATTTAAAATGAAAAATATTTACAAGTCTTAAAAGAAAATTGTTTGATTGTACTGTTGAAAGGGAGGCTATTAAGTTTGAAAGGATCTTATCGTGTAGCGATTTTAGGGGCAACAGGAGCAGTTGGCACAGAATTACTCGAACTGCTAGAGCAGCGGAATTTTCCCGTAGCCCATTTGCGGCTATTGGCATCGGCGAGGAGTGCTGGAAGAACGATGCGGTTTCGGGGTGAAGATATACCAGTAGAGGCAGTAAGCGATCGCTCGTTTGAGAATATAGATATAGTTCTAGCTTCAGCAGGTGGTGCTACCTCAAAAGCGCTAGCCCCGAAAGCCGTCGCAAGGGGCGCAGTGGTGATTGACAACTCTAGTGCTTTTCGGATGAACCCAGAAGTACCTCTAGTAGTACCAGAGGTAAACCCACAAGCCGCCCTTACCCACAAGGGCATCATTGCAAATCCCAACTGCACTACAATTTTGATGGCAGTTGCCGTTTACCCCTTGCATAAAGTGAGAAAGGTGCAACGAATTGTTGCAGCCACTTACCAATCGGCAAGTGGTGCTGGCGCAAGGGCAATGGAAGAAGTCAAAAATCAATCTCTAGCAATACTTCAAGACAAGCCAGCAACAGCAGAAGTTTTTCCTTACCCATTAGCGTTTAACCTCTTTCCCCACAACTCACCCTTAAACGACCAAGGGTACTGTGAGGAAGAAATGAAAATGGTTAACGAAACACGCAAAATTTTCTCTGCCCCACAGCTAAGAATTACCGCAACCTGTGTGCGGGTTCCCGTACTAAGGGCGCACTCAGAAGCAATTAACCTAGAATTTGAGCAGCCTTTGACTCCAGCAGAGGCAAGGGAAATTTTGAGTCACGCCCCAGGTGTTCAATTAATGGAAGACTGGGCAGCAAATCATTTTCCCATGCCCATAGAAGCAACCGGACGAGATGAAGTGTTAGTAGGTCGTATACGTTCGGATATCTCTCATCCTTGTGGATTAGAACTTTGGCTTTGTGGCGACCAAATCCGCAAAGGTGCGGCATTGAATGCGGTACAAATCGCCGAGTTATTGGTAGAAAAAGATCTGCTCAAGCCTTCGGGAATTTCAGAAATGGGTGTAGCGTCTAGGGTGTAGGCATAAGGGGCAGGGGCATAAGGGGCATAAGGGGCATAGGGGCTTCAGGAGCAATGAACAATTGATAATTGATAATTGATAATTGTTTCCCTTTCCCTTTCCCCTTCTTTACACCCAAGTGAATGAGGAGCTAGAAGAGTGTGGTAGATTTTGGACGGGTTATAACCGCTATGGTTACGCCGTTTAACCCTGACGGCAGTGTGAATTATGCCGTAGCAGAACAACTAGCAGCACATCTGGCAGATGGGGGTACAGATGCATTAGTAGTGTGTGGTACAACCGGAGAATCACCTACACTGAATTGGGATGAAGAATATCAGTTATTTCAGGTGGTAATTAAAGCAGTGGCGGGTAAAGCTTTGGTGATTGCGGGAACTGGTTCAAATTCCACAGAAGAAGCGATCGCAGCAACCCAAAAAGCCGCTAAAATAGGAGTACATGGATCTTTACAAGTCGTTCCCTATTACAATAAGCCGCCGCAAGCCGGATTGTATCACCACTTCCAGGCGATCGCGTCATCAGTCCCCGACCTACCGATGTTGCTATACAACATACCAGGTCGTACAGGTCAAAATCTTCAGCCAGAAACAATTGCTCGTTTAGCTGAAGTTGACAACATTGTGGCGGTAAAAGAGTCAAGCGGGAATTTAGACCAAGCAAGTGAAATTCGCCGAATCACGCATCCTGATTTCAAAATCTATTCTGGTGATGATTCTCTGACATTACCAATGCTTGCCATTGGTGGCTGTGGCGTGGTGAGTGTGGCAAGTCATTTAGTTGGCAAGCAACTGCAACAAATGATCTCATCCTTTGAAACAGGACAAGTTCAAGTTGCTAATCAAATTCATCTAAAGCTGTTCGGACTGTTCAAAGCTTTATTTGTGACTACTAATCCAATTCCAATTAAAGAGGCGTTGAAACTCCAAGGCTGGGATGTAGGTTCTACTCGTCCACCTCTGTGCGAAGACTCTCAATGGGTAAGCGAAAAATTAAAAGCAGTTCTGGCAGATTTAGCTTTAGTGTAAGCTGCGATTTTGACAACTAAATATGTGCTGCGCCAAACATCCTGATAAATGCTATCCCCGACAGCTTTTATAGGAATATTCCAGTGTATAGAAAATTACTCTAGTAAACAATTTAGAACTATTGCGCTACTTGGGTTAACTCTTTTTATCTGCAAAAAAAACAACTGAATCTAAGGAAACAAATGAGCAAAAACGAAACCGACTCTGCCCTGAAAATTATTCCTCTGGGTGGATTGCATGAAATTGGAAAAAATACGTGTGTTTTCGAGTACAACGATGAAATCGTTCTGTTAGACGCTGGACTAGCTTTTCCCACCGATGAGATGCACGGAGTAAATATCGTCCTGCCAGATGTAACTTACTTGCGAGAAAATCGGCATAAGATTAAAGGCATGATCGTCACTCACGGTCATGAAGATCACATTGGCGGGATAGCATTTCACCTAAAGCAGTTTGATATTCCAGTAATTTATGGTCCTCGCCTAGCGATGGCAATGCTAGAGGGAAAACTCGAAGAAGCAGGAGTACGCGATCGCACCGAATTAAGATCAGTTCGTCCCCGCGAAATAGTAAGAATTGGCTCTGGATTTTTGGTAGAATTCATCCGCAACACCCACTCAATTGCCGATAGTTTCACCGTTGCCATTCACACCCCAATCGGAGTAGTAATCCACACGGGAGACTTTAAATTTGACCATACCCCCGTTGATGGCGAGTTTTTTGATATACAGCGGCTAGCCGAACACGGTGAAAAAGGTGTACTTTGCCTAATTAGCGACTCTACTAACTCAGAAGTCCCTGGACACACACCTTCCGAACGCTCAGTTTATCCCAATCTTGACCGCATTATCTCTGGGGCGGCTGGACGAGTGCTAGTCACAACCTTTGCTTCGTCGGTACACCGAATCAATATGATTTTGGAACTGGCGCAGAAGCATAATCGAGTTGTGTCAGTGGTAGGGCGTTCAATGCTGAATTTAATTGCCCATGCCCGCAATTTAGGATATATCAAGTGTCCAGATAATTTGTTGCAGCCGTTGAATTCTATCCGTCAACTACCTGACGAGAAAGTCTTGATTCTAACGACGGGTTCACAAGGCGAACCGATGTCAGCCATGACTCGTATCTCCAGAGGTGAACATCCCCACCTCAAAATCCGCCCTGGAGACACAGTAGTATTCTCAGCTAACCCGATTCCAGGCAATACGATCGCCGTAGTGAATACAATTGATCGGTTAATGATGCAGGGCGCTAAAGTAGTCTATGGTCGAGAACAGGGAATTCACGTATCTGGGCATGGTTGTCAAGAAGACCAAAAGTTGATGATTGCCCTAACTCGTCCTAAATTCTTCTTGCCAGTGCATGGAGAGCATCGGATGTTAGTCAAACACTCTCAGACAGCGCAAAGCATGGGCATCCCACCTGAAAACATGGTGATTATCAACAATGGCGATGTGGTGGAACTGTCCCAGGATGAGATTAGAGTAGGTGGGAAAGTACCATCAGGTATTGAACTGGTAGATACATCTGGCTGTGGGATTGTCAACGGTCAAGTGCTACAGGAACGCCAGCAGATGGCAGAAGAAGGCATCATTACAATTGCTGCGGCGATTGATTGGAATGGCAAGCTGTTGACGAAGCCAGAGATTCACCTACGGGGTGTAGTGACATCAATGGAGCGTTCTTTGCTGCAAAAGTGGGTGCAAGAGCGCATAGAACAAATTCTAAGCGATCGCTGGTCAGGTTTTGCCCAATCCTTTGACGGGCAACAACCAGATGTAGATTGGGCTGGATTGCAAGCACATTTAGAGCGGGAACTAGGGCGAGCAATTCGGCGCGAACTGCAATGCCAACCTACTGTCACCTTGTTGATGCCAACACCGGAAGAACCTGTAAAGGTTGCCGATGGGAGAAGACGCAGGCGTTCTGCCGCCGCGCAAGTAGCATCGTAATTTTAAGTTACGCAGCGCTTAGGGGTGGAGGGTATGATCGCCTTCCGCCCCTAATTTTTGTGCGACTGATGCACAGTAAAGGAGGAGCGAACCTCCCCTATTTAGTACCCAGTCTCAAACTGGGTACTAGTTGTCAAACACCGCTACAACAGAATATCAACTCACATCTTGCACTCTAACGAGGAGCGAACCTCCCCTATTTAGTACCCAGTCTCAGACTGGGTAACTAGTTGTATCCAGTTTCAGCCTCTATTAGAGTATCGGTAAGACTCGTTCCCACCTGACAGAGCCTGGAAGGCAAACAGCGTACCAACCCACGCCCAACCATTATAAGAATAAATACCCTCAGTAAATTTACGCAAATTACTTTTAATATTTTCTTTAGATTCTCACAAACTTCAGTAATGTTTCTCATTCAAAAGTAAGATATTTCAGCCAAAATCTAAAGCAAATCTAAATTGAGAGGTTTAAAAAAAAGATAGATTGATTGGACAAGTTGTATTGAAAGCAACAAAAAATATAGATGTATCTTTAAATACAGAATATTTATAAATGTTTTTAATGCATTAAATAGATGCTGCTTTTACATCTGCCGCCAGTCAAATATGCTTTGCTTCACTAAAGTTTTAAATAGATTAAAATTCTGACAAAATTACCCGACCAACCTTCTGTTTATGCCAAATCGTTAGGTAACGTAATGAAGTAGTAGTAAGTACCTAAGAAAAAGTAAATAACCTCGTTATAAATTTCTAACTAACGGAAACTTATTTCGGGAAAAAGCGTTAAAACATTGTAGATATTCTGTAGAAAGTTCAATTTAGCTGAACCAAATAGAGGAGTGAACTATGAATGCTTCCCCCTATACAACTCAAGATATTTCTCTAGCTAGCTTGATTTGGATTGACCAAGAATCAGCACCTGTTAGTAATATCGACCATACACACCAGCCAATTAAAAAGCCTACCGTTGATATTCTGCAACCGCTACGTCAATGGCTAGACAGCGTTAAAATCCGCAATCCCAAAATCGCACATCGCCTATGCAAACTTATTCCGGCGCAGTGTCCTTTTGAGCGTGATGTATGTTTTATGGGTCGCACACTCTTCCACATCCCGCCAATGTGTAAGCTCAACCCACTTTATGAAGAAGTCGTTAGCTTACGTTTTCGGGCGCTATGCTATCTAGCTGATGAATGTGGTGAAGACGTTACCTGCTACTGCTAAGTAAGTAGAAAAGTAGTGAGTAGATAGAAGTCAGTAGTTAGTAGTCAGAAGTCTCCAAGTCAGGAGACAGAAGACAGAAGTCAGAATAGTTAATTCTTCATCTCCCACTCTCCCCTGATTCCCACTCTCCCCTGCTCCCCCTGCGAAGAACGCTCCTCATTTCTAGCCAAAGCGCCACTAGTCACTGGTTCCACTAAAAGCGCCATTCGTGAAGATGACTAATGATTGAGGATAAAGTTATACTAAGCTAATCATCCCAGGTCAGAAGCAAGGAATGAGCGGCTATGCGAGACAATATTCGCGGTCAATCTTCAACAGCAATTAATCAAGCGATCAATTTGAGCTACGTCTTGATGGAACCTCGACTTCAAGACTGGAAAACTTGGATTGCAACCTCATTAGTGTCACTGGGATTAGGAAGCGGTTTATGGTTGGCACAGGCAGTATACATCCCACAAATTGCCTCCTCACAAACAGCTAGCTATGACGTTACTTATGACGTTACTATTGAGCGCCAACCAAATGAAACCTACGAAAGTTTGGTCAAGCGTGCGGAAGCGGTTGCAAGGGCAGCAGCTGCAAACAATTTAGCCCGAAATAGGCAGGCGGATGATATCTCCATTACCGTAGTAGCTCACAATCGAGGTGCGATCGCCCCAGTCTTGAATTTGAAAGTTAGCCGCACTAACTCTTCTAGTCCTAATGCAAGGCGCGACATTACTTACTTCAATCAGGCGCGATTGCTACTTCGACTTGAGGAAGACCTAGCTACCACTAATCCTGGTACTTCTACAGGTAGGTCAAACAACACTAACCGATCATCTCGAATTCGATCAAGGGATACTAACTCTACATCATCAAGACCGCCACATAATTTGAATCCAGGTAACGTCAGACAAGGCTTTGGTGATAATGGCAGTTTCTCTCAACCTGGGCGTGTGGTAACACCCTCTACATCGGGACAATCTACGAATAATTTTCCCTCCAGCAATTTTCCCTCCGGTCAAACAGGCACTAGTAATAGCACTTCACCTACTGGTCAAACTTTGCCGACTGGAGGAGGATTAACGCCCCAATCACCCAGTTCCACCCCATTAAATACCCCTAGCTCTGTACCCAATTCGACCTCGCCATCAGGAACATTGACTCCCTCTGCGCCCGTCGCAGCCCCCGTAGCCCCACAAAGCCAACCTCTGACTCCTATTACACCAAATAACTCTAATTCTAGAAGCTATACGAACTCAACTGGAAGCACACCGTCGGGCAACAGTACAACTACTACTACACCTGGAATCATCCCCTCATCCCGATAACAGGGGTGCGCAACAGAGCAGGGTTCGCTGTGGGAGCAGGGGGAAAATTACGAATTACGAATTATGATAGAAAGGTTGTGAAAAATTACTGGTTAATCTGTCATGGCTGTTCCCAAGAAGAAAACATCTAAGTCAAAACGAGATAAGCGTAGAACCACTTGGAGAAAAAAGGCAGAGCTACAGGCTCAGAAAGCACTTTCTCTAGGCAAGTCTATTCTGTCTGGGCGTTCTAAATTTGTTTATCCTAACCCAGAAGCAGAAGAGGAAGAAGAATCCTAAACAAGCAGGGCTTAAGGAGCTAGTAGCTTTTAGCTATTAGCTTTTAACGATTAGCTTTTAGCTTTTAGCAAGTAGCAACACAATTGACTCGCCTCGTTACAAAGATAACCATCTGCTAGAAATAAAGAGGAACAGCTAACAGCTAACAGTTAACAGCAACAGAAGCTTGTAAACACAACTTATCTATTTACGCCAAATGCTAGGAAAATTTTTCCAAAAACCAGGAGGAGAACAAAGCGATCGCGTTCCTCCTGGTCAATATCTGACTAAGGGATTCCCCGTCCTTACCTACGGTCAAACCCCCACTGTCAGCATTGAAGATTGGCAATTTCGGGTATGGGGTTTGGCAAAACCAGTTACCTTTACCTGGTCAGACTTTATGGCACTGCCTCAGCACGATTTTACAGCGGATTTCCATTGTGTAACGCGCTGGTCTAAGCTTGATGTTAAATGGACTGGTGTTAAAGTTACAGACTTTATGCGCCAAGTTGAGGTAGATCCAAAAGCCGCCTACGTTATGGAACACTGCTACGGTGGTTATACTACCAATATTGCGATCGCAGATTTTGTGCGGGAAGAAAACTTTTTCGCTCACACCGTATTTGGTGAACCACTACCAGCAGAACATGGCGGTCCACTGCGGCTAGTCGTTCCCCACCTCTACGCCTGGAAAAGCGCCAAGTGGATTAATGGTCTGGAGTTTCTAGAAAACGAAGAATTGGGTTTCTGGGAACGCAATGGCTACCACCGTCGCGGAGAACCTTGGGCAGAAGAGCGCTATAGTGGCTTTTTTTAGGGGCTGGGGACTGGAGGCTGGAGGCTAGGGAAGGCGCGAAGTGTAAAATATGAAGGCGCGAAGTATAAAGTGTAAGTGTGAAGTGTGAAGTGTAAAATTTAATATTTAATTTTTAACCTTCAACCTTCAACCTTTATCCTTCACCTTTTCCCTAGCCTCAAGCCTCAAGCCCCAAACCCCTCACCTTATCCAAGGATGCGTTTGAGTAGCTGGAATTTACCAGGGGTATATGGAGGGTAGCGCAATTTTATATCGAGCAGTAAAGATCTGTTCAATACACTTTTATAGTGGGAGAAGGTATCAAAACTAGCTTTACCGTGATATCTACCCATGCCACTACCACCAACGCCGCCAAAAGGTAAAGTTGGGATAGCACACTGTATCACTGTATCGTTAATACAAACGCTGCCGGATGAAGTTGAGTGTAAAACTCGCTGTTGTAGGTTTTTGTTGCGAGAAAATAAGTACAGAGCTAGGGGTTTTGGTTTTTGATTGATGATGGCGATCGCTTCTTCTATGTCACTATAGGTAAATACAGGTAGAATTGGACCAAAAATTTCTTCTTGCATTACTGGCACTTGCAAGGAAGTACAATTGAGCAGAGTAGGAGCAATATAACGCTCATCTAAATTGCTCTGTCCGCCAATAATAATTTCACCGTCTTTGAGAAATTCAACTAGTCGGTTAAAGTGCTTTTGATTGATAATTCTGGCATAGTCAGGACTTACAATCGGTTGCTCACCAAAAAATTCTCGAATACACTTTTGAATGCTATCTATTAATTCTTGCTTAATTTTTTGCTCAACTAAAAGATAGTCAGGAGCAACGCAAGTTTGACCAGCATTGATAAATTTACCCCAAGTAATGCGTCTGGCAGTATATTCAATATTGGTATGTGCATCTACAATACAAGGACTTTTACCGCCTAATTCCAAAGTGACTGGGGTAAGATGTTTTGCTGCTGCCTCCATCACCATTCTGCCTATCGTAGTGCCACCTGTAAAGAAGATGTGGTCAAACTTTTGGGCTAATAGTTGTTGACTAGTTTCAACGCCACCTTCTAATACGGCAATATAGGCAGGATCAAAATATTGTGGCAGAATCTTGGCTAAGATACGAGAAGTATGAGGGGCGTTTTCTGATGGTTTGAGAATGGCACAGTTACCCGCTGCGATCGCTCCTACCAACGGTGTAATAATAAGCTGGAATGGATAGTTCCAAGGACTGATAATTAAAACTACACCCACTGGTTCTGCCAATATCCGCCCAAAACCTGGAAGTTGCTCAAGCCCAATATTAGCTTTGTGTGGCTTAGTCCAAGTCTTTATATTTTTAATCGCATAACTAATTTCTTTTTGGCTGAGCGCAATTTCTGTCAAATACGTTTCAAATTCTGGTTTATTTAAATCTGCTTTTAATGCATCAGTAATCGCTGCTGCATTGTCGTTAATTGCTTGCTCTAGCTTTTTTAACCCACTAATGCGAAAAGCAATGTCTTTCGTTTTTCCAGTTTGAAAAAAGTCTCTTTGTTGACGGATGATGTCACTGACGGTTGATTGAGTGAGCATCGCAAGGCAAGGATACTAAACAATACAGTTATTTTATAGCTTGAGATTGAGCAACGACAAATTTTAAAGGAGCTATTGCAAAATTTCAAGCAGCTTGGTATTATCTACTTAATAATGGGAATATAACCCTTAATAATAATTTTGCACAGATTTCCATTATTAAGAAAATCATACACGAATTTAGCAAAAAAGTACAGCCATATCTTTTCAGCCCGACGCGATTTTTTATTCTTAGGAGTCAGGAGTCAGGAGACAGAAGACAGAAGACAGAATATTAATTCTTAATCTACCTTTTGCCTCCTCAGAGGAGTCAGCCCCCTCAGCTAGATCAATATAGGCAGGCGGACAATGAAGAGACTACCTTTACCTAACTCTGAGTTAACCTCAATGCTGCCTTTGTGAGCTTCAACGATGCGGCGAGAAAGATAAAGTCCCAAACCACTACCGGAACGCTTGTGGCTACCTTGGCGAAATCGTTCAAATAAGGTGGCTTGATCTTGAGGAGAGATACCGGAACCAGTATCTTCTACCTCAATCTTCATGGTGTTGTTTGTTGCCTGATCGGGTAGGAGACGGATAGTGACTGAACCAGCATCGGTGAATTTGATCGCATTGCCCACAAGGTTAGTGAAGACGCGATGCAACTCTAAGCGATCGCCTAATACTTTGGTTGAAGTTGGTTTTTGATCGAATTGTAACTTTAATGGTAGTCCTTTGTCCCCAGCTAAGGGAGTCAATTCCTTAGCCACTTCTTCGAGTACATCTGCAATGTCAACTGGTAAAAAGGTGAGATTTTTGCGTCCAGCTTCAAAACGATATACTTCCAGCAGAGTATTAACCATTTGCAGCAAGTTTTTGTTGCTGCGAATCATGGTGTCAACTGCTTCGTGCATGATAGGCGACAGTTCTCCTAAAGCACCTTGCTGAAATAGCAACAGCATTCGATCTGCTGCTACCAAGGGAGTGCGTAGATCGTGAGTCAGACGAGAAACAAAATCTTCCCGTTGGCGGGCGATTTGGTCACGTTCGTCTACGCTATGCTTGAGTCGAAGGAGCGATCGCACTCGTGCTAGCAATTCATCAACTTCAACTGGCTTGCGAATGAAATCATCTGCACCCATATCTAATCCTTGCGCTACGCTGGGTTGGTCGTAGGCGGTGATTAGCAGAATGGGGATAAATGGCAATTTAGTATTTTTTCGGATGCGTTGAGTTACTTCAAAGCCATCCATTCCTGGCATCATTACATCCAGCAATATTAAATGTGGTGCACATTCGTCAATCTGTGCTAAAGCAGAGGGACCATCTTCTGCTGTGCTAATATCATATCCTTCCTCTTCCAAAATCGTTTGAATGAGGAATACGTTATCTGGAGAGTCGTCTACAACTAATATCCTGTCAACGGCAGAGGATTGGGCAGTCATGGAATCAGCAGTTAGATTAGATTAAGATTTTTTAATATATCTATATCTGTATCATTTTTCCTTTTGACTGCTTTTTTGACCTCTTACTAAGGGATGAATGTTTTTCTGTCTTTTGATAGTTGATGCCTTTTTATTATTAGCAAGGTGTAATTAAATTTATACAGCTTTTAATAACAACTTGCTTAATTGTAGTTGTAATTTAAGTATAGTGTCGCGCAAAGACGCAAAGGCGCTAAGAGGTAAAGTTAAGTAAGGTTTTAAGGGTTTGGTGTCAGAGCAGCTAACAGCTAAAAGCTAATAGCTAATAGCTAGTTATTAAAATAAAAAGTAGCGTTGGGCGAGGGGAAGGACGGTGGCACTTTCGCAGGTGAGTAGTTGACCGTCTGCTCTAACTTCGTAGGTTTCTGGGTCTATTTCCATGTGAGGTAGAGCATCGTTTAGTTTCATGTGGGTTTTAGTTAGTTGTCGTGTCTGTGATACTGCAACAGTCTGCTTGTGTAAACCTAGTTGAATGGGAATTTCCCGATCTATTGCCGATTGTGAGACAAATGTGAGGGATGTAGCAGCGATCGCACCGCCAAAACTAGCAAACATTGGACGCATATGCACTGGTTGAGGTGTGGGGATACTGGCGTTAGGATCTCCCATTTGAGCAATTGCGATCGCACCGCCTTTAATTACTATGTCTGGTTTCACACCAAAAAAGGCAGGATGCCAGAGGCATAAATCTGCTAGTTTCCCAACTTCGACTGAACCAACCGTATTAGCAATACCGTGAGTAATGGCGGGATTAATTGTGTACTTGGCAATATACCTTTTGGCGCGGAAGTTGTCATTTTCTGATGACTCTCCTTGCGGGGATAAATGTCCTCTTTGCACTTTCATTTTGTGTGCTGTTTGCCAAGTGCGAATAATTACTTCTCCTACTCGTCCCATCGCTTGGGAGTCGGAGGAAATCATGCTGAATGCGCCTAAGTCGTGCAGAATATCCTCGGCGGCGATCGTTTCGCGGCGAATACGTGATTCGGCAAAAGCAACGTCTTCTGGTATGCTAGGATCGAGATGATGGCATACCATCAACATATCTAGGTGTTCATCCAGGGTATTGACTGTATAAGGGCGTGTGGGGTTGGTGGAAGAAGGCAAGACATTAGCTTCACCACAGACTTTAATAATATCTGGGGCGTGACCGCCGCCTGCACCTTCGGTGTGGTAAGTATGAATAGCACGATTTTTAAAGGCGGCGATGGTTGCTTCGACAAATCCGGCTTCGTTTAGGGTGTCTGTGTGAATTGCCACTTGTACATCATATTCATCGGCAACGCTCAGGCAAGTATCAATAGTGGCGGGTGTGGTTCCCCAGTCTTCATGTAGTTTCAAACCGATCGCGCCAGCTGCAATTTGTTCAATTAATCCTTGGGGTTGGCTGCTGTTACCTTTGCCTAAGAAACCTAAGTTGACGGGGAAGGCTTCAGCTGCTTGTAGCATTCGGTGAATGTTCCAAGGTCCTGGGGTGCAGGTTGTGGCGTTTGTACCCGCTGCGGGACCTGTACCGCCGCCGATCATTGTAGTGATACCGGAGGCGATCGCACATTCGATTTGCTGAGGACAGATAAAGTGAATGTGAGTGTCAATTCCTCCGGCTGTGAGAATCTTGCCTTCGCCAGCTACTACCTCAGTACCAGGACCAATGATAATATCTACGTTGTCCTGAATGTACGGATTTCCAGCTTTACCAATTTTGAATATTTTACCGTCTTTGATGCCGATATCTGCTTTGACAATGCCCCACCAGTCGAGAATGAGGGCGTTGGTGATTACCATGTCTACCGCACCATCAGCGTTGGAAATGGGGGATTGTCCCATACCGTCGCGGATGACTTTACCGCCGCCGAATTTAACTTCATCGCCGTAGGTGGTAAAGTCTTGTTCGACTTCGATGAATAATTCTGTGTCGGCGAGGCGAATGCGATCCCCCAGTGTTGGTCCAAATGTTTCAGCGTAAGCACGGCGATCCATTCTGTAACTCATATGGACTCCTCAAAAGAGTTTTAGAAGAATTATCGAACCGCAAAGGACGCATTAGCCTAGGGTTTAAACCCCAGGAAAACGCGCCCGTAAGATTTTTAAGTGTCTAGTTTTCCGTTAATTGTGCCGTTGAAGCCGTAGACAATGCGGCTTCCTGCTAGGGGTACTAGTGATATTTCTCGTTCGTCTCCTGGTTCAAAGCGTACTGCTGTACCTGCTGGGATGTCTAGGCGCATACCATAGGCTTGTTCGCGGTCGAATTCTAAGGCTGGGTTGACTTCCAAGAAGTGGAAGTGGGAACCGACTTGGATCGGGCGATCGCCTGTATTTGCTACCTGCAAACGAATTACCGCACGTTGGGCATTCAGTTCAATTTCCCCTGGCTGAACTATCATTTCCCCTGGAATCATTACCCCTTCCTCAAATCATTCTCTAGGTTACTTGTTTTGTATCACTAATCTTTTTGTCATAGAAAGCGAGAAACTAACGCACCGTACGCATCTATTGGTTGCTAGAATTTGAATCTCAAAGCGCGTGAAGCTTGAATTCTATTTGCCAAGTGTGGTGTAATTGAGTCTAACGAATTGGGTTGTGAACTGTCACCAATTTTGTACCATCGGGAAATGTTGCTTCTACTTGCACTTCCTGCACCATTTCTGGTACACCTTCCATCACATCATCTCTTGTCAGCAAAGTTGCACCATAGCTCATTAAATCTGCTACAGTACGACCATCTCTAGCTCCTTCTAAAATTGCGGCAGAAATGTAAGCAACTGCCTCTGGGTAATTCAATTTTAATCCTCTATCTTTGCGTCGTTCTGCTAATAAGGCAGCAGTGAAAATAAGTAGCTTGTCTTTTTCCTGCGGCGTGAGTTGCATTGATTATCCCTTCAGATTTGCCAAACTCTAGGTAGACAGCTAGAGCGTCCTAAATAGGATACACGCAATAGCTGCCACACAGCTGTAAACCAGTTTCGCACTTGTGTGGTAGAAGAGCCACGATAGCGACATAATAATCCACAAGGAAGACGAGTAACACCAAATGAGGGAGATGAAAGAATTAAATATTCTGTCGTGGGTCGATCTTCGTGGGTCTCCTGACTCCTAACTCCTGTCTCCTGACTTCTGGCTTCTGACGTGGGACTCCACAAGGAACGTGCTAGTTCTACTATTTCTGGTGAGACTGGTTGCCCTATCCAGGCGAGGCTTGCTACAATCGGTTGTTTTGCTAAGCCGTGAGGACTGTTGATGATTTCCTCATTACCTGGTAGCCATTGTCTATCTATCCAAAGGGGGATGCCTTGCTGCCAAACTTCGGTATTACTGCGCCACTCTCCCTGTAGAAATCTTTCTCCTCTGGCACTACGCCCAAATCTTGTAATCTCCCAGCCTATCCAAGTTGCTTTCGGAGCTAATTCTACTCTCAAGTCTTGGCGATAAATTGCACCATTGAATACAATTGTTTCCTGGGGCAACCATTCTAAAGTAGCATCAGCGTCAACTTGCATCTGAATGGATTGTCGTGCTTGTAACCCATTACTACGATAAATTTTACTTGCAGCAGCTGTAGTAATTAAAGCTTTCGCTTCCTGTTGCAGTTGGAAATTTAAATCTAAGCGATCGCCACCGACAATTCCCCCTGCTGTATGCAATACTACACTATGACAAACCTCTGATCCTTCTGGATAAAATGGTCGCTGTACCTTCAGGGGCGCTTGTACCTGATTGTAAATTAGTTCAGTTTTATTCTGAACTTTAGCAAACACCAAGTTAAGGCTACCATGCCACTGATTAGATAGTGTCTGCATTGGTAAGGGGCTGGGGGACAATTATCAATTATCAATTATCAATTATCAATTATCAATTATCAATTCCCAATTACCACTTGTTCATTGTTCGTTAATAATCTCTCCACTAGTTTCGTTATTTTGTAATTCTCAATATTAAAAAAGTCATCATATACTGTAAAGGCATATAGCGACGCTCAGCCCGTACTTACAAGAATGTTTGGTAAATTCCCGTAGGAGAGTAAGCAAAATTATAAATTACGAATTAATCAACTTAATGAGCAAAACTATAAAAAATTGTAACTATTTAATAATTTATTTATTTACTTTAAAGCTATAAGTGTAACATCTCAAAGGTCTATAGTTGGTGTACCGAAAAATTAGAAATCACAGTGAGAAAGCTTCGATTGAATGCGGCGTTGTTGCCGTTTTTGGTGTGTTTGGGTATTATTGGTACAGCTGCTTCTGCTTTAGCGTCAGGCTTTGCGATTACTGAACAGAGTGTACGTGGTTTGGGCAATGCCTTTTCTGGCAGTGCGGCGGCTGAAGATGCCAGTACAATATTTTTTAATCCAGCGGGGCTAACTCGCTTATCAGGCAGTTCTGTAAATGCTGCTGTATACTATATATCTCCGTCGGCTGTATTCCAGAACAGAGGATCTACCATTGTTACAGGCACTCCACTTACTGGGAATAATGGTGGCGATGGTGGTGCTAATATCTTACTACCAAATTTGTATGCTGCGTGGGATGTTAGCGATCGCATCAAGCTTGGTTTAGGCATCAATTCGCCCTTTGGTCTAAAAACAAAATACAATGACACCTGGGTAGGGCGTTACTACGCGATTGATTCAGAACTGACTACGATCAACATCAATCCCACCCTAGCAGCTAAGCTAACTGATAACTTATCTGTCGGCGCTGGTATCAACTTGCAATATGCAAATGCTAAACTTACCAATGGGATCGATTTCGGTTTAATTGGCTTGGGTAATAGATTACCTACACGCCCTCAAACAGCCGACGGTTTTGTTGAACTTAATGGCGATGACTGGAGTTGGGGATATAATCTGGGTTTGCTGTACGAACCTAGCCAGAATACCAGAATTGGGTTAGCTTTTCGTTCCCCCATCACGCACAATTTAGAAGGAGACGCAGACTTTAGAGTACCTACAGCCGCCGCACCCTTGGCAGCAACTGGTCGCTTCACAGATAGTGATATTAGGGCGAAATTGAAATTACCTGCAACAGTATCACTTAGCGCCTACCAGCAACTTAGTCCGCGCCTAGCAGCTACAGCCGATATTACTTGGACTGGTTGGAGTCGTTTTGAGGAGTTACGAATTAAATTCGATAACCCAGTACAACCCGATAGCGTCCTACCTGAAAATTGGCATGACACTTTTCGCTATGCGTTGGGAGTCAATTACACATTAAATAATGCTTGGCAATTACGTGCTGGTGTTGCCTATGACGAAAGCCCTGCTGATGAAAAGTATATCACACCGAGAATTCCTGATAGTAATCGGACATGGCTAGCGATTGGTGCAAGTTACAAAGCATCTGACTCACTCAGCTTTGATATAGGGTATGCCCATCTTTTTGTTGATGATACCCAAATCAATCAGGTGAGTACAACCAACGGCAATTTGACAGGGAAATTCGATAATTCTGTCGATATTGTAGGCTTGCAAGTGAACTGGATGTTTTAGTTTGTCTGTAGGGTGCGTTGCTACACCCTACTACTACTTGCTTACTGCGTAAGTATTTGCTAAATCTTCACGTATATATTCACTATCTTTAAACATTGCCTAAAAATACAAAAGGCAGCATATTATTAGTTAAATTAGAGGAAGATCAAAGTAGCGAATTATTCGGTTTAATATGTATAAGCAAAAGGGTCTTTGGGACAAATTAGAAAATTCAGAAAAGACACCAAAAACAAGCCAGCCGATAGCAGACTCATTATCAATGCCTGAAGGTGATATTGTTATCTACCAAACTTTATTTGACGAAAAGGAAAGTAATCAATTATTTTCAAATTTGTACAACGATCCGAATTGGAAACAAGAATATATAAAAATGTATGGTAATTCTGTTCCTATACCTAGACTTACAGCTTGGTATGGAGATAGTGGAAAGTCCTACACATACTCAAAAATAGCAATGAATCCTCAGCCTTGGACTCCCACATTACTAGAAATAAAATCCAAAATAGAAGTTTTATCAGGAGTTGAATTTAATAGCGTATTGCTTAATTTATATCGAAGTGGTAGTGATAGCGTAGCTTGGCACAGTGATGATGAACCTGAACTAGGTGAAAATCCAGTAATTGGATCTGTTAGCTTTGGTGGAACACGACGCTTTATGTTTAGGCATAAGTACAAAAAAGAGCTAAAAAAGGAAGTAAATTTAGCTCATGGAACTTTTCTGCTCATGAAAGGTTCTACTCAGCATTTTTGGCAGCATCAAATACCAAAGACAGCTAAGTTAGTTGAACCAAGAATTAATCTTACCTTCAGAGTAATAAAATGAAAGTTTAGTCAAAGGAGTTTGTGTTAGCTTAAAATGAAGATTAGATAAACTAAAGCATAAGTAAAATTAGGGAAAATCAATATTGAAATAATTCAGAGGAAGTACTGTTATCACATAGTTGATGTGTTTTTTATCCTTGAATTGTAAAACGCACATCAACCCTTCCAATGTATAGCTACATTCTGGATGGTATTGTCAAGCACAATCAAATTAATAACGTAGAACTTTACTTACAAAGTTTACAGGATTATGTAAAACAGTTAAGGCAGAGCTATAAAGTAAATCAAGTGACGGTTGATTACAGTGACTCTAATATCCAGGCGGCATATCTCCTGGCTTACTACCCACAGTATACTGAAATGACTTTTAAGGTTCTTTGTGATCTTAATTATAATTACCTTCATTCTTGCTTTGTAGGCTCTAGAAAGTTACAGGCTTGTTTCTTTTGTGCTGGTCCAGCACCTGAAACTGTTGCTTGGGTAAAATACCTAAGTTCTAATTACTCCGCTGCTAAATATGCTGTAGCCCATACTTATGACATTGCTGCAAGTACATGGAGTAGAAGTAGAGAAATTACAAAGGATGTTGTAGCAAATTTATGTCCAGGTTGGGAATTCACGCTAAATGGATATAGTCTCAATCTATGTCAAAAAAATGTTTTCCCTTCAATTAGAGACATAATTCAAACTAGTAATTTGTTTTTTGTCCAAAATTGCTTAAACGAGTTTATCTCTAATTCTGAAATATTTATTAAGAACCTAGATTTTCTAATTACAGAGATGCCTGCTAACAGTATTATTATAATAGCGGATTTGAACTATAGATCAGTTGTTAGTTTAATGGAGCAGATTGAGGCATACGTTAGCATCAGCACTAAATCAAAAATCATACGTAGCTATACTGCAGGAGACATTCATTTGCACTCATCGCTTATACTGCCACCAGTTATTAGAAATAATCTTCTTACTGGTGCTGATGGTTTAATTCCCAGAAGTAACATAAACTTCAAATATCTAGCTATTCAAAAGCTTCCTAAAGCTGTGGAGCCAAGCTACGCTGATATTCCTTTTTGAATGAAATAAATATTGAATTAAATAAGATAGCTAGAATAATTAAATAATACTATGATTTGCTTATCCTAGCTAACCTTCCTAAACTAAGTTCTTCAACATCTAATTTGCTCAAACAAGCTTTAATTGATGCTGGAAATATAAGATTTGCTTGATTGTGGAAAATTGGTTAAACTAAATTATATAAAGATAGTGTAGAAGAAATTTTTAACTCTTAACTCATGTCAAGCCGTCAAGCCAATAATAAATCCCGTGTAGTAGTAATAGGTGCTGGAATTGGTGGTTTGACAGCTGGGGCGTTACTGTGCAAGCGTGGCTATCAAGTCATAGTAGTAGATCAAGCCCTTGTACCTGGGGGATGTGCTTCTACCTTCAAACGCAAAGGCTTTACTTTCGATGTAGGTGCTACTCAAGTAGCGGGATTGGAACCAGGAGGAATTCACCATCGCATTTTCTCAGAACTGGAAATAGATTTACCAGCAGCAACACCCTGCGATCCTGCTTGTGCGGT
This sequence comes from uncultured Chroococcidiopsis sp., assembly GCA_964248365.1. Taxonomy (GTDB): domain Bacteria; phylum Cyanobacteriota; class Cyanobacteriia; order Cyanobacteriales; family Chroococcidiopsidaceae; genus Chroococcidiopsis. The sequence continues at coordinate 177,503 of CAXTYC010000001.1, read as the reverse complement.
GTATTTACCTGGCGAAACTCAACCGATAAATGTTTGGCGAGATCCCAAAAGGTGGAAGCTAGAAAGACAGCAACAGTTTCCTGGTAGCGATCGCTTTTGGTTACTGATGGATGACTTATTCAGGGCGAGTTGGGAGTTTCAGCAACGCGATCCAATTTTACCACCGCGCAATGTGTGGGATTTGTGGCAACTAACAAAAGCATTGCGTTTGGGAACTTTGTTTACTCTACCCTACACTTTTTTAACAGTAGGGGGTGCTTTGCGCGGTCATGGATTAGAAGATGACTGGCGGTTGAGGACGTTTTTAGATCTGCAACTCAAGCTTTATTCTCAGGTGGATGCAGACGAAACAGCCCTACTTTATGCGGCGACAGCATTGAGTGTTTCTCAGTTACCGCAAGGATTATTTCATCTTCAAGGTAGTATGCAAGTATTGAGCGATCGCCTAGAAGAATCTTTAACACGAGATGGCGGTAAGCTATTAATGCAACATACTGGCGATCGCATCAAAGTAGAGAATGGTAAAGCAGTGGGTGTAGTAATTCGCAATCAGAAAACTGGGGAAGCTTGGACAGAACCAGCCGATCATGTAGTTGCTAATGTAACAGTACAAAATCTGGTGCAATTATTGGGTAAAAATGCACCCCAAGGCTACAAACAGCGAGTGGAAAAACTACCATCTGCGTCAGGTGCATTTGTAGTGTATTTGGGTGTAGACGAAAGCGCCATTCCCCCAAGGTGTCCGCCCCACTTACAATTTATGTATGATGCGACGGGTCCAATTGGGGAAAATAATTCTCTGTTTGTCTCAGTCAGCAAACCAGGAGATGGACGCGCCCCAGAAGGGAAGGCGACAATTATTGCATCTTCGTTTGTAGATCCAAATCCTTGGTGGCGAGATGATGATTATGAGGCGATGAAGGAGAAGTATACACAAGAGGCGATCGCAAAACTTTCCCAATTCTTCCATCTCACCCCAGAAACCATTCTCCACCAAGAAGCCGCTACACCCCGCACCTTTGCCCGTTATACTGCGCGCGATCAAGGTATAGTCGGCGGTATCGGTCAAAGAATCCCTACTTTTGGTCCTTTTGGTTTTGCTACTCGTACACCGATTAAGCACCTGTGGTTAGTTGGTGACTCCACCCATCCAGGCGAAGGAACAGCGGGTGTGAGTTATTCAGCGCTGACGGTAGCCAGACAAATTGAGGCTGATTGAAGAGGGGCGCTCTTGCGCTCGAGCTTGGGTTAAGAGACTCCTAATCCTCGTGTCTGGCTACATTTGGCAAATGCGGGCGTTGATTTGACAATTTTGGCAACAATTTCCTTTTATTGTCGCTCATTTGATTAAAGTTGAAATGCTAATTAAACCGAGAATTATTAATAGCGTTGCCATGTCCTGCCGCACTCCTTTTTTAACTTTTTTGCTCGGCACACTTGCTTTTTTTTCTCTGAGTGTAGAGGCAGTAATAGCACAAACAAAACTTACAAACTCCTCGAAAGTATATATTAATGGTATTGGATCAGTTCGAGTTGGTATGACTGTAGCTGAAGCATCAAAAGCTGCTGGTACGAGGCTTGTTCGAGAGGATGGCTATCAAGTTAATTCCAGTTGCTTTTACGTCAAGCCGCAACGAGAACCCAACTCGATTGGATTTATGGTAGTGGGGGATCACATTGCTAGAGTAGATGTGTGGAAAAATAGGAGCATTACTACCCACAGCGGCGCGAAGATTGGTGATACGGAAGCCAAAATCAAGTCACTCTACCAGGGACAAATTCAAGTTACCCCTCATAAATACGTTCAAGGTGGGCATTACCTGACGTTAGTACCAAAAGACCGCGCAGATAGCAACTATCGTGTAATATTTGAGACTGACGGCAAGCGAGTAACTCAATTCAGATCCGGTAAACGTCCCCAAGTCGAATATATTGAGGGGTGTTCGTAATACTATAGTAGGGAGTAAAGAAGGGCGGGTTTAAATGAGTTACCTGTTTGCTTACAAGTATGCTTGATCAACCCGCCCGTACGGGAGTAGGGAGTAGGGTAAAAAGTCCTGTAACAATTGTCTTCTAGTAAATTGGCTTGTCCTAATCTATCTACTTACTGCTATATTTTAGATGAGGGGTTCTTGGATTTTGAAAAGCTCACACATAAGAAGTTTTATCAATTCGATTTGTCAGGTGCGTTACACTGCGTTAACGCACCCTACCCGTTAAATCTTTACGCCTTCGAGTTCCTCATCGGTTAATTCGTATAATTCGCGTAGCTTTTCTAACTTATCCTCACTCGGTTGCCAGAAACCTCGTCCATGCGCTTCTAGCATTCTGGCGACAATATTGCGGAAGGCTTCAGGGTTCGCTTGTTGCAATTTTTGCGCCATATCTTGATCTAGGGCATAAGTATCGGCTGCTCCATCGTATACCCATGAATCAGTAAAATTTGCAGTACCTCCCCAACCAATGAGTGCAGTCATCCGCTGGGAAATTTCAAATGCACCACCTGAACCTTGATTCGCCATTGCTTCCGCCCACTTGGGGTTCAGTAACTTGGTGCGATACTCCATTCTAAGTAAGTCTTCGAGGTTGCGCGGTGTGGTGTCTTTAGAGAAGCTTTCGACAAAACTGGCGTTAACCTTTTTACCCTGTTGTTTTTCGGCTGCTTTTTTCAAGCCGCCTGTATTGGCGTAGTATTCTTGGATATCAGTTAGACCATATTCAACTGAGTCAATTTCTTGCACAATGCGATCGCAAGAGTGCAACAATTGAGTGAGAATTTCTGGTCTAGCATTACCTTTATCTTGTCTACCATAACTAAAAACATTGCGATCGCGCCAAGTATCACCCAACTCATTGCCTGATTCCCAACTACTATCTACCACACGCTCATTCACCATTGAACCAAAATCTCCTGCTGGGTTAGAAAATAACCTAGCCGAGGGATTTTCTACGCCCTGTGCTTTTAAAGCCTTAGCATGGAGGCGAATAAAATTTTTGTCCTCTGGTTCATCAGCATCAGCCGCCCGTTGGAATAAGTCATCGAGTAATTCAATGATATTGACAAAACTATCGCGGAAAATACCAGAGAGATTCCCTAGCACATCAATGCGCGGATGTCCAACATCTGCCAAAGGTTTCAACTCGTAGCGGACAATGCGCCCAGTTCCCTCCTTAACAGGTTCAGCTCCTACCAATTCTAGAAGAATACCTAGAGATTCGCCCCTGGTTTTGATTGCATCTAGTCCCCATAACATTACAGCAACAGTTTCGGGATATTTCCCATGTTCTTGTAGATGCTGGGTAATAATATTTTGAGCGATCGCGCGTCCCCTTTCATAAGCAGCAGGCGACGGCATCCGATAAGGATCTAAAGCATGAATATTACGTCCCGTCGGCAAAACACCCATACCATCCCTGAGCAAATCCCCTCCTGGTGCAGGCGAAATATACTCACCATTCAACCCCCGCAACAGATTTGTTAACTCATCAGTTGTTTGCAACAACAAATCACGTATTTGCCTCGCCTCTTCTATCCTCTCCTCCCCCCCTTCGTGTGCTAACGGGCTATCGCCCTTCGCTTCGCTGGCGCGTCTTTGCGGTACTCTTCGAGAAGCCGCTACCGCGTCTACGTTTCCTTCTGTAATCGCACTCAACACCTCCTCCGACAACTCCTCCCCAAAATAAGCCTTCAGATAACTTGCCAGTTCCTCTGTTGTAGGAGGTTCCCCAAATACGTGCAACCCAGAAGAGAAAAGACGATTTTCGAGAACTTGCAAATACTCATACAACTGCACCAGATAAGAATTAAACACAGCTGCACTAAACATCCGTGCATTTTCAGGAGTAAAAGCAATACCCAAACGCCTTGCCTCTTCAAACGGACAATCGGCATCTAACCCCGTATCTACAATCTTCTTGCAGATCGCCTCCTTCAGAGCATAATTTTTTTCTGGATCTTCCCGATACTCCGAAATCAAATCTCGCAGGGCGACTAATTCTTTATACAACCCAGCCCGACCATAAGGCGGTACATTATGAGAAACGATCACCCCATAACCCCGCCGCTTTGCCAAAATTGACTCTGAGGGATTATTAGCCGCATATATATAAAGATTAGGTAGATTCCCCAAGAGAATATCAGACCAAGAGTAACCTGTATTACCCAAAGGAGATCCTGGCAACCATTCAACAGTACCGTGCATCCCAAAATGAACAACAGCATCAGCTTGCAAACCATGCTGCAACCATTGATAAAAAGCTGCATACTGAGGATGAGGAGTTAAGTCACGCTCAAACATCAGCCGCATCGGATCGCCAGGGATACCTAATGGCGGCTGCACACCAATCCAAACATTACCTAAGTGCACACCACCGAGTAAAAATTCATCTCCATAGGTTTTAATCCCACTACCCGTCAAAGTCCAATGTTTCTCAATTCGAGATGTATGTAGATATCCCAGCCATTTTTCTAATATCCGCGTGTGAACCATAACTGGTGATTTTGTTTCACGCAAAGACGCTAAGGCGCAAAGGAAGGAACCTTCCGAATCTCTTAGCGCCTTTGCGTCTTTGCGTGACATTAAATCTTCATCTGCCTCTTTGACGCGGCGAAGTAATTCTTCTGGATCTTCAGGTAAATCGCCGACAGTGTAACCTTGTGCTTTGAGTGCTTGCAGGAACTTGAGGAGCGATCGCGGTACATTGAGTAAAGCAGCTGTTCCCGTAGCACCGTAACCAGGCGGGAAGCCATAGAGAATAACTGCAATTTTGCGTTCTGATATTGGCTTTTGCCGCAAGGCAATCCAGTTTTTCACCCTACCAATCAAACGCTGTACCCGTTCGGGAATTAGATAAATTTTTTCTCCCACCAAGCCACCCAAGGGAACTGGATCGATCGCGCCATCTAATTCTGGCAATGCATATAATACGACACTTTGCAACCCCCCAATGCCTTGTCGTGTCCAAGAATGAATATCTTGAATCAGTAGTGGGGAAGCTACTATATAAGGTACATTTTTAGCCCCCAGGATGCGTTTAGCAACTTCCACTTGCCGCCCTGCTTCCATTGAGCCAGCAGGACCACCAACTAAAGGAAAGCCAATTGTAGAGACAATAGCATCTACATGAACTGCTTCACCGGACAGGGAAGGAATTTCTACATTACCTTGTTGTCTCTGCGCGACTTCATGGGTGGTAGTCATCCAATCTCGCACAGCGACATGACCTTCTACCCCATTGATAAATATAGGCAAAGGTATTAATCCGGCTTGTTCAAAGCTGCGAATCAATTGAGGAATATAAGGCTGGCGCGTAACTACGTGCTTGCGATACAGCAGTATGCCGACTACTGGTAATTGGTAATTGGTAGTTGGTAGGGGCGGGTTTAAACGAGTATCTGGAGGTTCACAAGTATGTCTGATAAACCCGCCCGTACGGTAGTTGGTAATTGTCTCCTTGTCCTCTCGCCTCTCGCCTCGGACTTCGTCCCGCTTCGCTAACGCCTCTCGCCTCTCGCCCTGATACCATTCCAAGTATGCGCGGGGTGATTCAAAAAATCCTTGATAGTCGGGATGTAGTAATCCCATGTTGGGGGTTTCGAGGGGCGGGGGAATCTCGCCTACCTTGATTCCTAAATATTTTTCTGCTAGTGTCCAAAATAGGGCAGCAACATTATCTGATCCGCCTGCATTCCAATAACCATAGATAATTAACCAGTTGCGTAAGTCTTGCACTTTTTGCACTGGTACGTATTTTAATAATTTTGGTCCTACTTTCAAAAAGCTGAGATATCCAGCTAGTCTGTCTTCTTCTCGTCCCTGGCTGAATTTATCAAGGATGAATTTAATCGGTTTGGGCATTCCTTTGGGTTTGTCGCCAATCGCAAACGCACCGAGTTGAGTCAAACTCATTAATTCCAAGGCTGACTCGAACACCAGGCGAATGGGGATGTGAGATATGCGATCGCGTAACCATAATACTTGGTCATAATCAAATAGCAAACTGCCGAAAAACACATCAGCTCCTTGCAGGGCTGCTTCTACTTCTGCGGCGTGGGTAGTGATATTGCGATCGCTAAACACCCTAATATCTAATTCTGGGCAGCTGATAAGTGCTTCTTGAGCTGCCTTTCGGTACAAGTCGGCGTTGAAAGATTCAAACCCAGCAATCAAGACGATGCGTTTCATGCCCAAAAATTAAATAGTTCCTACTTTTGATCATAAGTAGAAAGCTCTTGAATTACCTAAATTTAGAGCATTCCGCCTGGGCGTTGTGTGACCGTTGGTATCGCGCTTAGAATGCACATGACTAAGAGGCTATCTCAAAACTGCACAATCGATGATATCAGGGTTAATCCCCTTTTGGTTTCTAGGCTGAGTCTAGAAACCAGTTTTCTTTTAAAATCCCCTAATTTTTGTCCTAATTTTTGTATCTTATTGTCTTTAACAATTAATCGTATCGTACAATACAAACAACTTTTTTAATATACCTCTTATAGGGGGCATATATGCGATGGCGTAGAAAGATTTCGCTATTTGTCCTGATGCTTGTTGCTAGTTTTGCTGCGGCACTTTTATCAACTAGCCTAATCTCACCAAAGGCAACCCTAGCAACTGAGGCTCTGCTTCAACCTGCCCCAACCCAACCTATAGGTCAATACGACTACTTTGGGGAGTTACTTACACCACAACAAGCAGAGCAGTTAGTCCGCAAGCAGGGACTTAACCCTAGCGCTCCTGGCTCTTTTGAACGGGTTGGAGCCGTCCATATCACTCAGCAATTACTTGAGAGCGGCGAAAACATATTTTTCAATCGCAAGATTGGTGATACATTTGGTCTTCAGCGCGCGTTTGGTTTCGGTACAGGCTTAGCTTTGATCCAACCGGAAATAAACAAAGCGATTCGCGATTTACATGGTCAACCAACAAGTAACTTGCGGATTACTCTTCAGAAAGATTTAAAGTTAGGTAGTCGGACTTTTCCTAAAGGGAGTGAGATCGATACAGGCTTTGATGTAGAAAGGGGAGCTAATTTACCTCTAGGACTGACAGCTAATGGTAACTTTACTTGTGCAACGTGTCATGCTGTCTTAGATAAGACAGGTCAACGCCTTAAAGGAGTACCAAATGGAGATCTCGGCATTGCCTTAATAGTTGCTCTAGCACCAAATTCAGCAGCAGGCTTTGCTCGCCTTAATATCGATCCCCTCGATCCTAAATACCAAGGTAATGGCAAAACAATCATCGATAGCCATAACAATTTAGTTAAGCTTCCCGATCCTCAAAAGTTTGAGACTGCCTTTGACGACATCGTACTTGATGTACCTTTCGGTAACTTTGAGAGTTCGCCCGATCGCATCAATAACACGGTTCAAATCCCAAATCTTTTTACGTTTAAGACAGCCCCCTACTCATTTAGTGGAGAAGCGGGAGTAGGTCCTTTCGCAGGATTGGCTACTCTAACCAATTCCGTCCACTCCTCTGAGATCAATTTACTAGCAGCATTTCAGCTAAGCGAACCGACTATAGGCATAGATCCTGAAGTGTATTTAGGTGTTGTACTCCAAAACGCTGTCGATCCGAGTATTCGTTTACCTAATGGAGAAGCAGTCAAACCCTCAGAGTGGTTGCGTCAAGTCGCTCCCAACCCCTATTCAGCCGAGAATGAAGACCAGATTCCTGCACCAGGAGCAGGTGATTATCCAAACCTAAAACCAAGTCTTCTCACCTTTAACGGTCTGTTATTCAGTCCAAACACTTTTGCTCAGAACGATCCGGCAAGTGGACCTTTCTTCTTTGCAGATAATGCGCTGGCTGCTTTCCAAAATAGCCTAGTGCCACCTGCAAATCGCAATCGGCAGAACTTGCAGGCACTCAAAAGTGGTTCTGTTGGGCGTGGTGCTAAAGTTTTTGAGCGGGCAAACTGTGCAACTTGTCACATTCCACCTTTCTTTACTGACAATAAAATTCACCCCATCAGTGAAATTGGAACTAACCCAGCACGAGGTAAATCTCACCTTGCTTGGAACGATTTGCTTGTGCCACCTAAGCTTTACACTTTCAACACTCCTGTTCCTGCTCCCCCTGATGCTGAGGTGCTGGATGTACCAACAGAGGGTATCAGTGCTAGCCCAACGACACTACCTAATGGTCTGCTTCCAGACGGTGGATACAGAACTACTCCGTTACGCGGTTTGTATCTCAGTGCGCCATATCTGCATGATGGTGGGGTAGCGGTGCGAGCAGGCACACTTCAGTTTAAGCGTAATGGCAGTTTTACCGTCGTAGATCCAAGTGGTTTGGGGTTAACTGGGACTCTCAGCCAAGCCAAACCTGCTGATAGTGCTAGCAGCTTACGTGCTTTAGTTGATAGCAATCTGCGTAATCAAGTTGTTGCCGCAAATATTGCTAACCCAGCCTTAGAGCGTAGTAACCTCGATGGCACTGGTCATGAATTCTATGTGGATCAAACTACTGGTTTTACTCCAGCGCAACAGAATGATTTGATTAATTTCTTGCTGGCTTTGGACGATAACCCTGGTAGTTTTTAGAGCCTATCTCTGCACAATCGATCATATCTCCCTTAATCAGGATCGTATACCACCCATGCCCACCTACTGGTTTCCACTTGTACCGTTACATTCCCCCAGGTAGGTTGAAGTTTCCACGGTGGGCATGGGTGGTTTACTCATTCTCAAAACTTTTACTATTACTGAGATTCCCCCAGGTAGGTTGAAGTATAGCTATGTGAAAACCTTTTCTAATTTCGAGATTCAAATACCGTCGCTGTAGGGTTTGCCATTGTTGCCATGCGATGTAACTTTTCTGTGACAATTGTTCTGCCAAGGTAGGAAGGGATTTTTTCATCTGGGATTGCAAGGCATTGGTCATAAACTCCGATAAAACGAAACTGTCTTGAATCTGTCCCAAAACTTCTTGGACACTCTTCATATCTTTGAGATATGCCTCGTATGCTCCACTATAAAAGTCTTCAAATACCTCCATCTGATAGCGGATACGCTTGGTTTCTTTACGCAAACTATGAAGAAGTATTCCTTGCTCTAGCAATTTTTGCTCTACTATTTCTGGTGCTAATTCTTGATGTAAAATTTCTCCTTCCTTAACCTGAGTTCCCACTAACCAGCCTGGATGAAGCAACAGTTTACTGACTTCAGGTAAAAGTAAATCTGGCAATACTTCCTCAATTGGCATCTTAGCAATTTCTTGAAATTGTGGCTGTTTTAGCCATTTCTTCAAAGACTGCTTGAGAGATTGATAAGGCTCATTTTCTAGAGTTTTTTTAACCTCTGCTAATGCTTGACGGCGCGGCTTAACTAAGTCGTCTAAAGCGGTTTCTAGCTCTTTTTTTTCTTTTGCAGGTAACTTCGGTTTATATTCATTTTGCAATGCTTCGCGCAAAACATCTAGATCTCGCAGGCTTCCCAATATCCGAGCAATATCACCAATTTTCTTTTCTTTGGCTGGTTTTGGTAAATCTAAAGCTGGCGCAAAACCAGTTATAGCACTACGAAGGCGACGCATACCGACACGCATTTGATGCAACGCTTCTGGAGATCGATCTGCTAGCACATCATCTTCATGCTTGATGATTTTATTTAAGTGTTTCTTAATTGCTAGAGCTGCCCAATCCCCTAATGTCTTTGCCTTAGTTTGTATATTGACTGTCATGATGCTGTTTGGAGTCAGCGTCGATTAACTTAGAGTTATCCATACTAGCATGAGGGAAATTTACCAGTCATGCTGCTTATGACTTATTCCCTATTGGGGAATCAAAAAATTGTTACTCATTAGCCATTAAAGATGGTTGCCAAGGTGGAATAGTTAGATCGAGAGGACTAGAAACCCATAAGTCATAGCGAGTAATTGTTTCTCCGGTGTCTAGATACTTGATGAAGGGTTTACCTGTCCAAATTTGGCAACTGCAAACATTTTTATCTTCTTGCAGTTCAAACCCCCCTTGTGTAGGTTGTAGTTGGAAGAATTCAATGTGCCAGTGGTTTGGTTCAACAGCAATATGAGTTGGGGTAGATGGATTTGAGTTAGAATTTCGGTTATCTGATTTGATTGTAAGTGGCAAAAAATCGATATCTAAAAAATCAGGTTTGATTCCTTGCTGGTGGGCAAAAGCAATTACCTCTTGCCAATCATACACAGGTTTGCTGTTTTGATCGCGGCAAGTATCTTTAGTAAAGCACAGTCCACCCCATAGCCAAACGAGTTTAGTTGCGATCGCCTCGACACGATTGCGATCGCGTTGCAATAATTCTACATCTTCAGGCAATAACACGCGCCCAGGAACACACCACCAATATTCCCAATATGTACCACTATCAAATGGAATCAGCCGTTTGACAACACCAGGAATGCGATCGCGCTGCTGAATTTCCCGAATTTCTGAGCTAGAGGCAATTTGCGAATCTGGCAGTGGTAATTCTATATTATTCACCAGAGGATGTTTTGGCGCACTCATCATCTCCTCTGGAATAAAAGAGTCATGGTCAATCATAACTTACCTGATGATCGCTGTTTATAGTTAGAACTTACTACCATCGTTATTCGTCAAGAGTCAAGTGTCATTTGTCAAGAGTCAATAGTTATTAGTTATTAGTCATTATTCATTGATTATTGGTCATCCTTCAAAGGACAAAAAGCTAACAGCTAACAGCTAATAGCTAATAGCTTTGATAAAAGCTATACACTCCTTAACTTTGGCTTTACCAACTGGTAGTACTGTTGATTCGGTTAGTAGTAGGAGTGTGCCAAAAAATGTTAAATCGAGTTCAATTCAAACGGCGGGATGTTCTTGTGTGCTTAATCGCCTTCAGTGCAAGTGTTGCTACTAGTCAAATCCCATCTGAGAGCGTTACCGCAGAATCCTCCTCCCTTCTGGCTCAAGGCGGTTCCAGGGTTAGCCTTGTCGGTGCAGGTGCTAGCTTTCCTGCTCCTTTGTATCAGCGTTGGTTTTCTGAATACAACAAGAGTAATCCTAATGTTCAAATCAGCTATCAATCTGTTGGTAGCGGTGCTGGTGTAGAACAGTTTACTCAGGGAACAGTGGACTTTGGAGCCAGCGACACTGCGATGACACCTCAAGAAATTGCGAGGGTAAAACAAGGTGTGGTGTTGCTACCTATGACAGCAGGTAGCGTAGTTATAGGTTATAACCTGCCAAATGTGCAATCTGGTTTGAAGCTTCCACGCGCAGTCTACACCGATATCTTTCTGGGTAATATCAAGACTTGGAATGATCCTAGAATTGCTAAAGCTAACCCTGGTGTAAACTTACCCAATACTCCCATCACAGTAGTACATCGCTCTGATGGTAGTGGTACTACAGCAGTCTTTACAAAACACCTTAGTGCTATCAGCCCTCAATGGAAAAGCAAAGTTGGTTCGGGTAAAACGGTAAATTGGCCAGTGGGGGTTGGAGCAAAGGGTAACGAAGGCATTACGGCTCAAATTCAACAAACGCCAGGAACTATTGGTTACTTAGAGTATGGATACGCCGTACAGAATAATATAGCTGTAGCTACTTTGGAAAACAAATCTGGTAGTTATGTTGCTCCATCGCCACAATCAGCTGCTACAGCCTTAGAAGCAGTGAAACTACCTAAGAATTTAGTTGCTTTTATCACAGACCCTGCTGGTAAAAGTTCTTATCCAATTGTTACCTATACATGGATACTAGCTAGCAAAAACTACCAGGATGCTAATAAGGCACAAGCCTTGAAAGATATGCTGAACTGGGGTTTAACACAAGGACAAAAATACTCACCCCAGCTAGGGTACGTTCCCCTCCCCTCTAGTGTAGTAAGTAGGGTGAGAAGTGCCGTAAACACGATTAAATAGATATTAGCGATTAGCTGTTAGCTTTTAGCGATTAGCTGTTAGCTGTTAAAAGCTAATCGCTAACTTTTTATATACATACTTGTAAAGATTTTTTTAACTAATAATCAGGCTACAATCTAGATTTACAAAGGCGAGCAAAAGCTATGAATAACCCGTCATTGCTAAATCAAGTATTACTAAAATTTGAAGATGGATTTAAAGAACATCGTGAAGATATTTCGGCTGTTTTGTTAACACTTGACTCTGACAAATATTTATGGTTAGGGTCAGACGAAACTGCAACTATTGAACGCTTATCTTTTATTGATGAGCAGACTTTTGATACTCACAAACGATTTCATGTTCAAGATTTTATTAAATTGCCAGAACCAGAAGACCAAGAAATTGATATTGAAGGAATTGCCTATACTGATTACTACCTTTGGTTTGTTGGTTCCCATAGTTGGAAGCGCAAAAAACCAAAATCAAATAAAACAGATGTAGAAAATATTGCCAGACTAGCACAAATCAAAACGGAAGCAAACCGTTATATTTTAGGGCGCATTCCTATGATTGGAGGCGAATTAGTTAAAACTTGTCAACACCCTGACGATCCAAATGTAGAATTGAGTGCTGCCAAATTGGAGTTAACCAAAGGGGGAAACTTACTGACAGATGCGCTGGAGAAAGATGCACATCTAGGCTGTTTTGTCAATGCAACAATTCCAGGAAAAGATAACGGCTTTGATATTGAAGGTATAGCCATTTATCAAAATCGCCTCTTTTTAGGTTTGCGCGGTCCTGTGCTACGCGGTTGGGCGATTATGCTAGAAATAGAGTTAGAAACAAGTAGCCCAGAATTATTAAAGCTTAAACAAATTGGACAGGATCAGCTTTATAAAAAACATTTTATTCACTTGAATGGTTTAGGAATTCGGGATTTATGTTTAATGGGTGAAGACATATTAATTTTAGCGGGACCAACAATGGATTTAGATGGTCCTGTAAGAATTTATCGGTTACAAAGTGGGGTAAATTTGCAAGAAAATGTGCTGTCAAAACCAGACATGGTGCAGGAGATTCCCTACGGAAATCTTGATGATCGCGCTGAGGGAATAAGCCTATTTCATGATATTACAAAAATGCCCTCATTATTAGTAGTTTATGATTCGCCAGCAAAGGAAAGACTAAGGGGAGATGGGGATGTGGTAGTAGATGTATTTAAACTGGGCTAATATCAATTTTGGATTTTGGATTTTGGAGACCATGAATTGATGAGAAAGTAGGGTTGGTAATCTAGCAGTAAACCTAAAGATTAGTAGAAATTGCTTGTACGGGACAAGTAGGAATACATTGTTCACAGACGATACAGCGCGATCGCGTAAATGTCAGGCGACTTGTCTGAGGGTGCAGGGTAAGGGCTTCGGTAGGGCAAACTCCCGTACACAAACCACAGTCTACACACACGTCAGAGTCGATGACAATTTCGGCAAGGGCGGAGGAGACGTTAATGTGTTGCGATCGCATCCACTCAATTGCTGCATCTAGCTGATCGATATCTCCCGACAGTTCAACTACTAAAGTGCCAATTTGATTGGGAGCAACAGCAGCGCGGATAATGTTTGCAGCTACGTTAAAATCTTTTGCCAGTCGGTAGGTTACTGGCATCTGAATGGCACGTTTGGGAAAGGTTAGTGTTACCCGTTTTTTCATGGAAGCGGATAGGGATTAATAAGGTGTTTTCGGGCGTTATAGCGTAAGGGAGATTGATTTATCGAACCAAGCGCAGCAAGGAGGAACCAAGAGGTTGGTAGAGTGTTCGGTTAAACTAAAGATCAAAACAGTTAATAAGTTTTAATAAATGTATTATGGCAGGCATAGGTGAATCGACGGGTGGAGCGAACCAATTGAGTGTGGGGAAGCGTGTTAGGAATTTATTGGTTGTAATAGTGGCGATCGCATTGAGTGTTGCTTTATTTTTAGGTGTAAGGAGTCAAACCGAAGAAGTTTCTTTGACTGCTTTGGATGAAAAATCAACTCCACTCGAAGTGGCTTTGAGTAATGGTAAGCCTACACTAATGGAGTTTTATGCAAATTGGTGTACTGTCTGTCAGGCGATGGCTCCTGATATTGCTCAGTTCGAGCAGCAGTATACCGACAAGCTTAATTTTGTCATGCTGAATGTAGATAATACCAAGTGGTTGCCGGAGATGTTGAAGTATCGGGTAGATGGGATTCCACATTTTGTGTTTTTGAATCAAAAAGGAGAGGCGATAGCGAATGCTATTGGTGAACAACCGCGTACGATTATGGCGACTAACTTAGAGGCTTTGGTTGCCGACACGCCTTTGCCTTATGCCCAAGCTAGTGGACAAGTTTCTAAATTTTCTGCTCCTGTAGCACCTTCTGGGGGAGATGATCCGCGTCTTCATAGTAGCCAAGTCGTAAATTAGAATGCTGGTAGAGACGAGCGCACTGCTACGTCTGTACAGGTAGTTGGTAGTTGGTGAAAGGGTAAAGGGTAAAGGAAATTCGAAATTAATCATTCTCCCCCCTGCTCCCCTACTCCCTACTCCCTACTCCCTACTCCCTCTCTTATTTGCATCATTAATCTTGGCCAAATTAACAAGAAAAAGCCCATCCAAGTTAGTACAGGTATAGAGACAAGAACGGTTAACCAAAGGATTTTGAACAGTAACCAACTCCCACCCATTAAGCTAACACCTGTGAGGAGAATAGACCAAGGTTGACACCACCAAGGTTTGTAGTTCCAAGGGCTGACAGGTTTTTGTGACATAGCAATGCAATTAGTCCTTTTAATATTCACGATACAGAGTATTTTAGGAAAGGCGATCGCGTAATATGACAACCACTGTTCACCAACCAATTACCCTAGCAGAGTTCCTCAAGTTACCAGAGACAAAGCCTGCTAATGAATTTATTCATGGTCACATATACCAGAAGCCTATGCCTCAAGGCAAACACTCTCGATTACAGTTAAAGCTTTGCGATGCGGTAAATCAAGTTGCGGAAGAAAGACGAATTGCGCTAGCGTTTCCAGAATTACGCTGTACTTTTGGCGGGCGTTCAATTGTACCAGATGTAACTGTCTTCTCTTGGGACAGAATTCCATTTGATGCTGATGGGGAAATCGAAAACGTGTTTGAGACTTACCCAGATTGGACGATTGAGATTCTTTCACCCGATCAAAAGGCAACAAAGGTAGTTAGTAATATTCTACACTGCCTGCGACATGGCACTCAATTAGGATGGTTTGTCGATCCAGATGAGCGCTTGGTGCTTGCCTTTCTGCCAAACCAGCAACCGATAGAATTGACACGCGATGATAAATTACCTGTATTAGAATTTATAGAACTCAATCTAAATGTTTCTCAAGTGTTTAGTTGGTTAAAGGTAGGAAGATAAGCAGGCTTTCGCCCCCTTTAACCCACTTCCTCAACATCAGCCCCATCACCTTCTACATCTTCCACTTCAAACTTTACCTTATTGTATATATCCTGTAGCGAAATCTCAAAAGGGACAGAAGTTAAAGCGATCGCAAGATCTTCCTCGTCATACTCCCGCAATTCCCATCGCTTCTTCCCAGTCTTAGAATATTGTTCTACCAATATCCTGGTTTGATCTGTTAATAAGTATTCCTCCTCGGTTGCGATCGTCCGGTAAGCCTTAAATTTCTCCTCACGATCATAACCTTTGGTAGATTTCGACAAAACTTCTACAATAACTTGGGGATTAGTAATCGTATCTGTACGGTTGTTGAAATACTCTGGTTCACCTGCTACAACCATTACATCTGGATATGTGTAGATCCGCTTGTTGGAGTATCCACAAACGCACATCCCCCATGAAAACTTCGTAATCCTGCTGTCTGAATGCAAAGTTCAATCCAGCACTTAGATTTAATGCGATTCTATTATGATTTGTCGATCCACCTGCCATAGGAATGATTTGTCCGTCAATATATTCGCTTTTGTAGTCAGCCGCCTCCTCTAGCTCTAGGTATTCCTCTGGAGTGTAATGCCGTTGTGTTATTTGCATAGTTTTGTAGCACGATCGCTTATTTGGGATTCCACCAATATCTACCCAACAGTTTAACCAAGGTGAGCATGGTCGATCTGTTTCATGCGATCAAAACTTGTAGACTTACATCTTGCGCCTGTCATAAATCCCACCTTGGAATTAATTCCAAGGAACTGATAGTAGAAGTTTACCTTAGTAGACTCGCAAATGCAGGTTTAAACCCGTTTCAACAGGTGAGGGCTATTAGTCTGTCACTTAAGTGACAGGCGGTTGTTGCAACAGGTGCAAGATCTCAGTAGAGACGCAATTAGAGCGCGTCTCTACATACGATAGCTTTTTATACTGGCTGAAGCTTTCTTGGAAACTCTTCTCTTACAACCTCTAAGGATGGGCAATTTTTTCTATCTAGCACTGGCATTTCTTGTCGGCAGTTTTGACAGAACCAGTAAACTTGATGATTGCGTATGTGACACAAAAGTGTATTGGAACAACAAGGGCAAATATTCATAGTTTTAAACCTGTGTTCTATCAATGGTGGCAGCTTGTTGTTAATCCTTGAGGAACTGAACAATCAGCTGTTTCTATTTATAGAATAGTTCGGAAATATGAGAGACTTGTGAATAAAACTTAATTTCTTAAATAATCCGCAATATTTATACACATTTGTAGTTAATTCTTCGTTCGCACTAAGGCTAATGTCTGCATGAGTTAAACACATGGGCCGCTCCCACACTCGACAGCATTTCCCCACCAAGGCAACCCAATTTCCCTTGTGCTGGTAGATTGGAGAAGTGGCGATCGCCAACCTCAATTATGCTAATGGTGCGAAGCTACAATAACAACAACGCAAAACAAAACCGACAGGCATAGGAAGTTCTATGAAGCACCTCAATTTAAAGCTCTTGCCATTGGTGTCGCAAAGCGGTATTGTCCTTTCAACCTTCCTAGTGTCTATTGGTTTTGCCCAAGCCCAATCGATCAAACCCAACATAGAACCAACCAAGACAGTAATTATTGCTCAGGCGCAGCAACTAGAACAGTTGCAACAAGAAAGACAAGTTCAACAGCAAGTTCAAGCTGAAGCAAATCGTATCTTCAGCCGCACAATGACGCTGTTCAATATTTTGCTTGCTACCCTAGCGCTGCTTTTGGCGGCGGCTCTAGCAGCCTTATTTTTATTACGCCGAGCTGTAATTCGAGAAGTTGCAGAGATTGTTCAACTCCACCTCAAAGAACTGGGAGAATTAGAAGACAGACTTGGTGAGGCTAACCAAAAAGTCCAAAACATCCTCAAAGAAGCCGAAGACGCTGTAGATGATATAAATAATGAGGCAGATGATTTACAACAGGAGATAGGCTCTAAACGAGAACATATATCTCATCTGCTATCCGAATTGTCCCAGTCGCAGCAACAGGTATTAGAAGAATTAGATACACAAAGAATCAATTCTAAACAAGCACTAGAAAATCTAGAAATAGGTTTTACCTCTCAACTATCTCAACTGAGACAAGAGGCGCAAACAGAACAAGATTTACTTCTACAAAACCTGAAGCAAGTAGCATCTGAATTTTCTCCCCAAATGGGTGAAATCCTTGGCGATGTACAAGGGCAGAAAGATGCAGTTTTAACTAATCTAAAACAATCAGAAGCTGAGTTTGCTACTCGACTTTCCCAATTGCAACAAGAAGCTCAAAACAAACAAGACTTAATTCTTGAAAATTTAGAAAAGCTCGGTTTAGAGTTTGCACCTCACCTATCTCGACTTCAAGCGGATGTAGAAGGAGAAAAAAATGCATTTTTGCAAAACTTGAAACAAGCAGAAACTGATTTTGTGGCTAAAGTGTCTGAATCAGAATCTAATGTTCAAGGGCAAAAAGATGTAGTTTTAAATCATATAAAATTATTAGAAAATGGGTTAACTGCTCGACTATCTCAACTGCAACAAGAGGCAGAAACCAGACAGAGTTTAATTATTCAAAACTTAGATAAATTGGGTTCTAAGCTAGCCCCTCAAATTTCTAAAATTCTGGCAGATGTGCAAGGACAAAAAGATACAGTTTTGCAAAATTTAAAACAATCAGAAACAGATTTAGTGACCAGACTGTCAGCTATACAATCTGAAATTAAAGTGCAGAAAGATGCAGTATTACAGAGTATCAAACAGGCAGAAAGTGCGTTTAAATCTCAAATGAGCCAGCAGCAGCAAGAGGCGCAAAAGCAAAAAGATTCAATTTTGCAAAACCTGAAAAACCTAGAGTCTGACTTTGCCCCGCGGTTATCTGCAATTGAGACAGATGCTGCCCAAAAAGTTCAACAGCAAAAGGATTTAGCAATTAAGAAGTTGGAGCAATTAGAAAGTGAAATTACTGTTGGGCTAACGAAATCACAGTCGCAGATTCAAGGGGAAATAGAAGAGAAGCTCCAGCAACTGAAAAAACAAGAGGCACAGTTTGCAACAACCGTTACAAATTCACAATCAGGAATTAAATCTCAGCAAGATAAGACCATTGAGAACTTGGAAAAATTAGAAACTGAGATTAAATCCCAACTTGCTGCATTACAGTCTGGAATTCAAAGTCGCAAAGATATTACTTTGGGAAATATAGAAAAATTGGAAAATACGCTTGCGGCTTGTCTGGATGAAGTACAATCGGATGCTCAAACTAGGAAAGAGCAAATTTTGCAGCAATTGGCAGAGATTGCACCCACATCGATCGCCGATTCTGCATTATCAGAGATTACCCAGAAAATTCAAGAACTATCGGAACAACTGGAAATCCTCAAAGCTAATAATCCCAAGTTGTTTTTGAGTGCAAATGAATATATAAAACAGGGAAATGCTTTATTTTCTCAAGGGCGTTATGATCGAGCGATCGCTACTTACGATCAAGCACTAGAACTCCAGCCGAATAACCCTGATATTTGGTATCAGCATGGCATTGCACTATGGGAATTAAAGCAGTATGAGAAAGCGATCGCCTCGTTTGACAAAGTGCTAGAATTCAAACCGAATGACTCTGGTAGCTGGTATCACCGAGGACTTGCACTAAAAGAATTACAACGGTATGAAGGTGCGCTTGCTGCTTTTAATAGTGTGATTAAAACTGATCCAAATGACTACAAAGCCTATTTTCAGCGTGGTATTGTTTTAGGGAGAATGAAACGGTATGCAGACGCGATCGCCTCGTTTGACAAAGCACTTGAGATCAAGCCAGATTACCGTCAAGCTTGGGTAGATCGAGGGGTAGTATTAGGGAAGATGCAAAAGCATCAAGAGGCTTTCCAATCGTTTGACAAAGCGGTGCAAGTTCAGCCAGATGATGCTACCGCCTGGTTAAATCGGGGTATGGCTTTGGAAGTG
The DNA here is from genome assembly GCA_964248365.1 of uncultured Chroococcidiopsis sp. GTDB lineage: Bacteria > Cyanobacteriota > Cyanobacteriia > Cyanobacteriales > Chroococcidiopsidaceae > Chroococcidiopsis. The sequence continues at coordinate 158,254 of CAXTYC010000001.1, read as the reverse complement.
TTAGAACGATATGAAGACGCGATCGCTTCTTTTGACAAAGCAATTGAATTTAATCCTAATTCCTATAAAGCTTGGAACTCGAAAGGTTATCTGTTAGTTCAACTAGAACGGGATGACGAGGCGCTTGAAAGCTTCGATCAAGCGCTGAAGATTCAACCGAACTACGCCAATGCCTACTACAACAAAGCTATCTGTTATGCTCTCCAAGGTCAAGTAAAATTAGCACTTGAAAATCTGCAACAGGCGATTAAATTTAATCCCAAGTATCGACAAGAGGCAAAAACTGATCCAGAATTTGAGGAAATTGCAAATGATAAACGCTTCCGGCAGTTAGTTGAAGAGCGTTGAAAATACAACAAGGGGCATGGCAAGGCAATGCCCGTATTACACAAGGAGATTTGCGATCGCAAGAGTTCTTTACCAAAAGGGAATTAACAAAATTGAGGAATTATATCATAACTTGCAGATAATTCCTGATTTAACAAAAGAAAGTATTTAGTAAAGGCGATCGCGGATCAAGTACTTATTACTCAATTTTGCCAGTAAAAACTAACTGTGCTGCTCCTGTCATGTAAAGCTTTTGGTCTAATTGTGACCATTCAATCGCAAGACAACCGCCAGGAAGTTCGATAGTAGCAGCGCGATCGCACCTCCCCGTTAAAACCCCAGCAACCATTGCAGCGCAAGCACCAGTACCACAGGCTAAAGTAGCCCCCGCACCCCGTTCCCACACTCGCATTTTTAGGTAATCGGGCTTGACAACTTGAATAAATTCTGTATTAGTCCGTTGGGGGAAAGCTGGGTGATGTTCAAACTGCGAACCAATTGTTTCTAAATCAATAGCAGCCACGTCTGAGACAAACGTGATGCAATGGGGGTTGCCCATACTAACACAAGTAACAGCCCAAGATTTGCCTGCTACTTCTAGGTGTTGGTTGATGACTTTCTCATTAGCTGGTGCGAGAGTGGTAGGAATTTCACTTGCAAGTAGACGAGGCAAACCCATATCAACTTTAACCATCCCATCAGCAACTAATTGAGGTGACATAACCCCAGCCAGAGTATGAATATCATACTTCCTCTCGCCTCTCGCCTCTCTTAGCTCGCCCCTTTCTAATTGGGCTAAAAAACGGGCTAAACAGCGAATACCATTGCCGCACATTTCAGGTTCCGAGCCATCGGAGTTGAAAATTCGCATAGTATAATCAGTGCCATCTTGTCCAGGTAAGGCAAAGATCACCCCATCAGCACCGATCCCAAAATGGCGATCGCATAACTTAACAGCTTGTTCTGGCGTAATTACAGGTTCATTAGACGTGCGATTATCAATCAGAATAAAATCATTTCCCAGTCCATGATACTTAGCAAACTCGATAGACATCACATCTCCTTACAGGTAATGAAAATAGATCGCTCAATCGGGGGAATTATTAATTATAGAAATCAACATTAAATTAATTATGTCAAGCGAATTTGATAGTGCTTTACCAAGCATTCGGCAAGTGCAAACCCTGATTAAAGATACAACAGTGGTTGAGTTGAAACTTGTAACAGGCGATTTGCTAACGGGAAAACTAGGCTGGCAGGATCACAACTGCATCTGTCTTTACGACGGTAACAACCAACCTAACACTGTTTGGCGACACGCGATCGCCTACCTGAAACCAAAAAGCTAAGAAAGCGGTTAGCGGTTAGCGGTTAGCAGTCATTAGTCATTAACAAAGAACAAATGACAATAGACTTCTTGCAGAAAAAGCGCAGCGCAGGACTTTTTGCGTTCTTACTTTGCGGCTTTGCGCCTTTGCGAGAAACAAAAAAAAGACTTTTGCAAGAAGTCTAATGGACAAAGGACAAAAAGCTAAAAGCTAATCGCTAATCGCTAAAAGCTATTCTCGCCATTTATCCAGCGGCAAAAACTCGCGCAAACCTTCTGCCTCAACCGCTTGCACAACAGGAACTGAGGAAGTTGCTACCTGGTTAGGGCTGGTTGGGGCGAGTAACTTTTGCAGTTGATTTAAGGAAGAGTAGCCACCACATAAAAGTAATTGATCTCCGGCTTGTAAGTGCATACTGCAATCGGGAAAGCGGATCAACTTACCATCTCGGCGAACGGCTTGTACCTGCACCCCATAGCCGTGACGGATATCCAGTTCGGCTAGGGTTTGATTAACAAAAGGGCTATTTGCTGACACCATTAGCCAATGACAAGCGGCATCAGCTTCAGGCACATATGCTTCACCCTTCGCCAATTCTTGCAGTGCTGCTAATTCTGATGCTTCTCCTACTAGCAACAGGCGATCGCCCTTTTGTAAAATTGTTTCTGCATTTGGATAGTCAACTTCCTCACCCGTTACCCGCCGAATTGCCATTAAACTTACCCCTGTTAAGTAGCGGATGTCTGCTTCTTCCAAAGTCATCCCAATTAGAGGCGATTTCTCAGGTAAAGCATACCAGCGACTATTGAGATCTTGGGCAGCTAGTTGTAATTGACGGGAAATTTGGGCAGGTGTAAGTTCTGGGCGCAACTCTAGATAGTGGTGGTTGCGAATTTGCTGCATTTGTTTTTGGATGGTAATTGAGGGTAAACCCATCCCAGTTAATAAATGGTTTGCTAGTTCCAAACTAGCTTCAAACTCTGGTTGTATTACCTCTTTTGCTCCTAGTTGGTAGAGTAGTTCGATATCTTTGTCTTTGTTTGCCAGTACTATTACATCTAATTCGGGTAATAACTCTAGGGCGCGTTTGAGACACAGGCGACTACTCATCGGATCGGGTAGGGCGATCGCCAAACTTCGCGCTTGCTCTACTCCTGCTTTTTCTAATACGTGTAAACTAGCAGCATTACCATATACATAAGGCACACCCGCCTCGCGTAATTGCTGAATCCGGCTTTCCGACTGATCGATCACCACGACGGGATATTGATGTTCCTGCAACAGTCGCACCAAATTGCTACCTACTTTTCCATAGCCACAAACCACTACATGATCTTGCCTGGGTGCATCGTTGGCTATTTCCTGGGGTTTATCCTGCTCATCGATTAAAGACTTCAGCAGGGGTAGATTCAACAGCTTGGGTACTATTTTTAATATAAAAGGAGTGAGGACTAGGGTAACTGCTGTAGTTCCCAAAATTAAGAGATATACTCGGCGAGAAACTAAACCGAGACTTCGCCCTTCACTGGCTAAGACAAACGAAAATTCTCCAATTTGGGCAAGCCCCAACCCGACGAGCAATGCTGTTTTCAAAGGATAGCGGAAAGCTTTTACCAAGGGCATCACAATCAAAAACTTGCCCACCAATACCAACGCCACCAGCCCTAAAATCAATTCCAGATTTTGCCACAAAAATAGCGGATCGATCAGCATTCCAATTGCCGCAAAAAATAGCGTAGCAAAGATATCTCGTAGCGGCTCTACATAAGTCAAAGTTTGATCGGCATACTCCACCTCTGATATCATCAGTCCGGCGACAAATGCCCCCATTTCAATTGAAAGCCCTAAATATTCTGTCAACAGGGCAATACCTAAACACAGAGCCACTACACCTAGTAAAAATAGCTCTCGGCTTTCTGTCCGAGCCAATATTCTAAGCAATCGCGGGATCAGCCAAATGCCAGCCGCTACTGCCCCAGCTGCAAATAAGCCGATCCGCAGCAGTGCTGTTAGTATAGCTATACCAAGTAGTTCCGGCGGTTGATCGAGGGCTGGTAGTACTGCTAGCATCAATCCCAAGGCTAGGTCTTGGACTACCAAAATTCCCAACATAACCTGCCCGTGAGGTGTAGCGGTTTCGTTGCGCTCCATCAAGCACTTGAGTACAACCGCTGTCGAAGATAGAGATAAAATTGCTCCTAGAAACACGCCTTGAGGGGGAGAATTTACCCAACCAAATACTAGAGATACTAGGGTTGTTCCTAAGATAGTTAGGGCGATTTGTAGTCCACCGCCGCCTAAACTGATTAATTGAACTTTTTTAAGTTCAGCAAAAGAAAATTCTACACCCAGAGCAAATAATAAAAAGGCAACTCCAAACTGAGCCAAAGTTTCTACTTGAATTAATTCTTTGATCAGCCCTAGTCCCGCAGGTCCAACCACCATTCCACCAAGTAGGTAGCCCAGCAAAACAGGTTGACGACATAACGCCGCCAATAAACCGCCCCCAGCAGCGACAGCTAGTACTAAAACTAAATCAACAATTAGCCTAAAATCTTCTTGCACAATTTCTTAAAAGAATTATTAAGGTGTATAAACTTCAGCATACAGATATTTCACTTTCAAAGGGAGCATTGACAAAATATCTGATCGTGTGAATAAAACGATTAAGACAAGGAAAGAATATAATCTTTGACGCTAATCTAATTGCTGCCGCATCAGCCTTGAATTTCTTGAAGTTTATGAATAGCCAATTCCATTCGTGCCAAGTTGGATTTTCTTGCCCAGTTAAAGCAGGGGAGAGGGGGAGAGGGGGAGATGGGGAGATGGAAAGATGGGGAGATGGAGAGAAATCCCCCCCATCTCCTCACCGCCTCATCGGGTCATCCTCTTCTTGCCCCTCACTCCTCTTAAAAGCCACTTTGGCGTTAGGGTTGAGCGTCGCTTCTTTTATCACATTGGCGACACCATTGCAAGCAATGGAAGTTCGAGTGACTCCAACTAAACCCCATTTGGGGGATACATTATCAGTGTTGATTAAGCCGGAGCAACCTACGACTAGTAGTATATCGGTAAGACTCAATCAGAAAAATTACCCCACCTTTGCCGTCGCACCTAATGTATATCGTGCTTTGCTACCGACAACTCCTTTAGAAAAGCCAGGGAAAAGGCTTCTGCGTGTCAGTAGTCCAGATGGGCAGGTGAGAAACTTGGCTGTATGGGTGGGCGATCGCAAATTTCCCATCCAACGCATTTATTTGCGTCCTGGTAAAGCTGGACTAGGAGCGACCAAACATGAACTGGAGCGCGTAGCAGCCCTCAAACAGCTGGTGACACCACAAAAATTCTGGAATGGACCGTTTATCAGACCAAATCGAGGTAGAATCACAACAATTTACGGTGTACGTCGGTATTATAATGGCAAGTTTGCCCTCGACTATTACCATCGCGGCGTTGACTACGCTGGCGCTGCGGGTTCGCCCGTAGTTGCCCCTGCTGCTGGACGAGTGGCTTTGGTAGGACTAGTATCGCAAGGATTTCGCGTTCACGGTAATATGATTGGCATCGATCACGGTCAAGGCGTAACCAGCGTTTTCCTCCACCTAAGTCGTATAAATGTTAAAGAAGGAGATTTTGTCAAAGCGGGGCAAGTAATTGGCGCGGTAGGTTCAACTGGTGCATCGACTGGTCCGCATTTGCATTGGGGATTATATGTACAAGGGGAAAGTGTCGATCCAACTCCCTGGAATCGAGGCTTGAATTAAGAATTGAATGAGAGCTTTTTGCTAATTTTTTTTTTCTTGTAGGGCAAATCATTCCAGAGTTAAAGTAACTAAAGGAGCAAGCCGGATAGGTCTAGAAGCATTATGAGCATTCAAGAAATTGTTGAACAAGCCCTTCAAGACGGCTATCTGACACCAGCTATGGAAACAGAAGTGGGAAGAATTTGTGACACCGCTTCTGAACTGTCAATAGAAGAGTACATGGCGCTAGATAAGTTAATGGGAGCGCTGTTAACTGGTGAAGTAGTGGCGGTACAGCGAAAACAGTTCATCAATGTGATGGAGGAGTTAGTGCTAACCGAAGTAATTGCCAGGGTAGCAGAAATCAAGGTAACAAGTGGTCATACCCTAGATGTAGGAGATATCGCTGCTTATGCCCTAAATCGCCTCCCTCCTTTGTATGCCACTACCGAAGAAGGTGCCAACTACCAACGTCAACGTGCTAAAGAAGAACTGGAAGCTTTGATAACCCAGCAAATTGACGAAGCGATCGCCCGCAATTTGGATCGTCCAGAGTTCTTCCCAGAACGGCAAGCATTGGGCAAAAGTAGTGGTAAAGAAGTGCTAAAGCAAGTCAGCACCTTACTCCAGGCATACGCCCCCGACTTTGAACAATCCACTCCCAACAATACTGATTTTAATCGAGAGTGAACTACTACTCCAGTTATCAGTTATCAGTTATCAGTTACCTTTCCAGTTACCAGTGACCTACGCGGGTAAGGTAAATAGTAGAAAGTAAAAACTTTGATTTTTGAAATACAATCTACTTTTCACTGGTAACTGGTAACTGGTAACTGTCTTATTTGCTTAACTTTAATATATTTTAATATTATCAACAAAAAATCATTAAAATATTATTTTTTTTGCTTCCATCTTTAGATAGAAGTTGGCACACTAGAGTTAAAGATGAGCGCCGTTTATTAGTGTAAGGATAAACCTTGGCTCCTTTGGCTAGAAATAGTGGTGCGAAGCAATAGTAAGCGTGGTTGTGGGAGACGATCGCAATGCTGGAAAAATTCTTGTTAGCTGTTACAATCACCTTTTGCCTCAAATTGCTTTTAGGCGTAGGTTTTGGGTCTCCCAACCCAAGTACTTCCCGCTACCAGCTAGTAGAAACGCCAACACCTTTGTTGAGATTGTTATTCTCCGATCAGCCCCAACAGTATTTACCGTCATCACGAGGCGATGACTAGAGGCTAGAGGAACCAGGGAAAAGGGTAAAGGTTGAAGGTTGAAGGATAAAGGATAAAGGTTGAAATTTCATACTTCTACCTTCACACTTCATACTTGTTCTCCCCCTGCCCCCTAGTCCCTAGCCCCTCATCCCTAAGATATCTACCTGAAAGATGGGAACTTCCCTTTAGTAGCAGTGTCTAATAAAGAAGGGATGTTTTAAAGCCATTGGCGTTTATGAGTCAATCAATTCCTGTATGCTGGTCAACAGTTAAAGCAACTGTTACTCCAGCACCAGTGCAACTAGACAAGCTGTCTAATTACGATTTAATTTTGCGCTGTCAAGCTGGGCTGCGCCCAGAGAAAGCGGCGTTTGCCGAACTGCTGCGCCGTTATCAGCCTCATGTTGAGCGGCTACTATACCATTTGGCTCCTGACTGGCAAGACAGAGCCGATTTAGCTCAAGAAATTTGGATTCGGGTTTACCGCAATATTAAACGGTTAAACGAGCCAGTTAAGTTTAGGGGCTGGTTAAGTCGCATTGCTACGAACTTATTTTACGATGAATTGCGTAAACGCAAGCGGGTGAAAAGTCCTTTGTCGCTTGATACACCCCGCACCGCAGAAGATGGCGAGATGGATTGGGAAATCGCTGGAGATAATCCTAGTCCAGAAGAGGAATTGACAACGCGAGAATTTTATGAGCAGTTGCACGAGGCGATCGCTGATTTACCAGAAGTGTTTCGCACCACAATTGTCCTTAGAGAAATCGAAGGGATGCCTTACGAAGAGATTGCGGAAATTACCAACGTTTCTTTAGGAACTGTCAAATCTCGGATCGCTAGAGCTAGAGCTAGACTCCAATCCCAGTTACAAAGTTATCTCGACGGTCAGTAAGCTAGCTCCTGTAAAAATGAGAAAGCACAGTAATAATGAGTGTTTTTTCTAAAAACTCGCCGAAAACTCTTATTTATACCAGAATTAGAAGTAATGAAGAACTAGGGATATTTACTGATTGTGTTTAAATAATATTAATTTAATAATGTTAAAATGACGGCAGATAGGAATTATCAAATCAATACAAACCCAGATTTTAAAACCCCAGATTTTAAAATCGATTTCCAAGCTGGCAATACGGGTGAAGTAAATCAATCAATCGGTACTATGGATATGTTGAAGCGCGATCGCTTCGAGTTACTCAGTGCTTACCTAGATGGAGAAGTTACTGCTGCCGAGAGGAGGCAAGTAGAGGACTGGCTAGCAAACGATCCAGAAAGCCAGCGATTGTATGGGCGATTGTTAAAGCTGCGGATGGGTATGCAGACAATACCAGGGCGGGCAGCACAACCTGTAGAACAAACCATCGAGCAAGTTTATCAACGAATGCACCGTCGCTCTCGTCGTCGGGCTGTAGTTTGGGGAGGTAGCGCGATCGCAGCCGTAGTGATTGGTGCTGTGTCAACCGTCTTGCCAACTGGACAATTCCTACAAATAGCCAAATCACCCACCCGTATTGAACCCCTCATGGTGGCACTCAATGACCCAGTTGTAGAAATTCCCAAAGCAGGGTTCCCATCTCCCCAACAACCGAACCAGCCGCAGGCATCCCCCCAAGGGCAGAATCGGGAATTTAATTAAAAAGAGGGGAAAAGGGGAAAGGTTAAAGGAGACCCACGAAGATCGACCCACGACAGAATATTTAATTCTTTCAATCTCCCCCAGCTCCCCCAGGCTCCCCCAGCCCTCTTAAACGCCCCTCCAAAAGCCATTGGGAAGCAGAACCCCACCATTGGCTTCAACTTGTTCAACGGTCATTAAGTACGCCCAAGCTGTTCCTAGTGGCTCTCTGGCTGTGTCATAAATCTCGATTAGTTGTCGGTAATATTCGTTTTGGTCAGCAGGTCTTTGCGGGTCATAATCTTCTAACCAATCGAGCTGATGTAAAATCTCAGAAGTCGAAAAAGAAAGCACAAAACCCAGGATTGGCGAGTTTCCTGGTGTCATGGCTGGATAGCCAAACGGAAGCGAAAAAAGTTGACCCCTGGCGATCGCGCTTTTGGTTTCCACTACTTTTCCAGTACAGTAGAGTTGATAATTGCACTCCCCAGGTTTGAGAGTTCCGTAGACAAAGACCTTTACCACTAAGAATCTTTAATAGTTATCTGCTCTTTTATTGTAGAAAATAAGTCATTAGATATTTGATGCGTCTTTTGCATATGTTCTAATTTCAATTCCTCTGTTTTTTTGTGTTTAAAGTCTAGTGAAGGGCAGCGGAAAGTGGGCGTATTAATAGAGTCGGGGTTCCCCCGACTCTCGCCCAACTTTCCAAGACAAGAGTAGTTTTTAATTAATAATTCTTTGCCCTTTGCGGCATTATTTTTGTTTGTAGTTATTCATGCCATACTGAACCTGTAATTCGGTTATGTCAGCAAAACTGAACAGCTTTCTAATTTCTGGACAATCATCGTAAGTAAGCAACCATTTGTGTTCACATTTTTTTAGAGTATGAGCGAATCTTTCATGCTCGAAGTTTGTATGTAAGTCACCTTTAACGCCATAAAGTTTTGATTTTGCAGCTTGATAATAGGGCGGATCGAGAAATAAAAATACCTTTTCCCCATTTTGTAACAAGACTTTTTCGTAATCTTCACAAGTAATATCAACGTTTGACAAATAAATAGATATGTTTTTTAATCTTTCAATAGATGATTGAGTAAATCTTTTCTCAAACGACTGCTGAGAATAACCGCCTGAATCCATTATTCCCGAAAAAGTGATCCGATTCATAATAAAAAACCGGACAGCATTGTCAAATTCAGAATATATATTATCTTGATTTTTTAAGTATTTATATAAGTCTCTACCATCTTTATAATGTTCTTTAAATTTAGTTACTGAATCTACTAAATCATTGATATCGTCTCTTGCATATTTCCAAAACAAATACAAATCAAAGTTAATATCGTTAATCCAATATTTGTTTATTAATCTATGAAAAACACTTTTCACGGCGAGAAAAACCGAGCCACCGCCTACAAAAGGTTCTCTAAATTCAAATATGTCTAAAGGAAGATAAGGCAATATACAATTAATGACTTTTGATTTGCCTCCAGGGTATCTCAGTGGACTCTTGATTAATTTAGACATTAGGAGTAATTATGATAGTTAATTTAGGGTTTTGTATTGTTTCCAGGTTTAGTGACTCAACTAGTCGAGTTCGCTTTATATTAAAGTTATTATTTTGACAAAATACTTTTACTGTAGCAATGTCATTTGGTAAATATAAATATCCTTTAAGACTTCCTGTAATTTTTAACCGAGTACTAAACTCTACTCTTTTATCACCTAAAAACAGAGATTCTAAATTACTGAAAAGTATCAGCTTGAATAAACCATCTTTAATATCCTCTTCAGATGGCATTTGCCCCTGACTAGCATTTTTTGATTCTTGTATAGTAAATATATCATCTTGCTGATGAACTTCATCAGCGGTTAAATGATAAACTCCTCCTAAATAATTCGATATAAAAAATATTCCCTTATAACCATCAGCTAAGTATTCTAGTTTATGGCTAGTCATTGATTCTCTACGAGCAGCAGCTAAAGATCTATTCAAGGTATAATCCTTAAATTTTTGCAGAGCAAATTTTCCATCTTGTTTAAAGTTATCAAGTACTTCAAGATGTTTTAATTTAGAATGCAGCTTTACATTTTTTGTGGTTGCTATTCTTTCATAGTTATCGACAGCATTTAAATATATACTTTCAAAGTCTTTTTCAAAATGGGTAGTATTCCAGTGCAAAGCTGTTAACTGGTAATGGCTAATATCTAAAATTTTCTGTTTAACATAATTAGTAGTCAATTTTTGATTTGTAATTTTATCTGTGCTATTGACTACTACATCCGCTTGTTCATACCAAGCGAGGACAATATACACATTTAACAAATTCATCCAAGATGCTGTAATAAATTTATTCTATCATTATTACCTGAGCCAGCACCCTCATCTTTAATTACAGGAATTACTGTTACTTTCTTAGAATTTAGGTGGTAAGTGTTGTAAATTATAGCAAATGGATAGGTTCTAGTTCGTTTAGGAGATTTCCACTTGGAAAAGGCAATATTATTTTGCAAAGAATTTAAAGTTATGATTCCAAATGGTTTGGTTTGATTAATGTCAAAATTATTGATGTCATAAGTAAAAATCTTAGGGATGAGAACTGGTGTGTAAACAATATCTCTGATAAAACCAGTGAAATTAAGTATATCCATAGGTGATTAGAAACAGAAATATGAAAACACCAGCGTTTGGAGAAGGAATTAAGCCGCTACTCTTAACCCTAGAGTATGCCACAATAGCGAAACAGAAGCGATCGCAATACTTAGGAGTCTCAAAGCGTGGAGTCCCGTTATAACCCCGCAGCAATTGAGTCAAAGTGGCAACAAGTCTGGGCTGAACTTGGCTTAGCACAAACAGACGAAAACAAAGATAAGCCGAAATTCTACGCCTTATCCATGTTTCCCTATCCATCGGGCAGCCTGCATATGGGTCACGTCCGTAACTACGTAATTACAGATGTAATTGCCCGCAAAGCGCGAATGCAAGGATATCGGGTACTACATCCTATGGGTTGGGACGCTTTTGGATTACCCGCAGAAAACGCAGCAATTGAACGGGGTATTCCTCCAGCAAAGTGGACATATCAAAATATTGCCCAGATGCGATCGCAATTACAGCGATTGGGTTTATCGATTGATTGGAGTCGTGAAGTTGCCACTTGTTCACCAGACTATTACAAATGGACACAGTGGATTTTCTTGCAGTTCTTGAAAGCGGGACTGGCTTACCAAAAAGAAGCGGCGGTTAATTGGGACCCAATAGACCAAACTGTACTGGCAAACGAGCAAGTTGACAATGAAGGACGCTCTTGGCGCAGTGGGGCGATTGTTGAGCGCAAACTACTGCGACAGTGGTTTTTGAAGATTACCGACTACGCCGAAGAATTACTTCAGGATCTCGACAAGTTGACAGGCTGGCCCGATCGCGTCAAGCTAATGCAAGCCAACTGGATTGGTAAATCAACAGGGGCATACTTGGAATTTCCTATTCTGGGGATAGATGAAAAAATAGGCGTTTACACCACCCGCCCAGATACGGTTTACGGTGTTACCTACGTTGTCTTAGCGCCAGAACATGAATTGACAAAGCGTGTGACAACAAAAGAGCAGCAAGCAGCAGTATCCGCTTTTATTCAAGAGGTTTCCAATCAAAGTGAGCTAGAACGTACTGCTGAGGATAAACCAAAGCGGGGTATTCCAACTGGAGGTAAGGCGATTAACCCCTTCACAGGTGAAGAAATTCCGATTTGGATTGCTGACTATGTGCTGTATGAGTATGGTACTGGGGCAGTAATGGGTGTTCCGGCGCATGATGTACGGGATTTCAAGTTTGCTAAGGAACAGAATCTACCCATCAAAGTGGTGATTGTGCCGCCTGGAGAAGATACTAGGGGTGAGACACCTGTGCTACAAGCGGCATATACAGAGCCAGGAATTATGATTAATTCTGGTTCTTTTAATGGCATGGCTTCAGGAGAGGCTAAGGAAGCAATCACCAAATATGCAGAAGAACAAGGCTGGGGTAAAGCAAGAGTACAATATCGCTTGCGGGATTGGTTAATTTCGCGGCAAAGATATTGGGGCGCACCAATACCAGTGATTCACTGTCCTAGCTGTGGCATAGTACCAGTACCGGATGCAGATTTGCCCGTGCAGTTGCCTGAAGATATACAATTTACAGGGCGTGGCGGTTCACCCTTGGCTCAATTGTCAAGCTGGGTAAATGTGCCTTGTCCGACTTGTGGCACATTGGCTAAAAGAGAGACAGACACGATGGACACGTTTATAGATTCATCGTGGTATTTCTTGCGCTATCCCGATGCCAGAAACTCGCTGCAAGTGTTTGATCCAGCCAAAACGAATGACTGGATGCCTGTGGATCAGTATGTGGGAGGAATTGAACACGCGATTTTGCACTTATTGTACTCGCGGTTCTTTACTAAAGTATTACGCGATCGCGGCTTGTTGAACTTTGACGAACCCTTCTCTCGCCTCTTGACTCAAGGCATGGTGCAAGGTTTAACTTACATTAATCCCAACAAATCTGATAAAGATAAATGGGTTCCCTACCATCTTGTCAATCCAGATGACCCACGCGACCCGCAGACAGGCGAAGCTTTACAACTGGTTTACGCCACCATGTCAAAATCAAAGGGTAATGGCGTAGCCCCTGAAGATGTAATTGCCAAATACGGTGTAGATACAGCTCGGATGTTCATCTTGTTTAAAGCACCGCCAGAAAAAGATCTAGAGTGGGATGAAGCCGATGTGGAGGGGCAATTCCGTTTCTTGAATCGAGTTTGGCGCTTAGTTACAGAGTTTGCCTCTCGACATTCTACCAAAGCGATAGAACAATCCAAAATCCAAAATCCAAAATCCAAAATCGAAAAGGATTTACGCCGAGCGATTCATACTGCTATTAAAGAAGTTACGGAAGACTTGGAAGGCGAATATCAATTCAATACGGGCGTTTCAGAATTGATGAAGCTGAGCAATGCCTTGGCTGAAGCTACCTGTAAAGACTCGCCTGTTTATGCAGAAGGAATTTCAACATTAATTCTGCTCATGGCTCCGTTTGCGCCCCATATTGCAGATGAATTGTGGCATTTGCTGGGTAACACTGATTCTGTCCACACGCAAGCTTGGTGCAAGTTTGATCCAGCTGCATTAGTGGCTGATGAAATGACGCTGGTAATTCAGATTATGGGTAAAACGAGGGGCGCGATTCAAGTTCCAGCTGGGGCAGATAAGCAAGCACAGGAACAGTACGCCCGTGAATCAGATATCGCCCAGCGTTACATCGAGGGTAAGGAGATTAAAAAGGTGATTGTTGTACCAGGAAAGTTAGTGAATTTTGTAGTTGGGTGAGGTTTATTAGACGCAGAGAATCATAGAAGAAACCGCAGTTTCCTTCATGCTCTGCGTCATGTGCTTAGCTCGACTTTATCCAATGCCAGGTGGGTAAAGTGCAATCTCTCTCAAGCGCTCAAACAAAGCGAGTTCTTACTTTTATCATTTGATGTCGGTGAGGGTAACATTGAAAAAGTGTTAGCCCAGAGAAACCGACGTACCCCTGCAAGTGCATCCTTTGAATGTTGATAAAGATTTTGAGTAGCAAATCGTTTGTCGAACGTTCCAAGAAAAATTGACTTGTAAATGATCGGCGGGGAGAGTAGACGTATCCGAAAATAAGGCTCATCACGAGCTAAGAATCTGAAAACGAGTCCAACTTCAAACAACACAAACAACTCATTTAATCCAACTCCTCCCCTAAATGCGGCTTCCTCTTTTTCTTTAGGAGTTCTGGAGTTGTGGAGTTCAAACAGACACAATAGTTAATTACTCATGAAAGATAGCCCTAGATAGCCTCCCCTACTTTCTTCTGTCTTCTCTCTTCTGTCTCCTGTCTTCTAATGACCTTATTGAAAAAGTAGCGTCATCGGAAAAACCCGTAATAATAGGCTGTATAAGCAAGGAGAATTGCAAAAATTGCCAGTGAAATACCTACTGTAAATTTGTAAGGAAAGCTTGTTTTAGGATTTAGCCCAAATTGATCACCTTGATCTTGAACGGTGGAAAGGTCGTTAGATTTGTGTGAGGAGTTTGCTGGTTGTTTACTTTTCATAGCAGTTATGCTTATCTTCACTTATCGCCTAATTTACTCCAACTGCCATGAAGTACATCTAACTTTAGGACGATAAAATTATCCAAAAATTAAAGCTAACCCTTTTTAGCGGATCTAATTGTGTGCGCCTGTAGGGTAGTTGGTGGTTGTTTAATTACGAATTACGAATTATTTGTTAAGTTTTTAAACAAATAAACATCGTCGCGCTGATAGCCGAGAGTAAATTGATGCTCGTTTTTGATTTGATTTACCAAGCTAGCAGCAAACTCAGGGTTACTCTTCCAGCCCCAATGGCGCAAATTGAGCAATATATAATCAAAATCAGCCAAATTAGCTGGTGGGGAATTGGCATCTGTAAATTTAATTTTTTTTCTATGAGTTAAGTGTGGGGCAATTTCATGAGTGGTAAGTACTCCTCCATCCGTTTGTACTTGTGCGATCGCGCATCTTGTGGCTTGCCAAGTATCAATAGATTCGAGATATTTTGAGCCAAAATATCCAAATTTAGCTAAAGCCAGGAATGCCACTAAAGAGTATAAGGCGATCGCCCGTCCACTTTGCAACCACCTGCTACCATTTGCAAGGCTGGAAATTGCTGCTACTAACAAGAAAGGCAGTATAGGGGCAGAATAATGATGTACTAAGTTCCTTTGGGCAGGAGCTTCAGAGAGAATATTCATCACTAAAGTAGGAATAGCACCAACCATTGGAGTCAAGTGCTTAGGTGAGAGCAAACAAATTACTGGTAAAAACAAAAGGCTGAGGTATTCCAGAGTAGCTGATGAGAAAATCTTGCCTATTACTAGTTTTGGCTGCAAGAAGAGATTTTTAATAATTTCCCCGAAGGAGTTTCCTAGGTAGCCATATCGCGGTAAATGACGTTCTATATCAGCGGCACTACCAAATTCGGGGATAATTACTTGGGTAGCAATGAGAAACCAAGCAATACCAGCGCAGATGGCGATCGTACCGCACAAACGGCGTTTGTCCCAAATCAGTAACCAAAACCCCATCGCTACCACAGTTAGGGCTAGTACTGCTTTACAAGCTAAAACAGTAACGATGGCGACACAGAACCAGATAATTTTATTCTCTCGCGCTGCCAATATTGCCCATAGTAGTGCTGGTAGGGCAATGACTTCAGGATGAAAATCGAACAGATTGAGATTAAATACCAATGGATACAGCAAGTACGCCCAGGCGATTGCTAGTGCTTGCTGCATCTTCAACCCCGCCTGACGCGCAAGCATCATAGTTGGCATTGCACCAATTGAGAGGGCGATCGCTTGCACGCCTAACAACCAGTGTACATCTGGATAGATTTTGTAGAGTAACGCCAGGGGATAAAAAACCAAAGCTGCGTGATCGCCCAGAATGTGAAACCCAAGGAAAGAAGAGATAGGCACTTCGCCTTGAGCGATCAAGTAGACAGCTTGATCGAAAATTCCTAAATCGAACGCTCCTGACTGAAACAGTGCGTGTCGTAAACTGCTACAGGCAAATAATATTACACTACTAGTAGCAATTATCCTGCCTAAAACTCTACCCTCACTGTCACTACCTCTACCCTCAATGCTGGCTTTTTCGGGAGATATTTGCATAGTTAGCCAATGCACGAAACTACAGAAATTTAGCGATCGTAGCCTCGTGCAATAAACGCCGAGGATGAAACGCACAGGCAAGTTTATCTTGCCTATGTCCTACAATGACTGTAGGATATAATATTAGCATCAAGAAAAGATCGGTCTTGATATTACAGAATTAGCGCTTACTCTTAAACTTCCATTTTATCGACCAAATAACTGTAAAGTACTTGAGTTTGAACGGCTAGTAGTTCTCAACACCCCATTCGCTAATGAGTTCCTTTGTGTTGAGAGGTCACAACGAAAGAAGCTAACGAGTGTGACGTATTGAGATTAGCTCAATGTGGATTAGCCATTTAAAGTTTAGCGACTCACCCAATGGTTTTACGCAGGTATAACACTTGAACTGGCAACTATTGACTTTTAGCAAAACCTGCTTTTGTTGGTATGTAAATTAATTGTTAATACTTACCTAAGCGGGGCTTCTCTCGGTTTAAGTTAAACCGAGATCGCCAATCATCCAACAAGTCATAGATTACTGGAACAACAATTAAACTCAGCAAAGTTGAAGTGACTAGACCGCCCATAATCGCAACTGCCATAGGAGCGCGTAATTCTGCCCCCGCGCCAAATCCCAAAGCAAGGGGCAGCATCCCCAAAATGGTAGCAGCAGTGGTCATCAATATCGGTCGCAAGCGTACTGGAACGGCTTCGAGAATAGCTGCATTGCGGCTCATGCCTGAGCGGCGCAATTGCTTAATGTAGTCCACAATCAAGATGGCATTTTTGTTAGTCAGTCCCAGCAGAAAGATAATGCCAATCAACGAGATCATGCCGAAGTCGCTTTGGACAACGAGCAGCCCCAGCATTGCCCCTACAATAGAGAGCGGTAGCGAGAAGAAGATTACTAGGGTATCCGTCCAACTCTTGAAGAGCAAAAACAAGACCAATATAATGCATAGGACGGATAGCCCTAGAGTTATGCCAAAACTACTGAGAATTTCATTGACGCGGGCAGAATCTCCATCCAATTGCAAGGAAATGTTAGCAGGCAAAACGGCTTTAGCTTCTGCTACTGCTCGATCAGTTGCCTTTCCTAGAGGAAGACCTTGACCCAGGTTGGCACTAATGACAGCAACTCGACGACCATTAGAGCGCTCGATCTCGAAGATGTCATTTTCACGATTGTCTTCTCCTGTGGCGGAAACATCCTCAAAGCCAGGTATTTTCTGCAGTCTGGCTTTGATCTTCTGTGCGGCACGGTTGAGAGCGACCAGATCGTCTCCTACAATCTTAACCTGAACAGGTTTTTCGCCTCCCGTATCCACAAACTGGATATCTTCAACGCTGGTAGTAACACCAGGAATTTTAGGCAACAACTGTCGGAACTCGTCTTGCATGATAGCAGTATCGACACGATCGCGCTCCAACTTCACATAAATCGTGCCTTTATTCGGTTCACCTTGACGCGATCCCACAATCGTAAATACAGTTTCTACCTGGGACGATTGGCGCACAAACTCATCCAGCTTCTGAGCAACCTTAAGCGACTCCTCTAAGGGATTTGCGATTTGGGATTTTAGATTTTGGATTTGGGATTGAATTTGCCCCTCTGCCCCTCTGCCCCTCTCCCCAGACAAGGCAACTGTGTAGGTAATATTAAACTCGCCGCGATCGAGCTTGGGAATAAAACCTTTGGGAATTAGCGGGATCAGGGCTAGACCGATCGCAAAACTCAATATAGCGATACATACTACAATGCCCCGATGCTTTAGCGACCAACGCAACAAATTACGGTAGTGCCCAAGCAAGCCTGACTGGGTAGGCTTTTTGTCTTGCTGTACAGTCGCAGGTTTGAGCCAGTATGCCGCCAGTAACGGCGATAGGGTACGGGCTACCAGAAGAGACATGAGCATTGCCGCTGAGATTGTGATGCCAAAGGGCTTGAAGAACTGTCCTACCACCCCTCCCATCGTGCCTACTGGCAGAAATACTGCGACAGCAGTCATCGTGGCAGCGGTGACAGTCAACCCAATCTCGTTGGTTGCCAAAATTGCTGCTTGTCGGGGAGATTCGCCATTCTCTAGGTGGCGAGAAATGTTTTCCACATCTACGATCGCATCATCAACAATGCTACCAATCACCATTGCCAGCGCTAGTAGTGTAATCGTCTCTAGGTTGAACCCGTAAATCGCCATGACGATAAATGTCCCTAGCAGCGACATAGGTATTGCTAGAGCTGAAATTATTGTCGCCCGCCAATTCCACAAAAACGGATAAATTACTACAATTGATAGCACGATCGCTTCTACCAAGGCATTGATAGTTTCCCCTGTAGCGGCGTGGATATAGTTTGCTTGGGTTGCTGCCTGTGTGAGCTTGACGTTGGGAAGCTTCGCCTGTAGCTGTTTGACTGTCTTATCTACCTCCTGCACCACCTCCAAGGTGTTGGCATTTGCTCGCTTCACCACCTGAAACGCCAACGCCTCCCGCCCATTGAAGCGTACAATCGTTGCACCCCCAGTCAGTCCCTGTTCCCCAGTAGCGAGTTTGGTAAAGTCAACGAGGACTGGTTCACCTAATAGGTTGACTTTCAGTACACCAGGCAGACGAGCGATCGCGGGCAAAACCTCGTCTTTAGTTGTCTTGGTTAATTCTTGCAGATTTTGAAATTTACTCTCAATTGCATAGCTAACAACCGCTGCTTCATTCAGGTTGATGGGAATAATTTTAGAGGTTGCCCCAGGAGGCAACTTCAAGTTCTTAAGTGCTGCTTCCACTGTTCGACTTGAATCCTCCAATTTAGTCCCTACCTGAAAGTGCAAGCTAACTACCGACTGACGTGGGTAGGTTATGGAGTTGATGTCATTTAGTCCAGGCAGATCTTTGAGTTGTTGTTCGAGCGGTTTAGTTAGCTTTTGCTCGGTATCTAGTGCCTTACTAATGGGCGCAGAGGCATTTACTACTACGGTGGGAAACGTAATGTCAGGAAACAAGGCATACTTGAGGGAACTAAATGCCAGTATTCCTGCTACAGCGACAGCAATCCAAAAGCTAATGGTGAGCCAGTAATACTTTATTGCCAACCGAGAGATGTTGAAGCGCTCTCTGAGGATGGGCTTGCGTGTTGGCTCTACCATAGGGATTCAATTCTTCAGGGCATATAAGTACTTAGTTTACCGTTCGGTGTTTGATTTTGTATGGTTTTTGTTTAGTACTGTTGAACCCTGAATCCTTGAATATGTATTATTTTCAAGTTGTCTAATTTTTCTATTTAATATTGGCTGTGAGTATTTGAACTGATTAAAATTTCATCACAGCCTGCTTTAGTGAAAATCTTAAGCAATTGTGCTTGTTCATAATTGAGAATCGAGTGTCTAATTTCCCCTTTATCCAAGCAATTTTGGTTCCTCAAGGAGCAGAGTATAAGGCTGTTTGCAGAGGTTTAAGCCGCACTGCTGGTTCTAAGCCAGCAGTTGTGCCAATTCCTGTTGGCACAAAATCAGTAATTGGGTATTTGCAATCAAAGCAGCAAAGCAATTACCTTCTGAGTCATTTGCCGCCGCGTGTGTTAGTGATGGGGCTGTGTGGCAGTATGAATCCCCATTATCGAATTGGTGCAACAGTTCTCTACCAGGATTGTGTTTATCCATTAGAGGGATCTGAACCAAAGAGCCAATCATGCGATCGCCCCCTTACCGATCTGCTTTACTCGTTAATACAACAAAATGTTGATTTAGTCAAGGGATTGACGAGCGATCGCCTGATTCATACTGCAACCCAAAAGCGCCATCTAGCTCAGACGTTGGGCGCTGATGTGGTTGATATGGAAGGCTTTGCTGTTCTAGAGGTGCTGAGTCGGGCTGGAGTTGCAGTCGCTATGCTGCGGGTTGTGAGTGACGATTGCGATCGTGACATACCGGATTTGACGGCGGCACTAAGTCCAGAGGGTTTGATGCAGCCTTTGCCATTAGCACTGGGGATGATCCGACAACCGATTGGTGCTATGCGGTTGATTAGAGGTGCGTTACGGGGACTAAAAGTACTAGAGCAAGTAACAACCTTGCTGTTTGAAGGATCGAACGGTTAATTCTGACCGAAAAGGGAAAAGGGAAATCAGTTACCAGTTACCCGTTATCAGTTATCAGTTATCAGTTACTCTTTACCAGTTACCAATACATCCTTGATACTTCACACTTCATCCTTGATACTTCATCCTTCATCCTTTTTTCTTACTTTATCCTTGATAAACTCGTCCCTTCCAGGCTCCGCCGCGACCTTGCCAGTGGCGGATAGCTGAATCAAGGGTCATTAAGGTATAGAGAAAGGCGATCGCAGGCAAGCAAAAGGCAAACCAGAAAGAGCAATTGTAGAAGCGAATTGTGGGCAAGTAAGCCAACGTCATCAGCAGCCAAGCAATCAAACCTACCAGTGCGATCGCCTCTTTTCCCACCACTAAACCCAGAACAGCCGCCACAGGTGGAACCATATAAATCAGCGTCATTCCTACCAGAGTTCCCACAAGCAGTAGAGGGGAATAATTGAGTTGGGTAAAGGCAGTCCGAGCCACCATATCCCAAATACTTTTGAGCGACGAATAAGGACGCAAGCTGCGAGTCAAGTCACTAAGTCCAAGCCAAATTTTGCCATGTGGGGTGAGGGGCGACTCTTGAGGGGCTAGGGGCTGGAGACTAGGGGCTAGGGAATTTTGGATTTTAGATTTTGGCTTTTGGATTAAAGCATCTCCCTCAGCTTCCAGGGCTGCCCCAGCTCCCTCAGCTCCCTCAGCTCCCCTACTACTAGACTTAACCACACCAGCCAAGGTACAGTCATCAATTAATGCCATTCGCACCGCCTGCATCCCACCAATTCGGTCTAGTGCTGCTCGACGGATGAGAATGCAACCTCCAGCAGCAGCGGCAGTTGTATTTGTTGGATTATTCACCCAGCGGAAAGGGTAGAGCTTTTGAAAGAAAAAGACAAACGCTGGAATCAGCAATTTTTCCCAAAAGCTCTCGCACCGCAGTCGCACCATTACTGAAACCAGATCTAAATCTTCAGCCGCAGCTTTGGCAGCCAGTCGGCGCAGGTTGGCTCGGTCGTGTTCAATATCAGCATCACTGAGCAAGATGTAGTCAGGGGACAAGGTTTGGGCTGTTTGTATTCCCTGCTCCATTGCCCAGACTTTACCCGTCCAACCAGGAGGCAAAGGTTTAGCATAGATAACGTGCAACTGCTGGAGTTTGCCTAATGACAGGGCAGTTGTTTGAGCAACCTGGGTTGTACCGTCGGTGCTGCGATCGTCTACTAGAATGACGGTGAAAGAGCTGGGATAGTCTTGAGTGAGGAGCGATCGCAACGTCCTGGGCAATAACTCTGCTTCGTTACGAGCAGGAATCACTGCACAAATTGCAGGTAGAAGCGCCTCACTTTCATCTTGCTGCCTTGTGCCTTCTGCTTCCAATTGCCCGTCTGCTCTCCAGAACTGACCGCGAAAGCAAAGCAAGCCTATCCAAATGACTAAAGATAGGACTGTTAACCCTAAACCAATTTCACTCATAACCTCTTGCAAATTCTGGGTGTTACGAAGCACAATACAATGTCTGCGATTGAATAAAACAAGGATTTTCCTCAGTGGCATTCAGGGTAGATATTGATAGTGAGGATGGGTAAATATGCAAACGCAAGACAAGGTGACGGTATCGGATGTAAAGGCGGCGATCGCCCGTAGTCAAAACTACCTGATCTCGCTCCAGAATCCACAGGGCTATTGGTGGGCAGAACTGGAATCAAACGTTACCATCACCGCCGAGGTGGTGCTGTTGCATAAAATTTGGGGTACTGACCAAACTCGTTCGCTGCACAAAGTCGAGGCTTACTTGCGTTCCCAACAGCGATCGCATGGCGGTTGGGAACTGTTTTATGATGATGGGGGAGAACTCAGCACTTCGGTTGAAGCTTACATGGCTCTCCGGCTATTGGGTGTACCTGCCTCAGATCCTGCCATGCTACGGGCGAAGGCATTTATCCTGTCACGAGGCGGCATTAGCAAAACCCGCGTTTTTACCAAGTTTCACCTAGCTTTGATTGGCTGCTACAGTTGGCGCGGTATCCCTTCAATTCCTGCCTGGGTGATGCTCCTGCCTAACGAATTCCCCTTCAATATCTACGAAATGTCAAGTTGGGCAAGGGGCAGCACTGTGCCACTGCTGATTGTTTTCGATCGCAAGCCTGTCTATCAGACTAACCCCACCATCACCCTGAATGAACTTTATGTCGAAGACATTGACCAAGTAAAGTATGAGTTTCCCCGCTCTGGCGATTGGACAGATTTATTTATCACCCTGGATGATGCTTTTAAGCTGGCGGAAAACTTGAACTTAGTTCCTTTTCGAGAAGAAGGTATCAAAGCAGCAGAACGATGGATTCTAGAGCGACAGGAAGCTACAGGTGATTGGGGCGGCATTATTCCAGCGATGCTGAACTCGATGTTAGCCTTGCGTAGCCTGGGATACGATACATTTGATCCGATTGTGCAAAAAGGGTTACAGGCAATCGATAACTTTGCGATTGAAACTGAAGATACCTATCGAGTACAGCCGTGTGTTTCTCCGGTTTGGGATACAGCCTTAGTAATGCGATCGCTGGTCGATTCTGGACTAGCTCCCAATCATCCTGTTCTAGTGCAAGCTGGCGAGTGGTTGCTACAAAAGCAGATACTGGACTATGGCGATTGGGCAGTCAAAAACCGCAAAGGTAAACCAGGAGCTTGGGCGTTTGAGTTCGATAACCGTTTCTATCCCGATGTAGATGATACTGCTGTTGTCGTCATGGCACTTCATGGGGTGAAACTGCCCAATGAAAAGCACAAGCAACAGGCGATCGCCCGTGCCGTTGCCTGGATATCCTCTATGCAGTGCAGCCAGGGAGGATGGGCTGCCTTTGACCTAGACAACAACCAGGAGTGGCTCAACTGGCTTCCCTACGGCGATCTCAAAGCCATGATTGACCCCAACACAGCAGATGTAACGGCGCGAGTGTTAGAGATGTTTGGCAGGCTAGGAAAAAGTAGTCAATACCAAACAGGAAGCATTCAGCCAAATAGCCAAAATTATGACTGGGCATCCCTGTACCCTGATGTATCTATCAATGCTCAGGCACAAGAACGAGCGCTTAACTATCTCCAACACGAACAAGAACCAGAAGGCTGCTGGTTTGGACGTTGGGGTGTGAACTACATCTATGGTACAAGTGGTGTTTTGGCAGCTCTTAGCGCGATCGCGCCGCAGACTTATCGCACTAATATTGAACGGGGTGCAGCATGGTTAGTCAGCTGCCAAAATCCAGACGGGGGTTGGGGTGAAACCTGCCAGAGTTACTATAACTCAACCTTGAAAGGACAAGGAAAGAGTACACCATCTCAAACTGCCTGGTCACTGATTGGGCTAATGGCAGCAGGGGAAGCAACAAACAAATTTGCTATAGAGCCAATTGAGAGAGGTATTGACTACCTCTTGAAAACGCAGCAGCCAGATGGTAGTTGGGATGAGCCAGAATTCACCGGAACTGGCTTTCCCTGTCATTTCTATTTGAATTACCATCTCTATAGGCAACACTTCCCACTAACTGCCCTAGGACGATATTTGGTTGTGTTGCAAAAATAGGGCGAGGTACAGCATGGGTTTGGGTTGTGTTGCCAAAACTGGCGATGCTTCGGCGAAGGGGAGATTTTGCAAAAACTAGTGATATATGGTATAATATAAGCCTGTGCATCCTGCCCAAACCCGCTAATATCCCATCTATATAATCCAGAGCATCGATTGTAGCCTGAGTAGTCGTGTAGTGCGCCTCATCGAGGGCTGCGTTTTTGGCAGTGGTACATTCATCCTATTTTGAGATCTTGCACCTATTACAACAACAGCCTGTGAATCAATTCACAGGTTAATAGCTTTCTTCGGATAAATCCGACTGCAATCGGCTTTGAGTCTACTTTAGTAGACTTACACTATTAGCCTTGAAATTAATTTCAAGGTGGGTTTTGGCTAGTACAAATTTCAGTAAAGCCGACGATTTGATTCAGAGAATTTTATAGCAAATCTCGTGTACCGCTGATTAAATTTTCATAATCCTCAGCAACTTCTTCACCAAAGCCTCCAGCTTGAATGTGGCGAATAACTGATTGAACAATTGGTAGAGCGATGCTAATACCAAATAAAGCATTAAAACCTGCAATAACTGCTGGAGCAGATAGTATGATAGTTAGCTCTGGAAACAGCGCTAAGACGGCTATAAAGATAAGAAAGAAGATGGGAGACGCGATCCCCGTTTTCACTACTTCTTCAAGAATTAAGTCTCTATATTTCTCTACCGTAATGTCTCCTCGGTAGAGATCGAGAGAGTACGAAATTGCCATTACAACTGCTTGCGTGAGGATGGCTGTACCAGTAGCTACCACCCCAAGCTGGGCAATCGTGGTAGAGTTCTTCACGATAGAATCAACGGCGTTATAAACTCGGATGTAAACTTGTTCTCCATCAGTTATGGCTTTAGCCCCGCGACGCAAGTTATCAGTGCCTACCTCCCAAAGAATGTTGTTAGCGGCATTAGTTCCTCCCTGGGAGCGAGGAATAACGTGGCTACCATGCTTGTCTGCCAAGAACTGGCGGATGTTTGTCTCACTAGCTCCCAGCTTCGATGTGCCTGGAATTTTCTCGAATAGCTTCATGATATCTGCATTGGAGCGAGGTGGGTCTCCTACTCGAATCCCAGCGCCATGTTTGAGTCTGTAGGCAATCTTTGGCATCTCTTTCGCTAACTGCTCTGCTGTTTTTGGTAGATCTTTCAGCACATCGCCAATGATCATCCCAGAAGTAGCAAATCCAGCAGCAGTGGCTTTTACATCATCGAAGGCTTTACTAGCATTTTGAATAGCTTCAAAACCTTGCTGTGTCGCCGTAGTTGATAGCTTATTGAGTTCATTAACCTTAGCTACGCCTGAAGCAGTAATTTCAGCAGCAGTATTTTTCACTCCATTTATTGCCTCATCAATACTATTACCTGCATTAGTTGCCGCTTGTTGAATGTCTCTAACTGTATCTGCTAACTTTTTAGCTTGATTGATGAAATCCACGTTCTAGTAACCTTCGAGCAGAGTTTATCCTTACTGCTACTCTAGGAAGCACCCGTAGTGCTGCAAGGAGTAGAGTAATTCTTTTATATTGGCTTTTGTAATTGCATATAAGGTTTAGAGAGCATGAAAAACTGCATGAAGAGTTAGCAAATACTCACGTATTTCCTATATATTTAGCCCCGCTAATTGTTTTAACTTATCTACGTATTTACTCAGGTTATCTTCTTATTATTTAGTTGAAGTTATTTTATGATGAAACGCCTCTAAAAGTTACTTTAGAAGCGTTTCATTTGTTGAGTGATATAGCTAAATATAGTTATTGTCCGTATATATCCATAGCTTAACTAGTGAAATGATATTTTGGATGAAGAACACGTAAAAATAGGCAAGTATATTGTGAAAAAAGTATGAAAATGATTATTTATAGCAGTGAAATTTCTAGTATGCCACCCATGCCCACCATGATAAGATTTGGTGGGCATGGGCGGTGTTCACGAATGTTTTAGGATTGCTATATACAGAAATTTTTGTACATACTCTCAAAGTTATTATCCAATACTATTGAACGCCGTCTGGTGAAATAGTGTTCGTACTGCATTGGGCTACTCATAGTTAGAGATACGAGATTAAGGCAACCCTGACAAGATATGAAACTGGGGTAGTTGTTTGGCAAGGCGATCGCGGGGATAATTAGATTAATAGATGAGCGATACACCCATAGCCTTGCTTTGTTTTGCTAAACAATTTTTTTGCGGTAAAGCATTCAACAAACAACCCAACCGCAAAGCTACATAAAATTGACAAGACCAAGCCGCAAGATATCTCGTGTAAAGTCGCACGAATATCCGATCCAAGCGTCGGCAAGAAACTTACCTGCTTCGCACTCCTTGGTAACTCCAATACCACCAAGAATCTCGACTGCTGTTTGCGCGTTCTTGATTGCTACATCAACGGCAAAGGTTTTAGCTGCTGGTGCTTTAATTGTCGCAGCAAGTTGAGGAGAACTGTCGGCGGCACAGGCTGCATCCCACACCATCAATCGTGCTGCTTGCGTATTCACCATCATGTCAGCTAGCTTTAACGCAACGGCTTGATGTTCAATTAAGGGACGACCCCAGCTGAAGCGCACTTTAGCATAGCTCAAGGCATACTCGTATGCCGCGCGAGCCAAACCTACGTAAGATGCTGCAAGTCCAATCGCTACTTCAGGCAATAACATTAACAAAGCTGCTGCTTGCCCCTCTTGCCCGATCAGATTGTCCGCTCTCACTCGCACGTTGTCAAGATGAATTGCGGCATTATGAGAGGCTTTCCAGCCAATCATCTCGGTTCGCTTGCCAAATGTTAAACCAGGTGTATCTGCTTCAATATAGAAAATTGACATACTATCTTGCATCGGCTGCTCTAAAGATGTACGTGCGATAACAAAGTAGGCATCTGCAATCCCAGCATTTGTCACCAATGCCGACTTTTTACCATTGAGGATGTATGTATCACCATCGCGCACTGCAAGAGTCTTCATCCCGATTTGAGAATCAGGCTTTGGACAGAACAAATCTGAGGAAGCTACGTTCGGCTCACTCTCAGCAGCACTAAACAGAAGTGGTTTCCCAAAATTGACATCCGATAAAAGCCTCGCGCGCTGTTCGCTACTTCCAGCCCTAGCAATCAGAAGCGGCATAACGGTAGGCAGACTGAAGTAGTTACAGGCGATACTAACATCGACAGCACCAAGTTCTTCCTGAACTATGGCAAAGTCTATACATTTTTTACCCCCACCACCCAGATCTTGTGGTAGCAACAACGACGTAAATCCGAGTTTTGCTCCCTGATAAAACACATCTTTACACAATTCCCAAGGAAAGAGATCGGGACTATCAGACTCGTCGAGTTTCTTGACAAGGGGCTGAATCTCGCCTAGCGCAAAGTCACGCGCTGTTTGCTGTAACTGTGTTTGTTCTTGGGTGAGGCTAACGTCAATCGCCATTTACTTCTCCTGAATTTGTATTTGCAGTCGAGAGTATTGTTAAATCAATTGTGTGCCAATAGGAATAGCAAATTTTGCGATCTTTTGAAACTATTCAAGTGGTTGCCCATTTCAAGCAAATGCTCACCTTTGTCAATTTATTTGACACAGGATTGGTATCACAGTGAAATTCATAGTAGGGTGGGCATTGCCCACCAAATCTGCTCATGGTGGGCATGGGTGGCATACTGTTCACCAATGATGCGCGGATTGCTATACATTGGCAGGCAAGATGCTTGCCCAGGGCAAGAGGCAAGGCACACAGAAGTTTCAACAATTTGGAGATGTAAGATGTGGAGATTGTACTAATCTGTGTTAGCTAATGAAGCTTGTCGAGTAATAATGCGCGCTAATTCTTTCTTTCACGCGGTTGCAGCACACCGCGAGGTAGTTTATAAAATAAGGTTCTGTCCTGAATAATTTTATAGACAACAGGGGACTGGGAACTATGGCACGTTTGGCACTGCTGAGTGTATCCGATAAAACAGGACTAATTGATTTTGCCCGTAGTCTTGTAGAAGAATTTGGGTTTGATATCATCAGCAGTGGTGGCACAGCCAAAGCTCTCAAAGAGGCTGGTTTACCAGTTACTAAGGTTGCTGATTATACTGGTTCTCCTGAAATCTTAGGTGGTAGAGTTAAAACACTGCATCCTCGCATTCATGGCGGAATTCTAGCACGGCGAGATGTACCGCAAGATTTAGCAGATTTGGAAGCTAACAACATCCGCCCGATTGATTTAGTGGTGGTGAATCTTTACCCGTTCGAGGAAACGATTGCTAAAGACTCAGTCACATTAGCAGAGGCTATTGAGCAAATCGATATCGGTGGTCCAGCAATGCTACGGGCATCTGCTAAGAATTTCGCTCATCTGACGGTTTTATGTCAACCCTCTATGTATGCAGATTACTTGCACCAGTTGCGACAACATCAGGGGGAAGTGTCGTTAGAGTTTCGTCAAGAGTGTGCGACGATCGCATTTTTGCATACATCTGAGTATGATGGGGCGATCGCTACTTATTTAGGGGCTAGGGAGAAAGAATCTGCTTTACCCCAACAGTTCACGCTTTCTGGGGAACAGTTGCAATCTCTGCGTTATGGTGAAAACCCGCATCAAAGTGCAGCTTGGTATCAAACTGGAAGTACCCCAACTGGTTGGGCGGCTGCTACTAAACTCCAGGGTAAAGAACTCAGTTATAATAATTTAGTTGATTTGGAAGCAGCACGGCGGATAATAGCTGAATTTACAGATACTCCAGCTGCAACAATTATCAAGCATACAAATCCCTGTGGTACAGCATTGGGAGACACTATATCACAAGCTTACGAAAAGGCTTTCAATGCTGATTCGGTGTCAGCTTTTGGTGGTATTGTTGCCCTAAACCGTCCTATAGACGCACCCACAGCAACGGCTTTAACACAGACATTTTTAGAATGTGTGGTAGCGCCAGGGTGTGATGCACAAGCACAAGAAATTTTGGCGGCTAAGTCGAAGGTGCGCGTTTTGATCTTACCAGATTTGCGAACTGGTGCAAAGGAAACAATAAAGGTAATTGCTGGGGGTTTCCTCGTACAAGCAGCTGATGATATAGTAGCTGACACTCATCAATGGCAAGTTGTTACCCAACGTCAACCTAATGCTTCGGAATTGGCAGAATTGTTGTTTGCATGGAAAGTCTGCAAGCACGTTAAGTCTAATGCAATTGTAGTCACAAGCGATCGCACTACTGTCGGCGTGGGTGCAGGACAAATGAACCGCGTAGGATCGGTCAAAATAGCTTTAGAACAAGCTGGGGAGAAAGCCAAAGGTGGATTTCTTGCTAGTGATGGTTTTTTCCCCTTCGATGACTCTGTAAAGACAGCAGCAGCAGCGGGAATTACAGCTATTGTGCAACCTGGCGGAAGTTTAAGGGATAAAGATTCGATTGCGGCGGCGAATGAATTGGGGTTAGTGATGGCGTTTACGGGTGTACGTCACTTTTTGCATTAAAGTAAGGTGGGCAATGTCCACCCTACAATTGCTTATGTCATAGATAGTTGAACTAAGAGGTAGAAATTGGCTTGTTAACGAATTGCTGCAAGCCAATTTGGAAGTAGCATTACCTCTGCGTGATAGGGGTATTGATTTAATTGCTTTTGCTGACTTAGATACGCACGTGAATTCATTTATTGCTCGTCCCATTCAAATGAAAGCAGCCTCAGATAAATCGTTTGGTATTCACAAAAAATATGCAAAATTTCCAAATTTGATTATTGCTTATGTTTGGTATCTCAACGACCCAAGTAAAACAGTTACTTATGGTTTAACTTATCACGAAGCTGTTCAGGTTGCTGATGAAATGGGTATACTAAAACTCCTTCGTGGGAAGAAAAAGGCTTTTACTTTACTTCACGCCCTAGTGTAGAGCTTCTATATTTATTAAAGTCATATAAAATGTCGCCACCACTTCTGTGGTGGGAGAAAATCATTAATATGCCTTAAAGCGATCGCATACTATGGATTCCTAAAATCAATCATCGTCTGCCGATAAACATCGGGCATTCCTATATCAAAACACTTTCCTTTCACAATATATCCTGTCATTCCCTCTGCTTGGCACAATTTATCGAGAGCGGATGTTAATTGAAATTCGCCTCTTTCTCGAATGTTATTTCTGATATTTTCTTCCAAAAAGTCAAAAATTTTCGGCGTGAGGACATATAAACCAAATATACATAAAAATTGATCGTCTGCCATTCCCTCTACACGCAGATGCTGACGTGCATAGTCAATAGTAGGCTTTTCTTCAAGTTGCGTTACCGAAAGAATCGATTGCTGTTGCCAATTACCTGTAACACAGCCTGCTTTCTGAATAATTTCGGCTGGCATTGTAGTTAAGCTAACAACACTTTGATTAACTTGTTTGTAAATATCTAAAACTTGAGTGGCACAAGAATGAGCAGTGTCAGATGAGTAAACGTGATCTCCCAGCATTAGTAGAAAAGGCTCATTTTTTACCCATTCTTTAGTACAGAATACAGCATGACCATACCCTTCCTGTTCATCCTGAGTCAGAATTGTAATTTTGTTGCCTAAAGCTTGGAGATACTTGCTATATTCTTGGTTTTGTGGTGATAATTTGTGGAAAAGTTCTGGTATAGGTGGAGAATTAAAGAAATCTTGAAATAGGGCGCGATCGCTCCTTTGCACCACAATCCCAATTTCTTCTATACCCCCACTAATCGCTTCTTCCACAATTGCCAAAATTACAGGCTTAGCCCTACCATCATTGTCAATAATCGGGAAAAATTCTTTTTTGATAGCTTTGGTAGCTGGAAACAAACGAGTACCAAAACCAGCCGCTGGAATCACAGCCTTGCGAACTTTCATGAATTTTTTTGCAATCCGATGGTGTTAAAATAGACCTCTTGCACGAATATATTGCAGGGGCGCTTAGGAGGAAAAATATTTGTTGTCAAGGCGAGTTTTTTGTTAAACCCTCCCCTACCTATAACCGATTAAATTGGGATCATGCAAATAGTTAACATTCCTGTCGGAGGAGCACTTAATCTGGCTTTTACAAGGCTCATTTGCTACTTCTTAAATCATCTTTCTCAACCAAAGGAGAAAACATGATGTCTATCAACGCTAAACTATAGGAATTTGGCAAGTCAATTCTAGAAATTCAAGGCAAGTTATCAACTTTGTCTTAAATGAATTCAAGAAGATTTTTTCACCTAGTTAAGATAAATATCTAGCGGGAGTACAACCATTTGAAGGCGCTCCCTGGAAGAATAATTTTGATTTATACCTTACATGGGCTAGAAGAGGGGCGATTATTTTCCCTCAGCGAGCGAGAATTAGGAAAATGGGAGGGATGGAGAAGATTAGGAAGATTAGCGACTAGGGTGCGATCTTGCTACCCTAATTGAGAAAAACCTCTCCTGCCGTGATGCCTGATGCAATAGTAGCGAAAGGCTGATAAAACTTGCCCATTTCAACTAGTATAGCTAGGGGTTGGCGAGGTGCAGGAGAGATCAGGTGCAAGATTGTGAGGAGCGAGCGTTTGCTTAACTACTAGGGTGAAGGTGAGGTAGCTGGAGATGGGGATTCGGCTGGAGAAGGGCTAGTACCACCTGCACCACCACCTGCACCGCTACCTGCACCGCCGCCACCAGTACCACCTCCACCGCCTCCTTCGCAAGCTGCTAAAACGCCACCTAATAATAGTGCTAGAGCTAAACTAACTACTTTTTTGTTCATAACTCCTCTTTCACCAAATGCGGTAATAATGAACGAGCCGCTCGTTGATCACGATACCGCATTTGTTGACTTTTTTTACATCAGTTTAATTAATGCGGCTAGATTTTACGGCTTCTATACAGCCTGGAGCGGGGGTTTTGACGATTTTTTAGTTTGATTAACTTGGGATGAATAGCTTTACACGAAAGCTTATACCTCAAGTACAACGCTCAGTCTCCCCTAAGTTTAGAGTCATTAAATACGCTATAACGTAGAAATATCTTCCTCCCAAAGACATAAATTTAATAAATCCTCAAGGTCGAGTGACCCCCACCCCCATTAGTGAACAGTTATCAGTTACCAGTTTCGAGTAGAGACGAGCTTGTGCTACGTCTTTCCCAGTTATCAGTCTCCAGGCGCACAGTTACCTGCTGTTGTGTTTCAAAAATTATTGTTTTTACTTCCGAATATTTACCTTTTTGTGTTACTCAAGAGTGGGGGTAAAGAGTCATTGCTTACAGGTATTGAGCTACTATACTATCTATTTACCTTCAGGTGGAAGTTTTGAGTGGGGGTAACTGATAACTGGAAACTGGAAACTGATAACTGAATCTGGCGATCGGCTGGGGAGCAAATTTTAGCCCCGCAATTATGCCAAAAGTAATAAACTAATGGCTGGTAACTCCTGCTCAATTTATGAGTGACTAATTATGGCTGTTGCTTCTAAACCCCCGACTTCTTCTCACAAGCGACAAACTACACCGAAAGCGAAAAATCAAACTGTTCAGTTTCCACAAAGATCGCGCTCATTACCTTTATGGCTGATACGTATATCTCACTTGCAACAACGCTTTTGTGCGGTCAGTTGGCTATTAGTGATAGCAATGCTGACGGTGTATGGTTGGACAGTATATTCTCAACAAAAGTGGAGTCAGGCTTACAGTAAGCTAGAAAACTTGCAACTCTACGAACGGCAGCTAATGAGAACTAATGAAGTAATCAAAGACGACCTAGCACAGCAAGCTGGGCATCCAGATATGGGACTCGTTCTGCCCAATCCGGCAGATGCCATTGTCTTACAGCCAGTAACTAGACATCCTATGGGCGCTAACAAATCAATTCATCTGGCTACAGCCACCTCTGCCCAAAATACCCAATCAACCTCGCTCCCACTAGGCTACTAAAGAAAGGGAAAAGGGAAAAGGGAAAAGGGGAAAGGGAAAGGTTAAAGGATGAAGGTTGAAGGCTAAAGGCAAAAAGATTAAATTTCATACTTCATACTTCACACTTCACACTTCACACTTCACACTTCATCCTTTACACTTCATCCTTATAACTTCATCCTTCACACTTGATAAATCTCAAGATGCCTACTCCGGTTCCTCCGTCCTCTGGTGTTAATCGCAAACGACGTGCCTCAGCTAGCCGGATAAACACACCATCCCAGGCACAGCGTCGTCGCCAAAAAGGGGCTATTCCACCTCTGGGGCAGTCAACTGGCTCACCATTGCCCTTATTTCGGCTACTGTGTGTTTGGGGTGTGCTGGTGGTAGCTAGTGTGGCAATGGCTGTGAAGTTGTACGATCTGCAAGTACTTAAATCTTCCTCTCTACTAAAGGAAGCACAAAATAGGCAGATGGTTTCTTTACGAAGCTTAAATCCTCGCCGTCCAATTGTGGATCGCAATAACAGTGTATTAGCAATGGATCGACCAATTTTTACGCTGTACGCCTATCCCAAAGTGTTTCAAGCAACCAAAAAAGAGAAAGAAGCCCAAGAGAATAAAAACAAGGCATACAAGTTGGCTGACTATCTCAATCGTTCACGCGAGGAACTGCTAAAACAACTTAACTCCAGTGATAAACGCATCAAAATTGGCTCGGCGCTCCCAGAGGAGACTGCCAATTCTATCAAGCAATTGCAACTCAACTGCTTAGAATGGGAGCAACACTACTCTCGCTTCTACCCTCAACACAACTTAGTTGCAGATGTGGTCGGTTATGTGGATACTGAACGTCATGGTCAGGCGGGTGTGGAGTTTAGCCAACAGAAATGGCTGGAACGCCCAATTAAAATAACCCAGTTACGACAAACAAACAACAAAAGGATAATTAGTTATTACGTACCCAAGGGATTTGTCCATGTTGACGACCTGCGGTTACAATTAACTCTTGACAGTCGCCTACAGCGAACCGCCTCTTTAGCCCTCAAGCAGCAATTACAACAATTCCAGGCAAAGCGTGGCAGCGTAATTGTGATGGATGTGCAAGATGGTTCCATACTCGCTATGGCAGATGAACCATCCTTTGACCCGAATGAGTACTATAAGTATAAGGTGGGATTATTTAGAAATTGGGCATTGTCAGACCTTTATGAACCAGGTTCGACATTCAAGCCTTTAAACGTAGCGATCGCACTGGAAACAAAAGCAATTACACCCACTGCCACATTCCCCGATCCTGGCATGATCAAAGTAGGCGATCGAGTCATCACAAATGCTGAACACAATAAACCAGCACAGCTTTCTATAGCTCAGATTCTACAACGCTCTAGCAATGTAGGTATGGTGCAAGTCATGCAAAGACTACAACCTGCCGAATACTATAGTTGGTTGAAAAAGCTAGGACTAGGGCAATCTGTAAATATAGATTTGCCTTTCGAGGCAAAAAGTCAAATTAAAAGTCAAAAGCAGTTTGTCACTTACCCCATAGAATCAGCAACGGCATCCTTTGGGCAAGGATTTTCTCTCACGCCCATCCAACTGGTACAACTACACGCAGCTATAGCCAATGGCGGTAAACTCGTCACGCCTCATGTAGTACGAGGCTTATTCGACGCTAAAGGTCAGCCTGACTCACAACCCACACTACCAGCACCGCGTCAGATCTTCTCGCCACAGACAACAAAGACCGTGCTAGATATGATGGAAACGGTGGTAAAGCAGGGTTCAGGCAAAACAGCAGAAATTTCTGGCTATCGCATAGCTGGAAAAACTGGCACGGCACAAAAGGCTAGTTCCAAGGGTGGCTACTATAAAGATGCCTACATTACCAGTTTTGTTGGCATCCTGCCAGTAGAATCCCCACGATATGTAGTATTAGTTGTAGTAGACGAGCCGAAGCCAAGGAAGAAAGGAGAATTAATTTTCGGTTCCACCGTCGCTGCCCCAGTTGCCAAGTCAATCATGAGTACAATTATCTCACTTGACCGGATGCCGCCGACTCAGCCTAGAGTTATGGCAACTCCCAGTTCTAATCAAGAGACAGGAGATAAGAGACAACCCGACAAGGAGACAAGGAGACAAGGGGATAATAGGCAACTTTAGTCGCTTTGTTTGAGGTATAGTTTCCTGTTAGCTTGTTTACAGGCTAGTAGCTGTTGTTGATGTGCTTTATATTCTGGGAACTCTAAGTACAAGAGCGAGTGGAGACTACATAAAGAAACCGCTCTGCAATTTGGAGTCCAGAAAAATATGTCTGAGCAACAAAAAAGTGGCTTTTTTCGTACATACGACTTAACAAAGCCACAGAAACAGCCGAAAGATCCAGCCGCCCACCAGTACCAAGCATTAGACAAGCTGCATAAATGGTTTCAGGCGAAACATTCTGACGCTGGCGGCATTTTGGTTTTACCAACAGGAGGCGGCAAAACTTTCACTGCTGTTCGTTTCCTCTGTACTGAGCCGCTTTCCAATGGCTACAAGGTGCTGTGGCTAGCACATACTCACCATCTGCTCGATCAAGCATTTTTAAGTCTTGAGTCAGAAGTCAAGCTAATTAGGAACAAACAGCAGTTAAACGTGCGTGTCGTTTCTGGTACAACAGGACACTTTCGCCCCTGTCACATTCAGGCTAGTGATGATGTGATGATTTGCACTCTCCAAACGGTGACTCGCGCCTACCAAAACAAAGTTGCTCAGCTTGAGAAGTTCATTAAAGCAGCAGGAAATAAACTTTTTGTTGTATTTGATGAGGCGCACCACTCACCAGCACCTAGTTATTGCAGATTCATTATGGAACTGCGCGATCGCATTTCGGGAATGTACTTGTTAGGGCTAACTGCTACTCCCACCTATACAGACAAGCATAAACGTGGTTGGTTAAAAAAGCTGTTTCCACAAGAAATTCTCTACCAAATCAGTCCCGAAAAATTGATGGCTGATGGAATTCTGGCAAAGCCAATTTTTGAAACATCTCACACAACTTTTACTCCTGAATTTGATGAGTATAAGTATCAACAATGGGTGAGAGACTTTCGAGAATTGCCAGAAGAAATTATCACTAAATTAGCTGAAAATCAAGAGCGTAACGCCTTCATTGCTAAAACCTACGCTGATAACAAAGAGCGTTATGGAAAAACAATTATCTTTGCAGACCGCTGGTTTCAATGCGAACAGTTGCGGGGATTTTTAGAACAACAGAAAAAAGGAATCAGAGTAGGCACAATGTTCGCTCACGTCGAAGCATACCCTGGCAGTGCTGATGCCATAAATAAGCAAGATAAAGATGAAAATGCAAAAACTTTAGAGGCTTTTCGTAACAACCAGTTAGATGTACTAATTAATGTGCGGATGCTGACTGAAGGCACTGATGTACCTAATGTCAATACTGTCTTCCTCACCAGACAAACCACCAGTAAAATTCTGCTAACTCAAATGGTTGGCAGAGCCTTACGCGGTTCTAAGTTTGGTGGTACAGATGAGGCTAACATTGTCTCTTTCATTGATAATTGGCAGCAATTAATTAACTGGGCTGAATTTGAGTTAGAAGATGGAGGAATTAACGATAGTAATGGTGAGGTTGGTGAAACACTACCAATGCAACTAATTTCTATTGATTTAGTGCGTCGGTTAGTCCGTCAAATGGATAGTGGATTCAACATTAATGATGTTCCATTTCTTACACTCATGCCGATAGGCTGGTATCGAGTTGAGTTAGAAACGCTGACAGAGGGAAATGAAAATGTTGAGATAGTGCAACGTTTAGTAATGGTGTTTGAAAACGAAAAAGAAAGTTACGAGAATTATATTGAATGCCTTAAATATTGTAAAGAATCAGAGCTAGAAACATTTGTTGAACCAACTATCAGCTTTGATAAACAGCATCAGCAGCGTGTTGAAAGTTTGCAGGAGGGTAGTTTTTCCAATTTTGGACAGCATATAGGTGGAGATTTGCTGACAAACTTGTTTTACGTCACCTGTCACATGGCACAGAATGACAGAGAATCACCTGATTGGTTTGACTTTAAAGAACGGCAAGAACATAATCTTGATGATGTAGCTCAAAGATTTATAGATTCTCATCTGAGTCGTTCGGAAGAAGATAATAAATTAATAGAAGAATTCAATCGGTCAGACCGCTACTGGAAAATTATTTACCACAGTTATGGGTTATTTAAATCACAGTATAATGCTTGTGTTGAAAGGCTCTTAGCTATCATACGTCAACGCGGAACTCCAGAATCTAACGGCTCAACTTTCACATCAAAATCGACTCCTCCACTTGAGCCATCTGAGCAAGTCAAAACAGAGATTAAAAAACGAGATAAATCTCGTTGCCTTTGTTGCGGAGAAATTAAGAAAAATCTATTAGTAATTGACCATGTTAAGCCCAAATATCACGGCGGGGATCATTCGCATGAAAACTTGCAAACTCTTTGTATTACTTGCAACACATTGAAAGGAACAGAAACAATTGACTTCCGCATTCATCAAACTCCTCTGAATGCTCCACCATCAAAATTACCTAAATTAGAATTACCAGATTCATGCTACATGAATGGGATTGCCCAATGGCAACAGTTTTTTCGCCGTAGCGTTAATCTATTCTATGGGTGTGATGCAGTCAAATCTGTTGAAGTCGGACAACGAAATTACTGTTATCAATGGCAAATTTGCCTTCATGCTGGTAACGATCCGCGTTGGCTAGTATCACATCTTAAAAACTTATTTATTGAAATTCGACAGGCGCGCAAAAAAGCTGGATTTTCCAGCCCAGAATCAATCATAATAAATGCGCCTGGTTTTGATGTTGTAGCTCCCATCAAAGTCTAATTTTCATTAAACACAAGTAAGGAGTGGCACAATCAACTGAAATTGATAGTGTTTTAGGCGGCGATCGCTTCTTTAAATTCCCAAGATAACTTCGCTCACGCTTCGATAATCGCCCCTCAACTATGCTACCCTTATTATTTCTTCCCCTCTTACGAGCGCGTTTCCCTGGGGTTTAAACCCCAGGCTCGCGTCTTTGCGGTTCGTTCCTCTTAACCATGACTATCCCCCGCACAATTCAAAGCATATACACCGACGGAGCCTGTACGGGCAACCCAGGTCCTGGCGGCTGGGGTGTCGTTGTCTACTTCAGCGACGGCTCAGCTTACGAAATTGGTGGTAGCGCAGCCCAAACCACCAATAACCGCATGGAGATGCAAGCAGCTATAGCTGCCCTACAATTCTTAGCAGAGTCTGGACAGCAAGAATTCATCACCCTTTACACCGATAGCCAATATCTAATCAACGGCGTTACCAAATGGGTGAAAGGATGGAAAAAGAAAGGCTGGAAAACTGCCGAAGGTAAACCAGTCCTCAACCAAGAACTCTGGGAAACTCTAGATCAACTCAACAGCAAACAGATAAAGTGGCAGTACGTGCGGGGTCATGCAGGTAATTTTGGTAACGAACGCTGTGACGCGATCGCCCGTACCTTTGCTAGCGGTAAAACCCCGCATTTACAACAGCAACTACCCACAATTGGCGATCAAGCCCCCTCGTCAAACAATTCTCTTCCTGTAGCAGAAATAGCTGATTTTGACAGCAGCTATATGATAATTAACAAGTCGTCACCAAATAGCCACCCTGTCTCAAATACAACCATGATGGATGCGCCTAATACCTCCCCTGTTGCTAGCGAAGAATTACCCCGCGAAATCAGGGTGGCTCAACTCCGCAATTTGCTCGAAACTCTCCACATTGCTGACGAAATTGCCGCCAAAGGTTATTTGATCACCAGTTCAGAACTAGCTGACTTGATGGATGTCCACGCCAGCGCCGTCACCAGTCGGGGTGATGAGTGGCGCTGGCGCAATTGGATTGTGTCAAGAGTGCGCCGCGAAGGTAATCAAATTCTCTGGGAACTAGAAAGGACAGATGCCCTTAACCTGCCTGAGTATAACTCCGACCCCGCCACTGAGTAGGCTTACGAAAAGCAGACAAGAAAATCCGTAGCACTGCCAAACAATCGGCTAGGGGGGAAAGCCAGAACAACCAGCCCCCTGTCGCCCCAGTACGATCATAAGACGGCGCGATCGCAAACAGTAGAGCAAAGCGGATCGCTAGTAGGAATGAATTTAGTCCCAATAGGATGAGCTGAGGAGGCTGAGGAAGCTGAGGGAGAAAGAGGTAGGTGAGTAGGATGGGGAGGGGGAGGGCTTGAACACAGAGTAGGAGCCACAAATCGCCCCACAGTTGGGCAGAAGAAGAGGCATCTTTGAGGTCGAGACTTCGCCCCCATTCCTGCCAAGTTTCCCATGCACCCTCATACATTCGTACCTTTAGTACCTTAGCTCCATCCAAAAATCCTACCTTGAACCCACTAGCGGCGATGTTACGAGCCAAAGTGACATCATCACAGAAAGAACGAGCAGCACTGCTATAGCCACCCACATGAGCTAAAACAGAGCGTCGGCATAAAAAACATTGCCCATTTGCCATTACTCGTTCTGCTACCTGAGTATCTACACCAGCACTATCAAATCGATACAGCAGTGTCATCAACAGTGCTGGTTGTAACCAACACTCCCCAGGATACTTGAGGATAAATTGAGGCGAGAGAGACACTAAATCATATCCCTCAGCCTCAGCCGTCTTGACTAAACCAGCAACTAACCCCAGCTGTGGCTGGGTATCTGCATCGATCCCCAGAAACCACTCACTGTGTTCTGAGCTATGCAAAAAGCCGTTATGCAAAGCCCAAGGTCGCCCCACCCAGCCAGGTGGTAGGGGATCATCTGTAATTACACGAAAGCGGGGATCTTGCTGCCCTGCTGCTTTCACCAAGTCCGGTGTCCCATCTTGGGAATTGCTGTCTACGATGGTGATTTCCCGAACTTCATAGCTTTGCCGACTTAAAAGAGCCAAGCAGGGGCTAATTCGCTGTGCCTCATTCAAGGTGGGAACAACAACGCTAACGCTACCTAACAGTTCTGGAGTGGGAGAGGCGGGTTTAATCGGAGGATGACGACCAGGACCTTTGAGCAAGCGCGATAGCAAAATCGCCGTTGCTGGTAATTGGATTAGTAATAGTCCTAGAGAGAACGCACTCGCTAATATCAATTCAGCCACAGTTTTAATCGCCTTTGCTTACTTTAAGGCAACTTCGACAGGAAGCTCGGCAATACCACTCGCTTCTTCGACAACGGTGTTGCCTGAACTTGGTGGAGCCATCCACCACAAAACTAAAATCGGAGCCACGCCTAATAGTAAGCCCAGAGACACGGGTAGCCAGAATCCTGAAGCCAAGCTGATCCCACCTGCGAAGGCAATGTTACTCAAATAAACTACTAGAGGTATACTTAGTTGCGATCGCTCTAATTTCAGTGGCAGATTGCCCCACAAAAGTGCTGCCACACTCATAAATAGGGCGCTAGTACCAAACCAACCAGCATAGTTTTGATACGGTGTGCCAAAGAAAGCTCCTGGTTGATGCCAATACCAAAAAGGAAAGGCTGTCTGACTCATAGCTGGCTCTAGGGCAAAATCCCAAGAAGTAAAGAGCATCGCTCCCAGCAGTATAGCTCCTATGTGGCGCAACCAGTTGGGCTTAATCGTATTTAAAGCTACACGAGAAATTAAGTAGGAAGACAAACCCATATAAAACCACGACAAGGGAATTGTAAAAGGTACTAGCCCAGCAATTTTATATCCCAAGCCGCTCAGGTAACTATAGTCACCAAATGGAAAGCCACTACTGGTTCCCAATAATTCACTTCCTAACGAGATCAACATAGCTGGCAGCATAAATCCTAGCCAGGGTTTTAGTCCCAACGTCCGGTAGGCATATATGGATACTGCTACTGTTCCAAACAGGATATCAGTCACTCCACCCCCAGCCATTGATTTTTCAACACTCCACTGGAATAGGGTTTGCCCAGCCGCAAATAAATTTAAAATCACATCAGCATGAGGAACGACTAGCAACAACCCTGCCAGTCCAAAAGCTTTTGACGCAATATGACCAATCAAGCACAAGCGCTCAGCTCTAACAAGTTGCTTCATGAGAATTCCTTAATTGAATTTGACACACTAAAAGCGGCTGCCAAACGCCTAGTATCATTTGAGTTTTGCGGCGATTTTTATTGTATTGCCTGTTATTGGCTAAACTCTTTGTTGTTGCAAGTGATTCTCCACAGACACTTAGATATATGGCACTAGTAACTTACGTCTTTAACTTGTCAGCGTGATTATTTGTCAAGTTAAACCATATTAATTTTTGTAAATCATACCAAAAATTTTCCTGTTTTCATCACACTGTTGCAAAAAAGGCACTGTTTGTCTGAAATTTTCTGCTACTACTGCCAGCACTACTCTATTGAGTCTAATTAGGTCAGCCAATATCCACTTGCCCGATGGAGCAATTGTGTGAAGCTTTATGCTAATGGTATATGCTTTTGTGCTATTGAGCGAACAAGGGGAGCTAATCGCAACACACTCATCAGTAACCGGACACCCTCCACACTTAAAGCCCTCGTGGGAACTTTTTCCTCTGTCGCAATTGGATGACTCTTCCCAACATAGTAGAAGCAAAGAGCTTTATGGGGAGGGTAATTATACCAGATGAAGGCGCGATCGCCACAACTTCTGATTGGGTAGAAATTACAAATACTTAAAACCCGTTAGGAAATACTAATCTCAGGAAAAATGCTTAAACAACAGCTTTTCTAAGCGGAAAAAAACCGTGGTTATACTGACGATACTATAAGGCATAAAAACTAAGATCAACTCAGTTCTTAAGATTTTTCTAATAATTGCCTCTACTTTTGGAAAGCCTTATGTCACCCCTAGAACAATTCTTCACCTTCAGCTTTATCTCAGTTTCTTTCGTAGCCATACTAGCTACTTGGTTTCGCTACTCACCCACTTTGATTAATCTGTATCGCACCGCTTTACGCAATAATGGGCATCATTCAGAAAAGTATTTAGGGAATAATTGGAATTTCTCTAAGTAACGACGCGCAAAAGGCATTAAATTGATTCCTCCACTTGCTCTCGTTCCCAGGCTGAGTACCTGAGAACGAGAATTTTTTTAAAATTTTTTCTCCACCACCTGTCGTTAACGAGAATTTTTTTAATAGACCTTTTGCACTCGTCTCTTTTGCTGCTAAGGGTAATAGTATTAAGTTAAAAGTTAAACTTGTCGTATTTACCTTTTCCCTTTTCCCTTTTCCCTCCCAACAATAAGCGGCTGTTTTTAGGAAGAAGGAAGTTGGTTTATATGAGCTTGTACTTGTATTGTAATAGTGCCAGTTTGCACCTCCATTTCCTCAACACGTATCCTCATTTGCTCCATCTCAATATAAGGTAAGTGGGTTAATTCTTTGAGCTTCTGCATTAATGCGGCAGCAAATTCTAGGGAAATAGTCTGTCCGTCGTGGCAGTTGAAACCTTCAACCCGTAATGGTTGCTGCCTATTACGTGGGTACATAATGGCAGTAAAACCAATTCGCCGAGTTTTACCCATTTCGTGCAGCAGAGCTTTAGCACTAAATACCATTTTGTCACCATCTGGTAATTTTAATTCCATCTGCTGCATTGCCATTGTTACAGTTTGACCTTCTACATCTAAATCAAATTTTTGCGCCTTACTCAAGACGTAATCACAGTTAAGAGCGCGGTTAATATCTGGTTCGGTGAGTACAATTCGACCATTGGCATCAATTGGTTGATTTAGTTCAACTTTCCCAAATAAAACGCTCAAAGGATTGATATCAACTTTATCCGTATGCAGTTCCATTTCTTGCACACGGATATCTTTTTGCATTACCAATCCTTCTCCAGAGATCACTACTTCTTCTGCGTTTCCTTGAATTGCCTCTGACAAATTAGTTTGCACATCTACGTCAATTTTCTCTGCTGCATCTAGCTGACTAGACAGTGTAATTTCTGCTGCTTTGCTAACTAGTTGTTCCTCTAGCTTATGCTCTTCGTGGGTCATAACCTATCCTCTTATCCCTACTACTGGTTAATCTAGACACATTGGTAGTTCGTAGCGAATCTATAGCACGGAATAAGTAATTTGGTGGACTAGTGTAAAAATAAAAATTTTATCCAAACTTAATGATCTGTCTGACTGAATTAGTACCACTCGACGTTAAGCGCCTACGTACTGGACACCCAGACACTACTGCCCGCTCGACAATGTCAGCCGCACAGCGAACTCCCCCTGCTTCCCCGATAGCCTGCTTGAGCTTCAAGGCATTATTTAGGTAAGAATCCTCTGTTAGCACTTGCCTGATCTTTGCTTGCAAAAGGGGTATGCTTAGCTGATTTAAAGGAACTACTTCCCCAGTACCTGTCCACCTTATTCGCGCTCCGGTTCCTGGCTGCTCATAAGTGATGGGAATGGCAACTAGAGGTACTCCATTGCTAAGAGAATCAAGCACTGTATTAAGTCCACCGTGAGTAACGGTTAATCTAGCTTGAGAAATTACTTCAAGTTGAGGTGCATACTCTACAACTAGGGGAGAACCAGGCAGTTGTTGCACTGCTTCGGCGTTCATTCCGCCGCCATGAGAA
The DNA here is from genome assembly GCA_964248365.1 of uncultured Chroococcidiopsis sp. Taxonomy (GTDB): domain Bacteria; phylum Cyanobacteriota; class Cyanobacteriia; order Cyanobacteriales; family Chroococcidiopsidaceae; genus Chroococcidiopsis. Next base: position 115,151 of record CAXTYC010000001.1, on the reverse strand, counting down.
ATCACAAGTTGCACATCTAGTTCTAGACAAGCTGCGGCGATACAGCGAAAAACATTATGTTTAGTATTCTGTACACTCCCCAGAGAAGCATATATCATCTGTTGCCCAGTCAATCGTTCAAAGGGAAACTCAACTCGCCCCTGAGAATCACGTAACGGTCCTACATAATGGAAGTTGGCTGGCACTTTGGCTGCTGGAAAATCAAAAGCGGCTGGCTGTTGGCTAATGTGTGCCAGTCGAGCAGCAGAAGCATATAAATGGCGATACTGAGGTAGCTTCCACTTTTTGCGATATCGATTGAGGACTTGTAGAATCGGTTTGCTATTGTGATCTAACAAATAATAGGCAAGAGAATTGCGAATACGCGCCCACCAGGTATTTTGGTAGCTCCAAGGCGTGAAGAAGGGAGGAACGTCCCAAGAGCGGTGGATAGCTTGAGCGCAGGATACGGTAATATATGGTATACGCAGGTATTCTGCGACTGTTTCCCCCGCAGGCTCGAGCTGATCGACTAGTAGTGCTTCTATCCCTGAGTGGGCGATCGCTTTTGGCGCATCCTGGCAAACTATTTGTGCTAGGAGTTGGCAAAATTGGACTGAATAACGCAGTGCTTCAAGCTCACTCAATTTCCCAAGCTGTTCAAAGGTTTGTGCTAGTAAGCCAGGTTGATATGTAGACTGCCCGATCTCCCAAAAGTTCAATCCTTCCGATCGCACTTTCGGCTCTAAATCAGAAATTTGTAGGAAGGTAACGCAATGACCACGCCGTTGTAACTCTCGTCCCAGGGCTGCCAGGGGGTTAATATGACCAGGGAAAGGCGGGCAAACGATACCAAAGTGAGTCATAAGTCAACCAAGGTAGAGGTTCAACAACGAAGCTGCCTTTGCAGCCAAAGGATATTTGCTGCTAAGAAATACTGCTTTGCTTTGCTGCAAGTCTTTTGCCAGCACTCTATATTTTTTCCTTAAATTAATTGCGAGTGCCTCTACTAAAAGTTCTACTAACGCTATTCAATTAGCAGATTAAATTCTGCATAGGATTAAATATAAAGAAATATTAATTTAGCCAAACTAATTAACCTTTTATGCTATAGCTTAACTAAAATAATGAATTTGAAACTTAAATTTTGTTACACAAAGAATAATTTTTATCTAGGTAATTGTCAGGTTTTCCGGTCCACCTAAGTTTAATAAAACTGGGAGCTGTTTTCACGAAGCCCAGAACAGGTACGGAGAACAGACTAAAAATAAACCTGTTGACTTTGTGTATTAAAACTCCCAGGTGGCTCCCCTCTTTTTTGTGTCATTAACTAATAGATTAAATCGTATTACTTGGTTTATACTTCTAACTAAAGAATAGTATTATTGTTACGTTGATATGTTATTTTCAATACTAATCTAAGGCGCGTCAAAGTTGCATTTTTTCGTTCATGAGGAGGAAAATTGCTCAATATGGGCAGCGGCTTGTATAGTTAATTTGCCAGCCGTAACATCAAGCTGCTGAAATTGCAGTGACATTCCCTTTTGCTCAAACCAAGGCAGGCTTAAAAATTCTCCCACCTGTGCGAGCAAAGCTGTTGTTAATTCTGGTGCGAGTTCTTCTGAGTCTAGATAATGCACATCTTGAAGTAAAATTTCTCGTCCATCATTGCCGATTCGAGGTGGAGTTGTAAAAGCAACTGATTGAGTTTGTCCAGTATCAGTTAAAATTATATCTAACTGGAAAGCTATATTACCATCTGCTAGCAGATGACAATTTACCTGTTGCAAATAAATTTTTACTTGTTTACCTGGGAGCAGATTTTCACGAAAAGATTGGGAGTTGAAGGCACGAGTCAGATCGTCTTCGTTGAAGACAACGCGAATTGTTCCCCTACAGGGTTGAGTCAGTTTAATTTTGCCTAAAATAGCACTAAAAGGTTTGACAATAACGCGATTAACTTGTAGTTGTAATTCCTCCGCTATCAGCTCTTGCTGCATTAATAAACCATTCATATTGATATTAATAGAATCAACTTCTCCATGAGCAAGTTTGCCAATATCAATTTTGAGTTGAACTGCTAATTTTTCTACTTGCTTAAGTTGACTGGCAAGCGCTACTTCTGCTATTTTATTGATTGCTTGTTCTCCAAATTTGGATTTTTCAGGTTGCGTCACGCTACTTTTCCTACTACCCGATCACAGCCCAATTTAGGTAATTTGCTTAAGAGATTGTATCTGTCAGATGGTAGAAGGAAAATGCTTAAATTTATAGCATTGCCCACCAAATTTAATAATGGTGGGCATGGGTGGCAAACTAGATCTAAATTTGAACTGGGGTTTTTTGCTGCAAATGTGCTTTTACAACCATTTGCACCCCACTTGATGAAGGAACAATGGTAATGCCACGCCGTACCGGATACACTGGACGTTGATTTGCTAGTGCTAGCTCAAAACGCGACATAACAGAGGCTAACACTAGTTTCATTTCATACAGGGAAAATGCTGCCCCGATACAGCCACGACTACCACCACCAAAGGGAAGATACTCAAAAGGGGAAAATTTATGATTGAGAAATCTTTCTGGCTGAAATTTTTCTGGTTGTGGGTAAGTTTCTGTCCGCCGATGAGCTAAATAAATACAAGGTACGATGATTGTTTCGGCTGGAAAGTTGTAACCTGTTACTTGCACCGACTCTTTTACCATGCGAGGAGTGCAAATCAAGGCAATCGGGTGAATTCGTAAAGATTCCTGACAGACTGCTGTTAGATATGGTAGAGATGCGATCGCTTCTGGTTGTGGGTGATCTCCAAGGCTGTCTATTTCATACCTTAGCTCACCAAGTACCTGTGCATGGGAGTGAATTAAATAAAACGCCCACGCTAAAGCAGCGGCTGTAGTCTCGTAACCTAGTAGTAGCAGCGAAACTAACTGATCGCGTAACTCAATGTCTGTCATTTGTTGTCCGTTTTCATCCCGTGCTGACATCAGCATGGTAAGAATATCTGTACGCGACAAATCATTTTCTACCCGACGTTGGGCAATCTCGGCATAAATTAAATTATCAATTTGTTGTAATCGCCTAATATAATGTCCCCAAGGACTCCATGCACCTAAATCTTGTTGCAGTGGTGGAAAAAAAAATAAGCTGGAGTACCAGGGAGTAGTAATATCTTCCAGCAGCGAACTGAGCATTTTTTTTAATTGTTGGTATCTCTCCCCAGGATTGATCCCAAACACAACTTGTAAAATAATTTGCAGGGTAATATCTGGCAGGAAGTGATTAATACTAATTGATTTACCTGGTATCCACTGCTCGATTACTTGGTGGGTAATTTGGCATATTGTTTTACCATACGCTTTCATGCGATCTCCATGAAACGGAGGTAACATTAATTGTCGTTGTCGTTGGTGGCTTTTTCCTTCTTGTAATATTAGCGATTGTTCGCCCATTAGGGGTTTAAATACATGAGTTGCCTTTTTAAAGTCAAATTGTTCTACAGGTAAGGCAAATATTTCTTTAATTGCTTGCGGTTGGCTAAAAAATACTACTGGTGGTGAATTTAAACCTAGAACTCTTAGGGTAAATGTATCTCCATATCTCTTAGCATACTTTGCTAAAAATTTGGTTGGATTGGCAATTAATTGCAAAGTTTGTAGTAAGGCTGGGGTTTTGGTTTCCTCTAGTATCATTGCTTTTTTAACTAAGATATATAGTCATTTTTCTCGATTTGTGAGAGGTACTTTTTTTACGAACCGCACAGACACAGAGAGCGCAGAGGTAAGAAATAGAGAGGGATTTTAGGAGTGGTATAGATAATCTTATTGTTGTTTATTGATGTTGCTCTATAGGTAGGAGAAATAAAAGGGCTAAAAAATGTTGCTATAAATGATGGCGATGATGAAATCAAGTTACTTGATATATACATACAATAAAAGTAAATATGTATGGTCAGATTTAAATGTAAAATAATTTAAATATTCAAATAGTACGTTTAAAGAGGGATTCAGCATGACGGCATTGTCCCAAGAGGCAAAGTTAGCAATTCCAGATTTTTGCCAAGGAATTCAGTATTTTGGCGAAATGCTGCCAGGATTTGAGAATTATGGTATAGAACCTGCGATCGCCGAAGGTAGCACCTCGATCAGCAATCCAGAAGATCGGGCGGCTGTATTCCAGACTTTACTATATGCTGATGCTCTACGTTATCTTACCCTACAAGTTACAGGCAGCAAAGCCTCTGGACACCCTGGCGGATTTGCCAGTCAAGCTGAAGCTTATGCGGCTTTGGTGATGTTGGGTTACAAGAACATCATTACAGAAGTTGGGCATCATGCTCCAGGTTTTTATAGTGCTATGTTCTTGGATCGGTCGTTGGAAGATATGGGGATTACAACTGTACAACAGTTGCGCGATCGCTTCCGTGAACATAACGGGCTATTAGGTCATCTTTCTGGTTTTATTCCTGGTATTCTCGCCCCCGCAGGTCCCCTTGGTCAAGGGCAACATTTTGCTATGGCAGCAGCCCGTCTCCATCCTGATAAACTGTTCCCTGTGACGATTGGTGATGGTGGGTTAGGTGAACCCTACGTTATGAGCAGTATGGCTCACTTCCACACTGCCTATCCTGGTGTAACTAATTTCCTACCTATACTGGTTTGGAATGGTTACAGTCAAGAACATCACAGTATGGTTTCTATCCAGTCAAATGAGCGAATGATGGCTTATTGGCATGGAAACGGGTTTGAAGAAGTGGTATTAGTGGATGCTAAGGATTTTGATGACAAGGAGCAGCCAGGGGATTATGTTGATAGTACTGCCTTTTCGTTTGAGCAGAGGTTAGCTTTTACCAAGGCTGTGTTAATTGCAGTTGATGAAGCTGCTCGTTCTGCTCTTAGTGGTAAGCTGACAGCATTAATTATTAAACAGCTAAAGGGCGCAGGAGTACACGCAAGAGGTGCTAAATCTCACAACCTCTATGCCATGCATACTCTGGATAACCCAGATATTATCAAGGCACTGCAAACTCGTGCTTTACCTGCTGCTGCTTGGGAATTGGTACGTACTAACTGTGAACGTGCTGGTGGTGGTTCGGCTAGTCGTACAGTAGTAACAGAATCAGTGTTACCGTTGGCTGATTTAGATGAATTACCTTTACAAGAATTTGCCGTTGCTGGCGATCCCAAAGTTGCGACGACAACGATGGGGAGTTTGGTGGCTAAAGTGGGAGAGTGGGATCGCAATTTCCTAGTCACCAACGCCGATGGTAACGAAGCCTCTGGTATTGCCAATATCAACGCAGCGCTGAAAATCATCCACCCAACGGAAGATCCTTTATACAATCAAAATCCAGCCGGACAAGTTTACGAACCGCTTAGTGAAGATGCTTGTGCTGGTTTGGCGGTGGGATCGGCGTTGATGGGTAGCCGTAGCTTATGGTGTTCCTACGAATCTTTTGCAATTAACGGTTTACCAATTTGGCAAACAGTAACGCAAGCGATGGCAGAATTGCGTCGTCCGACTCCATCTACTGTTACTCTATTCACAGCAGGGGCATTAGAACAAGGGCGTAACGGTTGGACTCACCAGCGTCCAGAAGTTGAAGCTTATTTTGCTTCAATGATGCGTAATGGTAATGTGTTTCCTTTGTTCCCACCCGATGCTAACTCTATTCAAGTTTGCTATGAGTGGGCATTGACGACGAAGAATAAGGGAATTGTGATTACTGCGAGTAAGTCACCATTACCGATTCGGACAACATTTGAACAAGGTAGAAAAGCACTTGAAGAGGGGGCGATCGCACTCCAAGAAATCAAAGGCAGCAAAACAGTAGTATTTGCCGTAGTTGGCGATATGGCTTTAATGCCAGTATTTGAAGCTGCTGCCTACCTAGAGGCACAAGAAATGGGTGTGAGGATTGTTTCTATTATCAATCCCCGCCGCTTGTATCGTCCTAGCGATGTTGCTTGGGATAGCTGTTCCCAGTCCGATGGCGGCTTTTTAGATGATACCAAATTTGAGGCGCTATTCGGTGGCGATGCCTTGATTGGTGTTACAGCGGGTGCAAGTGGGATGCTAGAACCTGTCATGCTGCGGAGTAATTCTAGGCGGGATACCTTTGCTTGGAAGCGTGGGGAGACTACAGCTAGTCCAGCCCAATTGATGGCAATTAATGGTTTGACGGCTGAGAATTTGGTGAAACGCGCTTTGGAGTTGGTTGGTTAATTACAAATGTAAGGTGGGCATTGTCCACCTTACTTGTGTACTGATTTCAACGTGTCAGCCTTCCATCGCGCAGTATCTTCTGGCATATTGCGATATTTGGTTCCGTGTTCCTCCATGCGCCTGAGAAACTCTACATAGAGATCTGGGTTTGAAAGCATTTCCCCTTTCTCCAGTCGATCTGTTAGTTCTGCATCAGTCATTAATTGATAGTTAAGCTTAGACATAAATTCTCTCCGAATCCATTCACCATTAATTCTAATTATGTAGAGACACCGCCAACTGGTATTTGTAGAATGCTCGAAGCTTAATGCTAATTCTCTACCTGGTAATATTTCTGTATACCTTGCTCGCCATTGTAGGGCTAATTCTTGTCGTAAAGCTTCAAACATTCGGCGCAGTTGTACTTCATTTGGTTCCACAAATACTCCTCCTAAACAATAGTCTAGCCTGCAATGGAAAACACTAAAAGTTTGCTCTCTATAGGGGAGTGGACTAGAGTATTGAATAATGCAGCTTTCGAGGCGTTGTTTGGTGGTGATGCTTTAATAGTGTGGAAGCAGGTGCAACGGGGATGCTAAAACTGATTATGCTGCAAAGTAACTGTAGGCGGGATACCTTCGCTTGGAAGCGTGGGGAGACTACAGCTATAAAGAGCGCAATTGATGGCAATTAATGGTTTGACGGCTTAAAATTTAGTTAATTTGTTGGTTATGGTGGGCATGGGTGGCAATACAAATTCATAAAATTTCATTGCAGATATAATATTAGCGTTGCTATACGTATATCTGCGGTTTTTATTTGGAGTTTGACTGGGTAAGTATTTATAAACAAACAAAGCAAAATAGCTAGTTAGATTAAAGGAGTATAGTGGTTGTGCAATCTGATTTACAAGGTTTAATGATTACTAAGGGAGAACTAAAACATTTAACGGGTGTACATATGAATGATGTGTACAGACCCGCGATTATGCAAGACGCTAAAAAACGAGCCGATTTTATATCCGAGACAGTGCGAGAACTCGGTTACTCTTTTTTAATTATATTTGTACCTGTTACTTTTATTGGAGCTATTTTAAATTTTCCCTGGTTCATAACCATTTGGGTCAGTTTGATTGCTGCTGTAGCTTTGCGATACAAAAAGTTTAAAGATAATAGTAAAAAGTCTCTGGTTGACCTACTTGAGGATGTTGATAGGTACAACGCAGTTATCAAAGCAATAGATATTAACGATCAACTAGAATCAGTTGGAAATATAGGAATTGCTGTACAAGATAGAGAAAAAGTTATTGAAGCACTAAAGCTGACAAGAGAGGATTTAGTTCGCGCTTTAAAGACAGAAAAAATCATCAGGGAAAATCAGAGTTTTATTGCTAGCAACCAGGATATGTTTTCCAGCAACTTAACTGCTGTAAAAGCATTGCAAGTGAGCGATCGCGCCAGCGAACATGGACAATTACTCAATGAAGCATTACAAATTGCTATTAGCGTTCAAGAAGAAATGAGACAATTACAAAATCACCGTTAAAGTTTATTCAAACCCCAGGGTTTGATAGTAAGATGGGCATTGCCCACCTGATTTTTTATTAGACTTAATGAAAACGTCTTTCGATTTGTTACTGCAAAGTACCAAATGCAGTAGACGCTTAGGAACCTACCGCAGGCTATGTTGATTTGATTCATCATTCATAATTTCCTAGCCTAGCCCCTCAGTCAACTGACAGTGGTTGCACAAACCAAAAAACTCTAATGTGTGGTAAAAAATCTTGAATTTGTGCGATTGGTTTAGCTGGGTTTCTAGTTCATGAACTGGGCATTGATGAATCGGAATAGATTTGCCACACACAAGACAAGTTAGGTGATGTTTGTCCTGTTGTACTAAACCATACAGCGATTCGCCGGAAGTTAGTGTTCGGACTTGCACTACGCCTTCTAGTTTTAAAGCTTCTAGAGCGCGGTAGACTGTAGCTAGACCAACGGTTTGGTTGCGGTTACGCAGTTCTACATAAATATCTTGAGCAGAAATAGCTCGATTTAAACTCTTAAGTAGGTTGAAAATTCGCTCCCCAGAGCGAGTACGTACAGCTTTTCCAGCTTTCATAGGAGTTAAAATTAATATCTTTGCTTTTCTCTAAACTAGCTTAAAGCGATCGCCTATACCCAACTCTTCTAACCATCGATCGCGTTACCATAGCGTTTATTGGATTGAGAAAGAAGTCAAGTGTTACGCAAGTATCGAGCTAGTATTTTTGTCACCCTGCGCCCTTCTGTGCTAGATCCAGCAGGTACAGCACTCAAGGCTGGGTTGAGTCACATGGGTTATGACAACGTTGAACAGGTACGAATTGGTAAGTATATTGAGCTTATCCTGATTGCAGATGACCAGAAGAGTGCAGGGGAACAGGTGGATCGGATGTGCGATTCTTTGCTGGCGAATCCGGTGATTGAAAATTATCGCTTTGACTTAAAAGAAGTATCTGTAGAGATGGGAGCTTCGGCGTGAAATTTGGGGTTGTTGTTTTTCCTGGCTCGAATTGCGATCGCGATGTCGCTTATGTCACCCGCGACTTGCTACAGCAGCCGACTCGCATGATTTGGCATGAACAAACCGATATTGACGATTTGGATGTCGTAATTATTCCAGGCGGTTTCAGTTATGGCGATTATCTCCGCTGCGGTGCGATCGCTCGTTTCTCTCCCGTCATGCAATCTGTTGTCAAACACGCACAGCAAGGTAAATTGGTACTGGGTATTTGCAACGGCTTCCAGGTGTTGACTGAAACGGGGTTATTACCTGGCGCGTTGATGCGAAATCGGGATTTACACTTTATCTGCGATCGCGTGTGGGTAAAAGTTGAACGTGTTGACTCACCCTGGACACAATCTTACTCCCCCAGACAAATCATCACTTTGCCAATCGCGCACGGAGAAGGTCAATTTTACGCTAACAAAGAGACTTTACAACAAATTGAAGATAACGGTCAAGTCCTATTTCGCTACGAAGGCGAAAATCACAACGGCTCTGTGAACAATATTGCTGGGATTTGTAATCGTGGGGGGAACGTATTGGGCATGATGCCCCATCCTGAAAGAGCCTCAGATCCGATGTTGGGTGGAACAGATGGGTTGAAGTTATTTCAAGGGTTGTTAGAGCGTGTAGCGGCACTTGCTTAATCTATCCTCATGATCGGGCTGAGATCCAAGACAAACCCAGGTAGCACGTCTTCCCCCGACACAGTTGCAGGATTTTCCAAAATTTCCACATCCTGAAGGGGGCGATATATTTCAACGCGCTGGTTTTTCCGGTCGATTAACCAACCCAGACGTGCGCCATTATCTATATACTCCTGCATTTTCTCCTGAGTTTCCTTGAGCGAATCACTAGCAGAGCGTAACTCAACCACAAAATCAGGACATAAGGGAGCAAATTTCTCTTGCTGTTGGGTAGTTAAAGCCTCCCAACGCTCTCGCTTTACCCAAGATACATCAGGTGCGCGAACAGCACCATTAGGCAGTGTAAAGCCACCATTAGAGTCAAAGCAAACTCCTAAATTATTCTGTTTGTTCCAAATTCCAAGCTGCACGGCGATTTCAAAGTTACAGTTGCTAGTTTCTCCTCCGGTTGGTGGCATAATTAGTATTTCTCCTTTAGCTGTGCGTTCAAATCTCAAATCCTGGTTTTGCTGACACAGCTGGAAAAATTGCTCATCCGTCAATTCGAGATGCAATTTGAGGGTAGGAGGGAGCGTTATTGTAGCCGTTTCCATAGGTAATCCTAAATATTGGCATATGCTTTAATTTAGCTTTGGTATGGGAGGAGAGGGCGATCGCGCTCATGAAATGGTGGAAAAGCGATCGCTATCCAAACACTCATTATTTCGAATAGGTGCAGCCTCACCTAAATATATTTGCTTAGAACCTGAAGGAATGTGAATCCAGCCAAGATCTTTTAGCCGATTTGTCAGATTAGATATTGTTACACCAAGCTCGTCTTTCATTGCATAAAGATCGCGCCAGTTGGTCAAATCACGTCCTACTCGTTTTTCTTCTAGGATGTATTGGGGCATCAGCAAGCAACTAGCGAAATACTGAGCTTGCCATTCAATTGAGTTGCTTACCTTCTGGTTGTTGGTACTACGGCACAAGAATGGCTGTACAGTTGACTGTGTAATTTGCACTCGTCGGTTTAAAAATCTATCAACTTCGTCTTGGTTGATGTGAAGTACCCAGTGTCCAATTTCGTGAGCAATTGTGGATGCTGCAAATCCTTCAGCGTCGTTAATTAGTCGAGGAATGTCTTCATTTATCTCAATTAAACGTTCTAATGGCAGAATTCTAGCTGCTATCAGCCCTTCATCGTCAGCGGGAATTTTGTCCCAAACAACAGCTAAATCCAGAAAGTCAGCCACACGACTAGCATCTAAAGGTAATGTAGGAGTGTACTTAGGCGTTGTTTGCATCTGCGCCAAAAGGTCATTAGCTAGACGCTCAATCTCTTGTTTTTTTTGATAGCGAAAAGGTTTAAAGATATTCAACTTTGCTCGTCCTCACTTTCTGGCTGTGTAGCTGACCGACGAAGGATTTCTTGAGCAAACTCAGGATCTTCTCGCAACCTACGAAATAGTTCTGGCATAGATTTGTAGTTCGGCTTGAGAAGCTCTTGGTCGCGTTGAGGCATACGACCTGCAAGGTAAATCAATTCTTCCTCATTTGGCAGATCTAAATGCTGTGCCAGTGATCGAATTGCTTCCTCACTAGGAGGATGTTCAGCACGATTGTTTTCTAATTTGGATAAGTATGTGAAATCTAAATGCACTAGATCTGCAAGTTGGCGTTGGCTATAACCTTTATTCCTACGCGCTTGACGTATAAGTTGACCAAAACTTGCTTCCATATATATTTTTTTTTATTGGACACAAATCATTCTAAACTTCACTAACAAGTGAACGATTGTGTTGATTAAACAAGCAACATGAGGAAAAAATCAACTTTAATTAGGGCTTGATTAGCAGGATATTATGTACGAAATAATTTGAGGTAATAAGGAATTTCTAAAACTTCATGAACTCTTCAAAACTATATACGTCACCACAAACTTTTCCAATCTACCTGGTTACAGAAACAGGACAGGCAGTGCAGGTTTCAATTCATCTGCCCAGTCGGTTTATTGCCCAAAATTTAGAGCGAGTTATACCAGATTGGAATTTGCCTGTTGTGTGGGTTATAGTTGTCTTGCAGCAATCCCGATATGAGCTAGTAGAAACTACACCTCATATCGAAAGGGAAAAAGAGCGACTGCGGGAAAAGTTTAAACGCTTCGGCTTGGAAGTGATGTTTAAACTGCGCGAGCGCGGATTTTTAACAGACTTGATCGACTCCCGCAGTGGCTATCCTCTACTCTCGCGCTCAGGACAAATTTCTCATGACGATAGTGCTGTAGTTAAAGCTTTACTTGGGTTGCCGATGGTTCATAATAATTGCCGTACCCTAGAGCATCATGAATGGGGTAGAGCAGTTTATCCCAGTATTATGATGTCTTCTGCTTCTCCAACAACTATCAAGTCAGTTTTGAAGCGAGTAGCAATACAGCATGGTTGGAAGCAGCAACAAACTGATTGCCAACTATGTATTACTGAAGCTTAAATTGATACCAAATATGTGGCTACCATTTGCAAGTTATAATCTTTGGTTATTATTTTGGCCACCTATAGGGCAAGAAAGTTGCCATTGTGATATGAAGCGGGGCTTTACTAAGGCTCGAAAACAAGAACCTCAAGTAGCAGAATTATTGGCTCAAGACAATACACCTCAGTTAATTGGTCATCTAGCTCAAAGAGGGATTTATGAATTTCATCAAAACCGTCAAGTATTTTACTGCAAGGATGGTGTGGAGCAAGTTGCACAGATTCTGCAACTAAATGAACAGCCAGCTAATGTGCAGCAGCGAGTAATTAAAATCTTAAAAAACTATTTCGATAATCCAATTCTTCTTGGAAAAAACATTATACAGTTGAACCGAGGTGATGAAGGATTTCCAGAACCAATTTTGATTCAGCAGGGCAGTTACATCTTTAATTTATATGCTGCTATTGATTGTATCTTTGAAGAACAAGATGGCACACTACATATTTTAGACTTCAAGACTGGTAAAACTGACTTCGATCGGCGACAGGGATTTGTTTATCTACTAGCAGCTAGCTATCTTTACCCACAGCAACCAGCTATAGCCTCATTCTACAACTTAGAAACTGGTAAGTGGTCTGAGCGAATTACTGCAACACCTGCTCAATTGAATGCTATCCAGATCGAATTAGTACGCATCTCTGGGCAGCATCAAAAAGATTTGCGATGTTATAAACAAAAACCAGCAGAGTTTAAACGAATTTTTCCACCTAATCCTGGTTACAGTTGTCAATTCTGTCCATTTAGCCGTATTTGTGAATTTTCTGTTTCTGAGGTTAGTACGTGACAAGCACTGTTTCAGTTTCCCAAGCTTCCACATTTTTGAGTGAAGTTTTCCCGCTTAACATTCTACAACCTAATTGGTGCTGCTTTCGACTAATTCCAGAAATTAGTAAAGAAGACGGCAATCGCTTGAGTTTTCATCTCAGTCGTAACTTAACTGGAATGGTTGTTGTTTGGCAGGAGCATGATAAATATTTCTATGCCTTGGGGATGGCTAATATTTCCATGCCTACACAAAAAGAATGGCAGGATACTCTCGAAAATACTCAAGAAAAATTGACTGATTTTGGTGACCGCTACTACTCAGTTGAATTAGTAAGTCAGTGGCAATTAACACCTTATATTTTGTCTCAGATGGCTTTCCAGGTTTTAAGAAAAACAAAAATCCTTCCCAGTAAACCTGTCGAATCTGACAACATGGTTGATGTGAGACGCGAGCTTGAATTTTGGGCAGAAACAATTGAAATACAGGGACAGTTACAGCCTGCTCTTGCTTTAACAATTCACAGTAGTGTACTTTACCGAGGTAATTTAGAAGATTTTTATCAAAATCATTCCAATAAGCAGAATTTAGAGGAGCTTTTAAACGGTTTAAATGTTCGAGATATAGATACAGATAGTTACGGTACTATCACTCGCTGGGTAGGAACAGTAGGACAACACAGAGAAAGACTAATCAAGAGGGCAACTCGTGAAATCAGTAAACAAGCACTGAAAGTTGCTCCTGACAGCCAACCCCTAGTCACTGTACAGTTTAAAAATAGAGAATCGCGTGACTATCCCTTAGTACTACTGCGTCCTGTGGTTACAGCTGAAACTGCTGACAGCTTCGAGGTGGATTATGGTAAGTTACTCAAGGCAACCAAGATTTCCCACAAAGACCGAACAGCCCTCTTAGCTTCTTATAGACAAAAAGCTGAAACTGCTCTAGCCACTTATGGATTTCAGTTAGAACGTAGTATCAACAGCCGTGATTATAAAACGTTATTTTGGCAATTACCGCACAAGCTTGATGAAACACCACTACTTTTTGGAAAAGGTTTTATAGGTAAGAGAGGTGAAATTATTAAAGGATTATCTGAGCGAAATGGTGGGGGTGTTTATTACCGTCACGATCATTATCGCGAGCGCTCAAGCGTGATTCGCATTGCGGCTTTGAAAATTTGTGACTTCACTGTTAACCCTTTTTTAGATAGCGTTCAACAACGTTTGAGAAGTTATGGGTTTAATAGTCAGGTTGTTACTAAAAAGCCAGTGGTAATCAGTAACTTAAGAGGAGCTGATGCTAGAGCAGAGTTAGAAAGAACCATTAATGAAACAATAGAGATTCCAACTGATATTGTTTTAACATTTTTACCTCAGAGTGATCGCAATACTGATAATGAAGAAGGTGGCAGTTTATATCATCGTATCTACTCAAAGCTAATGCGGCGTGGTATTGCTAGCCAAGTTATTTATGCCGATACATTGAGTAGTGTTGAGCATAGACAAATTCTTAATCAAGTAATTCCAGGGATGCTGGCAAAGCTGGGTAACTTGCCTTTTGTTCTAGCTGAACCGTTAGAGATAGCTGACTATTTTGTTGGCTTGGATATTTCTAGAAAGGCTAAGCAAAGTTTGCCTGGAACTAGGAATGCTTGTGCCAGTGTACGTCTTTATGGGAAACAAGGAGAGTTCATTCGCTATCAGTTGGAAGATGATTCGACACTTGAAGGCGAAGAAATTCCGCAAAAATTTTTAGAGACATTGCTAGGAGAATCCCAACTGAGAGGTAAAACTATTCTAATTTATCGAGATGGAGTTTTTCGTGGTAAGGAAGCGGAGAATTTAAAGGCATGGGCAAAAGCAATTGGAGCGAGGTTTGTTCTGGTAGAGTGTCGCAAGTCTTATAATCCCCGACTGTATAACCTGAATCAAAAAATTGTATCAGCACCAGAAAAAGGTTTGGCGCTTCGCTTTTCATGTCGTGAAGCAGTTTTAGTGACAACCAAGGTTTCTGAAAGAGTAGGTTTGGCTCGTCCCTTGCGCTTGACAGTTCGTGAGGAAGGATATCAAGTACCAATTGAAGATATTCTAGAAACAACACTTAAACTGACATTACTTCATCATGGAGCGTTACAAACACCTCGTCTGCCAATGCCGCTCTATGGCGCTGACAGCATTGCTTATTTACGGCTAAAGGGAATAAATTTCAGCGGAATGCTGGAAGGCGATCGCCAGTTTTGGCTATAAATGCCAAGATCAAAGTAGGCTGCGATCGCACTATAAAAACCAACTATGGATACTGAGGAACTAAAGCGGCGTTATGCTGCGGGGGAACGAGACTTTACGGGAGCTAACCTAGTCAACGCTAGGCTAATTGGAGTTAACTTAGCGGGAGTCAACTTGTGGGGAGCCAACTTGGAGGGTGCTAACCTAGCTAGAGCAAAACTATGGGGAGCCAACTTATGTGGCGCTAACCTAGTCAAAGCCAACTTGACTAGAGCCAACTTGTGTGGAGCCAAACTGAGTGACGCTAATCTTCGGCAAGCTAGACTAAACAATGCCAAGCTGTATGGAGCTAATTTTAGTGGAGCCTGCTACGACCAAACTACCAGGTTTTCGCGTGGTTTTGATCCCAATAGCAATAATATGCGAAAAGTTTAAAAGTAAATGCAGGCAACCCATGCCCACCTTATCTTAGCTGCGAAATCACAGCCAAGCGAATATCACGCCTTTGGGCAATTAACTTCACTCCCTTTTGATTAAAATTCAAAAATTCCAAACCTTTCTCTTTACCACTCATCAAAAAATCATTAATTGCCACTCGATAATTACGACTTGGATCGAGAGGTTCTCCTCCAATTAACCAGGTGGTGAAATTCTGTTTTTTACTCACATTAGCTGTTTGCAAATAACCGCCTGTGCCTCGGTTAGCTCGTCCTTGTTCCAACACTCTTTCTAATAAACTACCCTTCATTTCTACAGCTAATATTTTGCCACCAAATGGGAAAATACGAATAATATCATTCTGGGTAATTAAACCAGGTGGAATATAGCCATCAATCCGAATTGCACCAGCATTAAAAATTGCTAAATCTGCTCGCTCAACTTCGCCTAACATAGCCAATGCAATTAAGGCTGTGAGGTTGGTGGCGCGACTACGCACACTTGAGTTTAAACCATCTAAAGCTATATTAGTTGTGGCGATCGCACCTTCGGGTACAAAGCCATCAGCACGAAATCCTTGATCAGGTTTTCCCACCCATAGCTGTACCACTTTTACAATACGTGGTTGCGAGGAAATTTTATCTGTAATTGGTTGAAATTGGGAATTAGCATTGTAGCATAGAGTTTGAGTTTTTACACTAGCTATAACAGGATTAGCAATACTGAAAACAAACACTTGCACAACCAAGACACAGCCTGAAAAAAACAAACTTACCTGGCGTTGCACAAAAAAGCAATCTTCTCTTCTCACCTTTGCGCCTTTGCGTCTTTGCGTGACACGATCATCACAATAGTATGCAACACCCTTGATCTTTTGTTTGGATCAGCCTAGCCGCAGTTGCACAGTGCGATCGCACAAGGAGACATCTTTCTGTTTACAGAATTATAAACTACCACTTTGGTAGATGTAACCAAATGTGGCGATCATCGAAAATAGTATTGAGTTATACTAGTATGAACAAGATATAGATGCCCAGCAACATCGCTACTTTAACCGAGCAAACAGCACAAATTAACTACGATGAAGCCGAGCAGCAATTCATCCAACTGCTCGAATTGGAGGATCTAGACAAAAAACTGAATGCAGATCCTGCAATTGCAAATCAATTTGAAATCGCGCTCGCATCGGCAATAAAAGAAGCATACGCAGAACAAAACAGTTCTGATGCCCCGCACCTGTTTTTGCAACGGGTACTTTATCGCATCAACCGCCTCAAACTATTTTGGTATGACGACTTACGACATTATACCAACGAGCGTTCTGAATATTTACATAGTGTGCGCGATCGCATCGAAGCATCTTGGCAAGAGTGGGAATTATCCCACCTCGACGTAGCCCAGCTGCAACAATTAGATGTTACATCAGTCAAGCAAGCATTAATTGAGCGTGGCGAAAAGGATCTCGCTCCACCTTTGTCTGAGGATAGTCGGTATTTGCGCGAACAGATGACACAAGCAGGATACCGCCGAGTGCTAGCTATCGGTTCTTTCGACGGCTTAGTTGAAGGAAGCCGAATGTGCAGTATCCTTGGTGGTGCTGCCAACGAAGTACAGGCAACACTCTTTCGAGTACTGCTAGAAGAATACGGCAACGGTCGCTTGTCGCGCAAGCATTCTACCTATTTCGCTCAAATGCTGTCTGAGTTTGGGATGCACACCGAACCAGAGGCATACTTTGATCTAGTTCCTTGGGAAGTCTTAGCTAGTGCTAATCATAATTTCCTCCTGACCGAGCGTAAACGCTATTTCTTGCGCTACAATGGAGGATTAACATATTTTGAAGTCGCAGGACCTGCGGCATATAGAAATTATTTAGCAGCAGCGCAACGGCTGGGATTATCATCAGCTGCTATGGGATATTGGGAACTGCACATCAGAGAAGACGAACGACACGGACGTTGGATGTTGGATGATGTTGCATTACCCCTAGCAGATCGATATCCCCATGATGCTTGGGAATTAGTACTAGGATACGACCAAGAAAAGCTAATGGGCGATCGCGCAGGTGCAGCCATCGTGCGCGAGGCACGTCTTGCAGAGCAGACAGCCAAATAGTAATGAGTAGAATTCTCATTCCCAGGCTGAGCCTGGGAATGAGAACAACCAGTACAGGCGTAGCACTGTTACGTCTGTTTATTCACCCTTTACCTTAATCACTCATGAAGTGATGTCATTATCTGCAATAGTTCATTGGATAAATCAGATGCTGCTTGATGTCGCTTGCTAAACAAAACACCTGCTAACAAATAGATATTTTTCGTGCAAAAAGCCATGTTATGTTTTTTCATTTCCCCAATTCTATCCATCACCTTTGGCTCAGAACTGTAATAGCCAAACTGTAAAGGCGAGACGAGAAAATTAGAAGTGTGGTATCCTTTTGTGATAGCGTAATCAATCAAACCCTCTGGATTAGAATAACTAGAAACCATCACTAAGACATTTTCATAATCTAAGGCTAAAAGTTTTTGAGTAACTGTAATTCCATCTTTTCCACCATGCAATAGAGGTTGATATAGTTTATTATCTAATGCAGGTAAATAGGGAGGATTTGATACTAGATACTTAGCCTTCGGTCGCCCTGAATCAAAGAAAGAGCGATTGTGAATTAGGTATTTTTTTCCTAATCCATATTCTTCTATTTTTGAATTTGCCTCTGCACAAGCTAGCTTATTAAGCTCAAAACCATGAACTATACCATTAAAATTTGCTCTAAGCAGAGATTGAATAACCGGACTACCATCACCTGAGCCAAATTCAATAATTGATTCTGTGTCAATACACTGATTTAACACTAATGTCTCTAAGCAATATGCATAAAAACTAGATTCTTCTGGACAAAAGAAGATATCTTTGACCTGCTGCGTTGATGTAAGCATCCAATTACTGAAAAACAACTATATTTATATTAAAAAAGTAACAAGTTATACCGTCATCTATCATTAGATTTATACCGCAAGTAATTAAGTAGTTTTACTACAAATTCTCAGATAACTTTATTATTTGTTTTTTAAAAAAAAGTATGGTAAAATAAAACGTATATTTCTTTAGATATGATGTTAAAATAAGTTATTTATTATGTGATATTACGTTTGTAGAAACGCAAAAGTGTACGTCAATACAGCGTAAATTACGATAATATAATTGTTTCTATTTAATCCTTTGAATTTAACCTTTTTATCTTATTATCTAGATCTAATTCTTGATTACTAACAATCGTTTCCAAATTACCTACTCGTTGCTCTATTTGTTGCATGGTACTGGTTAAAAAAGGTTGATTTCGAGGTTTGCGCTCAGAGCTACGCCAAACCACAACAGTACTAACAGCAGCACCTATAATCACAGCTAGGGGAAGAACTGGAGTTCCAGTCATACCTACCAGTGGAATACAAATTACCAGCATACCCGTAGCGAAACCCCAGATGATTGCGGTAGCAGCAACGCGAAGACCTTCGGATTTACTTTTCATATTTTCACTTCGGTAAGTGGATAGTTGCCAAATTTTAAAAAAGTATTTATGGTTGGTAAAAAGATTTAGAATTATGTTAAGGGAGATGGTGATTTAAGGTAGTAGTGGTTAAATTGTATCTATTCTGGCAGCAGCACTCGTAGGATTTTATTTATTGTGCCATATAGGGAGCGCAATAGTAGAGTTTGATATGTCAAAAGGGAGTGCATTTTGTACTGAAGGCTCAGGCTGGGTTTAGTTCTACAAAAAAGAGCGATCGCAAGACAGGGCGAGGAGCGATCGCACTATAGTTGTGTTGGACTCGTGGTTTTTAGACTTGTGGATCAATACCCAAGTCCTTGAGGAGCGCCGAATAGCGTTCGGCTCGTTGTGCCTCTTGTTCGGCTCTAGCTTGTGCTAATTCCTTCTGCTGCCTTTCATCCTCACCCACTTCTGCAAGTGTGGGAAGCATACGCCCCTCATTGGTAAAAAAGCGCAACTTTCTCTCATAGATACCCAGATATAGCTCTAACTGCTGACTCCACAACCAACCTTGGGGATTTGGTTCTAGCGGTTGGTACTGTCCATCGACTAAGTGAAACCCAGCAAATTCGAGGCTTTGGGGGTCAAACCAGAAATAATCAGGAGTGCGAAAGGTATCTTGATAAAGTTGTTTCTTCAATCCTCTGTCAATAGCAGCGGTACTATCTGAGAGAATTTCTACAATCAGATTGGGATACTTGCCGCCTTCTGCCCAAAGCACCCAACTTTTACGAGGTTTGCGTTCGGTTCCCAACACTACAAAAAAGTCAGGTCCTCGAAAGTCTCTTGATTTTATTTGGTCGGGACTGAAATAAATTGTCAGATTTCCACTGGCATAAAAGTCATTACGGTTACGCCACCACCATTCCAGGCAGTTTATCAGCAGATCTATCTGAATACGATGCAAGTCACTTTCCAAGGGCGGTTCATCACTCCATAAATCGCCAGGTGGAATGATAATATCTTCCCCTGAGTCTGCGGAAATCTCGAAATCTTTGGCGACAGACATGGCAATAGTGCAGGGAAACGGTGTTATTGCTAGTTTATCGTAGCTGGGGAGGTGGGCGATCGCATCTTTGAATCAGAATTGCTCTACTTCAATTCCGAAAGAGGCTTTTTTAAGATTGCTCAATTTTAGCAATATAGATTCTGCTAAAATCCTGTTGTATTCTTTTGAATCATTTTCAGCAATTTCTTTTATTTTTAAAACAGCAGAGCTTGGCAAATCAAGTATACTCAGGGCTTTCAAAGTATACTGCCGCACTTGGGGAAGTGGAGCGGATAAGTTATTCAACAGGTAGGGAATAGCTAAATTACAGCTTGTCTTGAATCTATTAGCAAGTTTATAGATAGCTGAAGCTGCTAACCTTTTTTCATTATAGTTTCCATGAGCAAGATATATTTTTATGTAACAAATTGCTTCTTCTCTATTTGATTCACCTAACTCGAAAGGAGTCCATTTAGCTAACTCTTCGCTTTGATTATCGCACAACAGTTGTGCTGACATTTGGAAATATTCACTTGCTTTATGCTTATCCTTTAAAGCTTGATGCTGCTTTCCGCTTTCATAGTATGCTTTGGCAATATTTAATTTCTCAATTTGTTTCCTACAAGTTTCAAGCTCCACATAATCAGTTGTAATTATATTACATATTTCTGTGCCTTTTAATTGAAATTCGTCCAATTTAATTTCTTGCTTTTGAGTGATGAAATTCTTAGAAGTAATAAAATCTAGATAACAGCTTAAGCCGCCGCTGTATAACAATTCATCTATATTGAAAGAGGGTTTATTACTTTCTTGAAAGTATTTATTTGAAAGAAAACCAGCCATTATCAAATTATATTTTGACTGCGCTTCATTCACTTCCTCTTGAATCAAAACGCAGACCAAAGCAGCGTTTTTATCAGCTTCCTCTTCGCTAATTGACCATCGAACTGAATCAATAGTGTCGTGACGTGCTTTTACTTGAATACCAATAGATGGATCACAAGCCAGCCTAAAATCTACTTTGCCATCGCCTCCAATTCGTTTTTCATAGTCAACTTCAGTAACAATATTTCCTAACCTTGCTTTTACAACTTCCTCGGCTAGTTTGCCCTTTAAATTGCTGATAAAAACATCACGAACTTGAGAATTACGCTTGTACTTTTCAGCCATTTCCCAGCAGAAGTCACGCAACTGCTTTAATCTCTCCCCTGAGATAACTGTTAATTCACTGTGTTGACCTTGTGTGTCACAATGAAGCAGATGACCAGATTTCAGCCTTTGGATAAAATCAGCTTGTTGCGCTCTTAATGGAGTAGTCCAGTCCATATTTAGTTCTACAGATTGCTGATGACTATCTTTATCACTTCGATTCGCTTTCAAACAAGTGCAGTATATTTCATAAACGATTGCCAAACAGTCTCAACATAAGGATAAGCAAGAATTTTATCATCGCAGGTAATTAGTGGCACATTATATCTTCGAGCCAAAGCAACGATGATTCGATCTGCTGGATCTTTATGAAAAGTACCAGGTAACTGGGTACTGGCGATCGCATCTTGGGGAGTCACCGACTCGATAATCAAACCAGGAACGCACAAGCTTGGTCGTACCACTCATTAACTTCCATAGGTAGCACCAGCTTTCCCACTCCTACCTTGACAGCAATTTCCCATACAGAAATAGCAGATACAAGCAATCCATTGAGTTGCTCTTCTTGATTAATTAAAGTCTGTGCAAGAGCTGATAGTTTTTCCGGCTCATGCAACCACCACAACCATACATGAGTATCTAAAACAATCATTCATTCATAGCATCCCACAACTCGGTTAAAGGTTCATCAAAATCATCAGCAATGTGAATTGGTAAACCTCGCAATGAATACTTACTAACTTCTGGCTTTGTTTTTTCACAAGGTAAGATCTTGGCAACTCCTATACCGTCACGAGTAATCATCACCTCCTCACGACTAACAGCAATCTCATCCAACAACATCAACAAATCCTTTTGAGCATCTGCTATATCAAGGTACTTCATCTCAACCTTCCCTCCCAGCGTCCTTTGCTTCCCTGGGGTTTAAACCCCAGGCTATGCGGTTCGTTCCCCTACCTCACGTCATACCCAAACAAATTTGGATCAACCTCCCCTAGCTGCAAATCTGCCAAACCATACTCAACCCAACGCCTCTCTACCATCGCCGCCACATCGGGATCTGATTCCAACGCAGCACCCCATTCATGATTTGTTTCCGGTGGAATCTTTGTAGTTGCATCAATTCCCATCCTGCCACCCAAACCGATTTTCTCGCTAGCAAAATCTAGGGTATCAAAAGGAGTATTGGGCAAAATGAACACATCCCGTGTCGGATCAACCTTAGAACTAATAGCCCATACCACCATTCGCGGGTCGCGGATATTGATATCTTTATCTACTACAATCACAAACTTGGTGTAAGTAAACTGAGGTAAAGCACTCCAGAAAGCTAAAGCAGCACGACGAGCTTGACCAGGGTAAGCTTTATCAATAGATATAATTGCCGCTTTGTAACTTAAAGCTTCCATCGGCAGGAAGAAATCGACAATTTCTGTCACCTGTTGCCGTAGAATAGGTGTATAGATGCGGTTAAGCGCGATCGCCATCATTGCTTCTTCCTTGGGTGGACGACCGCTAAATGTAGTTAGATAAATCGGATCTTTTCGATGCGTCATGCAGTGGAAGCGAATTAGGGGCGAATCCTCTACGCCACCGTAATAACCCATGTGATCGCCAAAAGGACCATCTGGCATCATTTCCCCAGGCGTAATCGTTCCCTCCAGCACAAACTCAGAATCTGCCGGAACTTCTAAATCTACCGTTTTACACTTAGCCAATTGCACCCCAGAACCGCCGTAAAGCCCAGCAAACAGCCATTCTGATAAATCTACTGGAATGGGTGTAGCAGCTGCCATGATAATTAAAGGATCGACACCCAGAGCGATCGCAACTTCTAATTTCTTTCCTCTTTCCGCCGCCTTGCGTAAATGTCTAGCCCCACCCCGCACCGACAACCAATGCACAGTCATCGTATTGGGTGATTGCAACTGTAATCTATATACTCCCACATTCGGCGTACCCGTTTCACAATCCTTGGTAATCACCAACCCCAACGTGATAATTTTCGCCGCATCACCCGAATAAGGACGAATCAACGGTAGAGTATTCAAATCGAGTTCATCACCCTGAATTACCACTTGTTGACAAGCCGGAAAAAAATCTCGCCCTGGCTTCGCTTTCAACACATCAAACAGAACCTTACCAAACTCAACAGCTTGGGAAATTTTCTTAGGTGGCTTCGGCTGCTGCAACATACTTAGCTTTTTCCCCAGCCCTTCTAATTCCTGGGGTGTTTGCATATTCATCGCCCAGCAAATCCTTTCCACCGTTCCCATCAGATTCACCGCTACCGGATAAGGAGATCCTTTAACGTTTTCAAATAGCAACCCAGGTCCACCGCGTTGCAGCATCCGGTTAGAAATCTCTGCAATTTCTAAATCTGGATCAACTAAAGCGCTAATTCGCCGCAATTGTCCTCTTTCTTCTAGCAGTTTTAGGAATCCCCGCAAATCTCTTGCCATATCTATATATTTAAGAATTGTGATAGACGTAAAAGCGAGTTTTTCTAATATCTGTGCTACCAACAAATATATCGATTCAATCCGCCCCTACTCTCTTCTATTATCAACTCCCAGCGACAAACTACCCTTCGCGTTCGAGTTTTTTCTCGCAGAGGTTCTACCTCTTTCGAGGTGTAAAAGCGAGAAAGCATGATAACGCGATCGCCCCGTAGCAGCCATAATAAAAACAAAATCCAGCAGACACTAGGCGAATATGGTTTTAACAGCGGGGCAACTAGAATCAATGATGCCTGATGCCACTCAACTGTATAGCGACGAGCCAGAAATGGAAAGTTCTTTACACTATATGCAATTGCTGCTGCTCGTTAGCTGTCTAGAATGGCTATGGCGCGATCGCAACGACTTCTTTATCGGCGCTAACCTAACTATATATTTCAGTCGCCAACAACTGCGAAATCGAGACTTTCGTGGTCCCGATTTTTTCCCTAGTCAAGCAGACACAAAAGCGCGATCGCAATGCTTGGGTTGTGTGGGAAGAAGATGGCAAGTACCCAAATTTGATTATTGAGCTTGCTCAACGCAGCCGCGCCAGCCTCCTGGCGCGGAACGTTGAGTTATTATCCACCTCTACGGCTACAACTGACCGCACAAGGAAAAAAGACTTATATCAAGAACGCTTTCGCACACCAGAGTATTTCTGGTTTTCTCCAGATACTTTGGAGTTTGAAGGATGGAGGCTGATGGGACGTTATCAAGAGATAACCCCAAATCCCCAAGGCTGGCGCTGGAGCGAAGAACTAGGCTTATATTTGGGTGTAGAACAAGAACAGTTGCGCTCTCTACGGCTACAACTGACCGCACAAGGAAAAAAGACTTATATCAAGAACGCTTTCGCACACCAGAGTATTTCTGGTTTTCTCCAGATACTTTGGAGTTTGAAGGATGGAGGCTGATGGGACGTTATCAAGAGATAACCCCAAATCCCCAAGGCTGGCGCTGGAGCGAAGAACTAGGCTTATATTTGGGTGTAGAACAAGAACAGTTGCGCTATTTTACCCCACAGGGCGATAAAGTTCCCACACCAGAGGAAGCAGCACTACAAGAACGACAAGAGAAGGAATTAGCACAACAACGAGCAGAACGGCTAGCCCAAAGGCTGCGATCGCTTGGCATAGATCCAGACTAACTCCATATCTTTTATTTCAGCTTAAATTCATCAAACTTCACCACTTTTGATCCTGGTTCCCTAGTATCAAAGCGATAGCTACTCACTGTTCCTTTTGATGTATCAAAGATGCTGAAAACAGTGATATCATTACTGGCAATATACCCTAGTGGCTTGCCATCTTCTCCTTGTAGTGGTATAATACTCGGAACTATCGGTTCAAGTCCATTCGGATCGCCTATTGCCACATAGTCCTTGTCGTTACCATTCGGAACCTCTCGCTTTTTACCACCCATCGTCGCCGCACCGTAAGAGTTGCCTACATTGGACGTTTCTAGAAAGTGCATTCGGGTGGGGCTAACAAAGCGATTCCACAAATGGGAATGCCCATACAATACTAGTTGCACCCCAGCTGCTTCTAACAGTGGCACAACATCACGAATAATATAATCTGCATCTTTTGGATACTCGTAACGTACCGCCTGGATGGTGTTATCCTTGCGGTCAATGATTTGCACAGGATCAGTATATGCAGGTACAATGTTGTCACCCAGAGAATGGGGCGGATGATGCAACATGACGATTTTGTACTTTGCTCGGCGAAATTCAGAGCTTTGGAGTTCTTGCGCTAGCCAGTTGTACTGAGGAGTACCAATAGAAATCGCCCCAAATATAATTTGTCCATATCCCCAAGTATCAGGATTATTCAAATCTTGCTGTCGTTCCTGATACTTTCCTCGAATCTCAGGGGAAATCTTAGGCGATCGCCACATATTAGTTGCATATAATACCACCAAGCGCACATCACCGAAAGTAGTGGCGTAGTAAGTCTTCCCCCCTGAACTACTTTCGGGTAGAGTGAAAATCTCTTCGTAGGTATTGGTATTAAAAGAATTGTCCTTGTGATGCCCAATTGTACGGGGAAAAGCATTATTGAACTGGTCACTTAAACTACCCTTACCAAAAAGCCCCATTACTTCATGATTGCCGATAGCAGGAAATAAAGGAGCGTGTTGAATAATTTCCCCTCCCTTATATAAAGTCTTTGCTAATTCATAGTTTGCTCTACCTTGGAGACAGGGAAAAAAAGCACCACCCCGATTATCATCAAACCACTCTGACGCGCGATCGGCAATATTGACTAAATCACCAGCCATAAACACCGCATCCACTCTACCCACAGTTTCAACCACCATTTGGAGATTAGCAGCAACCATCGGCATGAGTTGATGATCTGAAGTTAAAAGAATCTTTATTGATGTACCTGGTGTAGGATTAGGGGCTAGAGTGAATTCACCACTGCTTACACTCAAGCCATCTTCTCTGACACTCGTTACACGATAAGGCACACGGGCGTTAGGATTTAACCGAGTTACTTGGGCTTCGTGTCGCCAAATATCACGCATTGTTGGTACTTTGTATTGCTCCTTTTGGCTTTCACCTACGCGAGAATCTCTATCTTCCCTTGTGCGGCTAAGTTTGGTAGTAGTGGCGAGGGTGGTTTGCTGTAGATTTTCACCATAGACAACTTTATGATCTCTACCAGCAAACTCGGTAAACCAAACAACTCGCACCGAGTTAGCGGTTGGTAATTGTAAAAATGGATCGCTTAGTAGTTGAGGCTGAGATTGCATCATGGGCTGTCTGGTTGCTTGCACTAACAGCAGAATCAGCAACCAGGATACCAAAAACACAACCGCTGTGATGGTGTGATTTTTCAAGCTTCTAAGCATTGGTGTTCTTACGCAAAAGCTTATTATCACTGCGATCAAAGTTTAACTGATTATTAGCAAAACTACCCTTGTCAGTACAAACCTACGTAAACTCACCCATACCGTTGGCGTAAACAACATCGTTTCTTTACCGTTTAACCCCTATTTCTTCACGGTTTCTTGATGATCAAAAGATTTTTTTGGTCTTTAATATAAACAGGGTAAACAAATAAAGTGTTTACTCGAAGCAAAGCCGAATATCTCCAACACTATACTGAAACTCTATATCTAAACCAAAACCCGCGTAAAGCAATTGCTTTATGCGGGTTTTATCATCATCGGATCTCGTCACTTTGTTGTCATGTTTGTAACTTATGCTTCTTAATAAGTAGGTAAACCGTCTGCTTCCTCATGCAAAGATTCAACCCCCTCCTGCTGTAGCTTGAGGGGATTTTTTTTCATCTTATTATCTTTGCGCCTACTCTACGAGAAGCCTTAGCGTCTTTGCGTCTTTGCGAGACATAATCATTACGACATTGTGCAACGCCAGAAATTAAAATTATCCAAATCCAGCATCATTTACTCTAAGCTTGTTCCAACTCTTGGAGTTTTGCGCGAATAGTCTCTATCCTTTTGCGATTTACTCCTAAATCAGATTGTCCTAATCTAGAGGCTGAACGAACATGAAACACTTTTGCGCCTTCATCGAGATAAAACTCTACATCATCCACAAACCCCATAATGGCGCTAGTGAATTCTGCATAGAGATAGTTTGGAGATTCGGTAATAATTTTAGTTCTTGGCTGGCTTGCGATCGCTTGCTTGAGTTTAGCAAAAGCCTCCGCGCTAGTAGATTTGTAAGTCAAAGGCTCAATTTTATGTACTGTGTCTGTGCTTTGGCTAGAAACACAGTTTGGGGTATTGGGGCATGGTGCTAATTTACCATCTTGTACACCCAAATTTGATGGTCTTTTTCCGGCAAACAAACTCATACCTCCTGATGTTTATATAAAAAATTAATTCAATCTATCTAATCTATTACTTTACCTTATTCTATTTTGGATTTG
The DNA here is from genome assembly GCA_964248365.1 of uncultured Chroococcidiopsis sp. Lineage (GTDB taxonomy): Bacteria > Cyanobacteriota > Cyanobacteriia > Cyanobacteriales > Chroococcidiopsidaceae > Chroococcidiopsis. The sequence goes on along the minus strand of CAXTYC010000001.1, from coordinate 87,746 downwards.
CTGACATAAGCTTACCAGTTACCAGTTACCAGTTACCAGTTACCAACTACCAACTACCAGTTACCACTTAACCAATTCAACCCATTTTAAGTACTACAACTGTTTCAATCGTTACAGTATATCAAAATTTACATTTATTTTTTCGATTATAGAGCAACAAATAATACTTTGAGATTTTGATAATTTACATTGCATCTGATAGTAAAAATTATTTTGATTTAAAATGCGTAAGGTGCGCTCTTGCTTTGCCGTAACGCACCATTTGCTAGTTTTCAGTGCAGGCAACTGCAAAAAATAAGTCATAAATTATACTAGTTAAAATAAGTAAAATCCGAATATGATAATGTCACAACTAAAACCTTAATTTTTAGCCAACAGATTCTTGAGATAAATCAAAATAACCATGTATATTTATAAATATAATAATTTTATAAAAAATCCAGATAACCGTATTTTAAACTATGGTATTTTACAAGTTGAGAAAATATCTTTAGTCTTGAGTCGGCTTTGATTTACTGCAATCGCAATTATCATATATGCTTATGGATTTTGAGCAATTTTAGCCCCTGGTGTCCGCTGCTAGGACTCACTTTAGTAAAGCAAGGATAAAAATTATGCAATCCTCATATACAAATTAAATAAATATATTTGAGTGACAGAGCGCATAATATGTTATTGAAAAAGTAAACTGTTAAAATTCAATTGCACAAAAGGATCAAAATCATGAACACACCAGAGGAAAATGTAACTTACATTACTGTAGAACCGATAACAGAAAATTTAAGTCAAGGAATAAATATGAATAGACCTCAACTTTCAGGCAGCGATATTGGAAGTAGTGGGAATTTAGACAAAGTTAGAGATATTCTTTTTGGTTCCCAAATGCAGGAATATGAAAAAAGATTTAATCGCCTAGAAGAACGGCTGAGCAATGAATGCGCCACACTTAGAAATGATACAAGAAAGCGGTTAGATTCTATAGAAACGTATATAAAACAAGAAATTGAGTCTTTGGCACGAACCGTTAAAAAACAACAGACTGCCCAAGATGAAGCTTTAAAACAACTTGAACTAGAACAAAGAAATCAAACTACTTCCATAAATGAAAAACTTTCCCAGCTTGATGAGAAAGGTAGTAAAACTGCTAGTGACTTACGCCAACAGATTTTAGAGCAATCCAAAAACTTGGACGATGAAATTAGAGAAAAATTTACCGAAATGTTGGCTGTAATAGAAAGACAAACGCAAGAGTTGCATAAAGACAAAGCTAATCGATCCACTCTATCGGCTTTGTTTGCAGAAATTGCTATAAGACTGAGAAATGAGCAATGAAAGAGATAAAAACAATTTGGAATTCTCCGAATCCAATTCCGAATTAAAGGTACAAAACGGAAGCTTTAGCCATGAGGAAACGATTCAGCAAGGAGTTAACTTTTATACTCAAAATTCTAACAAAGTGCCATCCAATTATTCTCCAGCACAAGAAGAAGAGGCGCTGGCTGAACTTAGAAACCTACTATTTGGTCATCAGTCTGGGGTAGAACCACCGCCAAAACCTCAGCCTTCTTCCCACAATCCTTCTACTTCAGAAGAGGAGGGACTCTCTGAACTACGAAATTTGCTGTTCGGTGCGGATTTGCAAGCGCGACTAGATAATCCCAAGGTACTTGCAGAGGATGTTAGCAATGTGCTACCAGAGGCGATTATCCTGCGAACGATGCAAGATGAACAACTCACCAAAGCAGTGGTTCCAACGATTGAACAAGCTATCCACAACTCGGTTAAACAAGACCTGAATGTTCTTTCTGATGCGCTTTTTCCAGTAATGGGACCAGCCATCAGAAAAGCTGTTTCTACAGCTCTCAAAACCTTAACCGAATCTCTCAATCAAACTCTCGACAATAGCTTATCTCCACAAAGTTTTAAATGGAGGCTAGAAGCTAAACGAACTGGGAAATCATTCGCTGAAGTTGTACTTTTACGTACTCTTGTCTACCGCGTTGAACAGGTGTTTTTGATTCACAAACAAACTAGCTTAGTTCTGCAACACGTAGTAGCCGAATCGGTAGCTGCACAAGATGCGGATTTAGTTTCAGCTATGTTGACAGCTATTCAAACTTTTGTTCAAGACTCTTTCAATGTGTCACAAGAGGATGCCCTCGACACTTTAGAGTTTGGAGAACTTACCATTTTGATTGAACAAGGTCCACAGGCAATATTAGCAGGTGTAATCCGAGGGAATGCTCCGCAAGAGCTGAGGTTAGTTTTTCAAACTACTATTGAAAAAATTCATAAACAGTTTCGTAGCGCTCTAATTTCTTTTCAAGGAGATGATACGCCTTTTGAGAAAAGTAGGTCGTATTTAGAAGATTGCCTTCAGGTTCAGTATCAAGCCAAAAAAGACAAACCTTCTCCTATTGTAGGGATATTACTAGGTGGTATATTCTGCTGTTTGGGAATTTGGGGCTTTTTTCATATACAAGAAAGATGGCGTTGGGCAAACTTTTTAGAAAAATTAAATTCCCAGCCTGGAATAGTTGTAGTTAATGCCGAGAAGCGTAATGGAAAATATTTTATTTCTGGACTGCGCGATCCTTTGGCGACTGAGCCAACTAAGCTGATACAAGAAGCAAAGCTGAATCCCAAAGCAGTTATTATCCGTTGGGAATCTTACATATCAATTGATCCTATATTTACCACTATAAGGGTAAAACGATTACTGCAACCGCCTGCAACTGTAGCACTAAAAGTTGACAATAACGGAATTCTTTATGCTAGTGGCTCCGCTCCTCGTCAATGGATTGCTCAAGCCAAAAAACTAGCTACCAATTTTCCTGGTGTTAATCAAATTCAGGCTCATAATTTAGTTGAGACAGAACTTCAATCACTTCAATCAAATAAAGAACAACTCGAAAAACAAATACTTTATTTTATCAAAGGCAGTACACAACTTTTACCAAGTGAGGATAATAAACTACAGGCAGTAATAAAACAAATTAGGACACTGAGCGATATTGCACCATATTTTCATAAGAATATCCGAATTGAAATTATTGGACACGCTGACAGTGATGGTTCAGAAGAAGATAATTTGCGCCTTAGCCAAGCGCGGGCAAATGCAATCTTATCTACTTTAACCTCGCAGGGACTAAAAGTATCTAATTTGACTGCTGTGGGGGTAGGTTCAAGAGAATTTGGGCAAAAGAATAAAGACTTGAACCGTAGAGTGTCTTTTAAGGTATTCTTATCTGATGCGCCCAAGGGAAAATCTACTGAGTTATGATTCAAAAAAAAATATGCATGGTGGGTGCTTTTGCAACGGGAAAAACTAGTTTAGTATCACGTTTTGTTAAAAGCATTTATTCTGAAGTTTATCATTCAACTGTAGGGGTGAAGATTGATAAGATAGTAATCAAGCTAAAAGATGTGGAAGTAAACCTGATTTTGTGGGATATTCACGGAGAAGACGAATTTCAAAGAGTGCAAATGTCTTATATGCGGGGAGCATCTGGTTATCTCTTGGTAGTAGATGGAACTAGACGCTACACCTTAGATAAAGCATTTTCTCTTCAACAAAGAGTAGAAAGTACTATTGGTATTCCGTTTATTTTAATACTTAATAAATCAGATTTAAGCGATGAATGGGAAATAGACGATGCTACCCTTGAAAACATTTCTCAAAAAAATTGGCAGGTAATTAAAACCAGTGCTAAATCAGGCTTAGGTGTGGAACAAGCCTTTCTTAACTTAACCGAGAAAATGCTGGAGGAAATAGATGCTTTACCTCCCTGATCCTGTTGTTAATTTTCTTCATACATTTACAATTGAAAGTCGTTCTCCAGCATATCTTTTAGTAATGAAAGATGGGCGCTTATCCCGTTGGGGGGGTAATTTGACTTTGTATGGATTAACAAACTTACAACAAGGGGAATATGTAGAACAACAGATATTATTTTTAACAGGATTATTACCTTTAAATGGAGCGCCAATAAATCTGCCTTGTGTAGAAATGGAGTCAGGAATTTCCGCTGATGTTCATATTTTTTCTGCAAAGGAAGGAGATTGGGTTATATTGCTGGATGCAACTTTGTTTGAAAGCCAGCGCAGTTTAGTTCAACAAAAGGGTAATGATTTAAGCTTGATTCGGAACAAACAAGCCAGAAGCTTGAATCAGTATATTAATCGTTATGACACAGAAAACTTATCTCAAGGGTTTTTGCGTCTACTAGAACGAGGAGAACGCAGGGATGTAACCATTCTGCTGGCGCGCATCTGCGGATTAACTTCTTACATTGATAACCACTCGCCAGAGGAGATTTTTCTAGCACTCAAATCCTACTTTTCCACTATAGTTCAGTCAGTACTTGACCAAGGTGGTATGGTAGATAAAATAAGTGGAGATGTAGCGATCGCTCTATTTGGTATTCTACCTGCAACTGGCTCACCATGCGAGAGGGCAATTACAGCAGCACTCTGTATGATTGAAGCAGTAGGGGAAGTTGGTATTTGGCAAAAAGATAAACGCTGCACGTTCGAGACGGGAATCGGTATTGCTTCAGGAAGGGTTGCGTTAGGTATAATCGGTAGTAAAAACAATAAAACACTTATTGCTGTTGGTCATCACGTCAAGTTAGCAGAACAACTTGGAAATCAAGCTCGTCCCAGAGAAATTTTAATCGATGAAAATACATTTAATCAACTTGGGGAAATGCAAAAATATTTCTCTACGAGTACTCTTTTAGATACACAAATAATTGAGCCATTACGATACTCTTACCAGGTAAAATGATTACCCCTTCTGTCACGGATGAGTTATTTGCCGCCTTGGATACTGTAGCTATGGAGCGATGTGATGATAATTACTTTAAAATAATTGGTGCTATGCCAAATTGGTTTAGGCAATTTTATCCTGATGCAGATAGCAAGCGTGATGAATTTATGCCAGGAGAAAAATTTCCCGTGCTTGAAAACTTTCTAATTGATGCAGAAAGTTTTTGGATGGAAAATGAAACAGGAAGGCTCAAATCAGGAATATGGATTGAAGTTGACGAGTCAGGAGATGAATTGTACCTGGAAGCTTCAGCAGTTAGTTTAAAAAATAAAAAAATATTATTAATAATTGCTAATTTTCAAGATAAACAGACCTTAATCCAGAAAGCTAGGGAAAATAGTTTAAGTTATTACAACTTAATTAAAGAAATTCAAAAAAAAGAAATTTTGATTCATTGTATAGTCCACGATTTAGCAGGACAATTAACCGCAATTAAATATTGTTTTGAGCTTCTTTCTTTACATACCTTAAATAATTTATCTCCCAAAGCTTTAGAATATTTGGAAATTGGTAAGAAACAGTGTCAGAAACAAGAAACATTAATTCGAGAAATATTAGATGCGTTTTCGGCTGAAGTCGAATCAATAGATTCTGAAGTTGATCCCTCGCAAGCTCCTGACGCGCTTTTGTGTGCTAGGGAAGTCGTGAACGCTTTAGCACCAACTTTTTCTTTAAATCATAAAAATTTGCAGCTAGAATCAAATGTTGACCAAACGCGAGAATGGAAAGTTGTTGGAGAAAAGATACGTTTGGAAAGAGTTATTACTAACTTAGTAGAAAATGCTTTTAGGTACAGTCCACCTAGCTCAACTGTAACTGTTGGAGTCAAAGAAGAAGGAGAATTTATTCTTTTTACAGTTGATGATGAAGGATATGGTATAGAGCCAGAAGTTGCTGCAACTTTATTTCAAAAATTTTCTCAAGGTAAAAATCAACCAGGTAGAAGTGGTCTAGGACTTTATTTTTGCCGCATTACAATAGAACGTTGGGGGGGTACTATTGGTTGCAATAACCGTCAGGCGGGTGGTTCACAGTTTTGGTTTCGCCTTTCAAAGTTAATCTAGGCTCTTCCTAGTTTTTCGTTCCCAGGCTCAGCTTGGGAACGAGAACCGCTATAAAAACAAACTAGCGGTTATGGCTTTTACGCCTAACCGCTAGTTTGCTTGTGAGATGAGATTTCTTATCCAACCAGGTGCAGTAGGTCACGTAGAACACTGTATCCTGCCATATCCCAAAGTAAGTAGGCTAGAAAACCAATCATTGCCAAGCGTCCGTTCCATAGTTCAGCTTGGGGATTCCAGCCAAACAAAAAGGTATTGCGGTCTACGCCGTTGTAAGCTTTAGCAACAGGTGGTACATCGGTAGCAGGACGAGTTTCGGGAGATTGCATTGTTTTGTATTCCTATATAGATTGTATAGATTGGTTTTTTTGGTGTTTATTCTTGATTAGCCAATTAGATGCAATACATCACGTAGGACGCTATATCCTGCCATGTCCCAAAGTAAGTAAGCTAGAAAACCAATCATTGCCAAGCGTCCGTTCCACAATTCAGCTTGGGGATTATAGCCAAACAAAAAGGCGTTGCGATCTACGCCGTTGTATTCTGTAGCGACAGGAGGTAAATCAGTAGTAGGGCGAGTTTCGCGGGTTTCCATCTTTTGCTCCGACCAATAATTGCTTCGATATCTTTAATTTAGTTAAGAATCTTAAAATTGCTTTCTGTCTGGAGACATAATCTGCTACCCCTTCTAATGGACTATTACAAAGTGCTTTTTAGGTGAGGAAATTCTATCAATCGAGAGTGTAAAAGCTTGATTTTTACAGCAATGTATTAGATATAACTGGAAATAAGTATATATATTCACTTACTTGCTGCTATTTTCAATAAACCTTGGCTTTTGTAAATTTAATCTCATCCTGCAAAAGACATAGTTTTCAGACCTGAGGTGGATGCTTAAAGCAGCCCTGGGCGGTGATTCTAAGCCTATGTAGTTGCGTTGAAAATTCTAAAGTCCAGAATTCCTCCTCACATAACACTTAAAATTAGCGCTGATTGCAGCTTAATCGAAGGAAATACAATGTTTCAGAATACAGAAACAATCACGGGACTGTACAAAACACTCTTCTGGTTGGCACAAATACCAACAAATGGCGGAGTCACCACGCCAGCAGAGGCAGCGTTTGTATTGTCAGGTCCAAGATTTTTTGTCGCCTTGATATCGGGCGTGATCTTGGCTTTTGCTGTCCAATTGGTATTAACCAACTTATCTGTAGCCGCCGGAATTTCGATCTTGGGGCGGCAATCAGAACCAGATGTAGGCACTCATGAGTCGGGCAGTGTGGGCGGCACAGTTCGCAAAATTGGTACAGCAGTAGGGGTTTGGACGTTAGTAACTGTCAGTATCGCCTTAGCGATCGCTTGTTTTTTAGCAGTGCAACTAAGCTTGTTGACTGTGAATGTGGGATTAGGAGCGATCCTGGGTTTGGTGATATGGGGCGCATACTTTTTGCTGCTGGTTTGGGTGAGTTCGACGACTGTAGGTTCGTTGATCGGTTCAGTTGTCAATGCAGCAACTTCTGGTTTTCAGGCGATCATGGGAACAGCTACTGCCGCACTGGGAGCTAAAGCTGTTAATCAGCAAGTGGTATCGACGGCTGAAGCAGCAGCAGCAGCTGTGCGCCGCGAACTAGGAAGTGCTGTAGACCCTGCCAGTATCCGCGACAACATCGAAGATTACCTGGAAATGCTCCGTCCCCCAGAACTAGATTTATCAAAGATTCGGGGTGAATTTGAAAAGTTACTCAACGATCCGCAGCTAAAAGCTGTTGCTGGTAGTCAAGACTTGCGTAATATTGATCGGCAGAAGTTTATCGATTTGATTGGCAATCGCACCGATCTATCAAAACGGGATATGAACCGTATCGTAGACCAGCTAGAAAGTGTTTGGCGGCAAGTGGTGGATCAGCAAGCTCCGCCGCAGCGTGATCGCATGGATGAATTGATCGATTATATCAAGTCTGTGCAGCCAGGACAGACAAAAACAGATGAGCTAAACCAAAAGCTCGATCAGCTGATGGCAGAAATGCGCTCATCTAACTCTAGCGATCAAAAGGGAGCCGAACAAGCTACGCCAGGTCCTGTTCAGCAAACTCTCCAGACTGGCATCAACACCTTAATGGGTATGGTGATGGGACGAGCGGATCTATCTGATTTAGATGTAGAAAAGATATTGCGATCGCTCTTAACCGCTAGAGACAAAGTTACCGATCAAGTGGATAAGGTAGCTACTCAAACAGGTATGAAATCCGCAGAAGTTCCATATAGCACCATTCGGGCGGATGTGGAAAACTACCTGCTCAATACCTACTCCTGGCAGATGAGTCGGGACAAAATTGCCCAGGAATTTCGAGATGTACTCTACGATCCCGCAGCCGATCCTGGCATAGTACGCCGTCAGCTAGAGCAACTATCAAGAAACGATTTTGTGCAACTGCTAGGGCAGCGGGGTATTCTTACCCAAGCTCAAATCAATAATATTGCTGATCAGTTAGAAGCTATCCGCATGGAAGTTTTAGCCCAGGTCAGAGCAGCTGAGGAAAAAGAGGCGGCACAAGAACTACAGCGTCGTGTAGAAAGTTATTTGCTCGTTACGAGTAAGGCAGAATTAACTGCCCCAGGAATAGAGCAGAATTTCAAACCACTGCTTCAAGATCCAGACACAGATCATGATACTCTCAATCTTCGCCTAGCTAGTCTTGACCGCGAATCAATGAGGCAAGTGCTGCTCCAACGCAATGATATTGCGCCCGAAGAAGTAGATCCTATCTTGGATCAACTGGAAAAACAGCGCAATCAAGTTGTAGTAGAGTCTCAGGGACTGGCAGAACAAGCAAAATATCAAGCAGAAAGCCTGTGGTTGAATTTAGAGTCATATCTGCGTAACACAGGTAAAGAGCAACTAAATCCTGATGGAATCAGAGCTGATCTGAAAACTCTGTTAGAAGATCCGCAAGCCGGAGCAGGGGCGATTGGGGCGAGACTGTCTCGCTTTGACCGCGACACGTTGGTAAAACTGTTGAGTCAGCGGCAAGATTTGAGTGAAGAGCAAGTAAATCAAATTGTCTCTTCTGTTGAGGATTCTTGGAGTAGCATTCGGCACGCACCGCAAAAGGTAGCGGATAAAGCTAAGGAGCAGTATGATTCTGTCACGCAGACGATCGCTGATTATCTGCGTAATACTGGCAAGTCAGAGTTAAATCCCGAAGGCATCCAGCGGGATTTGAATAAACTGTTTTCTAACCCGAAAGAGGGAGCCGCCGCCTTGAGAAGGCGCTTGTCTCAAGTTGATCGAGACACGCTGGTGAAGTTGTTGAGTCAACGTCAAGACTTGAGTGAAGAGCAAGTTAATCAGGTAATCGATTCTCTTCAATCTTCAATTCGGGATATTGTCAAAGCACCCCGTCGCTTTGCAAGTCGGACACAGCAAAGAGTGAATGATTTCCGAACTTATCTAGAAGAATACCTGCGCTACACTGGCAAGGAAGAACTCAACCCAGAGGGGATCAAGCGCGATTTGAATCTATTGTTGCACGATCCACGAGCTGGGGTGGAGAGTTTGAGCGATCGCCTTTCCCATTTCGACCGCGATACCTTAATTTCCCTGCTGAAACTGCGCGAGGATATTTCGGATCAGGAAGCTGCCCGAATTGTAGATCAAGTTTTATCAGTCCGTGAGCAATTTGTGGAACAAGTACGGGCGATTCAGCGGCGGATTCAAGATACAATTGAGGGGATTTTTGCCAGAATTCGCCATTACCTTAATTCGCTTGACCGTCCTGAACTTAACTATGACAGCATCAAGCGCGATGTCCGCAAAATGTTTGACGATCCGCAGGCGGGATTTGATGCCATACGTTCGCGGCTTTCTTCGTTCAATCGTGATACTCTGGTTGCGGTTCTGAGTTCCCGTGAGGATATTTCCGAGGCGGATGCTAACCGGATTATCGATCAGATTGAGGGTGCGCGTAACACTGTCCTGCAACGGGCAGAGCGGATTCAGCACGAGGCGCAACGACGTTTAGAAGCTGTGAAGGAGCAAGCGCAGCGCCAAGCAGAGGAAACCAGAAAGGCGGCTGCATCAGCTGCTTGGTGGTTGTTTGGTACTGCGTTAGTGTCTGCGATTTGTTCGGCGATTGCTGGGGCGGTTGCTGTGGCTTTGTAAGGTTTGGTTTGGTTTGTGTGCTTTTTAGCCTCTCATGTCGAGAGGCTTTTTTGTTTTAACGAACCGCACCAGCGAAGCGAAGCCCGAAGGACGTTAGGCGCAAAGGGCGCAAAGATAGGAAGGGAAGAGGAATTTTATTAGATCTGTTACATGAATATTTTGTGTAGGGTGTGTTAGCGTAAGCGTAACGCACCTATTGGAGCGGTTTAGAAGATGCTGTTTTTCTAGTAGCTTAAGTCAGATTAAATCACGATATATTTAGCTAAGTCGGCTCAGACATGGGTACTGTTAAAGGATAGTTAAATAAGTATCGTTAGGGCTAATGGGTAAGAGTTTTAAGATTTGATTTTGCAAGTCTAATTCAATTCCCAATGCTTCTAGGGGAATCACGCCTAATAGTGCATCCCTACCTCCTGGTAATTCTAGACCTTCAAAGGTTCCTTCCCTTTCCAGCAGGAAAATTTTAGCATCTTGAAAGATATGTGCTTTGCTAATGCCTGTGGCGGTAGCTACATCAACTTCTTTTAATAGTTCTAAGCCAAGGAAGGCAATTACATCTTGGGGAAGGCACAATGTAGGTTGAAGGCGATCGCGTACCCATCCTCCCCATCAGTAAGATCGCCCCTACTCTTTACCATATCTACTTATATATGGTTCTATTCAACCGATGTGTCTTAGCGCAAAGCAATTATATTTGCTCTTAGTCTAGTCTTTAGCGATCGCCCTTGTTTTGTTGCTACGGTGCGATCGCTTTAATTCGGTACTGATTAACCAAATTCGGCTTGAGTTTACTTTTTACTGTGATTTTAAAGCTTGATCGAGGATAGCACGAGCTTCTTCTGCTTTGGCTTTAGCTTCCTGATAGCGCACATTAGCCTGAGCAAAGTTTTTCAGTACCTTAAAACCTTCCTTGAGACGAGTAATTTCCTCATCGCTCACAGACTTATCTGTAAACAGTACATCAACTGCTTTACGAATTTCCAGTGCTTCAGTGCGTGACTCCTGCACCTTTAGCTTGAGTGTGGCAAGATTATTGAGAACTTGTACTGCTTGGGTAATTGCGTCCTCATTGCTAGCATTATCCATCGTTATTGATTCTTTTACTTCAATCAATTGTTCGGGGCTAAATCCTTCTGATAGATCTGTAGGTAGTTTACCTTCATCTATCTGCTCCATCAGCTGATCCATTGCTTTGTCACGAGCTTTCGCTGAATCTTTACCGGAAACTGTCAAAATGACTTCTGGAGCCTGAGCGAGAGTGTACTGAACCATAATTTATGTAGAAAGAATTTTACTTTACCTGAAAAATCTAGCTATTCGCCATAGCGGATTAATTGAGCCAATCCTTATTTTAAGGTAAAAGTCACCAGTAGTACGTCAGTATTGGTTTGTTTGACTAACATCAGCGTTTTTGTGAGACAAGAAATTTGGCTGTGTATCTGTCGAACATTTAAACAATTGCAGCCTTAGCTCTTGCGAAAGTTCTTCACAAACCTTAATTCCCCGAACGCTATTACCATTCGCATCAAGCAGAGGTGAAAATACGCCGATACCTCCCTGATTGGGAACAACAACGATAATACCGCCACTAACGCCACGCTTGCTCTAGTTCGGCGGGAGGCAAAGCCACACCGCCGACTAGAGGGCTTTTGGCTGGTAAACCAACTTTATACACCCACTCACCTGCTTTCGTTATACATCCCGCAGGTATACATTACACTTAAGATATCTTTGATATAACAGGTTTTAACCGCTTGCTCTTTTGTGATTGGATTGATACCTTTATTAGCAAGCGTAGCCGCCATCAATGCCAAGTCATGGCAGTTAACCATGTCAGAATGCACAACGGGACATCGTAATCGCGCTATGGCACATCTAATGCTGAATTTTGGCATGATCGATCAAAAAATCGACGAAGCGCTTGACCTATATTTTCAGCAGTGTTCAATCATCAATACAGAAATGTCAACGAAAATATCGTGACCAATGTACCGCTGAAACATTTCCAGCATACGGTTGAGCCGTTCTGTTGCACCATAGCCTTTAATTAAGCTTGTAGTTGCGATCGCTCCTGCATTAACCATAGGGTTATAAGGTCGCTTGGATTTTTCATCCAGAACAATAGCGTTGAAAGCATCTCCTGTCGGTTCCACACCAACCCTTGTGTAAAACATAATCGCGCCCGTGATCCTCAAGCGCCATCCCATATACAAATACTTTTGAAATAGACTGAATCGTAAATAAGTGATTATAATCCCCAACCTGGTAAACTTGACCATCTACTGTAATCACACAAATACTAAATAAGTCAGGATTCACTTTTGCCAATTCTGGAATGCAATTTGCTAGTTTACCCTCGCGCAATGGCTTGTATTTGCAATGCAAGTCATGCAGATAAGTCTCAAACGCCAATCTATCATCAGAAGAGTTAATAAGTAATGAGCGATTGTCTTGTTCCATAACAGCTATGAAGTATGAAGGATGAAGTGTGTTCGCGCGCGTTGCCGCAGGCTAGGATAAAGGATGTATTGGTAACTGGTAACTGGTAACTAGACTTCTTGCATAAGGAGCTATTCGGGACTTTTTGCGTCCTTGCTTTGCGGCTTTGCGCGGACACTTTGCCTCCTGTCGGGAAACCCGCCCACCTGGGTGTCCTTGTCTTTGCGAGAAACAAAAAAAATACAATTGCTACGAGGTCTACTGATAACTGGTAACTGAATAACCGCACCTAACCAGACGGCTATCACGGTAACTAAAAGATTAAAAAGCTATTTACATTTCGTTACGATGAGAACATACAGAGGTGGTAAACATCTCAAATAAGCTAAAGTCAGAGGTTGCCAATATGAACGGCAATATTCGAGTGGGAAATCTGTTCGGGATTCCCTTTTATGTCGCTCCGTCCTGGTTCTTAATTCTAGGTTTAGTCACCTGGAGTTATGCTAATGGAATAGCGGCTCAATTTCCAGGCTTGGGTAATGGATTACCTTTGCTGCTGGGATTAGTTACAGCATTATTGTTATTTGCTTCTGTCCTAGCGCATGAATTAGGACACAGCTTTGTAGCTATTAAGCAAGGAATTGCAGTTAAATCAATTACTCTGTTTCTGTTCGGCGGTCTTGCAAGCCTAGAAAAAGAGTCAACGACTCCAGCACAAGCGTTTTGGGTGGCGATCGCAGGTCCTCTAGTCAGTATTTTGCTGTTTGGGATCTTCACAGCGATTAATGCCACTATTGCCTTCACAGCACCCTTTGCTGTATTATTAGGAACGCTGGCTTATGTAAACTTAGCGTTGGCAGTGTATAACCTAATTCCTGGTTTACCGCTAGATGGTGGAAATATCCTCAAGGCGCTAGTTTGGAAAATTACCGGAAATCCTTATAAAGGCGTTGTTTTTGCCAGCCGTGCAGGTCAATTTATCGGTTGGTTAGCGATCGCCAGTGCGTTAATTCCTTTCCTAACCTACGGTAGTTTTGGTAACGTCTGGAATTTGTTAATCGGTTTCTTCTTGCTACAAAACGCTGGTCGGGCTGCTTCTTCTGCTACAGTGCAAGCAAAGCTCAACGATCTGACAGTAGCTGATGCTGTAACGCCTGATAGCCCTGTCATCTGTGCTAATCTTTCTTTGAGAGAATTTGCTGACGAGTCTATCCTTAGCAATAATAGCTGGCGCAGATTCTTAGTTACAGATGATGCAGGACAATTAGTAGGCGCGATCGCACCGGATGATTTGAGAAAAATTTCGAGTGCAATGTGGTCAGAAACTCACGTCAAAGATGTGATGCAACCCATCGAAACATCAACTGTAGTTAAATCAAATCAAACACTGCTAGAAGCAGCAATGCTACTAGAACAACAACAGCGATCGGCTTTACCTGTAGTACGTGAGAATGGAGTACTAATAGGTATTTTGGAAAAAGCCTCAATTCTCCGCCTACTCCAGCAAAGAATGCAAGCTAGTCCTGCTTGATGTTTTGAATAGATCTCTTGCACAAATATTTAGTAAGGGCGGGTTTAACGAGGATATTTGTTAAGAGTGAAGATTTTAGCTAAACTCGCCCCTACCTTTGGTATATTTGATTGTTCTAATCCCTCAGATTGTCTGGGGGAATTTTTTTGTTTGTGGGATCGCTCTTTTCTGACTTGGAATTGTACCACGATCGCCCATCATATCCTGGCGATCGCAACATCGGAACTAGCCAAACCTGTTTGAATGGCATTTTCTACATAAATCTACTTAAATTAACTGAGTAACTTTATAAAAAATACATACATTCTATTTTGAATAAAAGCCACCAACCTCTATAATATCACTTAGAGTAAGTGTAAATATTATAACAAAAATTATGACGGTAAACTTATTTGACGCGAATTTTTATCGCGTTGCTAACCGTGACTTGGCTAGTTTCAACGATGCACAAGCATTGTCACATTTTCAAACCTATGGTCTAAGTGAAGGACGTGCTTTCTCACCATTTGTAGATCTCAATTTTTATCGAGCTAGTAATTCAGACCTTGGTTCCTTTGACAACCGCCAATTGTTTGACCATTTACAAAATTATGGTATTGCTGAGGGACGACGCTTTTCGCCCTTGGTTAACCTCAACTTCTATCGCGCCTACAACAGCGACCTTGCTAGCTTTAACAATGAGCAATTATTCGATCATCTGCACAAATATGCCCTCTCTGAAGGACGGCGCTTCTCACCCTTGGTTGACCTCAACTTCTATCGCACCTACAACAGTGACCTTGCTAGCTTTAACAATGAGCAATTATTCGATCATCTGCTCAACTATGGTGAAACCGAAGGACGGCGCTTCTCACCATTTATTGACCTCAATATTTATCGAGTAGCCAACCCCGACCTATCTGCAAAACGCTTCGACAATAAACAACTGCTTGAGCATTTAATCAGCTATGGCATAGGGGAGGGACGACGTTATTCAGTTTCCTTTGATAGCAATTACTATCGCAATGCCAATCCAGATTTAGCAAGTTTAAATAACTCCCAACTACTACAACACTTTGGGCGTTATGGACTAGCTGAGGGACGTGCCTCTTCCGAATCTTTCAATGTCCAATTCTACCTAAATTATAATACTGACTTAAAGGCGGCATTTGATTATCAGCAAGCGCAACAGCACTTTGAAATATACGGTTTTCGGGAGGGACGCACTGGTGCGCCACCGCGTGAAATTCTGCCAACAGAACCAGATAACACTCTCAATACTGCATTTAACCTTGGTATTCTAAATAGGCAAAGCAGTATAAAAGGGTTTGTCGGCGCTAATGACCGTGATGACTACATGGCTTTCACTCTGGCTACCACTAGTGAATTCAACTTAAACCTTAGCAGCGATCGCGCTTATGCAGATATCATTTTCGATGCTAACGGCAACGGTCAATATGATACATATACGACTATCGCCCCAAACGGCGCTTTCGTTACTTCCGAGGAAGATGTGGCATCAACCTATACGATTTCTGGTTCCCAGCCAATTAGTAAAACTTTAGGTGCAGGTACATATTACATTCATGTCTACACAGATGCATCTGCATCTGACAGCAATTACACTTTGAACTTGTCAGCAAGTCCCACGCCTAGTACACTTCCAACAGATCCTGGTGATAGTCTAAATACTGCTTACGATCTTGACCTTACGAGTGGCACTAGTAACGTCAGTAGGGAGTTTATAGGCACGAGTGACAAAGATGACTACTACCGCTTCACCCTGACTGACACCACTAATATCAGCTTAGACTTTAGCGGCTTTACTGAACCAATCACTGCTGGACTTTATTACGATCTCTACGGCAATGGTTATATTAATCTACTGCCAAGCTTGGATGGAAATGATTTTATAGCAGGATATAACAGTGACAACCCCAACCCAATTTCTGAAACTCTAGGTGCAGGAACATATTATATTCATGTTTATTCAATTAGCTACTCTAACTCCTTTAATACCCCTACCAATACTACTAACTACAGTAGTTCCAATAGCATTAACTACACTACTGATAATTCCCTCCCCGATTATTACACTAACTACACTTCCTCTAACACCAACTACAATCTGAGCTTATCTGCAACTCCCACCACTACCAAACCTTCTATCCCAGATCCTGGCGACACTCTTAGTACTGCCTACAATGTAGGTCTTTTAAGTGGCGATCGCAACTTCACACAGTACGTAGGTGTTGTTGATAAAGTAGACTACTACCGTTTTACCCTAGACCATACCAGCAACGTCAATTTTAACCTCAACAGCTTAAATGATCGTGCCGATTTGCTGCTAATTTACGACAGCAACAGCAATAGTCAAATTGATTTTGGAGAATTTTTGACACCAACTGACAGTTCTAGCTCCCCTAAATCATTTAGTAAAACCTTGAATGCAGGCACATATTATCTAGAAGTCTTAGAATATTCCTCACAGTTTAATACATTTTACACTCTAGATTTATCTGCAACATAAGCTTGCTTCTACAGATAATTTAGCTACCATTTGAAAATACCTCAAAAGCAAATAAACTTTTGAGGTATTTTGCTTAATACTTGGAATTATACCAAAGTGATTACACCTCTCCACTCAATATTTTCTTAGCAATGCAAAAACCTTGCAATTCCCCCAAAAGAGGGACTTAATTCTTCTACCCCCTTTAAAAGGGGGTCGCAAGGGGCGGGGGGATCAAGTCTTATGGTGCTTATCGAATGTCTAACATCCGTTTTTGATATTTTTAGGCGATCGCCGAAGTGCTAGTTCACTTATTGCTCTAGCTTTTTCTTCCTTTTCCTCTGGTAATTGTTTTATGACAATTTATCACTGTAAATTATTTGCGATCGCTCTAGGGCTTACCAAGCCGCTCTTCACCTCAATTTTACATAACCATCTACATTTTTGAAGTTAACTTTATAAATTTAATTACATATCTTTTACGTACAACCACTTAAAAAATATATATTTGCAATTATTAAAAATCAGTTATTTCTGGGTTCTCAAGACTCAATTAGGGAGGGCAAATTATAAAGATAATCTGTATTTCTTAAAACATAAACTATGGCTGTAAACTTATTCGACGCTAATTTCTATCGCTCCGCTAATCCTGACCTACGCCGCTTCACTGATGCACAAGCCCTTTCACATTTGCTGAATAATGGTTTGAACGAAGGACGTACTTTCTCACCCTTTGTCGAGCTTAACTTTTATCGCGCTAGTAACCCAGACCTAGCTAACTTAGACAACCGTCAATTATTCAATCATCTGCAAAACAGTGGTGTAGCCGAGGGACGGCGCTTCTCACCTTTTGTTGACCTCAACTACTATCGTGCTAACAATTACGACTTAGCCGATATGAACAACGAGGAATTATTTAATCATCTGCAAACTTATGGTGTGCGGGAAGAACGCCACTTTTCACCATTTGTTGACCTCGACCTCTATCGAGGTGTCAACCCCGACCTACTTGCAAGAAACTTCGACAATAGACAACTACTTGAGCATTTGGTAAAAAATGGTTTAGCTGAAGGACGCAGATATTCGCTTGTCTTTGATAGCAACTACTATCTCAAAGCAAACCCAGATTTAGCACCACACAACCAGAATCACAGGCAACGATTAGAACACTTTGAGCTTTA
Source organism: uncultured Chroococcidiopsis sp. (assembly GCA_964248365.1). GTDB lineage: Bacteria > Cyanobacteriota > Cyanobacteriia > Cyanobacteriales > Chroococcidiopsidaceae > Chroococcidiopsis. Next base: position 70,053 of record CAXTYC010000001.1, on the reverse strand, counting down.
TGGATTGAGTGAGGGGCGCACCTCCTCAGAGAATTTCGATGTCAGGTATTATCTCGATCATAATCCTGACTTAAAGGCAGCAGGTTTCGACAATCAAATGGCACTGCAACACTTTGATGTTTATGGACATGGGGAAGGTCGCCAAAGTAGCCCAGGAAATTCATCTTTCGCTCCCGTCTATAGATCCTACAATCCTTCCATCAACTCCACTCAAACCATATCTGCTGGAAGCAGCGGCTCAAATTCAAGCGATACCCCTACCCTAACTCCTGTAGAAGACTTTGGTGTCTTAAGTAGTCAACTAAGCCGTAGCGGAACTGTAAGTCCTACTGACCTCAATGACGTTTATCGCTTTACTTTGTCTGACACCAGATACTTTAACCTTACTCTGAATCGTCTGAGCGGTGATGCTGATGTGAAGCTATATGAAGAGACAAATAATAATAATGTGCTTGATCTTAATAATGATCTGCTAATCGATAGTTCGACTAACGGTAGCACCAGATCAGAGTCAATAAGTGATATACTATATCCTGGTACTTACTACATCCGAGTCTATCCGTATTATACAACCAGTGGTAATATTAACTACACCCTGACAGTTTCAGCGAGTCAGTCTGGGTTAAATCGGTAACAAGGGTTAGATTTCTAATCAATTAAAACTGAGTCAGAAGTAGGTTTTTGACTCAGTTTTGGTATAACTTAGATCCTACACTAGTGCCGATACTCGCCCGCCAATTAATTGGCGGGCTAATAGCACTCGTCTTCTCAAGAAGACTAACTGAAGGTTTAAGTCCATTTGAATGGACTTGAGCTATGAGCTTTGAACTGAAGTTCAATGCGGAATTTAACGCAGGTGCAAGTATGGGTAGGGTGCGTGACGCGATTGCGTTACGCACCAGAAACTTAGTGTGATGCGTTAGCCTTTGGCGTAACGCACCCTACGTATATTTCTAAGTCCATTTGAATGAACTTGAGCTATGAGTTTTGAACTTTAGTTCAATGCGGAATTTATCGCAGGTGCAAGATGTAAGTATAACCTACCTGACTGAAAGTGCCTCGCTGAAACGACGAGTGACAGGTTCGGTGATGAAGGTCAAAACTGATTTCTTACGTGTTACAATTTCTCCAGTTGCTGACATACCTGGAGTAAGTTCTACGTCTTTGCCCCGCACTCTAATTGAGTGTTTACTGAGCTTAACTCTGGTAGGAAAAACTAAGCCTAAATCTTTATCAACGATCGCATTCGGGCTAATTTGCACTACCTCTGCGTCAATTATACCAAATTCCTGAAATGGAAATGTCGCCATTTTCACTTTGACTTTCATCCCCTGACGAATAAATCCAATATCACGGTTAAGCACTTTGACTTCTAGCAATAGCTGTTCGCCTTCTGGCAAAATAGAAAGTAATTCCTCACCAGACTGCACAGGACCACGAGTTGCTTTGACGCTGTAAATTGTGCCACTCACTGGAGCTTTGATCGTCTCTTTGTCTTGCTGCTTCCTTGCTTCCTGTAGCTGACCTTCTACCGTAGTCAAATCTTCTCGTCGTTTGTTGAGTTGAGTTATAATTTCGCTCTGGCGTTCAGATCCTAATTGTTCAGATTTGTTAACAGCGCTTTTATATGCTTGTTCTGCTTGCCGAATTTGTTGCATCTGACCTGCAATATCTTTTGCTGTAGACTCTACTTTATCTTGTGCTTCAGTAACTTTATCTTGTGCATTAGTAATAGCGTCTTCAGATCTGGTAACGTAAGTTTGAGCCTGAAATACGCCGGATTGGGCATCTAGGTAATCGATTCGGGGTGTAGCACCCTCAACTTGTAGGGTACGAAGTCCTTGTTCCCGTTTTTGGGCGTTGGTGAGCATACTTTTACCTTTGATCAAAACGCCTTCGGCATTGGCTACATTAGTTTTGGCGTTGACTAGATTAGTTTTGGCATTGGTAAGGTTTTCTTGCAGACGAGCGAGGCGAACTTTAGCTTCATTAATCACTGCTGCTTGGCGATTTGCTTCTGCTATAGCAGCGGCTTGACGAGCTTCAAAGTCTTTTAGGCGCGAACTGAGGAGTTGATCTTGTAGCTGGGTTCCAGCAGTTACCCCGCCAGTTCTTTCTGCCTCTAAGCGTTTTATGTCTTCCCGAATTAGTTGAGTAGATTTGGCGAGGCGATTGACTTCTGCTTGGGGCAAGTCTGGGTTACGTTCAATTAGGATATCGCCTTTGTGGACGCGATCGCCTTCTTTAATTTTGACATCTGTAATTGTACCCTCACCGAGCGATCGCACTGGTCGCACCTGCAACGAAGCAATCAATTCACCATTGGCTACCGCCACTTCATCTACTTGGCTAAAATGCGCCCACGCGATCGTTCCAAACATTATTAAGCTAATGCTTCCTGCTAATGCTCGCGTATACAAAGGCGGTAATTCTTTAACTGCTTTACCCAATTCATAAGATAGGTACTCTTCTGGGCTGGCAAACTGCTGCTTTACCTGCCGTGATTGAGCAGGCGAAGATATTAAAGGTAAGTTTTTCATGTTTGGGTTTCAATAGGGGCGCAAAAGAAGAGCTGGGGGAGCTGGGGGGGAAATTACCTTTACCGCAATACCTCTTTACCCTTTATCCTTTATCCTTCATCCTTTCCTTTGCTCCCTCTGCTCTGTTGATAGGACACGAGACAATTGGTTATCAACTTATCCTTTGCTTTGCCCCTTATCCAATCGCAATTTCACTGAGGAATTTGGTGAATTTGACCATGCGATCGCTTGATCTTCAGTAATTTTACGAGCTATTAGGCTATTACCCTAAAGTTAAAAAATTGTTGGTACAATATATAGCAAAGCGAGTGTCTGCGATCGCCCCGCTCTTGCACGAACTCTTTTGTATCCATCAGACGTAGGGGCAGGTTTTAGGGGAATATATTGTGATTAAAGATTTTTGTAGAAGCCGTCCCTACACCCGAAAAACAAGTGTTATAAATTCCCTATATCATCCTTTGCGGAAAAACTGCTGCAAAATCTCACTTGGTTTACGATCCCAAGTATCAATGTGTTCGTATATCAAGTTGTCTTGATTAAGTTTATATGTCGAGTAGCCATTGAAGAAAATCTTAGCTCTCCAAGGTACACGCAAAACGCCCCGTACTGTCCAATTAGCTAAAATAGTATCATCTACCTGCTTTACATCATGCAGATCGAAGTAGATTTGGGTAAAAAATAGCTTAGCATGAAATCGCAAAGTCCAAAATATAATTCGATAATTTATTTTGCCTTTGAATTTGTTAACTGGATCTTGAAAGTAGATATCTCTTGAATAAATGTCGTACGAGATATCTTGCTCCTCCAGTGTTGGTAGATCAAGTTTTGAGCGTTTCAATTACTCGTTTGACTTGCAATTGTTTCACTGTGTCACTTCTTAAAAGAAATTTTCCCAAAACCTGAACAAACCCTGAATACCCTTTCTCCGATTGCTGACTACACTGCTACTAGCATAATAATTTTGTAACACCTGAGCTAAGTTGTTATCTTCTCGCAAACCTTCGTAGAAGAAAAACACCTCACCTTGAATGCCGCAAGACCGATTGTAAGCCATCGCCTGCAACAAATAATCAGGGCTAATGCGATACGAGCCAATTTTGATCAAAATACCTGGTGCAATTTTCCCTAGTTGTGAGCTAAACTGCTTGACAAGTTTATCTACTTCCCGTTTGTAGCTTTCAAAGTCGCGGCGATAAATTTGCGGGTGGATAATATCTACTATTCCTCTTTCCAGCCAAGTTTTAGAATCTTGAAGGTATTCCCTAAGTCCCCAATCGTATATACTAGGAGCAAGTGACACCAAAAGATTTGGATTGACGGCTTTTACCTGTTGGTATAGACGAGCCAAGAAATCTGTGAGAATATTAGCACGCCACTCAAGCCATTGCTTATCTTTGGGGTTCTGGGGCGGATTTTGGTTAAATTCCAGGCGGTAACGCTCGACAGTTCCTTCATCATAACCTCCTTCACAGGGAAGTGCAGGCAAGCGATCGTCTCCTTGAATACCGTCAACATCATAGTTTTTAACGACTTCCAGCACCAAACTTAACAGGAAGTTTTGCACTTGGGAGTCGAGTGCATTCATCCACTCGAAACCGTTCTTTTTGAGTAAATTACCATTGCGATCGCGCGCTGTCCACAGGGGTTTTTTCGCCAGTATCATTCCCCCATTCAAATTGTAAGAACTGGCGAATCCGTATTCAAACCAAGGGATAACTTTGATTCCAACTCGTCGCGCTTCGCTAATTACTTCCGCTAGCAAATCTCGCCCAGTATATCGCGGATCGATTTCAACACCAAATAGCGATCGCATGACGATACTGGGATAAAGTGTAACTCCTTTATTCCAAACAACGGGAAACACTACATTAAATCCCGTTTCGGCAAGGAAGTCCATCGCCTCGCTAATGTTTTGCTGGGAACTGAGAACTTGACTATCCGTCTTGGTTATCCATACGCCGCGCATGGTGTTGCATATAGTCATAATAGGGAGTGTCGCGCAAAGACGCAAAGGCGCTAAGAGAAACAAAGAGGTTCTAGCATTATTTAATTTTAAGTTGGATCTATACGGCGATACTGCATCTGCATCATCATATAAACTGAACTGGGTGTTGCAATACCCAATATGCAAGCACGGTAGGGTTGTTGCGAATGCCTCATTAAGATAATAATGGAGCAAAAATTACATCTGTCTAAGTGAGTAGCTTTTATTGTGATAAAAGTAGGTGATACTTTCTCTTTACAGATGTTTTTGCTTTGAATAAGAGACAATACTTAAATCATCAGCGCGTGTATCTCGTGAGGAGTATTGTAGATGTCTGTACTATTCGGTACTTGGCAGCACGAATATATTACTACCAATGGTGTCAAGCTGCACTATGTCACCCAAGGCGAAGGTGACTTGATGTTGATGCTGCATGGATTTCCTGAGTTTTGGTACTCTTGGCGACACCAAATACCAGAGTTTGCCAAAGATTATAAAGTCGTTGCGCTTGACTTGCGTGGCTATAACGATAGTGACAAGCCAGCAAATCAATCAGCTTATGTGATGGCTGAGTTTATTAAAGATATCGAGGGTGTAATTAAGGGGCTGGGATATGATAAGTGTGTCCTAGTTGGACATGATTGGGGTGGAGCGATCGCCTGGAATTTTGCCTACGCACACCCTGAAATGGTAGAGCGGTTGATTGTGCTGAATATGCCTCACCCAGCGAAGTTTGCTCAAGGTATACGCAACCCACAACAACTGTTACGTAGCTCTTATATGTTTTTGTTTCAGCTACCCTTGCTACCAGAATTACTCATCCAATCAGCAGATTACCAGGCAATTGAAACTGCGCTCAAGGGAATGGCTGTAAATAAGGGCGCTATCACTAGGGAAGATTTAGAAGCTTATAAAGATGCAGCTGCTAAACGCGGTGCTATGACAGCTATGCTGAATTATTACCGCAATATTTTTGGGCAGCGAATGCTCAACCCAGATTGGGGTATTCTTGAAGTTCCAACTTTGATGATTTGGGGAGAAAAAGATACTGCGTTGGGAAAGGAACTATCCTATGGAACCGAAGCTTATGTAAGAAACTTTCAAATTAAATATATTGCTGATGCTAGTCACTGGGTACAGCAGGAACAGCCCCAATTAGTTAATCAGTATATGCGAGAATTTCTTGGTAATGGGTAATGGGTAATTGGTAGTTGGTAGTTGGTAGTTGGTAAGATTGTTCTTTTCTCCCCCTGCTACCCCTGCTACCCTTTGCTCCCCCTGCTTTCTTTTCTCCCCCAGCTCCCCCTGCTGCCATAACAAAAAGTATTAAACTAGGATGAGATTAGCGGCGATCGCTCATGCCAAAGATGCGTCGAAACAGTGCCTGCATTAACCCAGGAAAAAACTTATAAGCTGTCTTCGATACTTTCGCTGTGCCAACAATTTTATCAGACTGCTGATTGTGGAGTGCTTGCCAAATTGCCTCTGCTACATCCTCAGCCTTCTCAAGTACGGGGGTTTTTACTGCTTTGTCTATTAGTTCATGACGAGCCTGCTTTGTCTGCTCATCGTTGCCGCGAAAGATTGTCCGCTCATTTATACTGGTTCTGATGAAATTGGGATAAATACCACAAACTTGGATGCCTTTGGGTGATAATTCTGCTTCCAGCGCTTTAGTTAACCCAGTCACAGCATACTTGCTAGTTGTGTAGGGTATTTGGTAGGGAATCGGCACAATACCACCGATAGAACTAATATTTACAATCGTGCCATTGCCTCGTTCTAAAAAATGGGGTAATATTGCATGAATGGTGTGGATATAACCCCAAAGATTTGTATCGATTACTTGTTGCCAATCGCCCTGCGAGAACTCCTCAACAGGTCCCAAGCAGAAAATACCAGCATCGTTGATTAGCACATCTATATGACCAAAATGAGCAAGTGCCTTCTGAACTAGATTATTTACTTGTTCTGGATCTCTCACATCTGTAGGGATGGCAAGAGCTTCTCGACCGAGCGATCGCACTTGGGTTGCAGCAGCTTCTAAGCGTTCAGGTTCACGCGCTGCCAATACAATATCATATCCTTGACGGGCAAATAACAATGCGGTTGCTTTGCCAATACCTTGAGAAGCACCTGTAATAATTACCGTTTTAGTCATGCTATTCGCTTTTGAAAATGTTGTCTTACTTTATAAGTTTGTTCAACAAAATTTGAAATATCCTCTAGCTTTCGTCAGATTGCTTTTTTGTGTAACGACGTGGGTTGGGGTTTCTACGCCGGATGTGTCGCACCCGTCAGGTGGAAGGTACTGTTCTCCAAAACCACCGCCAGTTTCTACGCTTCGACTTTCTATTACAAGTGTTGACAACTTACAGATTGATTTCCACCTTCTGAAACCCAAACATACACTCTAGATTCTTCAGGACAAGTTTTTACATCATTACCTGTTCTAATTACCACAGGGATAGAAATAACGCAGCTTTTGAAATGAGCCTTATCATCAAAATATATATACTGTCCTTGCTTACATGAAAAAGCAAAACTTCCTTGCGTTATACCAACAATATTATTAATCACACAGCTTTCTATTGAACCATTTTGATAACGATTAATAGTGCCATATTCACATGGTATTGATGCTTGAACAGGCGAAGAAAAACTTAACGTCACTGTAAATAAACCAAGGGATGATACAATAGAAGCTAAGTATTTTATAGTGGTTTTCATTTACACTATTACTGATATTTATTGAGATTTAGATTGTCCTGATGTTTTCAGGTAGACTTATCTCTCAATTTACTTGACAGTAAACTTGAATGAGTATGGTGAATTCTCGTAGCTTAAATAAAGCTAGTATAAATAAAATATAAAGAAGCAATTAAATATTTATGTAGTTTTAATGAAAAAAATCAAGCTTTATTTAACAAAATAACCCTGTGATATTTGTTACTAAATGAAAAGCATGAAAGAAGTTGATAAATCAACCCCAATGGTTCATTCATATCAAGTTTGGGCAGTCAAGACTGTCGGGGTTTAATTTAGATGCTTCTAACTCCTAGTTTTTACCTCCAAGCTGAAAGCTTTCGCTCAATATGGTAGATAGAGGTATTTTGCGACGGAGATCTAGCATTTCTACTAATGATTGGGTGTTAGTAGCCAAGGGGTTATTTTCTTCTGTATCTTGCACTAAAACGGGGGATCGCTCTTGTGTAAATGTGAATATTTCCTCATCTGGCAGTAATTGTTCTGTTGATTCTTCTAAATCAAGTGAATGGCTATCTAATACTATGACTATTGTTTCTTCAAGCGGGATTTGTTCTGGCGATGGTAGCTGATTTTCAGGCAGTGGTACTGATACTGTTGGTACTGAGGGGGCTACTTCCTGGGATGCTACAGGTGGAAAAGAAGGCAAATGTCCTGCTTGCATTCGCTTTTGGCGACGAGATAGCGCTTTTGGAGTTGTCCCGAAACGCCCCCAATGCCTGTAGGATGAACTTGGATGCCGTAAGGCGATCGCAAATGCACCAGCGCAACCACCAACAATCCCCGCCCCTAGCAACCACAAAGGTAGAGAACTGTCTTTTTGTGTCGTTTCTCGATTTGCGGTTACTGATATTGGTTTGGTTTCCTCTTTGACAAAACTCGTTTGGGTAATGCTTACAAGAGAGATATAAATAGTAGTGAAAAGGAATGCTCCTACACCGATCCAAAGTAACCAAGGACGATGCTTAATCAAATTAAGCAGAAAATTTGAGTTAGCTAGTTTTCTCCTATCACGCCTTGACTGCTCCATTTTAGAACAGCTAGAAGTTTCAGATGGCTCTGGCTGTGTATTCTGATTTTCCATAAGCAAATTTTAGAAGAGTGAGTAGTTGGTAATTGGAAAAAAGCTATTTCCCCTACTCCCTACTCCCTACTCCCTACTCCCTTCTTTATTTACCCGTCGTATGACGTTCTAAAGCTAATTGAATTAATTGATCTACCAATTCTGGGAAGGGGATACCGCTTTTTTCCCACATTTGGGGATACATACTAGTTGCTGTGAAGCCTGGTAAGGTGTTGATTTCATTTATTAGAACTTGTCCAGTATTTGCAATGTAGAAAAAGTCTACTCGTGCCAAACCTGCGGCATCAATTGCCCCAAAAGCTTGCAGTGCCATTTGTTGGATAGAGGTAGCAACTTTCTCTGGTATGTTAGCAGGTATTAACCACTCTGCCTTACCTACGGTGTACTTGGTTTCATAATCATAGAAATCACTTTGAAAGGTAATCTCTCCTACAACGGAAGCTTTAGGGTTGTCGTTACCCAAGACTGCACATTCGATTTCCCGTGCAACGACAGATTCTTCTACGATGATGCGGCGATCGTAGCTTGCAGCATTATCTAAAGCTGTTTCTAACTCGCTACGGGATCGCGCTTTTGCAATACCTACGGATGAACCTAAATTCGCAGGCTTAACAAAACAAGGATAGCCCAAAGTTGCTTCTATTTCATCACAAAGCTTGGGAAATATACAAGGATTTGACCACACTTGCGATCGCTTGACGGCAATATACTTTACTTGTGGTAGTCCGGCTTGAGCAAATGCCATTTTCATGGCAATTTTATCCATACCCAAGGCGGAACCTAAAACCCCAGAACCGACAAAGGGAACTTGCATTAATTTCAGTAGTCCCTGCACTGTCCCATCTTCACCGTTAGGACCGTGCAGAATGGGAAACCAGACATCGACTTGTGCTGCTTGCGAGGGAAATTCCCAGCAATTTAGGGATTGATTAGATGTTTGGTCTGGGGATGGTAGCGAGGGGATGCCGGAATCTAATATATTTTGGGGTGTTTGGAGCGCTAGCCAGCATCCATCTTTTTGGATATAAAATGGTAGCACTTGGTATTTATCTTTGTTGGGATCGGCATTCAGAGCGTTCAATATTGCTCTGGCTGAACTAATCGACACTTCATGTTCCCCAGAACGTCCGCCAAATAGCAACCCTACCCTCAGCTTCGTCATCCTCCGCACCTCTGACACTAATTAATGGGCTATAGCCTAGCACTTACTAGGGGCTGGAGGCTAGGGGCTAGTAAGTGCTGCTAGTACAGTTTCTATTGCTCGTTCTTTTTGGGGATCTGCGCCTTGAGCATATTCTATGGAAAAGGGAACATTGATATCAGGTGTGATACCCAAGCCTTCTAACCTGTGTGTGTCGTCGATATATACATCTGCAACTGCTAAGTATAGTACGCTGCCGTCGCGCATGACAAAAGGACGACCAGCAAGCACTGCTCCCGCTGTTTTGGAGCCAACCACTTGCCCAATTTTGTATTGCTTAAAGCCAAAGGCTAGAATTTCCTTACCGCTCCTGCTGCCTTGATTTACTACCATAACTACGGGTTTTTTCCATTGATAGTTCGACTTATTTCGCTTACCATCGCGCCCAATACTGGTTATGCTAGGACCATTAGCAGTGTAGATGTTGAGATAATTCGGATATGCGCCCCCCCATCCTTCTCTTAAATCCAAAACTAACCCGTCTGCATCTTTAAGGCGACCGTAGAATAGTTCATCCTCTAGCTGCTGCTGATATTGATCTCCGGCATAAGACCAGATATGAATATAGCCAATTTTTTTGCCCCCACGTTCAATTACTTGGCTACTGGATGCTTGAGCGTTCAAAAACATTGTAGTTGCGTCCGTTAGCTGCGGCGTGACGATGATTTCTTGCTGGCTTTTAAGAAGAGGCGATCGCTGAATTAATACCTTGACTTTTTGACCTGCTTTTGCTATAAAAGACCCAATTGGTTCAAATGGGCGATCGTCCACACTCAGCAATTGATCTCCTACCTTCAACCTAGCTTTTGCAGCCGGACTTCCGTCTAGAATAGCACTGACAAAAGTTTTGCCCTTGATATCTTTTGTAAACACACCAATGCCAGTGTATTCAATCTTGCCTTTTGGAAAAAACTTCTTTAACTGCTGCTGTAATTCTTCGCTCCTGGGCTGAAAAATTCCTAAAAGTTGGTAATAGGCTGGTTCATTTTGGGTGTAAAAGCGAGTGTGAGAAGCCCGCAACTCGGAGAGCATCTGATTGATGACACTCGCAAATTCTTGGCTAGACTTAGCTCGTTCTGCTTGGGGTTTATACTTTTCCCGCATTGCTTTCCAGTCCACTTGGTTAAATTTGGGGTCGTAAAAGTTGTTGTTGACAGTTTGCCAAACTTGATCAAAAACTTTAGCTTGCGGTTGGGAAAGCGTCGGTAGCCCCGTCGTAAACCAAAGCAAGAATAAAACCGAGATACTAACCAGGGTTGTTATAACAATGTTGAACCGAGGTGTTTTAAATTTTTTCATTTGGTTTCTTTGCTGTTTCTATTTTTGAGTTTTTTATCAGCAGCCTTGGAAATAAATTTCGAGCTAATAGCGTATGCCACCCACGCCCACCATTACAAAATTCGGTGGGCGTGGGTGGCCTACTTTAGAAGGGATTGGGGCAAGATTAAAGTAAAGAAAAAGTGCAAAAGATAAGCAACAGGAAAAATAAAATTCAATTCAACCACTAGCTTAGTTAATTATATAAAAACATTTGGAACAACGAAAAAAGGTAGCCAGAGAATAAATAAAGGTTTTCGCTACGTGCTATGAACAGGAGAAATAGCAACACAATATGCAAGTAGTAATCCAATACCTGGTGTTCAAGATTTAGATAAATTCATCATTTTTAAAAGGAGTAAAGTTATAGCTGAATATGTAAATTTTTCAGAAGGAAAGAAGAAAATAGTTGATGGGTTTAACTTTCTCGGATTAGAGAGCTTTACATCTTTAATTACTGATATCAACTTTACACAATGGGGAGAAACTGTAATAATATACTTCCTTTATCATCCAATAGATAAATTAAGCTATCGTATAGTTTTTTCTAAGTGTGATGAAATCAAATAGTTTATGATTGATTCTGAAAGGGTTAATGAAATAGAAGCTGACATAATTGACTTTCAAATTAAAAAAGATGGTGAAAGAAAATATGCCGATTTTCATACTGATATTTTTGACCTTTTAATATATTACGGCAGTGTCATTGAAAAAGATTGGTAATACAAAGGACTTGGGGACTATAGTTTTATCGCATTGCTTTGCAGTTCACTTGTTAAATTTGTCGTAATTGTCGTTGACAATTTGCCCAACTTGTGAACAAAAATCATATAATGCTCTGCCTGAAGGGGCGGCAGAATACTAAACATCTCAAACCAATTCTAGCGCTCAAGTTGGTTAAAATGCCGAATCTAACTTTTACTTAATATAGTTGTACCTTTCTCAGTACTAATATTTTCCATTTTAAAACTATTAAACTCTTTTATCCACAATTGTGCAATCTTTCTTTCATCTTCTCTGTCAGCGTCATCAAGAATAATGACTGGATTATTGCTTAAGTATTCAAATAGAATTGGCAGTGCTGGATATCGTACTAATTTTTCTTGCTGTCCTGCTTGCTTGGGTCCATCAACGATTAGTATATCAATATTGTTAATTTCCTTAAGTGTTGCAGTATCATACCAAAACCACTTTTTGTTGTTTATTTCTACTTCTTTAAGTGGTGCATAATGTACCTGGGCAACATCTTGTAATCCATGTTTAGCTAAATTTTGATTTGTAATTTCGGCATATTCTTTATCCTGATCGATTGATATGACTTTACCCCCACCAATACTTTTAAGGCAGTAGGCAGAAATTATAGTTGATACACCACTTCCTAGTTCTACAATTACCTGGGGTTTTTTCTCGGATATTAAATTAATAACTATATTGGCAAAATCTGGGGAAATTGCCCAACCCCTCATAGGCGGTAATGGTTGAGAGTTGTTTAATACGGAATATACTGAAAACAGTGCTTCTATTTGTTTATAATTATTATTGCTTTCTTGACTAAAATGTTGACTCAAGTTTTGACTCAACTTTTGCAAGCTTTCCTGGTTTTTTTGATAAATTGTAAGTTGGATTGCCGTTAATATTCCAAGCATTAATACTAGAGAAAAAATCAGAGTAATCTGACCGATCGCAAACCAGCCAATTGTAGATATTGCCAGGAATAGTAGGGTTAATATTCCTACTATTCCCAAATATTTCTTGTTAAGAGGCATAGGATTAAGTCTCCTTTAGGTAATGGGTCTAACACTACCTTGGTGACTGCTCACCTGTCAAGCTAAAAGCCCGAACAGAAGTAATTTTAACTGTTACTAATTGACCCTTTAGCCCGTCTATATTACCGTTAAAAAAAGTGAGACGATTGCCGCGTGTTCTTCCCATTACTTGATGGGGATCTTTGGGATTTTGGTCTTCTACCAAAACTTGTTCGATGCGTCCGAGATAACGCTGCGACGCTTTAGCTGCTTTTGTTGCAACCAGGTGATTTAATTGTTGTAGGCGATCGCTCTTAACTTCCTCACTCAATTGATTCTCCCATAGGGCTGCTGGTGTGCCTGGACGAGGTGAATAAGCAGCAGTATTGAGATGATCAAAACCAATATCGTCAACTAACCGCAATGTATTTTCAAATTGCTCGTCGGTTTCCCCAGGAAAAGCAACAATGGCATCAGCACTAATTGACGCATCCGGCATATATCGACGAATTGTATCAATAATCCGGCGATATTTCTCATGAGTGTATCCCCGCGCCATGCGCTTTAGCACCTCGTTATCCCCTGACTGAAAGGGAATATGAAAATACTCGCACACCTTTGGTAACTCGGCACAAGCTCGAATTAGACGTTCGGTAAAATAACGCGGGTGACTCGTAGCAAACCGAATTCGCTCAATTCCTGGCACATCATGCACATAGTACAGTAAATCTGTCAGTGTGTGCTGATGCCGTCCCTCTGGTGTCACTCCTGGCAAATCCCGACCATAAGCATCAATATTCTGACCGAGTAAGGTTACTTCTTTATATCCCTGTCGTCCCAATTCTTCCATCTCTGCACGAATTGCTTCTGGTGTGCGAGATTGTTCCACGCCGCGTACACTGGGAACAACGCAGTAGGTACAGCGCTCATTGCAACCATAAATCACATTTACCCAAGCCGTTACCTTGCTGTCACGACGGGGTTTAGTGATATCTTCGACAATATGAATTGGTTCTGTTGCTACCACCTGATTACCGTCAAACACCTGTTCGAGCAAATCTTGCAGACGGTTTGCGTGTTGTGGTCCCATTACCAAATCTAATTCTGGTATTCGTCGCAGCAGCGCTTCTCCTTCTTGCTGAGCAACACAACCAGCAACCACTAAAGTTAAACCAGGCTGTTCTTGCTTGCGCTTTGCTTGTCGTCCCAGGTAGGAATAAACCTTTTGCTCGGCATTATCCCGAATCGTACAGGTGTTGTAGAGGATTAAATCTGCATTATTCGGGTCTTCCGACCACTCAAAGCCCAGATCTTCTATGATACCAGCCATCCGCTCCGAGTCGGCTTTGTTCATCTGGCATCCGAAGGTGGTGATGTGGTAGCGGCGGTTAGAAGTGGTCATCAGGATTTACGGACAAAGAGCTTTCCAACTTTTAATTATAGATTTTTGTGATTGAAGTCGTGTGGAGGGGAGGGGGATAATAGGTATAGATAGATTGTATAGGTGGGCATGGGTGGCATACCAACATTGGATGGGGGACTATGAATACTAAAGAACAAATTATTAAAGAAATTGAGCAAGTACCAGAACCCTTGTTAGAAGAGGTGCTAGCATTGGTACGCTCTTTGAAGGTGAAGCCACAAGAAAAAACCCATACTAAAGCAGTTCAAGCTTTTTTAGCTTCTCTAGAAGAACGCAAGGAGGTTTACCAGCGCCTTGCAGACTCCTAAATTTTTAGAAATAGCTGACGTGCTTGACATTCATCAAATTCTGATTGAACTGTTGGGTGGAATGTCTGGCGTGAGAGACAGGGATTGCTAGAATCTGCTGTTTCCCAGCCCAAAGCGTCATTCTTTGGTGAGCTACTGCATCCTACAATTCATCAGCAAGCAGCTGCTTACCTTTATCACCTGGCAAAAAACCATCCGTTTTTGGATGGCAACAAACGTACAGCCTATGGTGCGATGGAAGCGTTTTTGCGTCTGAATGGGTATAACCTAGCTCTTTCTAACGAGGAATCTTACAACACGGTGATCCAAGTAGCGCAAGGGGAGATGAGTAAGGAAGAACTTTCTTTGCTTTTAAAGCAGCATATACAGCAAATATAAAATAAGGTGGGCAATGCCCACCCTACGGTTATTCCTGTGGTACTTCTGTCAAGAGCCTTTCTTTGTCCAATCTGCGTTTTCTGGCGTATAACTGAATACTTGCTGCCATTGCAACTATCATGCCTACAATCACCCAAGCAGTGATATCTGTAGGTAAATTATTCTTAAATACAGCTAACAAAACGATCGCCACTAGCATTAAGGTAGGCGCTTCATTCAAAGCTCTTAGCTGCTGACTACTCCAACCACACTCATCTTTTGCCAGCTGCTTCATCAGTCGCTTACAGTAATGATGATAACCAATCAAAGCCAGGACAAACGCCAGCTTGAAATGTAACCAACCCTGCTTTAGAACATCAGGCTCAGTAGTGATTAAACCAATCGCCATCGCTATCGTCACCAACATTCCAGGCGTAGTAATGATACTGTATAACCGTTGTTCCATCAGCTGATACTGATTTTTGAGAATCGAACGAGCTGGTTCGGGCTGTTCATTAGCTTCAACATGATAGATAAACAGACGCACCAGGTAAAACAACCCAGCAAACCAAACAACAATCCCAACTAAATGAAACGCTTTAAACCAGTAATAAGCCATGAATCTTATACTTCCTTCTGGGAAATTAATGTCTCACGCAAAGACACTAACAAAATCTTTGCGCCTTTGCGTCTTTGCGTGACACTAAATCCAATAAACTTTACGCTTGTCGCCAAGTACCATGAAAACCCATCGGTACAACACTAGGTAATCCCAACCGACAAACAGGAGATTCATCGAGGCGATCGCTATCTAACACCACCACCTCACTTTGATCTATATTGCCATCATAAACAACAGTTACAATCCAACCTTTGTCTGGATTTTGAGGATCTGGGGCATATATTGGTTCCATCGGATAGCGATGAGCGCCCATATCAGCGATTGTGAGATTTTCAGTTTGACGATCATATCGTGCGATCGCTCCATACATTTCCTCGCTAGTGTCCGCGCCTTGCCGATGTACTGAAAGATAGGTATAACGCGATGCTTGTCCTGTCAAATGTTGTGGTATAATAGGAAACTCACAATCTCTGTCTAAAACTTGCTCAATTGCTTTTACTTTCCCAGATTGAGGCTCCAAGGTTATCCGCGATAATGTGCTATTAGCAGGAGTATGGGTTTGACCTGTTGCCACTTCCTTGAGATGCTGATTGGTCTGAAAGTCTTCATAGCGCACCAAATCGACAATTACTGAACCACTGGTATCTACATAACCATTGGCGAAATGCCATTGATACCAAGGTTGGGTTTCACCACGACTAACAAGAGAGAAGGTTTCGCGGTCAAAAACGAGAAACTGAGTACCTAACTGAGGTTGCCATTCTAAAGAGTCACTATAGCTGCTCAAACCCATGAGTACTGGTAGCGCATTTAACCGCACTGGAGGAACGAAAAATATCAGGTACTGCCCAGCCATGACAAAATCATGCACGACGGGAATACCTTCAAGGGAGAATGAGGCTTTTTGGATAATTTTACCTGTGGGATCGCTCTTATACAAATTCAACTGGGCATTGATTCCAGGGGTAATGCCAAAGTTAAATATTTCGCCAGTATGGGGATCGCGTTTGTAGTGAGCGGAATAAGGTAAGATGTTATCCAACCCAGATAAGTCATCTTCTCCTCTAGTTTCCAAAGATTGTAGATCTAGGGCATAGGGTTTACCACCTTCCCACAATGCTAAAAGTTTATCTGGTAGAGCCAAAACTGAGGTATTAGCTACATTCTTGATTGCTTTGAACCATTTATTCCAAAACAATCCTGGGGCGGTCATGCCATAGTTGCCGTATAAAAGTTGATCATGCGCTGCTTCCTTTTGGTATCCAGTTGTTTGCACGTAGCGGTATAGTCCAGTGGCTGCCGATCCCCCCGTGAAATGCACTGCGAGAATTGCACCATCACCATCAAACCAATGTCCCATCCGTATCCCGCCGCGTTCTAATCGTGCCGGACCATTACGATAGAGAGTGCCACGCAAGCGAGGAGGAATTTCACCAGCAAGGATTGGTAGCGAAGTAGGGGGAAATTCGGCGGCGGGAGAGGCGATCGCTTTTGCCCAAGCTTTTTTTGTTGACAGTTTGCTAGTTGTGTGCATTAGAAGCGTGTCAGTGTGCTAAAAAGTGTGTTCCTATTTTGATCCTTGTTGCCACTGACTTTTCATCACTCCTCCACAAGGGTGATTACTCCTTAATCAGTGGCTAGAGGCGCTATAGCTAGAGGCGCAAATGGTTGTTTTCTCCCCTGATTCCCCTGCTCCCCCTGCTCCCTACTCCCTTGTGCCTGGTCTAATACCTGGAATTTTCAGACGAATGCGATAAATGCTTGTATATGTGGTAATGTAGAGAGTCTTGTAGTCTTTATCGCCCCAAGCTATATTAGTGGGATTTTCCGGTAAGAAAATCTTGCCTAGCAATTTACCTTGTGGTGAGAAGATCCAGATACCTTCTGGCCCTGTAGAATAGACGTTGCCTTGCAAGTCTACCTTCATGCCATCGGCTAAAGGTTCTTGACCTGGGACTTTCATGTCTGCAAAGACACGTCCGTTTTCTAGAGTGCCATCTGCTTTTACATCAAAGACGCGGATGTTACCTTCTTGGGAATCATTTATGTACAGCTTTTTCTCATCTGGTGAGAAGGCAAGTCCGTTAGGGCGTTCAATGTCTTTGACAAGTAAGATTAACTTTCCATTCCGATTTATTTGATAAACTCCATAGAAGCCTAGCTCCTCTGCTTCTTTACTAACGCCGTAGGGTGGGTCAGTGAAATAAATGCTACCATCCGATTTAACAACAATATCGTTAGGGCTATTGAGTTTCTTGCCTTTGTACTGGCTTGCTAGGGTAACGATTTTACCATTTCTCTCAGTACGGGTAACGCGGCGATCGTGCTGGGCTGTAACGAGTCGTCCTGCTTGGTCGAGGGTGTTACCGTTGGGTTTTCCGGCTGGATGGCGGAATACTTCCAACTTACCGTTTGCAGTTAATTTATATAGAGTGTCTGCTGGTATATCACTAAAGAGTAAAAAACCCACGTTCCACAGTGGTCCTTCGGTAAACTTTAAGCCTGTAGCTAACCTTTCAACCCCCCTTGTGTCCCCCCTAGTAGGGAGGATTGAGACAGGTGCGATCGCTCTAATTTCTTTATTTTCCTTGCGGTTGGGTAATTGAACCAGAAATTTAGATTCCATTCCCTTTTCTAACTTTATTGCGTTACGAGCTTGCGCGATCGCTAATGTAACGAACAAGCAGACAGAGGCGATCGCAGTGCTAAAATTCCTCATATTGACTTTGTTTGCGATATATGAGTTCTAGAGCAACTTGCCTTAAGTGTTGCGACTTTTGATTAGCTAATGCACTTTTGCTCTACTCCAATTATTGCCCGACGTATCCGCCATTTGGGGAGAGGGGGAGCAATTATCAATCAACAATAAACAATTATCAATGAGTAATGAACAATTGATAATTGATAATTGTTTTCCCTTTACCCTTTTCCCCTTTCCCTTTACCCTTTTCTTTTAACTGGTAACTGGTAACTGGTAATTGATTTCCCTAGCCCCTAGTAGGCGAGTGTGACGGGACAATATCAAGGACTAGTTTTTCAGTGCGCCGGATGATTGTCAAGGGCGATCGCACTCCTACCCTGTCATGAGTCAACACTTTATGCAAGTCATCAATACTGGCGATGGGTTGATTACTTAAACCAACAATTACATCTCCTTCTCGCAGCCCTGCTTTTTGAGCTGGGCTATTATTCTCAATTGAGATGACCAAAATTCCACTTTCGACTGATAATTCATGGAATAGCACAACGCGACGGGGTAAAGGCACGTTTTGCCCTCCGATTCCCACGTACCCACGTTGAACTTTACCATCTTTGATCAGGGAAGTCAAAATCGTTTTTGCTGTATTAATTGGTACAGCAAAACAGATTCCCTGAGCAGACATAATTACAGCTGTGTTGATGCCCATGACTTCTCCGTGAGATGTCACCAGTGGTCCTCCAGAATTGCCTGGATTGAGGGCAGCATCAGTTTGGATAACATTATCAATTAGCCGACCTGACCGAGATCGAAATGAACGTCCTTTGGCGCTGACAACTCCCGTTGTAACTGTACATTGGAAGCCGTAGGGATTACCAATGGCGATCGCTAATTGACCGACTTGTAAAGATTCGGAATCACCCAAACGCGCCGCTACCAAGGACGGCGCATTAATTCTAATCACCGCCAAATCTGTATCAGGATCATCACCAATCATCTGGGCAGCATAACTGCGACCATCAGAGAGTGTAACCTCAATTTTGGTAGCATCATGGACAACGTGGCTATTAGTCAAAATGTAACCGTCTGGAGTGAAAATAAAACCAGAACCATTACCTTGTACTTCTTGCGAGGCTTGATTATTCCTCCTTACACCTCCCAGTTGCCTTTGCACATCGATATTGACAACAGCAGGACTAACCTTCTCGACTACATTAATCACCGCTTGGGAATAGGCATCAAGCAGCTTTTCATCAGCATTAGCGATGTTCGGGGGCGAACTGGCTTCACCAGATCCCATCCACGAAGAAGCAAAATTACTGTTTGATACCAGTTGCAGATCTCGTTTCATAACTGCTCCTGTATTTCTGTATATAAAGGGAGATGATAAATTCAAAAAGCGCGGAATTAAAAGCAGTTACTAACTACCAATTACCAATAACCAACTACCCAATTATCGAGGTAATTTTTGTAAGTCGTGGTAGTTATATGATTATGTCAATTATTCTCTCTTTTTGACAAGAAGGCACTTAAAAGTGCTATACTTACCTTATGGTGCGTAACACTCAAAAAAATAGCGTCACAGACGCTAACTGCTCTTCACGGCAGGTTTTGGATCTAATCGCCAACAAGTGGACGGCAATCATTATCTACTGCCTCTCGCAAGGCAAAAAGCGCTACAGTGAGCTACAGCGGGAAATTAGCGGCATATCACAGAAAATGCTCACGCAAACCCTACGTAATTTAGAAAGGGATGGCATTGTCGCACGTCAAGTATATGCCGTCGTACCACCAATGGTTGAGTATTCCCTCACACCGCTGGGAGAAACATTAATTGAGCCACTATGCAAACTCTGTGAGTGGGCAGAAAATCACATTCGGGAAGTAGAAGCGGCTAGGAGCCTTTATAAAAGGCAAGAGGCGCTCGTGCGAGAGGATTTTGGATTGAAAGAACTCCCCCCAAGCCCCCCTGCTCCCTAGCCCCTAGCCCCTAGCCTCTCACTCAGCCATTGCAAAATTAGTGAGTTGACAACATCTGGTACTTCATCATGGGGACAGTGACCAGCATTTGGTATCGGCTTAATCTGGATTTGTTTACCATTTTCACTCGCTTGTTGGAAAAGCGAGGCTCCTGTAATTGGTGTCCAGGGATCGTCAGTACCCCAAATCACCAGTAGAGGATGCTTGACAAGAGGCAACAGATCTGCAGGTGTAGGACCTGGATCGGCACTTAGAATTGAAGCAAATACGTGCTGCGCTCCAGGGTCACACGAAGGAGCATATAGCAGATCTACTAATTCATCAGTCACAGCTTCACGGTTACGGTAAACTTGGAGTAGAGTGCGCCGAATTTGTGGTTTTTGGCGAACACGGTTAAATATTACTCGTCCGGTCAACTTAGAACGCACCAGCCGATTAAATGCTCCCATTGCTATGCGTAGCGGTGGATTGAGTTCATGGGGACGGTGACTTAATCCACCTGCACAGCTAATTAAAACTCCACCTGCGGCAACTTCGGGATGATTTGCCATTACCATTAGGCTTAACAGCGCACCGATTGAGTTACCAATAAATACAGCAGGTTCTTGAATGTGTGCTGTCCAGAAATCCTTAAGCAGTTCTTCCCACAATTCCATTGTGTAATTCAATGGTGGTTTATCAGAACCGCCAAAGCCAAGTAAATCTATGGCAAACACTCGATAGCCACCAGCTGCAAGAATTGGGATATTTTTGCGCCAGTGTCCAATCGAAGCACCAAAGCCATGCACTAGTACCAAAGGACATCCCTTGCCCATAACTGTGTACTGAATTTTGTAGCCTTTCCAGTTCCAAGTCAGTTTTTCAAAGGATGTTGTCGGTGTTATCTGCCCAGTTGTCACAGTACTTTATTAAGTTTCGTAAAGTTTGTTGATTATAATAACAGGATTTAGCTATAGTCTCCCTCTCTCGTGGGTTGGAGAGATATTTTTTTGGTAATTGGTAGGGGCGGGCTGATCAAACATACTTGTAAACAAGCGGAAAGTGGGGGTGAGGGGCGCGAAAAGTTGGGGGGTTTTTAGCAAGGGGTCTCCCCGCCTGCCCCCCATCCCCAGAGAAAACCCCATGCCCCCCCCAAGCGAGTCAAGACAGAGACTCTGTTTCCCCCTCTCCCCCAACTTTTCAACAGAGCAGATAACTCGTTTAAAGTGCGCCCGTACGGTAGTTGGTAGAGACGAGTCCCGCTACGTCTGTACAGGTAGTTGGTGATTAGTAGTTGGTAGTTGGTGATTGGTAGTTGGTAACTGATAACTGATAACTGATAACTGATAACTGTTAGGCTAGGGTAGTTGTTCCTTTAGTTGATTGAAATTATCTGGACTAAGGGTAACTTTCACTTCCATTTTTTGCTGTGCGTCTCGTAGAGTAAGTATATGATTTTCACAAGCTTTGTAATATTCGATCTGAGGATCTTTTATTTCAATCGTCTCATAAATAATTTGTGGTAACGCCACACGCATAACTAATTGCTTCTGAGACTGGGGGAAAATATACAACTGCTGATGACGGGTATCCAATACTAACTGATAAGGTGTAGTGTTACGCTCCTGGGTAGAATTAGGTTTACGCCAATAAAGAGTAATACCTCGAATTTCTGGGTTTTGGAGCTCAAAAACTTCATCAAACCGCTGCGGTTCCCAATTAAGCTCATCTACCTCTCCTGTTTGAGGAATCATTCGCTGCGCCAAAGTAACATCTTTATTAGCTAAATTACTCCACCATTGACTGATGTAGGCGAAATTATTAGGATTTTCAAGCTTGTTGCTACCCTGCTGCCAAATTATCTTTCCTTGCATATCCGTTCCTTCTATCTATTTTCTGTGTGCATTGCAATAGGAAAAATGCTGTTTTTGCACAATCAACAGATGATTAATTTTAACCCTTACTTGAAGATACTAAACTCTATGCGACTTTCTCTTTGCACCTTTCTTAGCGTCTTTGCGTCTTTGCGTGACACTATCATATTTATGTTAGAGGTGGGCAATGCCCACCCTACTCCCTACTCCCAAATCCCTGCTATACGTGGATTTACCGCTGGTTTATCACTCAGATTACGTTGCGCCTCTTCCTGTTGGTCATCGCTTCCCGATGGCGAAGTTTGGGCAACTCTATGAGCTACTTTTGGCTGATAAAGTGGCAGATCCAGAACAATTTTACACGCCAGAGCGATCGCCCCTTGAGTGGATTGAGCTAGTTCACACTCATGAATATGTTCAAGCTTACTGTGATGGCACACTAGATGCTAAGGCACAGCGAAGAATTGGGTTGCCTTGGAGTCCAGCGCTAGTGAATCGTACTTGTGTGGCGGTAGGTGGTACAATTTTGACGGCACAGCTGGCACTAAGTCAGGGTTTGGCTTGCAATACTGCTGGTGGAACGCATCATGCGTTTCCTAGTTATGGTTCTGGTTTTTGTATTTTTAATGATCTGGCGATCGCTTCTCGTCTACTTTTGCATCAAAATCTTGTGGGCAAAGTTTTGATTGTCGATTTGGATGTGCATCAAGGAGACGGTACAGCTTTTATTTTCCAAGACGACGAAAGTGTTTTCACTTTCTCGATGCACTGCGATCGCAACTTTCCCAGCACTAAACAAAAGAGTGATTTAGACGTTGCTCTACCAGTGGGGATGGAGGATGATGCATATCTGCAAACTCTAGCAGAATATTTACCATATTTATTATCAGATGTCAAGCCAGATTTAGTTTTATATGATGCTGGGGTTGATCCTCATGGAGGCGATCGCTTGGGCAAATTAGCTCTCACCGACACTGGTATCTTCCGACGTGAGATGCAGGTTTTGAGTACTTGCATTGCTAGCGGATATCCTGTGGCTTGTGTAATCGGTGGCGGTTATGCAGATGACTTGAAATCACTGGTTTATCGGCACTCGTTGCTACACCGCGCTGCAAGTGAAGTTTATCGGCTTTATCGGCTTTAGCGATCGCCCGCGCCACCATCTATAGCTTGGTTTGAGGTGCGTTACGGCGATGCCGTAACGCACCCTACGCATTTACGTGTATATGCTTACCCTTGCTCGATTACTCCTTTAGGAATTACTGGCTTTCCACCATCGATGGGGACGTTTTGCAGAACAAATTTATCCTTGTCTACAGGGACTAAAATGTAAGCTGTCTGTGTTTGGCTGGGCTGTTGGGCGCTAGTATCGTTGTTTTCTGCAACTGGCTCACTTTGAGCTACAGCGTCCACTGTACTTTTGACATTCTGGCTAACATCTTCAGCTGCACTCTTGAGTACGTCCGCTGTACCTTTGACAGTGTAGTTAACATTTTGGGCAGTACCCTTGACTACGTTTACTGTACCTTTTACATTTTGGTTAACATCAGAGGCTGTACCCTGAACCGTCGTTCCTACATCTTTGAGAGTGTAGTTAACATTCTCAGCTACATTCTTGACGGCATCTCCTACACCTTTTACAGTCTTGTTAACACCAGAGGCTGCACCCTTGACGGTTTCTCCAACACCTGTTACCGCCTTGTTAACACTTTCAACTGTAACTTTAGTAGCTAAAGCAGTAGCAGCAGCTCCGACGAAAGCACCAACAAGCGCACCAATCCCTATTGTAAGTAAGCTATTATCTTTACCTGTGTTTGCAGGAGCTGCATTATCTTCAGCCGTAGTAGGTGGTTGTTCCGTAATCGGATCAATATTTTCGTCACGTACCAAAAGCTGCTCGTTCTCACTGGTCATAATTTTCTCCTTTGTACCAAAACTAATTAATTCCAATTTGGTTAAACGACGGCGACTATACCTTTTTTTCCCGTTGAAATCGGATAAATTGCTAAGTGCTATTTGTGCAATGTAGGGGTTTTATAGTGTGTTAGTTTGATCTTTGAATGTTACGGTCTTGCACATCTAGATCTAACTCTTCCCGACGAATGTTATCTTCGACTTCAACAGTATCGTGTTCGATTTCCTTACGAACGCTGATTTGTTCACGCACGAAGAGTTGTTTTTGAATGTCAGGTGTCTCCTCGTAAATTTCCAGCCGCACCAATTCCCTTTGATAAAAGTCTGCCTCACCAGGAGCAGCTGGCGATCCACCGTTTACAGGTATCTTTTCAATAACCAGTCGCTCTTTGTCCAGTGGTATTGAAATGCGGGCTTTGTCCGTTTCAACGTGCTTTGCGATCGCCACTTCACCAGTCTTGATCTGTTTCTTGCTAGCAACCAGCCGCTCTTCATATAAGTGAAACACCTGATAATCAGATCCCCTCACACCCTGCTCACCAACGAGTTGGGAATCAGAAGCGGGTTCCTGAATTTCAGTTGCAGTGTTTACAACGAGTTGGGAATCAGAAGCGGGTTCCTGAATTTCAGTTGCAGTGTTTACAACGGGCTGGGAATCAGAAGCGGGGGCAGTAACTGTATTGAGTGCACTTTTCACAGTTTTATTAATATCTTCAGTTGTAGCCCTAACTGTATTGGCTACACTTTCTACAGTTTCACTAACACCCTTGGATACACCCTTTGTAGTGTTTACAACGGGCTGGGAATTAGAGGCGGGGGCGGTAACTGTATTGACTGCACTTTTCACAGTTTTATTAATATCTTCAGTTGTAGCCCTAACTGTATTGGCTACACTTTCTACAGTTTCACTAACACCCTTGGATACACCCTTTGTAGTGTTTACAACGGGCTGGGAATTAGAGGCGGGGGCGGTAACTGTATTGACTGCATTTTTCACAGTTTTATTAATATCTTCAGTTGTAGCCCCAACTGTGTTCGCTGCACTTTCTACAGTTTCACTAACACCCTTCGATACACCCTTGACTGCTTCTACTGCGTTTTTGACGGAGGCATTTACACCAGAGGCTACATCCTTAACTGCATTTCCTACACCTTTTACAGTGCGGTTAATACCCTCAGCCGTTCTTTTATTAGCCAAACTTACAGCCACTGTACCTAATACAGCACCAACGACTCCTCCAATCGCTGCTCTAGCCAACCCATTGCTTGTTTGTGTGTCTATCGTTTGAGCATTGGTTTGATCTACAAGCGGATCAACATTATTGTCATGTTGATCCGAAACATACTCGTTCTCTACCATAATAGTATTCTCCTTTGTACAAAAACTGATGAACGCTCAAAGAGTTATAAGTTTTTTCTTTTGACAGATCTAAGCTGGACTACAATGAAGTCTAAAAATAATGGCAGGCTTTTAACAAAACCAATTATCTGTTATGCACCACAAATCACTCATGAAGCCTGCCATTATTTTTGTTCCCTTCTCTCGACAAATTGTGTTTTGTTACTTACTGATTGTTATGTTTGCAATTCCTAAATGTGTAAGGCACGGAGGTTAACCGAAGCGATTTAGGAATATCTTTTTGCATTTATCCCAAGCTTAAAACTACTATTCCTTCAAGGTTGATTTAATGGAGCTTTCACTAACCCATCAATTCTTCCTTGACAATCAACTACTTTGGATGCGTGGACTTTGACATACTCACTAAAAGCGATCTCTAAATCCACGCATTTGCAGCAACCCGTCATCAATTAGCTATTAGCTGGCGCGCGGTTAGCGATTAGCTTTTAGATTTCATTAGTATGCCACCCATGCCCACCATTATTAGATTTGGTGGGCAATGCCCACCCTACTCGTACAAATGACAACGGACAAAAAGCGCGCCAGCTAAGAACTAAAAGCTAATCACTAATAGCTAATTGTTCAAGGCTTATCCCTGAAAGTCAGGTCTTTGATCGTTAAATTGAGATGATTGATCGTTAAATTGAGATGTCTGATCGTTAAATTGAGATGTCTGATCGTTAAATTGAGGTGTCCGATCATCACCTGGCATCTGCTGGGCAAAATCTTCTGACCTGAAGTCTGCCCCACCATTCGCTTCTGGCATTGTAGGCTCTTCTACAATGATGGTTCGCTCAATAACGCGCTCTTTCTCCACTGGGATTAAAACGTAGGTTGTCTGCGCTCCAGATTGCTGGTCTGCGGGGTTGACATAATTAGCTGTTTGCCCCAGTTGGTCTTTTGCGCTTTCTACAGATTGCTTGGCACTCTCAGCTGTATCTTTTAATGTATCTACTACCGTACCTACTACAGCGTAGTTGACACCCTCAGTTACTGATTTTACCGCTTCTCCTACACCTTTGGCAGCGTGGTTGACACCTTCAGATACACTCTTTACTGCTTTTCCTACACCTTTGGCAGCGTGGTTAGCACCCTGGGCTGTTCTCTTATTAGCTAAAGCGGCAGCTAATGTACCCAATGTTGCACCTAGGAGTCCTCCAAGCAGTGCTTTATTTAAAGCATTATTTTTACCTTTGCTTGCAGGCTGCCCATTAGCTTGAGGCTTACTGGCAGGGCTGTTGTCTTCACTGGATAAATCAGAACCCATGTTGGTGTTACCCATGTTACCCATATTTGTGTTACCAATGTTAGTGTTTGTACCTGCTGGACGAACGTAAAATTGACCACTCGGAACGCCAACATTCTCGTTTGGAGGCAAATCAGCACCTATACCTGTGCCTGCTACACGAACATAGAATTGCCCCGATGGAACAGCGCCTACAGTTTCGTCTTGCTGATTCCAAGCTTGTGAATCTGGATTCATAATAATCGTCTCCGTTGTTTTTAAACGATTTGTTTTTAGGGTGATTGCTATCTAATCTGGACGAGTGTAAAAAACAGCCAACCCTGGTGCAACCTCAAACGGGCTGCATAGCCCTTCCCGTAAAGGCGTTGAGATTAATTGATTAGTTAATAGGATTGGCTGTTTTTTATGTCCTGCTACTTATTAGTAATTTAACAATCACCGATCAGAATATTCACTGGACTAAAGGTGTAGATTACCGAACATTTGCTCAGTCTTTAGTTGTAATTTCAGTTTAAATTTATTTAGTATTTCTTAACATCAATTGTTGACATTATTTACGCTTTAACCTATAGGGTTAAAAGTAATTTTTTCTAGTTTGATTAACTCTAATAACTAAAAATTAACCTGCAAATAAAGTAGAAATAACCCACCATCTAAAGTAGAAATAACCCACCAAAAGCTGTGTGGACTTCTTGCCTCGTAGGAAAAAGGGAAATGGGATTGCGGTAAAAGGAATTGAATTTTCCTTGCCTCTTTAACCTTTAACATGAGCGACACTATGAGACTTCCTGCACTAAGGCAAGAGGTCTTGTAAACACCTGAATTTTTAATTACATTTAGTCAAAATTGTCAATTTGGCTAATTATTTGGTTTAACCAGTGCCTTTCTGACTAATTGCCTTGTATAGCGGGGGTAGCTAGATTAAGACAAGCCAATTTACTATTAGTCAATTGTTGCAAGACTTTTTAACCTACTCCCGACTCCCTGCTATATTTGTCAAAGACATTAGACAAGCTGGCAGAAAATGTCATGCAATCCTGAAATATTGCATCTGTTGCAATAACTGCTTGAAACTCCCTTTTCCCACCTCAAAGCACCATCCGCCTGCAAGGGAATTAGTTCGCTAGCTGATAGCACGAGGCTGCATTTGTAGACTGTGTATAGGTTTTAACCCAAGAGTATGGGTTTTACTTAGATCTTGCACCAGTAAGGTGGGCATGGGTGGCATACTTTGAGGGTGAGGAAAATGGTGTTAGCCCAACGACATATACGCAGATGCGGGCTTTGTGTTGGCAGCGCGATGCCTGCGGCAACGCAATGCGATCGCATCCAAATCTTTTCCAATCTTTAGCCCACGTTAACTCAGACTTTCCACCACTGCCACCAACGCAGCCCGATCAATTGGCTTGGGTAGGTGTTGTTGAAAGCCTGCTAACAAAGCTTGTCTGCGATGCTCCTCCCCAGCATAAGCACCTCAGGGCTACAGAGGGAATTTTTTCTCCTGTTTGTGCCTCCAGCGCTCTCACATTGCGAATTAAAGTGTAGCCGTCTTCATCGGGCATACCAATATCACTTAGCAGTAGATCAAACTTAAAATTTTTGAGCGCCTCAAGCGCCGAGGCGCTTGAGGCAACAGTTTGTACTATCACTCCATACTCTTCTAACACTACAGCCAGTAACTCGCGGGTGTCAGCTTGATCATCTACAACTAGTACCCGCAAGCCTTGCAAGTGAGGGGCTTGGGGTTGGGGGCTAGGGGCTAGAAGAGGAGGGGGAGACAAGGAGATGGGGGGACAAGGAGAAGACGACTGTTGATTCTTCCCCTTGTCTTTTTGTCCCCTTGTCCCCTTGTCCCTCAGCTTCCCCATCTCCCCCATCTCCCCTGCTCATCTTCAACAGTGGAAGTTTTACAGTAAACGTCGTCCCCTTTCCTTCGCCCTGGCTGTCTACATAGACGGTTCCTCCATGCAGTTCTACCAGATGACGCACGATCGCAAGTCCCAATCCTAGTCCACCGTGCGATCGCGTGATCGAACTATCAGCTTGACGAAAGCGATCAAATACATATGGCAAAAATTCTGCACTTATTCCACAGCCAGTATCGCTTACCTGGATTTGGGCGTAAAAAGTAATTGGTAGTTGGTAATTGGTAGTTGGTGATTGGTAATTGGTAATTGGTGATTGGCTTGGCTGTTCTTTATTACCCATTAGTTGACTATTACCTGTTACTACCGATAGCCGCACTTCAACTCGTCCCCGCTTGGGTGTAAACTTGACCGCATTAGAAAGCAGATTCCAAACAATTTGCTGTAAACGGTTGCGATCGCCCATGATGGAAACAGGGGAGCCAAGGGAGGCTGGAGAAGAATTGCCAGTTTGTAATTCTCCCTGTACGGACGGGTTTGTTAGCCTGCTTGTCGTCCCACTAATATCCTGGTTAAACCCGCCCCTACCTGACTCCTGACTCCTGAGTACGGGCGGGTTTGTTAGCCTGCTTGTCGTCCCACTAATATCCTGGTTAAACCCGCCCCTACCTGACTCCTGACTCCTGACTTCCAAATCAGAATCAACTAAAAACTCAAGGGAAATATTTTTTACTTCAGTTGCTGGACGCACTGTATTGAGCGCATCTGAAATCACTGATACTAAATCCACAGGGCAAACATCTAAGCTCAGCTTGCCTCGGATCATGCGCGAAACATCCAACAAATCATCAATTAATTGTGCCTGTGCCTTAGCGTTACGGTTAATTGTCTCTATTGCCCGTTGTACACTAGCCTCGTCCATCTTCTTTTTGCGAATTAGATCAGACCATCCCAGCATGGCATTTAAGGGTGTACGCAGTTCGTGGGAAACGATCGCCAGGAACTCATCTTTCATGCGGTTTGCTGTTACTAATTCTTCGGCTTGTTGCCGCAATTTATTTTCTAACTGCTTGCGCGAGGTGATATCTTCGGCAATACCGACGATGCGGTAAATTTCTCCATTTTCATTTTGCACCGGAAAAGCGCGATCGCTAATCCAACGTTCTGATCCATCAGGCTGCAAAATTCGATACTCTATCTTGTACCCTCCTTGCTTTTGCTGTGGAAAGCCTGTGATTACGCGCTGGCGATCTTCTGGGTGAATCGCCTCTAAAAAAGATTGCGGTTCTTCGTACAACGAAGCGCAAGTTCTGCCCCAAATCTTTTCATAGGCAGGACTAACGTAAATTATACCCTCCTGGTTTGGAGGGGTCATCCAGAAAATCTCATGTATATTCTCCACCACCTGACGAAATAGCTCTTCACTATCTTGTAGAGCTGCTTGTGCCTGCTTGCGCTTAGTGACATCCGCTGCCATACTCAGCACTAACCGTCTGCCATCCGGTAGCTTGCCCAAAGCAGCCGAACTAAAATCCCAAGTTCTTTTCTCACCTTTGTTGGTGGTGATAATGTACTCGCCTTCGTTGAGACTTCCATCCAGGCTGTACAAGTTATCTATATGTGCCTTGACTAATTCCTTTTTTTGCCCATAGGCTTTTT
The DNA here is from genome assembly GCA_964248365.1 of uncultured Chroococcidiopsis sp. GTDB lineage: Bacteria > Cyanobacteriota > Cyanobacteriia > Cyanobacteriales > Chroococcidiopsidaceae > Chroococcidiopsis. The sequence goes on along the minus strand of CAXTYC010000001.1, from coordinate 40,092 downwards.
GAGTCCAATCAGCGATTGTAGGAATATCGGCATGGTAATAACCTGTCATTTCCTTCCATGCAGAGTTGATTTGTACAACTTCGCCATCTTCTGCATGAATCATCATTGGAAAAGGAGCATTCAAGACAGCGCGGGAGAACCGCTGTTCACTTTCTCGCAATGCTGCCTCAGCGAGGTGGCGTTTAGTAATATCACTATTAACCAGATAATATATTATACACGTCAGCGCCAAAATCAGCAGCATTAAAATAAAAAATATCTGTATCGTTGCAGCCGCCCTAGCTTCAGCCTCCCTAGTCCGCTGTTCTAATAACTGATTCTCCTCCTGCTTCATCTGGGCAATGTGGCGACGGATATTATCCATTTGCTGCTTGCCTTGATCAGAGACGACAACCTGCCAAGCCGCCTCAAAACCTTTTGTTTGCCGTAAGTTGATAGTTTCCTTAAGTTCTCTCAATTTTGCATTAATCTCACGCTCAAGAGTTGCCATCTGGCGCTGTTGGTTGGGGTTATCCGCCGTCAGTTTTTTGAGATTTTCGATTTGCCCATCAATCTGAGAAATAGCTGTTTTATAAGGTTCTAAATAACGTTCGTCACCTACGAGTAGGTAGCCGCGCTGCCCAGTTTCCGCATCTTTGATCGTAGAAAGTGTCGTTTCGAGTTCTGCCAATACCTGATGAGTGTGTTCTACCCAGCGGTTCGCCTCCCTCTGCTGAAAGGGAATTCGCCCTATAACCACTCCAGTAAATGCCAAACTTGTTAAAGCTGCTGCAAACCCTAGAGAAATTTTTTTATTAACCAACCATTGCATATAAATCACGCAGATTGCTTTTTTTAGTTTGCTATTAGCCTTAGACTTAAGTCTAAGGCTACCCCATGCTACTCGGCAGCAACAGTATTCAATAGTATTAATGTATGAAAATTACAATAATAAATGAAAAATTATTAACTTATATAAAGATAGACAACCAATCCTTTGCTAGAGGACATCTAAAGGACAACCCGACAAGGAGACAAACAACACAATTACGAATTATTTCAGAAATTTGTAGGGTGGGCAATGCCCACCATTATCATATTTGGTGGGCATGGGTGGCAGACTGTTCTAAAGATAATTCTAAAATCTATGGTTCCCAAAATCATTAAGGCGGGTCATAGCGTAGTGCAAGATTTGAGTTCTGCTTGGTGCGCTTTAAGATAGATAAAAGATTCAGTGTGTTTCGATACACTTGAAGGCGTAACCATTAATCACTCAACAAAAGCCGAGGAGAAAAAATCGTGCTGCTATCAAAAGGCTTCGAGATTGAGATGTACACCGGAACGCCATCGGGCGATATTGTTGGGCTTTCCGACCAAATTGTTGCATCTCTAGATGGATTTGTGTGGGAGCCAGATAGTCGCAATGTAGAATATGTGACATCGCCCTCCCAGCAATATGAAAAGCAGTTGTGCGAGTTAGTACGTCCTCGGCTGCGGTTACGAAAATTCTTAAAGCAGTTGGGCGATTATACCCTAATTCCAGGTAGCACCTTGTCTTTGGGTAGAAGCGATCGCTTTTACCGCTCTGACCCCAAAAATCCCTATCACGATTATATTGAAAAGACTTACGGTACTAAAGTCGTCACTGCTAGCGTTCATATCAACGTTGGCATAAGTGATCCAGAATTATTAATGCAAGCGTGTCGTCTCATCCGTGTGGAAGCACCGCTGTACCTTGCTCTTAGTGCTTCGTCTCCATTTTTGGATGGCAAAGTAACAGGGTATCACTCTACCCGCTGGGGAGTTTTCCCTCAAACTCCGGCTCATGTTCCCCTGTTTGAAAGCCACGCCCATCATATTCGGTGGGTAGAAGAGCAACTGGCAGCTGGGACAATGCAAAATGTCCGTCATTTGTGGGTGTCTGTGAGACCAAATGGCGATCGCCGCCCTTATGATTTAAATCGGTTAGAATTAAGAATTTGCGATCTTGTAACTGATCCAATTTCTCTTTTAGCAATCACCGCCTTATTAGAAGCTCGGATTTTACAACTACTTGAAGATCCAAAACTCGATCCACTGCAATTAAGCACATTACCAGCCACAACCCGCGCCCAAGACTTGATTGCAATTACCGCCGCAAATGAAACAGCAGCCGCTCGTCAGAGTCTAGATGCCGAATTAACCCATTGGCAAGACGGTAGAAAGATTTTAGCAAGAGATTGGATTGAGTACGTTTATCAGGAAGTCTGGGCGATCGCAAAACAACGGGGCTTTAACTGTTTCCTCTCCCCAGTGCAAAAAATTCTCCGAGACGGCAATACTTCCCAGCAGTGGTTAGGCTTACACTCTTGTGGTATTGAGGCTAGGCAGATTATCACCCAAGCTACCCATGCCATGCAAGAACGAGAATTAGAACTGGAAGAAAAAATTTGTCCATCCTTGGTTGCTTAAAATTAGGTAGTGACTATTTTGTTGGGCTAGTAGCGAGAAAATGGGTAATGGGTAATGGGTAATGGGCGTTACCAACTACCAACCACCAACTACCAACCACCAATTACCAATTACCAACCGCCACCTACTCACTACTAACTAGATAATGCCTCAGATCGTATTAATTGAACCGCAAATTCCCCCAAATACAGGTAATATTGCCCGTACCTGTGCTGCAACAGGTACTGGGCTGCATCTAGTCGGACCATTGGGATTTGAAATTAGCGATCGCTACCTGAAACGAGCAGGGTTAGACTATTGGCGCTATGTTAACTTGCACTATCATGAATCGTTAGATATTTTCAAAACTTACCATCAACAACGTGGGGGCAGATGGCTTGGCTTCAGCGTCAAGGGAGAATATAACTACATCCAATACCAATTTCAAGCTGATGATTGGCTATTATTTGGTAGCGAAACGGTTGGCTTACCTCCCGCAGTAATCTCAGCTTGTACAGCCAGCCTTTACATTCCTATGACGCAACCAGGTGTGCGTAGCTTGAATCTTTCAGTTAGTGTAGCAGTAAGTTTATTTGAAGCCCGTCGCCAGCTAGGTTATTTAGATTCACACTGCCATAGACAGCCAGAAGGGTAAAGGGGAAAGGGGAAAGGGGAAAGGGGAAACAATTATCAATAAATAATGAACAATTGATAATTGATAATTTTTTTCCTCGCCCCTCACCCCTTTTATCTTTCACTTTTTCCTTGATAGATACCACTAATGATTTAACCCTCGTTCCAAAGGCTGCTGCTTAGGAACAAGAGGCAAACTTAACAGGATCAAGGCAGCCAGTCCCCAAGAGAGTTAAAAAAGGGGCTACTGTGTTCCCCCCTTTTTAAGGGGGGTTAGGGGCGATCGAGATCCTATTCAAGTGCGTATAGCAGCGAGTAGGTTCACATCTTGCACCGAGGGGAGTAGCGAACCTTCCCTACCCTTGTACCTTTGTCTCTAGCTGGGTACTAAGCTAATCGTCATTCCTTTTACAAATGTGTAGTAAGCTCATGGATGCCGCAACGCACCAAAAACCAAGCTTTTGATGCATTACTGATTCCACTAACTACAATCATGTAGTATTTGCCTTTTGTCTCCAACGTTAATTTTTTTTACTAATTGCTTGTAAGCTTGTCTAAATCAACAATGCCTAGTAAGCTTGCCTCAGCATCAATACCAGGTATGATGCTAATTCAGTTTTAATGTGCTTTAAATTATCAACTGGTAATACACTCGATCAGCAATAATAAAGCGATTGATTTAATGCCAGTTAAGTGCTAATCCCTATAGGAGGTCATTGTTGAAACGAAAATGGGCGAAAAAGGTTAAGGCAAATCCCGCCTGTAAAGTCAAGCGGCAAGCTCGGACAGCCGCGATGATTGGCTTGATTATCTCGACAGGAGCGTCCCATCTGATACTGACCAGACTTGGTGATAGCGCTCCGGCAAATCAACCGCCAGTTCAAGAACCAATAGGCAACGTTTCAGCTAAAACTGAAGCGGGACTTGCAGGTAGTAATATAAACCTAGTGGAACCAAAAACGGACAAGCAAGTTAGTGTAGCTGCCTTCTCTACTAATTTAACCCCCACTCCACCGACTCAACAGCAAGAAACAGTGGAAACAGCACTGCCTGCAATTGAACACACAGAGCAAACAAGGCAAAAGCCTAATCAACAAGCTCAACTCCTTCGAGTAGCTACCCGCTCTAAGTTAACTCTTCCTCAGCCACAGAAATCTTTGTCCAGCACTGTTGCTGTCTTAGAGCAAAACCTACCTCGCCAAACTGAGCCGCAAAATAAAAAGTTGCTACAAGTTCTGCGAGTCAATAGACTAATTCGTCAGCTAAAGCATAGTCAGACTGTTGCTACTAACTCACGGTTTGAGGCAGTTAATCGCCGATATATTGCATCATCCGCAGTCGTAGCATCCTCCCAGATAGGAACCGAGAAATCATTACCAGCTATTAGGGAAGATAAGAGTACTTGGAGTGCGAAGCAAAAGTTGCTGATCAGCCGTTTAAAGCAAAAAGAGAATCGCTTACAAGATAGTCTGGCAAAGTGGAGGTTTGAGGAGTCGAAATCATCTGTAGCCGTCATAGAGAAGACGGAACCTATTTCTAACCATCAAAAGGAGGAAACACAGTCAAAAACAGTAGCTAGTTTGGGTTTACTACCTGGGGGAACTCCAGAAACAAGTGAACAAATTAATTCACAGCAATCACCACAGCCAGCAACTGTATTTGTCATACCAGCAATAACACCTGCTAACAACGGGGCAAATGTGGTAGTTTCCCCTGTGGTGTCGGAATATCGAAGGGGAGCATTAAAAGCCGCTCTATTGCACGGGCTACCACTCGCCGCATCGCTCAAAGCCAATCATTTAGACAATCCAAATAGACAACAAATTACAATTCCTGCCTCGACGGGCAACACTGTCGGTCAAAATATAGGTTGGCTTAAAAATCCCAAACAGCAAGAATCTATAGCTGTCGCTCCATCTGTAAATGTATCCTATCGGGCAATGGGCGGCGATATTTCAGATGACGACTCAGTCGAAGCAACTCCACCTGCGAATGTTGAACAAATTCAACAAGCGCAGTCAGCAGCAGCACAAGCACTGCTATCTAATCAGCCTGTCCAAAACTTGGAAACTGATATCCAGAAATTACGGCAGAAGTACCATCAAGGCGTACTCATTACTCAAGCCTTGCCAAGTAGGGATGGAACTAATACTACGCCTATAACAGCAGCAAGAACTGAAGAAAAGCTTCTGCTCAAAATACGTTCGCAAACACCAACAAGTCAACCAATTAATCCTGAATTTAGCGCCAATCAAGCGGCTAAGTCTTTACAATTGGATGGGCAAAAGCAGCAAGACATTCGAGTTAGATCTACTCAAACAGTAATTAAGAATGGAGTAGCAACAGCACCTTTAGGTACAGATGCTGCATCACTGCGGTCTTTTCAGGAACAAAATGTTTCTCCTGCACTGCCGCCATTGGGAGGAGTAGATAATTATTTGCCCAAGCCTACCTCAATTTCCGCCCAGGGTCTGATTTGGCCTGCCAGAGGTAAGTTAACTTCCGGTTATGGTTGGCGCTGGGGACGTATGCACAAAGGAGTTGATATTGCTGCTCCCATTGGTACTCCGGTTATGGCAGCCGCTCCTGGGGTTGTGGTTAAAGCAGGTTGGAATAATGGTGGCTATGGCAACATGATAGATATCCAGCACCCTGATGGCACTCTGACTCGTTATGCCCACAATAAGCGGCTACTAGTACATACAGGTGAAGCGGTTCAGCAAGGGCAGCAAATTTCTGAAATGGGTAGCACAGGTTTCAGCACCGGTCCCCATCTTCACTTTGAAGTGCATCCAATGGGCAAGAAAGCAGTCAATCCGATCGCTTATCTACCACGCTAGTGGCTAGGAGAGAGATGGGGGAGCAAAAGGAAGCTGGGGAGCAGGGGGAGAAAAGCCTCTTGCCCCCTCAGCCCCTTTTGCTCCCTTTTGCTCCCTTTTGCTCTCTTCTAACCCCCAGCCCCTAGTTTGCTCGTATTCTTTGCCAGACGGTAAAGCTTAAAAGTATGATAATGCTGCCAATCGTGACTAATGTTGACAGTAAATTCATACCTTGCAGTTTCATTGCTAAACCATTAGTAAGCAAGGTAATTGCCCAAAGTAACACTGCTGTGCTGCGTTGAGATAGTCCTCTAGCTAATAAGCGATGGTGTAGGTGATCCTTACCTGGGTTACTCAGAGGGTTTTTACCTGCCATTAGCCGCAGCACAAACACTTGTGTAGTATCCAGCACTGGTAAGAGTAAAAACAGGACGGTAGGAACTAACACAAACAAGGTTTTGACTTTCAAATTGCCCAAAATGGCTGTGGCGGCAAGTACATAGCCAAAAAAGTAAGCTCCGGCATCCCCCATAATGATCCGCGAGGGGTGGAAGTTGTGCCGCAAAAAGCCCAGTGCAGAACCTCCCAGCGCTGCTAGGAGTAAGGTTGCTGCTGCTCGTGTGGCAAACTGAGCCGAAACCGCTAACAGGCTCATAGCAGCAATAAAGCTGACTCCTCCTACCAACCCATCTATTCCATCCATCAGGTTGATAGCATTGGTAATTCCTACTACCCAAAATAAAGTCAGAAACATTGACAGCATCGGGTCGATGGGAGGAATTAGGTGAACTTCGATGCGAATGCCGTTAGCAATGAGTAAAAGCGCAGTCAGAATCTGGATTAACAAGCGAACCCAAGGCGGTAAGCCGAATTGGTCGTCGATAAAACCCACAAGAACCAGAATGGAGCCTCCGAGCAAAATCGTCAGTATCTCAGCCAATACAGCTTCAATTACAATCGGTCGCAACAGAGTTGCTAGTACCAAAGCGGCTAGCACTCCCGTGTAGATTACCAAGCCTCCCGCGTTAGGTAAGGGTTCACGGTTGAGCCGCCGCTCGTTGGGTTGGTCAGCCCAACCTACCTTTAAGGCATACGATCGCACTGCTGGCATTAAGCGCCACGTTACTACCCATGCTAAGACAAAGGTAAATATGACTGACAACCACCCCCAACTGTAGGGGCTAGCAATACCAATGGACTGGAGAAAGTGGTAGAACATCTGTACTAATCCAATCCTTTCTGCCTGCGGATGAACATCAGCAGCAACAGTATATGACTCAATTTGCTAAAGTGCTACATCTGTTTTGTAGCTTTTGCTATCAGCAGCATAAAGCAGTTTTGATTTTTCCTTTGGTTTTAAACTAGCAATCAGCAATATTTCATCTTTACTGTCAAAATTTTTCGACAGGGGGCGCGATCGCCCCAAATATATGTTATTATTATAATGCTGCAAAAACACGGCTCAGTAGCTCAGTTGGTCAGAGCAGGGGACTCATAAGCCCAAGGTCGGCAGTTCAAATCTGCCTTGAGCCATCGGAATTTCAAGACTTGTAAGCCTTTCTACGCCGTTTTTAGGCAGAAAAGTTGGGGTATTTTTAGAGTAGTTTCGAGCAATTATTGGGGTAAGATTGGGGTAAAGCTAGGTTAGACTATAGGCGCTTACCCCAAAAGATTATCCAGCTTAACCTAATTCCATTAGAAAGCAGGCAGCATAAAGCTGTTAAGGGTTCAGTACAGATTAAAGTATCCAATGGTCGGTTGCAGCTAGCATTCACTCACGCTGGCAAGCGGCACTATCTCTCGCTTGGGCTATCGGACAATAAATTAAATCGAAAAGCAGCAGAGGCTAAGGCTAAGCTCATTGAGTCTGATATTACTAATGAGCGGTTTGACCATACCCTAGCCAAATACAAGCCCCAGTCAGTACTTAGCACCGTTACCCCAATTACCCCAATTGTTACCCCAAAAATTGCTTTTGCCGAGCTGTGGGAAAAGTATACGCAGTATAAGTCTTCTCAAGTTGCTGCTAGCACGCTAGTAAGGGATTACGGCAAGATTGCCAAGCGGCTACAAGCTCTCCCTAAAAACGTTGAGGATGCTGTAGGAGTTAGAGACTGGCTACTTGGCAAATACAGCAGTGAAGTGGCACGTCGCACTCTAATCCAAATAAATGCCTGTTGCAACTGGGCAGTCAAATCAGGTTTAGCCTCAGAGAATCCTTTCAACGGTATGGCTACCGATATTAAGAAAACAATAAGGAATACGAGTAGAGAACCATTTAGTCGGGAAGAAAGGGATGCAATCGTCGCAGCATTTGAGAATAATAGCTTATGTTCAAAATTTGCTCCCATATCCCACTCTTACTACGCCCCCTATGTAAAGTTTCTTTTCATCACTGGTTGTCGTCCTGAAGAAGCGATCGCACTCCAATGGAAGCATATTTCAGCAGATTGTTCGAGGATTCAATTTAAAGAAGCCATACCCAGCGATACGGGTATTCGCGGACAAACCAAAACTGGAAAGACAAGAACTTTCCCCTGCAACCCTAAGCTTCAAGAATTTCTTAGGAGCATTAAACCCGAAAGCCCATTACCTAATGATTTAGTTTTTCCAGGTTCACGCGGACAGGTCATTGACTCTCATAACTTCTTGAATCGGGTCTGGAAGCCTGTAGTAGAAGGTTTGGTAAAGGCAGGCAAGGTTGAAAAGTATCTGCCTCAGTACAACATCCGCCATACATTTATCACTCTAGCTGTAGAAAATGGTCTAGATGCAAAGGATGTAGCGCGATTAGTGGGCAACTCACCTGAAATCATCTATCGTCACTATGCAGGCATAAAACGGGAGTTGTCCGTGCCTGAGTTTTAGCAATTTTAAGCTTTTAGTCTATATTGAAATCACTTGTTGGATTCTTCAGGCGCTCAATTATCTTTCAAACTGCTGTAAGGCTCTATCCAACCCATAGGCTCCTATTTGAGTCAAGCGATCGACTAAATCAAGGCAGCGCGATCGCAATGCTCGTACCTGGCTTTGACTGTATATTCTAATTAATAATTCGCTAACTTCATCTGCCTTGGCTGCACTTCTAGTGCGAATATCAGCTACCGAACCATAAGAGTCAATAAATTTTTCACAGACAAGACAAGTCACCTCTGGTAATTTAGCCGTTGTCTTTTCCAGGGCATAGATTAAATCATAGCAGTCAGTTTCAAATGCAGGGCTGGCAACAAATGCTTCGACCAAGCCAATATATTCACCTAGTTGCTCCCCCTCAAATCGGAAAAAACATTTAGCTGCTCGATCTCGAACTTTCTCATCAGGATCGTTGAAAAGTTGAATTAATCCGCTCTCGCAAAATTGACGTAAGTATGCTGATTGAAGATTAGCAACGTATACTTCAGCCGCAGCAATTCGATGCGATTGAGTGCCAGCAAGACAACGTTGTGCCAGCGATCGCGCCTCTTCTCTCGATAAGGATGACAAGCAAGCTTGCCTAGCACCAACCTTTACTACATCTGGTAGATCGGAAGCGATCGCACGCTCAAGAATGGGTGCTAGTGTTTGAAAATGGGTTGGTAGTGCGTAGTACAGAAAATGTTCAACAGTATCGGTTCCTAGCAGCGCATCCTCTGTTTCACAAAGTTCTAAGAAAAGGTTTACAGCTAATTCCCTGTCGTAGTTCAACAACATTGCTGTCAGTGATTCAGCGGCACAAGACCTAACAGCAATAGAACGATCTCGAACGATCTGCTGCAAAGGCAGTTGAAAATAAGCAGCGCGATTTTTATCAGCAAAAATCAGCCTAGCGATCGCGCTGACTGCACTGCCTCGTGTAGAGTTAATTCCAGCCGTAAGAACATCGCCACCATAGTAAACATTTCCATTGGGAGTTTGAGCTTGCCACAACTCCTGCTCTGGATTGGAGTCATAGAGGGCGTAGCAAAGCAAAATATTCAAAGCTGATACTGTCCAAGGAAGGTCAGCTAGTTTCTGAAACAACCATGCAATGGAGCGACCGCAAGGGCGTTGTGGAAGTTGGTGGCAGCGTTGGCATAGACTGAATGCAGTTTGCATATCTGTGCCGACTTCAGCAATACCGCGTAGAATTGCATTGAAATAGCATGGGTTAGCATTATCTGGAAATTGCCAAACCAATGAAGCGAAGCGATCTGGATCTTTTTTAACCTGGCTTTCTAAAAGATGGGAGAGTTGCGACGCTCCACCTATAAGCTCCCCTTTGCGCTCAAATCGAGACCCTGCATCATTGTAATCATAACGAGCAATCGCACTTAACCATTGCTCATCAGTCATTTTGTCTGCTGCGGCTTCAGGAATTGGAGAACCAATAAATCGAGCCTCTATAGCTTCTGGTGGCTCAATTCTTCCTGGCGCTTCCAGGCATTGAAGGCTTGTAAATTTGCGTTTTAATTCTTGCAACCGACGAGTAATTGCTTTTGTGTGGCGAGAAGGAACGATCACATCCAGTAAGACAAGTTGAGCATAGCCATAAGAATAACGGAATTGATAATTTTTCTCCCATGCGGGATAGTAGTTTAGAATTGTCTTTTCTAGTAGCTCTAGGCGATCGTTAGAACAATAGGGAGTAGCTGCCTCTAACAGTTGCCTGGTAGCCCAAAAAGTACCAGCGTTGGCGTTACCAGCACAAATTGAATAGCCTGTCTTCAGTCTTGCTGGCACATCACAGAGGTATCTGATAGAACTTGGACTTGCTTATCCTGCAAAGCATTTAGTGTCCAGCGCCCGCGCCCACCTTTTTGCCGCTTAACTTGGTGGTACTCCAACCTCCCATCGCGACGAACAAAAAACTCGAAAGCATCCTCTCCTGGTTCTTCAAGACGTATAGAATCTGCTTTCTCTTCCATACGTCTATCATGCAAAATACAGTCCAGCGACCTTGGTAGCGGTTGCCAATTTTGTCAGTCTCTCCACCAGGTAGGGGCATAAAATTTCTGTTTCCTGAAATCTGCTTTGGAAGATGCCAATCTACATTTAAAGTTTTAGCTGAGTTTTTACAACAAAGAAACCAAAACTTCTAGCTGCCGTTGCCAATCCCCATCATGTCGCAGAGTTAAAACATAATACCCAGCCGCATATCTGAGATTATCGCGCTCAACTTTGTCTTGCTGTTGTTGTTCTGGGCGATCGTGAATCGAACCATCGCAGAAGACAGCAATTTTGGCATTCCTGTAGATAAAGTCTGGTTTGCAGTTAGCTTCAGGAATTAACTCTTGGGCAGCATCCGGTAGTTTTAACCCTCGGCGATCGATCTCTGCTAAAACAATTCGCTCAAAATTAGAGTTGGGATCTGTCTGCTGGAACAATTGCTGGTATTGAGCTTCGCGGGAACCACTTGCAGCTTGACGGGTTATGGTACTGCTACCTAGTCGATTCAACCAAGGGCGAATTAGGTGGCGATCCAATAGTGGATGATCGAACTGATTGCGGTAGGATAATAGGCATTGGTAGCAAACTTTGGTACAGCTTTGCTTCTCTTGTTGGAAGTGGCAAATATCTAACGCAGCATTAGCAAGCTGTCTGAAGGCTTGAGGATCTTCAAGGATTTGGGAAAGAACGCCTGCTCCTCCTTGGGCGGCTTCCCAAAATAGTAAGTGTTGCCCTTGACCCAAGCGAACGGATGCTAGTTCGTCCGCTTCAAGTTTATATACTGCTTGAATAGCTCGTTCAAGAGCAAACTGAACAGTGGCGAGAAATGCTTCAGAATTCCCAGTTGGAATGTTGACTGGTTCGACAAGCAGAATATTACAAGTATCGTCAACCATCAAGTTGACTTCTGTTTGTAAATTCTCCTGGGGTGTGTCGTTCGTCGAGCGATCGCCCCAGACTCCTGTTGCTGCATCGAGCTTAAATCCGCGTTCAGTGCGATCGCGCCTTAAACCCCGATTAATCCGCCGAATTTTTGCCGTTTCACCATAGATTAACCGTAATAGGTGCGTTCCATCCGCTGCTATAACTGTTGCTAGCTCTTGCTTTTGGGGCGCGTAGCGAAAATGTGTCGTGACGTTGTAACCGTACTTGAGCCGTTCTTCCTCGTCACAAGTAATTCGTTCTCGTCTGCGAGTGATCATTGTCTCGACTTCCAGCACGCGGTTGAGTTTGGCGGGGTTGCCATCGCGATCGGCTACAATTCTCGCACCACAGTTTTCACAAGTGTCGCGCAGGGAATCATCCCCCTCATGGAAGTAGCCGCAGCTAGGACAAACGCTGACGCGGAGGTATCTACCCTCAATCCCACCTACGGAAACTCGCATTTTGGCAATTTGAAATTTAGACCCTTCGTAGTAAACGACATTGCTAGGGGCAAACTCGCGAATTGCCACCACGCGGGGACGAGAGACAAATCTACCCGCGTCGCCAGCAGGGATATAAGCGCGGACTGGGAGACGGGGAAAGTTATATCCTGGTAGAAAGCCTTCGGCAGCAAAGTAACAGTAAGGGTAAAACTCTAACTCGGTTTGACTTTGATTCGGGCTGACTTGCCCTACCAGCAAGTCGATTTGCCTCTGGGCTTCTCGCTCTTGCGTTTGGGCTAGCTTGCGTTCCTCTTGGGTAACGCTACCTTTGGCAGAACGGTCTACAATTTTTCGAGCTGCTTGCAATTGGAATACGGCATCGCTGTAAAGTTTGCGCCAGCGATCGCAGGCTCGGTCAAACCCAAGTAAAGCATTTTCGAGCGTGTAGCGCAGCCAATCTGTTGAATACCAGGATGTCCGGTTGAGGTCGGCTTGACAGAAGGTATCGGCAAGAATGGTTTGTGCGGCTCGAATACAAGTTTCAACGCTAGTAGGGGTAAGAGTAAGTTGCGATCGCGCCGAATCTTTTAGGGGGTATGCTTCTAAATCTAAATCAAGAATTTGATTCATCGATTCCCCTAGATAAACACCTGTATGGGCTAGCCAGAGCGAGTAAATGTGAGATTTCATCAAATCTTCATTGCCCAACTCCAACTTCGGTGGCGCTACTGCCCCTGCTACCATCTGTTCCTGGCGTTGAAAGAAATACTGGTCGTGTCCGCTACCAGCTGAGGCATAGGTAATTACCAGTGCTTCCTGTCCGCTACGTCCTGCCCGACCACTGCGTTGAGCGTAGTTGGCAGGAGTTGGCGGCACATTCCGCAGGTGGACGGCATTTAAATCTGAAATATCGATGCCCAGTTCCATTGTCGGGGAGCAGAATAAGGATGATAGTTGTCCCTGACGAAACCTATCTTCCCTTGCTTGACGGGCTTCGTTGCTGACTTGACCTGTATGTTCTCGTCCTTCCAAACTGTGAAGTTGCTGAGCATTGTCTTGATAAAAGTTTTGGAAAAATCGATTGACTTCAATTTGTACTTCTTCGCTACCTTGGAGACGCTTGGATGTCAGCGGATCGGCGGGAATTGTGTCAGCAGTTTGAGCTTGCCAAATCATGCAGTCAATGCGTAGCTGCACGAACTGCCCTTCAATCTTGAGATATCCTGACGCACCCAAGATCTCGATTAATGCCCCGATCAGTTGGCTATACTCTGATTCCGCTAATGGTTGTTGTAGCCCCGACCAGGTAGCAGGGGAACGGAGGAAGCGACCAATTTTACTACGAGAGGTGAGTTTAACTTTCACTCTGTCCGAGTTACTACTGGCGCTGGAAGTCCAAGTAGCTTCGTGCAGGCGTTCGTTAATGTCGAATGCCCAAGGATCTTTAATTGCCTGCGTTACTTCACGTTTGAGTTGCTCCAGGCGATCGCTTTGTAGTAGCGCCGCATCAATCGCCAGTTCTTTACGTAGCTGATCGAGCAAAGCTTTAGCGACAAATAATCTTTGTGCTGGCGTAGCTTGTAATAATAGGGGATGGAGAGACTGCTGCCAAATTTGAGTGTCTTCGCAGATTTCCTCAAGTCCGTCATACTCGATTGCCAGCAGACCGCATTGTTCTAAATTAGGTTGCACGATGCGCCAGCCTCGGCGCAAGTCTTCGTAGAGGCGGTATTCAATTAAATCTTGAAAAATTCTCTCGTTGCGCTTCTTACCAGGACCAAACTCAGCAGGCCCAATTGCATAGTCAGTTTGGGATAAACCCATATGCTTGACAACTTCGCTTGCTAATATACTGTGCGTCAATCGTTGATTCGCTTGGAGTGCTTTATTCAAAACTGCCCGCAGAAAGCTGGTTTGAACGAAATCGTTGAAATGTCCAGCTTGTAAGGACGCATCCTGGCGATTATCGGTGAAGCTGAGGATTTTGGCTGCTTCGGGTTTGACGGCAGAACTGGATTTTAAGCGGTTAACTGTGGAAAGGCATAAAAGAGTTGTGGCAGTGCTACGACCTTCGCTACTAAGTCGAGACAGTTTAGTAAACTCGTTCTTTTTCTTGTCATGCACGACACCACAGTTAGGACAGAACAGAAACGGTTTGGGGACAAACCAACAAGCCTTTCCTTCTAGTAAGGAGTTGGTAACTTTCCCGTTAGGAAGGACTTGCAGCTTTTGGGGAATGTGAGGAACGTATTCCTTTTTAGCAACCCGACCTTGCCTTTTGGTGTCATTAAACCAGCTATCGGGGAGACGATCTTCATCGCCAGTATTCCAAAGCCCAGGTTCGTCTAAGGTTAGGTAGCCTTCATCCACGTCATCGTCATTGCTATCGAGAGCGATCGCCAGTTGGGGACTGACGGTATAGTTATCCTTGTCGTAGCGCACCACGTAGTAGTCTTGTCCGCATTCACGGCAAAAGACGAGGGGATAGAGTAGGCGATCGTTCGTAGTAGCATACTGCCCTTCTAAGGTGAGAAAGCGGTTATCTCTCGACTCAATCGTGGCGTAGACGCTGCCCCCTTGAGAGATAAATTGATGCAGGCGAAATGCCAATCCTTTCGTTTTGCTACCCCAGAGAAACATTTGTTTCAGGGTTTCTCGGCAGGTATCAACTGGAATTTGGGTTTGCTCAGAGAGCTGCTCGGCTCCTGCTGCTAAGGAAATCGGAGTCCGGCGGATCAAATGCCCTTGCTCCTGGGCTAGACCAAAGTTCATCTCGATCCAGGCGCTTAGGGGATGGGATTTAAAACCTGTGAGCGATCGCTCTGACTCTGGAGGTAAGCTTACTGTAATGCTGCGCTGGAGTTCTTCAGGACTGGGAGCAGGAAGTTGGATGGAACGCTCCAAAGTTTCATCAATGACGTTTTCTGGCTTGACTGCCACGCCAAATAACTTACTGGCTACTCCAGCCACAGTTTGGCGGCGGTTGTCTCTAGTGCCTTCGGTGGACATGGTGGCGCTAGTGCCGATATAAAGCAGGTTTTTACCGCAGCGTTGGCGGAGTTTACGGATCAGGATGGCAACATCTGCACCTTGACGACCGCGATAGGTATGTAATTCATCAAGTACTAGAAATTTTAGGTCAGGGGAAGCAACTAACTGATCTTCATGAGTGCGAGAGAGCATTAGCTCTAGCATCACGTAGTTGGTCAGCAGAATTTGGGGCGGATTGTTCTGAATTTCTGTCTTTTGCTTTAGGCTTTCTTGTCCAGTGTATTTCTCGACGCGGATATGGCTATTGGGAACTTGGCTTAGAAATTTGTCAAACTCTTCTTTTTGAGAGTTAATTAAGGCATTCATCGGGTAAACCAGGATTGCCCTCACGCCTTTAATCTCCCGATGGCGGAGCAAGTCGTCAAAAATTGGCACTACATAGGTCATACTTTTCCCCGAACCCGTGCCTGTGGTGAGAACGTAGGATTCCTGGCGCTGGGCGGCGAGAAATGCTTGTTCTTGGTGGTAGTGGAAGATGTAGGGTTTGCCGTTTCTAGAAAAGTATTGCTGGCAGTCGGGATAGAGAACCCCCTGCTGTACTAGTTCGGTGACAGTAGCACCCCCTTTGTAGGACGGATTGAGTTGTACGAGCGGATCGCGCCACAGTTCGCCCCGTTCCAGTTCGCGATCGACAAATGCCTCTACTCGTGGATCGCGGATTTTCAGGAAGCTTTCAATGTAGCGGCGGTAGTCGGCAATGACTTCATCCCGTAAATTAAAGATATCTAGGGTAGTTGTGAGGCTGGGGGCATCTGACATAAACAACTGCTGCACGGAAGTATTTTTCCCAGGCGATCGCCTGTGTTCTTGTCTTAAGATGCCCAATTTAGTTTTACATATCACATGATGAGTGCGATCTCACTCAAATCGATATATCTATCACAGCTATAGCTGAAATTTTTGTATTTTTGGCTAAATGATTAGTATTAATACTTATAATAATTTCATTAATATACTTTCACAAACTCTAGACCTTTGTGAGTTTTGAGCGTCTATCTTTCACAATTTCAGGAATATATTGATTCTTTGCCTCTTGTCCATCAAATCCGAGCCTATAATAGACGTTACCACCAATTCCTGGAATTACTTCGCCTTCACGAGTGCGCTTATCATCTTTGGCAAAGTAGAAGAATTGAAACTTATCATAAATTTCTTTTTCAAAGCTACTTCTAAGTTTCTCTTCTGCCTGAACATACATAACTGGAGCTACTATAAATATCTTCTCAGGTTCAATTTTTTGAATTAAGTGAACAAGATTTGTCCTGACTACACAAGCCCCAGAAATAATAGATTTTACAACAATTAGATAGTTGACGGATTGGCTTACAGGTTCCTGATACTTTCTTAAAATTGGAGCAATTTGAATATCTTCAACTTCAAAAGGAGAAAAACGTTGGTTCCAAAAACACGCAAATGCAACACTTTTAAGCTGTTCTTCTAAACGGATGAGCATACCCCTTGCTAGAAAATCAGCATCTTCAACTGTGCAGGCAAGGTAAACATTACACTGCTCGTCACTGATTTGAGATAGAATTGCATCGCCCAGAGCTATACCGAGTTTAGTCATAGTGTCTCTGTAGAGATTTGGCGCACTATTCTTATCTGCTAAAGTATCTAGCAAAACCTGGATGCTTTCATTAGCAAGCTCTGAGTAGATTCTTGTCATATCAAGAAACCCTCAAGTTCCTCAAATCTTGTAGGTTTAGTTCTCTTAACAACTTCCTGAAATTTCTTAAACTGCTCTGTGTCAACGCTATAAGGCAATGTACCATCTTCAAGTCCGTTTTTAAACTCCCAATGTAAAAAGCCCTTTGTCAGATTATATTGGAAATCTGATATTTTACTCAAAATCTCTTCAACTTCAGGATCTAACTGCCACTCCTTGTTAAAGGAACGGATAAAGGAAGGCGTTGATTCTTGAGCTTTCTTTAATATTTCCATAAGAGAAATATTGGACTTATGGCTGGAAACCCATGCGCCTAGTAGTACGGCTGCTACACATTCAATTTTGTCTGGAGCGGGATTGTCAAAAGCGCACAGATATTCTATGGCTTGTCGGAAGGTAGCATCTTTTTCAATCACTTTGACTAGGCTAGTCTCATAAGGAAAATAAACTACTTGAGTGTAATTCTTAATGGCTGCGGGTAGGCTAGCCTCTAAATTAGCTCTAAGGTTTGTGCTGGAAACTACTAAGTTAATCTCTGATTCTCTTGATAAGATTATATGATTTAGCTCGTATTGCTTTGTAAAGTCATCAGATATTGACTTTAACCCCTCACCCCAAGTGACACTTGAACCATTTTTCAACTGGTAGTGACGAAGAGTAGTGCCATTTTTACAGTCAATGATGAGATCGTCAACAAATGCAATAATTTGGCTTGATAATATTACTTCTTTGTTATCTTCAATTACAATTTTTGACAAAAGAGCTAGCTGATAAACAGCAAAGAAGTTTTCATACGTGTTACCTTTTGCATTACTAGTTCCGCCAAGATTCTTATTAGACAGATATTGAACAACCTGATCGTCGAAAAGCTCCCTGATTCGTTCAATGTTGTACATTTGTTATTCAGATAAGTATAAAGATACTCATCCAAATATCTTATCTCACACTTCCAAGACTTATCTTTGGTTGGAAAATATTTGCTATATCGTTTGATGTTATATATATAACTTACGACAGACGATCCGCCTATTCTAAGTAACTCATTTTACCGTAATTTTCTGATCCTGCCGCCCCTTGATTTGAGCCAATATATCCTCAATGGTGGCGTTTTTGAGCAATTGACTCATTTTCGCGTGTAATCGCCGCTAGCCAGTTTCAGATTGCTGCAAGACAGGTAGCAGCTTTACGTATCGGTAGAAACAATAGAGTTTTACTGTTTTTGTGCAGCTTTTCTTACTTCTTCTATATCTAACTCTAGTATGTCTGCAACTTCTTGAATGCTCAGTCCTTTTTGCAGGAGTTTCGGTACTAATTTAACTTTAGCCTTCAACTCTCCTTCTTCTGCGGCTTCTTGATAAACTCTAGTTTCTTTCAATAAGTTTATATTTAACACGGCTTCAATTTACTCTCTACTCATATTAGGAAACTTGTAGACAACGATTGTCGCCACTTCTGTCTGATTATGCTGTCAGCCGCGAAAGCATATATGATGATGAGCATCTATGACTTTCCTTACTACTCTCGTGCTGCCTTCCTTACTTCTTCTACATCTAACTCTAATAAGTCTGCAACTTCCTGAACGCTAAGTCCTTTTTCTAACAGCTTTGGCACAAGTTCTAACTTGGTTTTTGTTAAAACGCTTTCATATAATCGACTTTTCTTAAATTCACTTAAGTCCAGCATGGTTTCAATTTCCTCTAGAGTCAGATTTGGAAACTTGTAGAAAACGATGGCTTGGATAAATGCTATCACTTTTTGCTGAAGGCGTTCATCTAGTAATTCTTCTGTTGTCTGATTAATAAGTTGCTGCGCTAAGGAAAGAGTTTTTGTTGGAGTTTCTACAAATAATTTTGCCACTCCAATTCGCAAATCTGCTCTGTATCTGTAGAAAGTTCATTAATGTAGACGCGGCGCACATGATTTTCCATCAAATTCTGATAGCGGGGGTGTGGCGGAACTTCGTGACTGCGCCTATCGTAGATTACAATTGCATACCAATTTGGATTGGAGGGTTGATACTAGCAAAAATAAACAAAAATCTCTCCAAATAGCCGTTCATAGAATTCCTCATCTTTATAAGTTTGAAATTCTACAAAATACAAAGGTTCGCCTTCAAATCCTGTAAGAGTAGAGAATAAACCGTCCAGCCGAAAAGCTTGTTGTTTAATTTGTGGTGCAGTAAACTCATATGCATTTAAGTTAACTTCAGGTTTATCAATCAATTCAAAAAAGATTTGTGGCAATTCTTTAATCAGTTCGTAAAAAAGAGCATCTGTTTTCACAAAGTCCAACCACGAGCTACTCTAACTGATTATTAAACTACCATAAAATATAGTAATAAACTTATATTGCTGTCAATAAAATCGATAATTAATAACTCTTAAATTACGAATTACGAATTACAAATTACGAATTATCCAAACATTCTATCCCACGCTTCAAGCACTAATCTTTGGGTGCGATATTCGCCAAATTGTTTGATTTCGTTGTTCTTCAATACGCGAAAGGTTTCGCTGGGAAAATCAGAACCGTAGACATCAGCAGGATCGAGAATATAACGGAGTTCGTCGCGGGTAAGTCCGTAGAGTTTGGCATAATATGCGTCTAATTCTGCTCTTAATAATGCTCGTCTTTCGCTATTCCAAATGAATGGGGGAATGGGGAGTGGGGAGTGGGGAGTGGTGAGAAAAAATTCTAGTTTTTGTTCTGGAGTGAGCGAATTAAAGAACGAAGCATTTTGCCCACTGTTTCGCATTGCTTCAGAATTGGATCTACTGCTTGATTCGTTGTTAGTTTCACTCGTTCTGCTAAGATTAGATGAGTCTCCAGTTCCTTGAGCGAGCCTTGAGCTATCTTCAGAAATTGAATGTATTCGCCCCGATTCTCCCTTCCGTAACCCTCCGCTATGTTCGCTGGTATCGAAGCTGCTGCTCTGCGGATTTGTGAGATCATCCCGTAAATTTCCTCTTTGGGAAACTCTTTCGTTAGGACATAACACATTTCTGCTAGATTCATCCCCTCTTGCCAAACCATTAAATCTTGATAGGAACGAATAGATCGATTGTCCATAATTACTTTCCCACTCTTTAATAACTACTTCCCTACTCCCAACTCCCAACTCCCGCCAAACGTCTTGGGCAAAGGGTTGCATATCCCAAGTGGTGTAGACTAATTCGAGGACGCGGCTGCTGATAAATTTGATATCTTCTTGGGTGTATGCTTCTGGAGGAATTACAGGGAGTTGTTTGAGGATGAAATAGCTTAGTGATGTTCCACCAATTTTTTGTCTTGTCACATAATCTAAAACTAAACTATTTAAATTAGCAATCAATAAACAATAAAACTCAGGTTTATTTTGGCTTGTAAAAAGTAATGGTGCTTTATGATTAACAGCAACTTTAGGTACTAAGCTAAAAATAGCAGTACGCTCATCAGTTGCCCTACAAATATCTCTAAAAGCCAAAAGCCAACCTTTTTTCCACTTATCACTTAACTTATTTTCTACTTCATTACGATTGACCCAATAACGCGGTTTTACTCGGTAATTTGAATCGCATTTTTCCTCCAAAGTCACATCCCTAGTTTCTACTCCCAACTCACTACTCCCCACTCCCTCATACGTCGCCCAACGATGATCGAACTGGTGAAACATCTTGGCTTCATACAAAGGAACTAAATTTTCATTTACTACTCCCAACTTACTACTCCCTACTCCCAACTCACTACTCCCCACTCCCATAACAAACAACCCGCTATCATTTGACATATGAAACATAGTCATAAATGAAATACCCCAAGGGTTTACCTCAGTGCGTTCATTTTCTAAAACAGGTACGCGCTGATAGATTTTTTTGGTGATTTCTGCATCAGTGCGAGTTCTAAAAACTGGACAAGTGAGGGTATTGGGATTTAGTGAAGCAATATCTTGAGGAGAAAGCTTAAATAGACGTGCTGGATTATCTAATTGCCTTTGCTGAGTAAGGAAGAAGGCAAAATTTCCCTGAGCGATCGCTTTACCACTAATAGCAAGTAGAGAAAATTTATAACTACGATGTACAGCAGTAAATAATGCTTCTCTATTCTCAAAATCATACAAACTTACCAAAGCCTGATTTTGAATCAAATCTCCAAAAAACTTTTTGCAAGTATCATCAGTAGCAATACCCGTAGGCACAATAACGCCAAGCCTGCCATTAGGAGAAATTAGCTTTCTCATAGTTTCAGCAAATACAGCATAAGTATTGATATCTCCCACAGCAGTTAGGGGAAATCTGACTGATTCGCGGATAAATTTACTTTGCGCTTCAGCATCATGTTTCGCCTCTTCAAATGCTTGCGCTAACATTGAATTAGTTTTTGGCAATTCTTTAATCAACTTCTCCCGCGCTGCCTTATTTGCAGCATTAGCAATCTCGGCACTGCGAGAAGCGAAAAACTCCTTTTCCTGTAACTTAATTCGTTCCCAAGGCGGATTTCCTAACACGCAATCAAATCCATCAGCTTCAAATACTTCAGGAAACTCTAAACACCAATGGAAAAAGTGTTTCTCCTGCGCTAGCTTATTTGCTGCTTCGATGAGAGGGAGTAGTGAGTGGGGAGTGGGGAGTAGTGATTGGTGTGACTCCTGAATCTCGATTTTTGATTCCTGTAATAATCGTGTTAACGCTGCTGTTGTCGGCAATAATTGCAGATTTTGTTCTGTCAGTGGCATGAAAAATGCAGCCGTCCACAGGTTACAAGCAGAATAGTCTCGCCACCAACTTTTATCTTGACGACTTTGTTGATACTGGGTTTGCTTTTGCCTGACATCACCAGTTGTAATTTCTGCGATCGCCCCCACTTCTTTAGCAGTTTGGGCATAATGCGATCTATCCTGTTCTAAATTGCCCTCAAAATCTAAAGATAATTGTCCTTCTAAATCTGTCTCGCGTTGTTTTTTATTTTCTTTCTTCCAACGGCTAGCTAATTGTTTATCATCGCCAGTTACGGGTTTAAACGCCTCATCAGGGATACCCTCATCTAAACAAGCTAAATCCAGCACCCCCACCAAGGAATTACCGCACTTAATCCGGTGATCGAGAAAATTCAGCGGAAAGCCACGATTAAAGCCCTCAATCCATAAAGCGACTTTGCACAGATCGACCGCTAACGGGTTCAAGTCAACTCCATAAATGCAGTTTTGCACCACATCCCGTATGGCTTTGCGTAACGGTTCTACCCCTGGTTGTGCTTCCCCCGTTCTGGCGATCGCCAACTCCTTGCCAATCCGCCGCGCTGCTGCCAACAGGAAATGTCCCGAACCGCAAGCCGGATCGCACACCTTAAGGCTGAGTAATGCCGCTTCTTTTTCTGAGACAGTTTTCGCCTCTTTCAACTTCTCCTCAATGACGGGTTCCAAAGCACTCTTAATCAACTGCCCTACTAGTTCTGGTGGCGTGTAGTAAGAACCAGTGGTTTTGCGATCGCTTCCCGTTACTAACTGAAACTCATAAATTCCCTGCCGTAGCTGAATCTGCGGATGAAAATCGAGCAAACTTTCATAGACGCTGCCCAGTTCCTCCACATCCAGCGCCGCATAATTCACCCGCCGTGATTGTCCCTTTTGTTCGTATAAGGATAGCTGCCGAATTGCCAACAACAGTTCGTGATTGTCGATCGCATACTCATCTAAATGCTTGAGTGTCTTCGATCCAAATAAGTCACCATTGAGAGGAGAAAGCTTTAACTCTCTCCCGCGCCAGTTTTCATCAAACAACCGAAACGTTACCCGTAGCCCTTGCCATAAATCTTGGAAACCTTCACGCCGATAGCTGGGGCGTTCTGCCAAATTTCGCAAGCGCGTGACGCTGTAGTATTCCAAATAAATGCGGGCTTTCTCTGGATCTTCGTCCGTCAGTAATAAATTTCGCGCTTCTGCCACCATCAAGAACAGCAAGCGGTAAATCAGCAGTAACAACTGGCGATAGTATACGGTGTCAGCCAGTTCTCCCGACTCAAAGGATTGCCGTAACTTTCCGTTGTTTGGATGTTGCAGAAACCCAGTACCCAGCAGTACCAAAGCTTTTTCTACACCATCGCGCAGGCGATCGCGTACCCGTCCCCCCTGCTGAATCGCCTCTTGATGGTAGTATTCCAGCAAACACGCATCGGCATCGTCTGCTCCCTGTGGTAGTCGCGATCGGTGGAAGAGGCGGTAGAATAAACCAAATTCTGCAAAGTTCTCGTTGTTGAGAATTTGTTCTAGGTCAAACTCGATGTAGGTGAGGCGAGTCATTAACGAAGAGTCTCGCAACAGCCGCCACTGCAACCCATTAGTGACAATCCCCCACAGATGCTCGGTGCGATTGAGGTATTCTTGCATCAGGGCATGGGCAGAAAGTCTCGGCGTACCGCTAGGCGGACGCTGTTCTAACTTGACGCGACAGCCAACAACATGAATGGGCGGCTTATCTTCCCCAGGATCGGTACGGTGGGAAAGGGCAAAAGTTTGTCCGTCTATCACTTCAGCTTTGGCTGTATAAACTGGGTCATAACCTAAACTGCGTAATAGTGGTACGACCCACTGTTCGCGGGTGACAGTTGTTGCTAAGTCATTTTCAGGTAGTCTCGCCAATGCCCGTTGAAATGCTGCCCAATATGCCTTGGCATCTCCCCAGGCGATCGCGATTTCATCAGCCAGTTTGTCAGTTTTAGTAAAGTTAAAGTCTTCCGGTGCTTGTCCTTTAATCGTCCCAGCTAGCATTTCTGCTGTTATATCTGGGGCAATTAGGTTGCCCTCGATTTGGATTCCTACAAACGTGCTTGCAACTACACTCATCTGTTTACCTTCCGTTGCCCTGGCTGTAAAATTAAAATTCCTAAAATATCCATCGGCAGTTGAGGCTTGACTCGCACCTGCCCTTCTTTAGTCATTGCCCTAACGCGGCGGTGAGATTGAGATAGAGAATGCGATCGCCGTTCGGCAATTTGCCGTAACTCGTCTTCTAGTTCCCCGATACGTGCGATCAATTCGGCTACTTCTAGGCGCTTCATGGCGATCGCTACGTCGCCTACTGGTTCTGTTTTTTGCAACAGCGCGATTGATGTTTCTGATTCCAACCAAATGGGATTGGAGGGCGATCCGGTAAAGCCTGCTACAAGGCACTCTTCTGCCAATAAGCTTTGATGGCTGGGACTTTCTAGCAAGTGTCGCAGGCGCAATAATAAGATAGTCGTGCGCTTATCCACTGCATCTGTAACAGTGAAGCCGCAACGGGCAGCAGTGGGATTTAAGACGTTGCTAAGTGCCTCTTCCAGTAAGTGACGTGCTAACCCTTCTACTAATGGGTGGTTGCGTCCGATGTACTCTACTCCTTCTGGTGCGGGAGTTGTGAAAGAAATTAGGCGCGATTTATCTCCCAACACCGCTTTCAAAAACTGAGGTGGAGATGGTAGCAACCAGCCCTGCTTTTTCTTGATGAGGGAACAATTCAGGCGATCGCCAGCCGACAGGACAAACCTTTCTACATCCTCTTCGTTGCCTAAAATGCGATCGGACTCCAATAACTCCTGCTGCACTTCTTCCGGTTTGATTGACTTTTGAGCAAATCGAGTGCGGCTGAGTTTTTCCCTTTCTACTGCCCGATCCCAGCTTTGATGCACTTCGTTCAGATTTGATTCTTCCGAGTTCAATAAATCGAATAAAGATAACTGCTGCGCGTCGGTGGCGCGATCGAACAGAGACTTAAACACTGCTTCTGTGACGCTGGCGCTATCCATCGGTACGGGTACGGTAATGCCCAAAGTCTTGTGAATTCGTACTGCTTTGCGAATCAATACGTCTAAAACTGCACCATCAACGGGATTATCCTGACCGTAGAGCAAATAGCTCTTGACAACGGGGACAGTTTGCCCATAGCGGTCAACTCGCCCTTCTCTCTGTTCTAAGCGATTCGGGTTCCAAGGCAAATCGTAATGAATCACACCACTAAAATGCTCTTGCAGGTTTACCCCTTCGCTCAAGCAATCTGTCGCCACCATGACCCGTTGTGGAGAAGATTGCAGATCGGCTAGATAGCTTTCCCGTTCGTCTTCCGATTGCTCTCCTGTAATCGCCAGGACGCGAATATTACTGCCTTTCTTTTCCAACTTCTGCTTCAGTGCGGCGGCGACATAGTTAGCTGTTGCAATGTAGCGACACCAGAGGATGGGGTTGAACCCGTCTTTGAGCAGAGATTCAACAGTTGCGATCGCTGCCTGTAATTTGTTATCCTTCTCCCCTTGGAGTTTTGCTGCTTCCTGTACGAAAGCTCTTAATTTACGCCGTTCTGTATCGCCATAGGATTGCTGCCCTTGTTCCACCACGAGGGTTGGCGGGGCATCAACAGCTTGCTCTTGTTCGGTAGGGTCGTATACGTAAGCACCCAATAACTCTTCATCTAAATCGCTAGCTAGCTCGTTCGTGCTACCTGCTTTACTTGCCTGTCGAGTCAGGGTGGCGATCGCGGCAGCCGGAGAAGACATGACGCAGCGAATCAAAGCTAGCGCTGACCAGTACCGTCCTCGCCTCTGAGCGTAACTGAGGCTGTCATCTGCTGTTTTGACTAACCCCCGTGCCAGGTTATATACGTCTTCAAATAAACTGCGATATTCCTTAGTAAGGCGATAGGGAAGTTCTAATGCCTCTCGTTCGGGAAACGGCGTTTCGTTGCCCAGCCACAGTTTTACGTCTGCTCGTCGGCGCTGCACAAAATGATTGGCAAGTTGCGTAGGCAAAGCCCGCCGCAGGCATCGCGCTTGTTCGGTGAGGGTATCGAGGTGAAGTTGCTCAAACTCTGGTTTTAGTAAGCCCAGGATCGACAAGAACGAAGCTTCAATTCCGCTGTGAGGCGTGGCTGTGAGCAAAACTAAGTGTCGGTCTGGTTTTGCTGCTATTTGCTGTACTAACTGGTGGCGCTGTTGTACGGCAATGCCTTCAGAGTTAGCACGGGAGCAAGTGTGAGCTTCATCTACAATGACTAGATCGGGGCAGTGGGTGATGAAACTTGCCCGCCGCCGCTCTGATTTGGCGTAGTCGAGGCTGACAATAATGTGGCGGTAATACTCGAAGATGTGAGCAGCGCCTTCCGGCTTTGCCCGTTCTAGTTTCGACGCAGTTCCAGAACGAATGACAACCGCATCAATTTGAAACTTTTCCCTCAATTCTCGTTGCCACTGGTCGCACAATTGGGGCGGACACAGAATTGCTAGGCGCTTGACCTCACCGCGATCGAGCAGTTCGCGAGCAATTAATCCCGCTTCAATTGTCTTCCCGATCCCTACATCGTCGGCAATTAGTAAACGTACTGTATCTAGACGCAGTGCCATCAATAAGGGGACGAGTTGATAGGGGCGGGGTCGAACAGATAATCGTCCCAGACAGCGAAACGGTCCTGCACCACTGCGTAAACTCAACCTGGCTGCATCCATCAGCAGTTGGATGGCAGCATGGTCTTGGATTGCTTCTGGTTGTGGTTGGGGAAACTGTGCTCTTGCGATCGCTTCTATGTCTATTTCCAGCGATTGATAAATGCCGCAAATTTGGTCTTCACTTCCACTTAATGGGCGCAAGCGAATGATGTCTGGGTTTTCGGAAGGTAAAACAACCCAGTGGCGATCGCGGCAAGTGACGATAGACCCGACAGAAGCGAAGATTTCGGACATGAACTGCGCCAACCAAACTAAAATAGACTCAAAACGTATGCTGGGTTCGAGCCTAATTTGGCAGTGACCGGATTTCTAAGGGTGTTACTACAGAATTTTTATTAAGTTTTTATACTTCCTGCGAAAAATTTCGGTATTAGTACGGGAGACAGTGGAAGCTAAGTCCACAAAAAAGTCCACTGCTACAATGCTGACACCAAGCGCGTTTTAGGAGTTTATGGGCAAAGTGGACTTTGTGGACTTAGTTTCACTTGGGATAAAATTTACCAAACGGATCGGCAGACAAAATAAAAAAAATCAATGTTTTATTCCACAAAGTCCACAAAGTCCACAATAGCTTGAAACCCTTGTCCTGTAATGGTTTCGTTTGTGGACTTTTGTGTGGACGTAGATTCCACAACTTGAGCATTGAACTCCAAAGCGCGATCGCTACCGCGCGTAACACCTTTACCCATAGCTTGCAGTTCTAAAAACCAGGAGCGGATAGTTTCTGGCTTTGGGCGCGATTTAGCAATGTATAATGATGCCTTAATAATTTTAGATAAGGCACTTGAATTAAGCCCAAACAATCCGCATATTTTACTTAATAAAGGGACAGTTCTGAATAATCTTGGATACCCTAGTGAAGCACTGACAATTTTAAATAGAGTAATTGAACTAAATCTGTATATCCAGACAGCTTGGACAAACCGAGGGCTGGCTTTAGGTCATCTTAAAAATTACGAAGAAGCATTAGAGTCTTTTGAAAAAGCATTAATGCTTGATCCTAACGATGAGATAGCTTTGCACAGTCGAGGTTTGGTACTAGCAAATCTCAATCGATACGATGAAGCTTTAAACTCCTACAATCGGGTAATTGAGCTAAATCCAAAAGATGTAGAAGCTTGGCTTGGTCGAAGTATGGCATTGAGTAACCTTGAAAAATACAACGAAGCTTTGACTTCATTTGATCGAGTCATTGAGTTCGCCCCACCCAGATAACTCAAAAGCCTGGTTTGGTCGAAGCGTCATATTAAGCGAATTAGAGAGCTATGAGGAGGCACTATCAGCCTGCGACAAGTCTATTGAACTGGGGAATCAGGCTGCCACTGTTTTTTTGAACCGTGATAAAGCTCTGCTGGCGCTAAACCATTGGGACGAAGGTATTTTAGCTTTAGATAATGCACTTAATCGCTTTGACAATGTAGATGAGCTTAAGAGCAGGGACACGGAAGGAATTATCCGTAACCTGCTTTGTAGAACGCAAGAAGCGGGTACATGGCGATCGTGCCTCGAAACTTTAATAGAAGTTTACGATAAACATCAATTCACCTCATTTCTAGGGCAGGAACTGGTACGTAGTATTCGCACATTATTCTCGCCCCTTATTAGCGTTCCGGCGGCAGGAAGATGGAGAGATATTTGGCAAGAACTGACATATGACCGATTTGAATTCCAAACCCCCCTTCGTCTTCTAAATACTGCCGTTTGCTATCGCGAAAACAAAGGCGATCCGCGTGTTTTGCTAGAGCTTTCAGCTGAAGAACAAAATTTATTCCAATCACTGCTAGGAGTAGAAAAACCGTTAAATCAATTAAATGAAGCAGAATTCATATGGGAAGCAGGATACATGGCTCTGACTATATATGAATTTCAAGGACGAGGCGTTGTCTGGTTTGAAGGTGAAAAACCTCGATACTTACCACGTCGGGATGATATGCCAGATCAACTTTTGGCTCTAGTTGATGAGTACGACCCAGAAAAAGAATTTCTAGTTATTCCTTCCAATCACTCGTCTGTTTTGCTCGTGGAATTAGCTGATATTAGGCTAGATCCGAAAGAAGGAAAAGAAACAATCCCAGAGGAGGAATACAAACAAGAGTTAGAGGCTATTCTAACTCAGCTAAGGGAGAAGGGACTAGACCCATTACAAGTAGAGCGTTTACGTAGCATGACTCTCGCTTACCGTAATGGAGAATTCAGCCTAGCAGGTTATTCGCCAGAAATGATTAAAATACTTCAGATCTTATATGAAGAAGGATCTGCTGGGAATATTCAGGCAATTGTTGATTTTTATAAGAGATATCTTTAATCAAGTTAACAAACTTAGTTTAATCCCCAGAAATTTGCGATCGCAATCGCTGCCACTGTTCCTGAATACTCTGCGTATTTCTTACTGACTGAACAGATTGTGCCTGGTCTGGGGTAGGCTGTGTTAATGCTTGAGAGCGAGGAATAAAGCGTTCAGCTTGCACTGGAAAGTGTTGAACTTTTAACCTGACTTGGGCTGCTGGCAGTCCTGAGATTTTTAAATAACCTGTGAGATCGGGTAAATCCTGCAATTGGGAAGGCATAACTGCATATACTTCTCGAATTTGCTCGCTCTCTCCCTCGCTACTCCCATGACCTGCTCCTTTGCCTGAGTAATTGTGACTGCGATTGTGATTATTAGTGAAATCTACTCGTTCTTGCTTGCCAATAATCTGTGCCATTGTCTCAGCAGTTTGGGGATCGGAGCAATTGAGAATTAACTTTGTTTTCGCCCCTTGGAGTAGAATTCGAGTATCTTCTTTCCCGTAAATCTTGGTAATTTGAGCTTCTGTCTGAGTTCCCAGGATGGGGCAGCCCAGAAACTTGCGGCTTTCACTCAATAATCGGTTCAGGCTTGGTAACTGGTTGAGCGCACCCAACTCATCAATCACGATCGCAGTTTTACGACTGCGCTGCCCATTAGAAAGCAATCCTTTGAGCATTAATTCAAAAGCAAGACTGTATAAGGGTTTAAACAGTTCTGTATCGTCTTCATTGAGAGTCACAAAAATCCATTTAGGGCTGTTGCCGGCTCCCCACTGGTAGAAGCTGAGTGCCTTTGCTTGAGGTACAACTAAAGATTCGTAAAACTGACAATAATTAGCTGCGGTTGAAAGCACGGAGGTAGCTACTTTGGCTTCCTCTAAATACCGATAGGCTAGCGTGCCTGCTAGAAAAGCTTTTAGCTGCTCTGCACCGGCTTGAAGTAACTCTAGTAGCTCAGCGTTGCTTCTGGTTTTACGGAACAATTCTGTCATTACAGCTCGACCAGCATTAGAGAAAAAAGGCTCGCGCGTTGATTCCATCGGAATTAGACCAGCAGCGATCGTGGCTGGTTGTGCTTTCTCGTGAATATGCGTCCAATAGCAACTACGAGCATCATGAGGATTAAAGATTATATCTTTGGTTGGGTCGTACAACTTCTCCAACAACTCGCCATTGCGATCGAATATGATTGCGCGGAAATCAGTTCGCTGTTTTAAGGTAGCTACTAATTGGCTAATTGCCTGGGTTTTGCCGCTGCCTGGGGAACCAGGGGCAAAAATTCCTCGATTTTCATATGTAGATGGAATAGGCATTCCAGCCAGTTCCATCTGGGGCTGGTTTCGGGGCTGAGGCTGCTGCTTTAAAATTGTCTTGAGTTTGCTGGACGGAACTATCTTGGCTCCCCGTAGGATGTTAGAAGTGGGGACAGAGATAACAAGTAAGAACCACAACAAAGCTAAGATTCCCACTGCTCCAGTTATGACCCAGAAAAACCCTAGTTCCTGAATTAGGTAGGGCAGAATCAGGTGAGGTTTCTGAATCAGAAGTAATGCTATTGTTTGGTTTTCCACAGCCCACCACAGTGCAAACACCCCCGTTAAACAGAGTACTGCTTCAAATGGCGACCTGTTGCTTCTAGGGTTTCTTCTTGTCATATGCTTATCTCCCATCCACGATGATTGGCTCGATCCATTGCAATGTAATTTTGTACTTCGGCTGTTCGGGCTTTAATTTGCGCCTGCATTTGCTCGCAAGAAAAGGTGTTTTTCACAGTCGCATTATCTGGGCTAAATGCTAGTTCTAGCCTCCCCTGTGTAACCTTGAGGCGATCGCCACTGAGCTTAATTTCCGTACCGTCGGTTGACTGGTAAATCTTTTCCTTGGGATTTTGGGGATTTAGCTGCCCTTGTTTCTCAACTAGATACTTTGACTGCATCAAAAGCTTAAATTCCTGCTCCTGTGTAGGAGGGGGTGTTGGCATCGATGGCTGTAGTTCAATTAGCTGAGATGGTGACTGATTAGTTATTGCTACTGGGCTTGAGTAGCTTTGGGTAGCAGACTGCCTTGGGATTAGTAACAACGCATTCTCTTGCGCCCTGGACTGTTGCACCGATAGCCCTAGATGCTCGGCATGAGCAGTGTAGACGATAAATTCTTGTCTAGCTCGCGAAGCAGCTACGTAAAAGCTCTCTTTCCCTACTGTTGGAGAATTACTTGAACTAGCGATGTAAATACAGTAATCGGCAGTTTTACCTTGGCTGCCGTGTACGGTGTCCACGTAGCTGTAATCTGAGTGCAAAAGGGCATCAAAATTTAGATTTTGAGTTTTACCCCTTGTCTGGACGATTGCCTGCCCCGCATCTGTGAATCCTACGACGGTGAAGCGCTGCCCATTAATTTGATTCTGCTGATACTGATTGCGGGTAAACTTCATCTGCTCACCAGAACGGATTTCCTTGGTTTGAGCTTGATAAACTTCGCGTTCTTTATATTTATTCAGCTCTAGTGTCTGGGTAGTACCGTATTTGTCTCTAAGAGCCAGTGTTTGGGTTTTAGCATCCTTACCATCGATGCGGTAGTACAAGTCTTTGCTGAATTTGGATGAGTCCTTGTGAAACTTCACAACTTCGCCTAACTCATAGCTGCTAGATTGAGTAATGCTGAATTTAGTTAAATCTTTGCGCTTGAGAACGTAAATTTCTCGCGCTTCCTTACCAAGCCGACCTCGATCAATCAATCCCTGGCGCACCTGGGAAGTAATAGTCTGCTTTTCTGCATTAGTGCCAGCTAGGATGAGAGTTTTGGTTTGTTTTTCCCGCTCCCGACTTAGGTAATCGTTGACGACTGCTTGAATCCGCTTGCTATCGATAGGGATTTGCTTGATATTGCCCTGTTCTTGCAGTCTTTGATAGCCCTGCTCGATTTTATCAACCGCGATCAAATCCACAATTTCTTTAAGCTGCGGGTTTTGCTGGCGGACATTCAAATCGATCCGCACGGTAGGCAGTTGAGCTTTTTCTTGCAGCAATCTGAAGGGAGAGCCAGCTTTTACTGCCCAAAGCTGTTTGGTGTCGCCAACCAGAATTACTCTAGAGTTAGTCTGTTGCAATCGCTCCAGTAAAGCTTGCATCTGAGAGCTACTAACC
The DNA here is from genome assembly GCA_964248365.1 of uncultured Chroococcidiopsis sp. Taxonomy (GTDB): domain Bacteria; phylum Cyanobacteriota; class Cyanobacteriia; order Cyanobacteriales; family Chroococcidiopsidaceae; genus Chroococcidiopsis. The sequence goes on along the minus strand of CAXTYC010000001.1, from coordinate 8,360 downwards.
ATTCCAGCTTCATCCACCACAATTAACTCGTTCTGGGGTAGAGACTGACATGGGGTTGTGAGATAGGCATCAAGCGTTTGACAGGCAATCCCTGCTTCTTGTTGTAGGACTTCAGCGGCAGAGGCACTGGGAGCTAAGCCTCTTACTTGTTGGTCTGTTTTAACGATTTCTTGCAGTGCTTTGAGCGTATATGTCTTGCCGACTCCAGCATCTCCCTGACATAGCATTACTGCATCTCGATTGGTGGCAAAATGCACCAAAGCATTCTCTTGAGCTGCATTCAAACTAACCTGTTGGGCTTTTTCTTTGGCAGCTTTAGTAGTGGCAAGAGGAGTATAGCCGTTTCTGTGGAGTTGAGCATTTTGCAAGATTTCTACCTCCCGTCCTAGTGCTTGGGTGGTAGTTAATCTTCCATCTTTGGTTTTTACTAAATTGCGATCGCGATCAATTGCCTGCTCTAATTCCTCTAGGCTGTAGTTACCCTGTGACTGTCTCAAAGTTTCTTTTAATAGTTTATGACGGGGGAAAGCAACAGAGCGATCGCACTTGACTTCAATCGCGCTGCGTAACAGCTCGGCTGTACTACCTGGGTGTGAGGAGTGGTTATAAGATTCTTCGAGGTTTTGCCGCAGTTTTGGCTGCGGATGCTCGATTCCTGCTGCTTCTGCTCGTTGCCGCCAAGTTACTTCTAGCGATTCTCTCTCCTCTACTGTTTTATAAGTCTTGTTTTTACGAGTTGTCGTGCAAGCTTGGGCTTTGACTTCGGCACTCGCATCCATGCCAACAGCGGCAACGATCTCCGAGCGGCGAGTGCTAAAAACTTCTAGCTGTTGTTGGCTATAGCCTGCAACCTCGAAGGTGCCGTCACGATTCCACTCTAGCTCGTACCCTAATGCTTTTAGTCTTCTGCCCAGCTCGTGATGATAGACCATGCCGATAGTCATCTTTTGCTGGTAAAGTTCGCGGTTATCCATCGAGCGCCACTTTCCATCCGCTCCTGCTGTCTGATTGAATGCGATGCAGTGGCTATGGACTAGCGGATCTTGGTTGCGGTTGTCGTCGTGGTGGAAGATGGCAAATAAAGCATTGTCAGTTTGATAACGCTCCTTTCCTCCCTTACCAGTTCTGGTAAATATGCAGTTGCGCTCTACGTAGTCTATTGTGGTGCGGACTGCTGCTTTATGTTCTAGCAGTACTTGCCGATCACCTTTGACTAAGCCAATCAGAGCAACTGATTTAGGCGCGGATAGAGTGATATCTCTACCTGGGTTTTGCTTCTTGCCTGCCTGCTGCTGTCGTAAAGCTTTGCCTTCTGGATCTAACCCTTTGTACGCTTTGTGATAGTCTTCCGGTTTTACCGTGCCGCTCAATTCTAGTCGAGCCGCACCTTTGCCATACCATTCTGACTGATTAAGACCTCCACCTTTAATGTAGTAACTGTCGCTTTGGGTGTAGTCCTCGACTTTGGCATAGAGCCTACCAATTGAACAAACCATATAAGAATCTGGGGGGAATAATGATTGCTAAATTTACGGCGAAAGACTTAGCTAATTACCGATCAACATCGTTCTCGGACACCAGTAGTTGCTAACTGGCGATCACTTGCCCAAATGAAGTTTTCATCCGAGATTGCTTTATTACTATTTCTTTACCAAAATCAATATTTTGTAGCTTTATCCGAGGATGGCAGTACCTTTATTTCGCACTCTGTAAGGGTGCATCAGGTGTGGGATTCCCCGCGTATATAGCTGAATTTGTCCGAGTAAGATTTACCCGCCAGGGTGCATCCAAAACGCCGTTCTTGCCGCGTCCTGGCTGGCTGTTGATACACTACCATAGCTAATTAGTCTTGGGGAGTACGACATGAATGAAACTGACTTCAGCCTCTTAGAAAAGGCGATCGCCAAAAAAATTGATCAAACGAAAAGTAAAGCTGCCCAACCTGGTTATTTGAGGCAATTAGTAGCCAAATTGCATTTGAGAATTGAGGCGGCTTTGGCTAGGGGCTGTGAATATGACGATCTAGCAAGATCGATTGCCGAAAGTGGAGTCAAGATTAGTGCTGCTACTTTGAAGCAATACCACACGGAGTATCGCCGCCAGCTGGAGAAAGAAGCAGGAGATAGCTTTGATCGCTCTGATTCTATTCTTCCTCCTGCCGTGCCTGCACCAGCAACTAGGAAACCAGAGGTAGTGATTAAAGATGCCAACACTCAACCTGCTGCCATTCTGCCAAACATCAAGCAAGAAGCTGCCGAGCGATTGTTCTCCAATAAATAAAAGAGGTGGGTAGTTGTGGCTAGAGCTAAACAATCCCAAGTAGTATCAGAGCAAACGGATGCGATCGTTCCCACTCGTCCCGCCATTCATCTATCAAATTGTAAAAAGGGTGGAGTTGGCAAAACTCTACTCTCGAAGCTGAAAGCCGCTTACTGTTTGGAAGCAGGGTTAGATTGCTATGCAGTGGATGCCGACCGCCAGGAAAGTTTTATTAAAGCTTACCCCCAATTCGTCCAGCCGACGAAGTTTAGCGAACTAGACCGCCATTTGAAGATTCCCGATCGCATACTGGATTTAGCGCTGGAAAAGTTGGTTTTGCTGGATTTACCTGGAAATGTAGAGGAAGGATTCAATCACTGGTTGAATGCTGGAGATATTCTAGCAGCCGCGATCGATCTAGGAGTTGAAATTCAGAACTGGTATTTACTCGATGATTCGCAGGAGTGTTATGAAGGTTTTTTGCGGACTCTAGAATTCATGCAGGATAAGGTCAAGCATATTTTGGTGAGAAATTTAGGTAAGTGCGAAGAGTGGGATAGCTTCGATAGCTTCATCACATCAGAACTGATACAGCAGTTTGGTATCCGAGCCATAGACTTACCGAAGCTGAGAGAAGATACGGCGACGGAAATCTATAAAAACACCTTGAGTTTTACAGAGGCACGTCGTTACAAGGGATTTAGTACGGCTCAACTAGCTGGGTTACGGGCATACCTGCGCCGAGCCTACGATGTATTAGCTGTGGCTGACTTTAGCGTAGAAAATCTCAGGGCAAACAATTGATGAATCAAATCAGTCGTAGAAATAAAATTTCTCTGAGCGATCGACAAGCCCAGTTACAAGCCTTGCTTACCGAAAGACTCAAGAGTGAGCCTACCACTACCCAACAGCGCGTATATGAGTGGTTGAGCGACAACCAATATTTTCTTGATAACGAGTTGTTTGATTTCTATTTCTGCGTGGCTCAAAATATTGCGGCAGTAGAAGAATTGGGCAGGTCAGATGGCAGGATCGTACAAGCTAAAGAAGAGATCCAACAGTCGGCGTAACTAGTTGAAGACAGGCTGATAGCATTGGGTGATCGCCACAGCAGTTTAGAGCAAAAATTAGATGACGCTCTCAAAAGTCTGGATACAGAGCGACAAAATCTACAGACGATTTCAATTGGTCTGGTTGATGCGACTTCTAGCCTGATTCAAGAACAAAAGCAAGTGCTGCTCTTAATCCACGCAGCGAAGAAAATTGCCATAAATTCGGTTAAACTTGCCTACGCGATGCCGATTGCTGCATTAGTGGCGTGGGGGACTCTAGCGTTCTTTGCTGGCAAGCTTCATGAATACAACACAGCCGATGCTGTCAATAATCGCGTACTAGCAAGTCTTGCGCTACGGGTGCGAAAAAACTGCCAGCGGCAATACACGGAGAATCCCAAAAAAATGAATCCTAGCGGCGATGGAATTGTGAGAAACTGCCCTGGTTTTGAATATGTAATTCCTGCTGGACAACGAAAAGCTGCACGGTCGTGAGGTTTTGTGAAAAGGAGTAAATTTTGGAAGATCTATACGAAATTTTCTAATGATGCCCACCCATCACATTTTGAGTTTGTACATCTGAGAAAAACACCTTTATAGCCTTTACAACCTTTTACTTGAAAACTGCATTGTGTACACTTAGTATTGTTTAGACGCGCCCAGTTAGTAGCATCGGTACAGGTCATTGATTTAGTGTAATGACATTTATTCTTATTAGTACAAGCTAGATAAGCACCATACTTGCCGACAGTAGGATACAAAAGACCTCCGCACACAGGACAAGGCATCCCTACTGGACTTTGACCTTTACGAATCTTTTCTAATAGGGTATCTTGCTTAACTTCCTCACTAGGTACTAGCCGCCAAAAAGCATAGAGGAGCTTAACTGTTTGTGGTAAGTCTAGGCGCAATACAACTCCAGCGGGGGAGGCTGGATTAAGGTATACCCATAAGCACTGGCGATCGATACCAACTAAACTAATATTGAGTTGCGATCCCGCCTGCCAAATTTGAGTATTCTGTAGCCCAATAGCAAAACTTTGATAACCTTGTCCGGTAATAAAAAAGCGAACGCGCTCTGGATGACATTGTTTGAGAATAGAAGCAGAAAAATGGTGTTTAGCCAGCGAGGTTGACCAGTTAATAGCGATTTCTTCTTTAGCCTTGACAATCTCCGATTCAATCTGCCTCGACGCTGCGTGACTATTCGGGAAACAGGTTACTCCTGGGAGATCTAAATTCCAGTTATTAGCAGATGCCTCTTTTGACCAGGTAATAGAATGAACGCTTGCTCGCGCTGCCACCCGATCGATCAGTTTACGAAAGATATTAAATGAATTGAGCTTATTTTGGAGATAAGAGTAATTGACAATTCCAACAAATTTTCCTCTAGCTCTACTAATCGCTACGTTGGCAAGTCGCATAGCTGTGCTATCCATTCCGCCAGTTACTAGTAGTCCTGGCTTTTCTCGTGGTGGACCTTCAACCGTATCAAATATAATCACATCTTGTTCCGACCCCTGAAAGCGATGTACTGTTGCTACCTTCACCTGCTTTTGGGCAATCGATAAATCTTTTAACAAGCGATGAATCAAGCGAGACTGAGCATTATAAGGGGTAATAATTCCTATATTGGAATTACCTGCTTGAACATTAGCATATGCCAGATTAACTGCTACTAAAGCTGATATAACGTTAAAGCGGCTGTGAGATTCTTCGTAGCTGAAGCAGAAAGCTGACAATTTAGTAAGATCGTAAAGGATAAGCGCATTTCCAGAACTGGGTGGATTCTGGACAATAGATGTTGTTTGTTCCTTTACTCCTGCGCCGTCTACTAGCTGAGTGTCGTAAAAAAGGTGATTAGGTATAGCAGCAATGTCTGGATGCATACGATACTGGATTTTCAGTAACACCAATCTTGGGTCGGTACATCCTCTTTTAACTGAAGCAGTAATTCCAGCCTGATCAAAAATATCTCGCTGTAACCATTCCCTAGTCGCTTCGGTGTCTGCCTGCGAAATTGGTCCCAACTGCCGAAAGTCGCCAAAAACAGCAACTCGACGATGCGCTAGAGTACTAATAAAAGCACAGTGGGGAATGTAAGCCATGCTTGCTTCATCTATGACTACGGCATCAAAGCGACGTTGGTAAACTTCTTGGGCGATCGCGGCTTTAGATAGAGTGCAGCCGACAACATTGGCTTGCCGAATCAGCTCTGCTTCTTTTTCTTTCAGATGCTCTTTGAGTGGCTGTAAATTTTGTTTAACTTGAGCTATTTGAGTTTTAAGCTGTTGACGTTGTAAATCATTTAATTTTTCATTCCGCGACTGCTGAATCAAGCTTTTCTTCTGCTTTTCTAGTTGCTCAATTTGCGATAACAAAGCTGGGTTGTGTTGATGCAGCACACCCCTGACGTGAAGTTGAGGAAAATGATCGAGGCTCGACAGATTAGACACTCCATAACGCAATACCAAACCATTTTTATAGACAGGTGAAGCTTGTAAATACTGAGCCACACTCAGCATTGCTACATCTACAGCCGCATTGCTGTGGGCAACTACTAGCACGGACTCGCCAGCCTGTACGAGTGCAGCTACCGCCATGCCAAGCGTTTTGGTTTTACCAGTACCAGGTGGTCCCCAAATGAAGCTAGCATTTTGGGAGAGAATTTTATCAACAGCTAGCAGTTGATTTTCGTTATACTTAATTGGCTTTCCTAGTTGTTGCTCTAACTTGTTAAGTAGTATGTAGGCTTGATTATTAGTAGCGAGAATAGATTCTGCGGTTTTTCCTAGAAGTTTTACAGCCAGGGAAATGTTAGCACTCTTGAGGTTTTTGACTTCTTCCAAACGTTTTTTCAGTTCCTCTAGCAGAAACCAAGGAGCGGTGAATAATATTGCTGTAGCGATTGCGTCCCCAATGTGATTTTCTAATCCTAGAATTAGCTCAAATCCTTCAATAGAGATAATAGTGCCTCTATACTTTTTACCACGATACTCTAAATCGACTGGTGTATCATCTGGAAAGCGTAGTTCTGTATCAGCCGTGAAGGAATAGACTTACTGAACTGAGCGTTTGCCTAAATAGCAACCATCGCTCAAGAATGTTTTTTGCCCACCGCTTTTTCTTAAGACTCTAACTTCATCATTAAGCGCCAACTGAAATTGTGAAAGATATTTTTCAAACATAAAGAATGCTTACTAATTTTAGTAATTTAGTAGGATATTTACTGACAGTGATTTGTCTGAAGCTTCTAAAAAATCGAATCGCCTTGTGATAATTTTTGAAATTTTCGCTCTCAATGTGATAGGTACAAGTCTAGATATAGAAAATTGAAGACTTGGAACTAAAGAAAATGTCTATCTAAAATATTTGGTTCAAAATAAATTTTCAAATAATAATTTGGTAAATTTATATTTAAATAATAATCCTGTTTTTATAAGAAAGCTGTAAAATAATTATTGCAAGAGATAAAGATACTATAAACAAAAAACATCAGGTGTTAGAGAAAGCCACCAAGACAGTGTTACTAGAAAATGGAGAGGTATATGGACACTGAACAATTGTTACTGGAGAAATGGCGATCGCTACCTCCTGATCGGCAACAAGAAGTGATTGATTTTGTAGAGTTTTTGGAATTAAAGAAAGCCACTGCAACCAGGCAAGTAGCCGAACCGAAGTCTAAGTCAACGCTAGGCGAAAGGTTACAACAGATTCGCGAGGAAATCGTTGCCTCTGGCGAACCTTTGCTGGATTGGGAGGGAGTTGAGCGTGAAAAAGCCGAGCGTAGAGGCGGAGATCAGGAAGACGTTGAGTGACTTGCACATTTCTTGATTCAGGCGTGCTAATTGCTGCCGCACGGGGTGAGGGAGCTATTGCCCAAAGAGCCTTAGCAATTCTTAGAGATCCTAATTGTGACTTCGCATCTAGCATCTTCCTGAAATTAGAGGTACTGCCTAAAGCAATTTATAACAATCGCACTGGTGAAATTCGGTTTTATGAGGAATACTTTGATGCAGTCTCTTACTGGGCAGAAGATACTGACCTAATTATCCAAAATGCCTATCGAGAAGTGAGTGAATCGGGATTAGGGGCGATGGATGCCCTGCACGTAGCAGCAGCCGTGCTAATTGGCACAGAGGAATTTATTACTAACGAGAAGCCGGAAAAGTCTATTCACCGTACTAAAAGCATACCAGTGATTTCAATCTGGTCTAATAATCTATGACCTTCTCAGATTGACCAATCCTCTTGAATTCAAAAGCTGTGCTTGAAATATTCAGCAATCGCGCATGAGCGGTTTTGACGTTCTGATAAATCGGTTGGAGCATCCTGTAGTAGATGCTGGGGGTGTCCACCCCGTCTCTCCACCAGAGTTTTACCTACCTGCAATGTCAGAAGCGCGATCGCGGATAAGGCGTTTAATCAATTCACTACGATTAGTATCTTTTTCGTGAGCCAGGATATCTGCCTGCTGTCGTTCTGTTTCTTCGTCTAATCTGACAGTTAGCATTGTTGTTGTACTTGTATTACTTGCAATACATTGATAATTAGCAAGTGCCGTAGCTACAGACAATAGCTGTGACGGTTGGGGCTAGTTGACCGTTGAATCTCTAGATAATATTTTTGAGCAAATATTTTTCGAGAAAGTTGACCAGCGATTGACAAGTGAATGAGGTACTACTCAAGATTATTGGGGTAAGATTGGGGTAAAATTATTTGTCGAAGTCTGTAATTACTGGTAAACATCGACTCTTCTTGGGACTCATAAGCCCAAGGTCGGCAGTTCAAATCTGCCTTGAGCCATTCTCACAAACTCCTTATATATCAAAAACTACAGCCCAAAACCTTTATAAATCAAGGTTTTGGGCTTTTCCTTGCTGCGGACATACATAGACAAGAAAGGGCAAAAATGGACATCAGCACTCAGAATCGAGCATAATTTAGCACAGATTTATACCAATTCTCTAAAATCAGGCAACAGATAAAGCATCAAGTATATACCTGCGCCCAGCAATTGATGCAACGATAGATTTGGTTAATTTCCCT